>NZ_JACJMB010000015.1 GCF_016902615.1 Collinsella tanakaei
GCAGGTCAAGCTGAAGGGCCTGACCCCGGCGGAGTTCCGGGAGCAGGCCCTTCGGAAGGCCGCGTAGCGGTTATGATTTATCGCGTCCAAGATTTGGGGCGCAGTTCAAACACGAGACAACCGGGGCCCTCTGCCATCGATTTTGGCGCGGCGGCACTGCCGCGGACGCGCTACAGCGCGCGCAGGCTCACCGCCTCGGCGGGAAGCGCTTTCTCGCCCGACGGCGTCATCACGCAGGCACGGCCCCATACGTCGAGACCGGCGAACACGCCGGTATCCATCAGGTGGCCCGTCGGCGAGAGCACAGCGACCTGATGGCCGAGCATAGGCACCATGTCGAAATACTCGGAAAGAATCGGCGCCAAAGGGCCGGCCGACGCGCCGCCCGCGCGCACGGCCGCCGCCCATGCGTCCACGCGCGCCACCACGGCGTCGCGCAGCATGCGGGCAAGATCGGTGAGCTCGGGCACCTCCGCCCCCTCCCCCAGAAGCTCTGCAAGCGAGATGGGAGCGAGCGGCTTCGGGCCGGCGGCAACCTCCTCGGACTCAGACGCCAGCGCCCCATCAATCTTTACCGGCTGCACGTTTATGCCCATGCCTGCCACGGCGAAGGGGCCATCCGAGCCGGCGCGGGCCTCCACGAGCACACCCACGAGCTTGCGGTCGAACGCCGCGGCGGACGCCTGGCCCGTCTCGCCGGCAGCGGGCGCGTCGACGCGCGCGACGATGTCGTTTGGCCACTTGATACCCACGCGCCCGGCAAGTCCCAGCTCGTGCAGCATATCGATCACGCCCATGGAGCACACGGCCGACAAGGCGATGAAGTTCTGCATGGGGACCTGCGGGCGCAACACCACCGACAGATACAGGCTGCCTGCGGGCGAGGCCCACACGTGCCCGCGGCGCCCGCGGCCCGCCGTCTGGCGCCCGGCGCTCACGGCCCAACCGTGCGGTGCCTCGTCGAGAGCTGCCTGGATGGCCACGTCATTCGTGGACGTGACCGCGTCGCGATACTCAAGCGGCGCCGACGCACCCGCGGCGCTCCCATTCACCTGCTCGTCAGCCATGCTACAGAACCCCCAGCTCTCCGGTCACGTGTCCCACGCGGTCCTCCGGTTCCTTCACATCCACGCCCTCGTAGCGGAAGAAGCGCGCCGGGTCGTGCATGAGGTCCTCGAGCGGGATGAGCACGAAGTCGCGCTCGCCCAGCTTCGGATGGGGCAGGCGCAGCTTGTCGCCGCCGTGGACCTCGCCGTCCATCCAAAGCAGGTCGCAGTCGAGCGTGCGCGGGCCGTTGGGGCGGGCGCTCTTGGTGCGGTTGCGCCCGAGCGCGTCCTCGATCTTCATGAGCTCGTCGAGCAGCACGAGCGGCGCGAGCTCGGTGCGGATCTCGATCACCGCGTTGGCGAAGGGCTCCTGGCGCTCCTCGTAGGCCGGCTCGCTCTCGTAGATGCGCGAGCAGTTGGACACGCAGGTGAGCGGGATCTCGGCGATGAGGTCCTTGGCCGCGCGGATGTTGTCCATGCGACGGCCCAGGTTGCTGCCGAGCGCCACGAAGGCGCGGCGGGGCTGCGGGCGCGCCACAGCCCAGTAGCCGTTCAAGAACTGCGCGAAACCGGCCACGTCGTGCACGCGCACGACGTTGGCACCATTCTGGATAGCGCCCAGGCACACGCCGAACGTGGCGGCATCGCGGTCGGCCGCCTCGGTCACACCGGAAACGGCGCCCACGAAGCGCTTGCGCGACACGGCGCACATGAGCGGATAGCCAAGCGACGCCATCTTGGCGGTCTCGCGCTGGATGATGATGTCCTCGTTCGTGCCCTTGCCGAAGCCCGCGCCCGGATCGATGCAGATGCGTTCGCGCGCCACGCCGGCATGCACGAGGGCGCGCGCCTGGTCGGACAGAAAGCCCATGACGCGGCGCATGATGGGGGCGGAGTCGGGCAGGGTGAAGCGGCGCAGCTGCGAGGTGCTCACGTAGGCCTCCTCGTGGCGCGCTGCACGGGCCATAAGGGCGGCGAGCTGGTCGTTTTGGGCGGCCTCGGGCGCGGGGGCAGGCGCGGCCTCGGGCGCGGCGGACGCCTCGGTGGAGGCGGCGTCCTGCTCCTTTGCGGCCTCCTTCTCCGCCGCGGCGGCAGAGCCGTTCGGGATGTCGGCGAACGGCAGCTGGGGCTGCACCAAGCCGCCCACCAGGCGCATGGCACCCGCAGCGCGGCTGCGCTTCTTGGGCGCTGCCGCCGCTGCGGCCTCGGCTGCCGCGGCGGCAGCGGCCGCGCGGGCCTTCTCGGCCACGAAAGCCGCCGCCGAGGTGTCGAGCTGGACCTCCTTGTGCGCACGGGCGGCGGGCTCGGCAAGCTCGCCGGCATGCGCGATCACCACGCCGCACTTGCCGCTCTTCACGAACTCGACCATCTTGGGGTCGGTGAAGCCCGTGACGTCATTGATGATAGAGGCGCCCACGCGCACCGCCGCCTTGGCGACCTCCACATGGCGCGTGTCCACCGACACGATGGCGCCGCGCTGCGCGAGCGCACGGATAACCGGCAGCACGCGCTTGGCCTCCTCGTCCGGCGTGACCGGCGTGAAGCCGGGGCGCGTGGACTCGCCGCCGACGTCGATGATGTCCGCACCGGCATCGAGCATCGCCACGCCGCGCGCCACGGCGGCATCGACGTCGAGATTGCCCTCGTCCCCATCGCTGAAGGAGTCGGGGGTGACGTTCAGCACGCCCATGATGCGCGGACGGTCGAACTTGAGCTCGTACTTGCCGCAGCGCCATGTTTTGGTCTCGTGAGCCATGAAGATCCTTTCGCCTCCGACGCCTGCGCAGCGTCGGCAATTGAAGCGATTGATTGCATAGGTACGCTTTATTGTATCCAGACGAGTGCGGGCGGCGACACGGCTGCACCGGGTAGCAAGAAAACCGCGCAGGCGGAAGGGGCGCGGAGCGCCCCCCCCCCACAGCAAAGGACCCCTCGCGCTGGAACGGCGCGAGGGGTCCTCGATCCTTTTGGAACTGAACCTTACGGCTTGCAGACCTTGCAGGCGGTATAGCCCTGCGCGATCGCATCGGCAAGCGACATCGCGATGGGATTGCTGCGGCTCAGCGTCGGGCAGCTGCTGCGGTGATACTTCGAGCCGCCGCTCGTCACATACACCGTCGAGATATGGCTCTCATCGGAAGAGGAACCGCCCGTTGACAGGGCCCCGGTGTACTCGTCGAAATAGTAGGACTGGCCATCGATGTTCTGCCAACCGTATACCATGCGGCCGGTCATGCGGTCGTAGAACACCCGCTTGCCCGGCAGGTCCCTCCAACCGTACACGACGGCGCCTGTGATGTCGTCGAAATACATCCAGCCCGCCTGGTCGCCATGGGAGCCGTCGATGTAGCGCTCGCCATGGACCATCTGGCCGTTAACGTAGTCGTAGAACACCCACTTGGAGCCATCGCCGGCGGGAATGCACCTGAAGCCCTTGGCCATGGCACCCGTGATGGGATCGAACCAGTACCAGCCGCCATAGCGGAAATCCTCGCCCTTGATCATGTGGCCCTGCGAGTCGTAGCGGACCCACTTGTCGCCCGCCGGCAAGTACGCATCCTTGTCGTGCGCCATGGAACCGTCCTCATCGAACCAGTACCAGGCGTCGCTCGCGGGGTCGTACACCTCTTTGGAGCGGGCCATGACGCCGTTGTCGTACCAGCAGGCTTCGCCATCGGGCAGCGTTCCCCACCCGTTGGTGGGCACGGCGAAGGCCGTGGCGGGTACGAGCGAGACGAGCGCCAGGGCAAGTACAAGACAGCGTGCCGCATGCTTCTTCAGGTGAGGAACCATCGGACTCATCGTTCCTTCCTCCCAACGTTTCCACGACGCGCCGTTTCCCCATTCCACCTGCGCCTCAAGACCATTATAAGGCGGGGCCGGAACCGCTCGACGACCGATTCGCCCGACGGCGACGTCGCCCCTCCTCCTGTGGCGCAGCCGCGTGCGCAGGCGTCGCAGTACAATACCGTCAAAAGCAACATGCTGCTCCGCGGACGGCCGGGCCGTACGGCAGATCGTCTGCGGAGCACATGCCGGCACGTTCGTCCACCTGCAGAGAGGTGCCTGTATGAACCTCATGAAACACATGCTCGCCCGAGCTGCCGCGCCCCTGGCCATCGCGGCGGGCCTGGCGCTCGCGCCCTCGCTCGCCACAGCCAGCGCCCAGACCCCGGCCGCCCCTGAACAGGAGACGGCGGGCATCATTGTCACACTCGACTCCCAGGCGTCCCGCCAGCTGAACGGCCACAGCGGCGAAGACGCCCTCAGCCTGTTGGCCGACACGGACGTGATGCGCAGCCTCGAAGATGCGGGCCTCTCGGTCGAGGGAGCCCGGACCGATGCGGAGGGCGCCGCCCTCATCACCGCGAAGCCAAGCGAGGACATGAGCGATGCCGAAGCGCTCGCCCGCGCACGCAGCATCTCCGGCGTCGCCGCCGTCCAGTACAACTACGTCTACCACCTCATCGACTCCGAAGAGGTCACGGCGCCTGCAGCACAGACGGACAACGCCGCGAGCACACTTGCCGCCGCCCCGGTGAACGACCCCTTCACGCAGCGCGAGGACTACGACGAGAACTACAACCAGTACTGGGCGTACGACACCGGTCTGGTAAACGTATGGCAGGGCGCGCCCGACAGCAGCTCGGTGACCGTGGCGGTCGTCGACTCCGGCGTGCTGCTCGACCATGAGGACCTGAAGGACAACGTACTGACCGACCTCGCCTACGACGCCGTGACCGGCACGTCCCTCGCCGAGGCAAACGAACAGGACCGCGACGGCCATGGTACAAACGTGGCGGGCGTCGTCGCCGCGCGCGCCAACAACGCCACCGGCCTTGCCGGCGCATCGCTCAACGCCAAGATCCTGCCGGTGAAGATCATGCGCGACGAGGACAAGTATATTGACTCCAACTACCTGATCGCCGCCTATACGTACTTGAACAAACTCGTCGAGTCGAACCAGGTTGATGACCTGCGCGTCATCAACATGAGCGTGGGCGGCTACGGCGACAGCGCGAACGACGAGGCGTTCCATAAGCTCATCCAGCACATGCTCGACGAGCACAACGTCATCACCGTGTGCGCCGGCGGTAACAAGGGTGTCGACAAGGACAAGACCACGCCGGGCACGGACCCCATCTTCCCGAGCGACTTCGAGGAATGCGTGTCAGTGACCGCACTTGAGCCCACAGGCGAGAACATCGCCGGCTTTGATTACAACGCCGCGAAGGACATCAGCGCTCCGGGCAACTACATCTGGAGCACCTACCACACGCCAGGTAACGCCGCTACCGACGAGTATACGATGCAGTGCGGAAGCTCCGAGGCGTCTCCCATCGTGGCGGGCACCATCGCGCTCATGTGCGCCCTCGAGCCCGACGCCACGCCCGAGCAGATCCTCGGCGCCCTGTACAGCACGGCCACACCGGTGGACAACACGGATCTCGAGGCTAACGGCAGCCATGGCGCGCTTGACGCGGACGCAGCCCTCGCCTATCTGCAGGATTGCATCGACGAGGAGCCCGAACCGGACCCCGAGCCCGTGCCCCTTCCCTTCGCCGACGTGGCAGAGGGCGATTGGTACTTTGACGCGGTCTCCTTCGTCTACGAGCACCAGATCATGGGCGGCTACGGCGACGGCGTCTTCGGCCCGAACAACCCGCTGCTGCGCGAGCAGCTAGCCAAGCTCCTCTATGAGTATCTTGGCAACGGCACCCAGGCGAGCCCCGCGCAGCTTGCCGACGTGGACCAAAGCCAGTACTACGCCGCCGCCGTCAACTGGGCCGTGGAAAACCAGGTCCTCAGCGGCTACGGCGAGCCGGGAGATGCCACCGCACGCTTCGGTGTGGGCGACGTGCTCACCCGTGAGCAGCTTGCCATCGTGATCGCGCGCCTCGCGGGAGCGGACACCTTGCAGGCTGACCCCGCGAAGTTCAACGCCTTGCCCGATAGCGCACGCACCAACAGCTGGGCGCGCTCCAGCATGATCTGGGCAGTCGACCAGGGCATCATCAGCGGTCGCGAGACGGAAGGCGGAAGCCGCCTGCTGGACCCGCAGGGCGTCTGCACAAGGGCCGAGATGGCGCAGATCATCACCTCCTGCATCCAGACGGGCATCCTGTAGCGCACGCGCGCGAACCAACCCGGGCAGCAAAAGGCCGCCGGACGACGTCCATCGTCCGGCGGCCTTCTTGTGGTCAGGTCGAGCTACGTGCAAGATAACGCAGTGAAGGAACGCTCGGAAGCCTCACCTTCCCAGCGCCCCTTCATCGTGCGGACAGCTCGCAGCTAATATGAACATCATAGATGAAATAACTGCTATCTATATTATGGCCCACATACGTGACCGATGCATCGGGATACGTCATGAGATGAGCAATAAACACATCTGCGTCGACTACGTTCTGTACATAGAGCGTGAAGTCGGGACCGAGCGTCGTGAAATCGAACGCGTCGAAGCCCTCAATCGAGTTGAAGTACACCGATTTGTCGTAGGAGAGCGCGTCGTAGAAAATCGCCTCCTGCAGCACCTGGTCCTGCCACACCGCGACCATGGCGTCGTTTTCGTCCGCCAGCGCCGCCACGGCATCGTCCTGCTGGTCGAAATACTTGATGCCCTGGGCGTACCCGCTCGCCGTCGCCACGGCGCCCACGACGCACACGCTCGCCAGGGCAACCGCCGCCCCGCGCTGGCGCACCGCGCGGCGGATGACGGCGAACAGCGCCGCATATGGCCATAGCATGAGCACGGCGTCCACGGGCATGAGGTAGCGGATGGAGGCAAACGGCGCCACGCGGGCGATGGCCACGTAGTAGAACGCCGAGGAGATGGCAAGGATGCCGATGCCGAACCACCAGACGTCCTTCTGCGCCGGAGCACCCTCACCTGCACGGACATGTTGGCCGGCCGGGGCGACGCCCGCGCGGCGCAAGCGGATGTGGGCGACGAGCGCGATGATAAGGATAGCCGCCACGATGACCGGCAGCAGATAGCCGAAGACACCTGAGTTCAGCAGGCGGAAGTCCTCGACGAGGAAGCTCGCGAACGAATCGCCCGTGGCTGCGCGCTCGAGGGCCTCCTGCCCGCGGAAGCTCGAGAACAGGTGGTCGACGCTCGGCGGGAACAGCAGGATGCCCGCGACCACGCCGCCGATCGTCGCGGCCGCAAACAGCGCCGCATGCGCCACGCGACGGCGCGCAAGCAGCGCAATGCCGCAGCACAGGTACAAGACGAAACCGAAGAACAAGAAGAAGTACTGGGTGAGAAGGCCGCCGACCGTGGCCAAGAACACGGCCGCCACAGAGCCGGGGCCGATCCGGTCCGCCCGCAGGTACCTGAACGCCGCGATGGCCGCCGCCAGGAAGAAGACCATCAGCAGCTGATACATGCGCAGGTAGAGCATGCTGTTGATCATGCCGGGATTGACGGCCCATAGCGCGCAGAGCATAAGCGAGGCACGACGCGGTATATCCAGCAGCCGGCAGAGGAAATACAGCTCGACTGTAGTGATGAGCGCGAAGACGATATTGACAGCGACGCCGATGATGGGGTTCACCGAACCCGGGAACAGCGAGTAGGCCAGCGAGAAGAAGATGTAGTACAGGGGCGGGTGGTTGTCCGACTCCTGGTTCTTGTAGAGCATCTCCGGGTCGATCCCCAAAAACGAATCGACCGACGCCCATTCCCGCCAGGGCTCGCCGTCGCTGTAGACGACACCCTCCTCCGGCACAGAGTTCAGCCAGTTGCCATTCGCGAGAAAGTACGTGTACGACTCGTCTTGGAACAGGCCATCCTTGTTGACGGCAAACCACGAGCACAACGCGAGCTGCACGAGCAGGATGACGATGAGCGGCAACACGACAGCCCGGCGCGAGCGCGCGGGCTGGATGGGAGCGTCAGTCGCCAAGGGCATAGCATCCACCACATTCCTCATGCAGCCGAAGATGGAGCCCATGTGCGGGACGCCCGGGCGATGTTCGGCCGGCATGAACAGAGAAGTTCCGACAGATCATTCGTCAGGCACCCTATCGCTCAGCTAATCACAGGGACATACGGAATGGGAGCCTGCGCCCAATCAGTGTAGTAAAGGGAGTGCATCGGGGCGCCCCGACGAGCGCGCGGGACACAAGATTTGCAGCCGAATCCACAATCAGGGCGACGGAGCATAGTGATCGAAAACGAGGCCACAGAATGCCCTCTGCGGCCCGATACGACATGGACAGAGCATAGATGCCCTGAGGGAATTAACGAGGCTTCTAGAAACAGAGAGGGATTCGCCCTGGAATTCGTCCGCTCTGTCTGGTTTACGAGGTAACGAAAGCGTGAACTCGGCTTATTCCAGCTTGAAAAACAGCAATTTACCTGCGGTTTTATTGACGATACGGATAACTGGAGATTATCTGTTCCTCACGGAAGGAGAAAGACGTATGACAGCTTGCGTCAACAGGAAGCACACTAAGAATGTGGCAGCCGTCGTCACCGCGTCCCTCGTGGGCGCCCTGAGCCTCGGCGTGGCACCCCGTGGCCGCCATGGGCACCGACGAGGGCATCAGCACCCAGAGCGTGTCCGAGCAGGAGGCCTGGGCCAACGGCACCATCACCTACGCTCACGAAACCAGGGCTACATCATCGACGACCCGAGCAACATCGAGTTCGAGGTTGGCTCCGGCAGCAAGTACCCCATGGTCCTCGAGGTCACGCCTGAGTACGCCACCAAGGAGGTTCGTGTTAGCCAGAAAGACGTCGAGTACTATCGCGGTGCCACCAAGATCAACCCCGAGACCATCCACGAGGCCGGCACCTACACGATGGTCATCAAGGCCCCCAGCACGTCAGGAGGCCTCATGCTTCGGATTGCTTCGATGGGCTTGCCTCGTCATGCGAGCAGTCTTGCATGGCGGCGCCGGGATCTCGATTAGAAACAACCGAAGGCGCCCTCCCCGCAACCGGGGAGGGCGCCTTCGTTCCGGAGCCTTATGCGCGACAGCTTGCTTGTGGTCAAAGGCCAGGGGCCCCACGCGTCCGGGCACCCGTGGCCAGCTGACGGGAAAACCCCTGGGCAGGATAACCTGCCCAGGGGAATAAGCTATCCCGATTCAGAGAAACGGAATTCAAGCGTCAGCCTACGGACGAGGAATGAGGTCCTCGGAACCCTCGAGGGGCTTGGGCTGCAGGCGGACGGCCATCGTGGCGACCTCAGCGCGGTTGATCGGGTCGGAGGCGCGCAGCGGGCTGTCCTGGCCCATGATGCCGGCCTCAGCGGCCCAAGCGACGTACTCCTCGGCCCAGGGGGCGACGGTGTCGGCGTCATCGTACTTCGCGAGCACCTCGTCGGCGTCGACCTCGACGTCCTTGCCGGTCTTCTCGGCGTAAACGCAGAGCATCTTGGCGAGCTCCTGGCGGGAGATGTTGTCCTCCGGGCGGAAGTTGTTCGTGCCGGCGTCACCGCTGGTGATGCCGACGGCCTTGGCCCAGGCGATGGCCTTGGCGTAGTACATCGAGGAGTCGACGTCGTCGAAGCCGGTGACGTAGCCGTCGGTCTCGCTCTTGTAGTCCTCGAGCCAGGACGGGGAGGGCTGGCCGGCCATCTTGTACAGCGTCACGACGACGTCGCCGCGCTTGATGTTGTCGAGCGGGCCGAAGAACGTGGTGCCGTTGTAGCCGTTCATGTAGCCGAGCGCGTCAGCCTTGTAGATGTTCTCGGCGGCCCAATAGGTGGTCGGGACGTCGGAGAAGACCTTGGCGTCGTCGACCTTGAGGGTGTTCTCGGCCTCCTCGCCCAGGAAGACGTAGTTCTTCACGCCAGCGGCGATCTTGATGGAGGCCTTGTAGACGCCCTGCTCGACGATCTCGTCGGTGTCGACGGCCTTGCTCTCGCCCTCAGCGGTGAAGTAGAAGTGATCGAGCTCGATGGTGCCCTCAGGCAGACGAACCTCGTTGCCGTCCTTGTCGAGGACGTAGAAGTAGTAGCTCGCGGCCTCGCCGGTGTAGGGGATGAACGCCTCGTTGCCGAAGGCCTTCTCGGCGTCGGAGCCGATGTAGACCTTGGTGAGCGCGATCGGCTTCACGACGACGGTGAGCTCGCAGTCGCCGGTCAGGTTGTACAGATCGCTGGAGATGATGACGTGGTAGACGCCGGCATCGACGATGCTGTCAACAGTCTGGCCAAGGGAGTTCTTAACCGTGACGGTGTAGTCCTCACCAGCGGTCAGATTCTCGCCCTCGTGCTCGACGACAGTGCCGATGCGATCGAGCACGTTCTCGCCGTCGTAGGTGACGGGTTCGACGTGGTCGACAACGGTGCCGTCAAGGGTAAAGTAGGCGTTGGCGTCAGCATTGATGTCGCCGTTGCGGGTCTTCACAGTCATGGAGACGGTGTCGCTGCCGTACTTGAACTGATTGGCCTTGGCGTCGACGCGCACGGTGACGGTGTAGTCGCCGGGGACGTCGTTGACCGTGTTGGCGTCGACAACCTCGCCGGCGGCATTGGTGATCACGATGCTGAGATCGCCAAAGAGAGCGGTGATCTTGTCAACATCAAAGTAGGTGCCGACCTTCTTGAGGTTCACATTCACGGTCTGGCCATCAAGGGCGACGCCGTCATACTTAATGTCGGCATCCTTGATCAGGATGTCAACGATGCTGAAGGTGGCCTCCTTGGAGCCCGTGAGGTTCGGGTTCTTGAGGGAGTTGGCGGCAACCTTAACCGTGTAGACGGTCTTGTTCTTGATGACGTGGTCACCGTTCTCGGCGCTCACGAACGTGATGTCGACATCGTCGGTCGTGTTCACGTCCATGCCGTCGATGGTGGCGTCGGTCGGCAGCCAATCGTTAACGGGGACAGTCGTGACGTCAGTCACGGAGACCTCGGCGTTGGTGATGTCGAGCTTGTTCACCGTGAAGGGCAGCTGCACCTCAGAGCCGGCATAGTCACCGGTGCCGGTCAGAACGGCAACATAGTCGCCTGCATCGATAGGAATGTTGCTCCCATCCGCGCTGACGAGGGGGCTATCGGAGCCGGCCTTGTAGAACACGACGTTTACATCGGTCGGCTGCAGAATCTTACCGTCGATGTAGAAGTTAACAAGCTGGGGCTCGCCGTTGTAGGTGAAGGTGGAGTTGCTCACGTCACCAGTCGCCGAGTTAAAGAGCTGAACGCCCTCGAGCGACTTGGCAACAATCTTGAACTCAACCTCGAGCACACCGCCGCGATACTCGCTGGTAGCGGGAGCGCTAATCTCCATCTTGTAGGTGCCGATGCCCCAATTGTAGCGGTTGGGGTTAGTGATCTGACGGCCAGCGGAGGTGAAGTACTTCACGTTGCGCTGGCTGACGCGAACCGCCTTGCCGTTCTTCGGGGTGACCTCGAGAACCATAGGATACTCGCTACCGGAGCCAGCCTCGAACTCGATGTTGCTCGGATCGCTGATGATATAGCCCTGGTTGTCGTGAGCGTAGGTGATGGTGCCGTTGGCCCAGGCCTCCTGCTCGGACACGCTCTGGGTGCTGATGCCCTCGTCGGTGGCCATGGCGGCCACGGGCGCCACGCCGAGGCTCAGGGCGCCCACGAGGGACGCGGTGACGACGGCTGCCACCTTCTTAGTGTGCTTCCTGTTGACGCAAGCTGTCATACGTCTTTCTCCTTCCGTGAGGAACAGATAATCTCCAGATATAGAGTCTAGTCTACTTGCGCGCCTTTTCCAAGTCTATGACTTCGAATCGACACGAAAGTAGCCTAAGCTCTACCGGTGGAACTCAGTCTAGCACCGATTTATTCTTTGTCCACCTTTTTTCAGGCGAGTTTTCCTGTTTTCCGCCTCACATTGACACTGATTTCCTGCCGTTTTATTCAAATACGTCCTCTGACCCCGCATTTAGTGCCCTTTTCTCTTTCCTATACCCAATATATGCAGGTTATTCGATTGGCAATACTACGCATCAGAACGTCTTTGCATTTCCCTTTTGTTTCGGGGTTCTCCGCAATTTGAACACCTCTACCTCACGATTTGCTGATAACGTCGCGCGGATTATGTTCCTCCATGACCTGTTTCAGGCTCGCGAACGAAACGTACGTATACCGCTCCGTCGTCTTCACTGAGCTGTGTCCGACCAGCTGTTGGATATACCTAATACTAACCCCCTGCTCTAACAGGGTCGTAGCAAAGGTATGACGAAACATATGCGGAGTAATGTGGTTCTCCACCCCCACCTCGCTTGTACGCTTACGGATAATCTTTCGAACCGCCTGATCGGTCAGGCGGTGTTTGCTCCTACTTAAGAAGAGCGCATCGGTGCTCGGCTGAGACCAGAGGGTTTCGGGCCCTTTGCGCGCAATCATGTACTCCTCCATCACCGCGATGGTCTGCTTGGACCCCAGGATGACGACGCGCTCCTTCGATCCCTTGCCGAACACGCGCACCGTCTTCGACTCCAAATCGATGCTCTCTATATTGAGTGAGCACAACTCGCTTACGCGAATGCCGGTAGCCGTGAGCATCTCCAGCACTGCCTGGTCGCGCAGGGCGATGGCGTCATGCTACCAGGCCCTCTTGCGCTTCTTCTTTTCCGTAAACGGAGAGCCCGCCGGCTCGAGAATCCGTCTCAGCTCCGGCAGTGCGATGACCCTCGGCAGCAGCGGCGGCATGCGCACGTTGATCTCCAGGTTCTCAAACGGACTGGCCGAGATAAGCCGCTCGCGTTTGAGCCAATTCGCCCATGCCCTCATCGAGGCGAGCTTGCGCCGCACGATGCTTGCCGCCCATTTGTGGTTGAGGTGCGCCACGTAGCTGCGCATGGACTCGCGGTCGAACTGGAGTCTGCCCTCGTTGAGCCACGCCATAAACTGGATGATGTCGCAGCTATACGCCTTGATGGTCTTTTCGTCGAGTCTCCTCTGGTCGTGACAGCGGTCCATATAGAGCCTCAGGTAGCCTTCAAGCATAAGATTCTGGGAGGCAGCGTCCTGAACGCTCAGAACATGCACGGCCTCAAGGTCCCCGATCGCCCTCATCTCATGAGCGTTCTGTACGGTCGATTCTGCCATCATGCCTCCATTCTCTCACGAGGAACACGTGACGCCCGACAGGACGCTTCGCTCCATCATGCTCCGTGGGGCACTTATATATATAGGGGGGGGGATCGCCGACCTGCCGCCGAAACACACCAGTTAAATAGGTGAACGGCATGGCAAGGCAATCGCCCTGATGACAGTACGGTCACCGGGACGCGCCGCTTGCTTGTTATGGGTTAGTTATCCGGAATCTCCGCATGGCCCGCCGGGACATCCGGGGGGCACTTCCAAACTAGAAGTCGAAGGCCTGGGCGATGTCGCAGGAAATGAGGACATCGGCATTTCGGTCCTGCGGAGTGGGATCGCGGTTGATGATGACAAGCTTGTCGCCTTGGAAGTACTGCGTGAGACCCGCCGCCGGATACACCACGAGCGAGGTACCGCCGATCACGAGCATGTCCGCCTGCGCAATGGCGTTCACCGCACCCATGAGCACGCCCTCGTCGAGCGATTCCTCGTAGAGCACCACGTCCGGCTTGATGCGACCCCCGCAGACCGGGCAGATGGGGATGCCGCGCTCATTCTCGTGTCTGCGCGCGCAGATCCACTCGGCGTCGTAGACAGACCCACACTTCTGGCAGATGTTCCGGTGTACTGAGCCGTGAAGCTCCCAGACGCGCTCGGATCCGGCCATCTGGTGCAGACCGTCGATATTCTGCGTCACGACGGCATCAAGCTTGCCCGCCTCCTCGAGCTTAGCAAGCTTGACGTGTGCACGGTTTGGTTTGGCGTCCAGCGCGATCATCTTCTTGCGGTAGAAGTCGAAGAACTCCGCGGGGTGGGTCACGTAGAAGGAATGCGAGAGCATGGTCTCGGGCGGATAGGCGAACTGCTGATGGTAGAGACCATCCACGCTGCGAAAGTCGGGAATGCCACTTGCCGTGGACACGCCGGCGCCGCCGAAGAAGACCGCATGGCTGTGCTCGGCGAACAACTGCTTGAGCTCAGACGCCGCCTGCGCGGAATCGGTTATGACCAAAGATGCCATGGTACCCTCTTTCATATATCGCACGCGATTACGCGCCCTCGGGCGCGTCCCTACCGCGCAGGCCTGAAGTGCCTGCCCGTGAAGGGCGCGTCGTCCTCGTCATCATCCTCGTCGTCCGCAAGATCGGGCTCGTCAAGATCCTGCAAGGGATCGAGCACCACATCCTCCTCGGCGAATGCACGGCCGGCGCGGGCCTCGCCCACGAGACGGGAATCGATGCGGAGCATTGCGGTGGCGTCGACATCTGGAACAGGCACGGCAGCCGGCTCGGGCTCCGGACTGTCTTCGAGGGGCTGGACGGAATCGGACTCGAGAGGCTCCGGTGTATGGGTGGCGTAATTACCCCCGAACAGGGCGTCGCCTTCGTCCCCCTCGTCTTCCAGAGTGCCTTCGTCCACGGGAGCATCATCCTGGACGAAGACGGCGGGGTCGTCCTCAGCCAAAATCTCGTCCGTCAGCGGAGCAGCTTCGGCGGCGACCTCGTCTGCCTCGAACGCATCAAAGGTCTCTTCCTCTGCCGGCTCGCTCTCGACGGCCTCCTCCGCAACGGAGAGCTCCGCCTCGGGCGCGGGCTGCATGGCATCTGCCGCCGGAGCCTCCGGCTGCAGAACGTCCGCCGGTACGGGCACACTGTCCAAGGCGGCAACCAGCTCGTCGGCCGAAGGCCAGTTCAGCTCCACATCACTCAGTGCGAGACGGCGGTTCGAGACGATGGAGGAGATAGCAAGGCCGCAGCACACGGCCGCGAGCACACCGGTAAACAGGCTGAAGCCGTTGATATAGGCAATGCCGAAGGCCGCGTCCCGCGCGCCGAAGCAGCCGGTCACCACCTCAACGACCATGAGGACCGCCGTGGCAGCGGCAAGGCCGGTGTAGATCATGGCATGCAGCTCGGCGCGGGTGGAGGTGGCCCACATGCCCACGAGCGAGAGCGCGAGCACAAGTGCGAACGCGACGCCGCCAAACGCCGCAGCGCGTGCGGTGCCCGCCCACTCGGCATCGATGAAGACGGCGCCAAGCACCGCGAAGTTCGCCCCAGCGACCGCCAGGTAGATGAGGCTCAGTATCAGAAACACCACGGACATCGCCTTGATGACCGACATGCAGCTATTCGACCAGTGGGTCGTGGGGTGAAGCTCCTCCGCCATGGGTTCCTCCATAGAGTCGTGACGGCGGCGCGCCGCCACGGAAAATGCATTCTCACGAATCTTCATTATACGGCGCTGCGCAGACAAGACTGTGAACGAATGGGCACGTCAACCCATCTTTGGGCCGGCGTGTGCCCCCGCATGCGCGAAGTGGCGCACCGGGGCGCGAAATGTGAGCGAACGGGCGCGGCGCTGAATCCCTGCGCATCGGGTACGATGGAGCCGAACAGCACCCCCTGCGGGCACGCCCACCCGGCTTACGCCCGCATACGGATTCGACCGCACAAGGAGCACCCATGGCCGATATCATCACCCGCCCGTACCGTTTCGCCTCGTGGAACGTAAACGGCCTGCGCGCCGTCCTCAGGAAGGAACCGAGCTTCACCGAGATCGCCGAGGAGCTGGACGCCGACATCCTCGCGCTGCAGGAGACCAAGCTGCAGGAGGGCCAGGTGGAGATCGACCTGCCCGGCTACACGCAGACCTGGAGCTACGCCGAGCGCAAGGGCTACTCCGGCACCGCCGTGTTCAGCCGCGAGGAGCCGCTGTCCGTGCGCCATGCGGATAGCCTGCTGCCCTTTGCCGAGAGCAACGAGCTCGTAGCCGAGGCTGCGCGCGAGGGGCGCGTCTGCGCACTCGAGTTCGACCGCTTCTGGTTCGTGGACGTCTACACCCCGAACGCGCAAAACGAGCTCGCCCGCCTGGACGTGCGCATGGCGTGGGACGACGCCTACCGCGCGTTCCTGAAGGGACTGGAGGACGAGGGCGGCAAGCCGGTTGTCACCTGCGGCGACTTCAACGTGGCGCATGAGGAGATCGACCTTAAGAACCCCAAGAGCAACCGCGGCAACGCGGGCTTCTCCGACGAGGAGCGCGGCAAGTTCACCGAGCTGCTCGACGCCGGCTTCACCGACACGTTCCGCCGCCTGCATCCGGACGAGACGGGCGCCTACAGCTGGTGGAGCTACCGCTTCAACGCCCGCAAGAACAACGCGGGCTGGCGCATCGACTACTTCCTGGTGAGCGACACCGTGGCCGACCGCGTGCGCGACGCGGGGATCCGCAGCGACATCTTCGGCTCGGACCACTGCCCGGTCACGCTCGAGATCGAGCTGTAGGACCGCGCGAGGAGGACGCCCCTGGGCGCCTTCCGATCATCTCTCAGATACGTTCGCCTGAATAAAACGTGCCGGCACATCGGAGAAATCCCAGATGTGCCGGCACGCTTTCTATCTGCACAAGCTATCACTCAGCTATCTCTCAGACATCTCTCAGATCTGACTCAGATTTGAGAGATGTCTGAGAGATAGCTGAGAGACGGAAGGCGTTACTGCGAGAGCAGCCGCTCGGCCTCCTCGATCTGGTCGGCCATGCCCATGAGGCCCACGGAGTCGCCGGGCAGCAGCACCGTCGTGGCGTCGAGGAAGAGCACGAGCTCGCCGGCGCGCTTGAGCGCCACGGCGTTCGCGCCGGTGCGGGCGCGCAGGTCGAGTTTCGCCAAGGTGCAGCCCGCCATGGGGCAGCGCTCCCCCACCTCGACCCAATGGAGCTCCAGCTCGGAAAGAGACGCCATGAGGTGGCCGAAGGCGCGACGGCGCTCGGACCGGGCGTCGTCAGCCAGAGCCGCGTAACCGCTGTCGCGCAAATCGTCCGCGTAGGCCTGGATCTGGCGCGGGCGATAGCCCAGGTCGACCAGCGTGTGGCGCATGAGCTCGATGCCGCCCTCCAGCTCGGGGCGCACGAGGTCGTCCACACCGGCGGCCACGAGCGCCTCCACCCCATCCTGCGAGTCGGCGCGCGCCACGATGCGCAGGGCGGGCGCAATCTCGCGCGCCTCGTGCGCGATCATCTCCGACACGCCCTCGGCGCTAAGCGCCACTACGAGCACGCGGGCGCGCTCCAGATGCGCATGGGCCAAGATCTCGGAGTTCGCCGCATCGCCCACGAGCACGGGCAGCCCCGCCGCCTCCGCCTCCTCGGCGGCCGGCAGATCGCGCTCCACCACCAGGCAGGACACCTCGAGGTCGTGCAGGACCTCAGCCACGTAGGCACCCGCGTGCCCGTAGCCGACGATGACGACGTGGTCGACGAGCCCCTCTTCGCGCGGGGGCTCGATGGTGCGCGCACGCCGCTCGTAGATGCGCCGCAGGATACCCACGCGCTCCATGCGGGCGCACAGCGGGTCCACGAGCTTCAGCACGAACGAGTTCAGGGCGATGGACACGACCGCACCGCCGAGGATCAGGCTGTACTGGTCGGCGGACAGCACGCCGAGTGCCATGCCAGTCTGGCCGATGATGAACGAGAACTCACCGATCTGCGACAGGCCGGCCGCGATGGTGAGCGAGGTGCGTGCACCCGCCGCGAACAGCGCGCCGAGCGCCATGTTGATGACCCACTTGCCGACCATGATGAGGGCGACGAGCGCCACGAGCTCGCCCAGGTGCGCCACGAGCGTGGCGGGGTTCACCATCATACCCACGCTCGCGAAGAAGATGATGGAAAACAGGTCCTGGAAGGGGATGGCCTCGGCCGCCACGCGATGGGACAGCTTGGAGGTGCCCACGACCACGCCGGCCAGAAACGCACCGAGCGCGAACGACAGGTCGAACAGCATCGCCGCCGCGAGCGCCGTGCCGAGCGCGATGACCACGACCGCGAGCTGGAAGAGCTCGCGCGGGCAGAAGCGGGCGATGCGGGCGAGCAGCCACGGCAGGACGCGCGAGCCCACCACGAGCATGAGGACGACGAAGGCGACGGTCTTGGCGAGCGCGAGCGCCAACTCGCCCGCCAGCCCGGTCGGACTCACCTCGCCCGGTCCGAACACGACGGGCAGCACCACGAGGATCACGACGGTGGCGAGGTCCTCGACGATAAGCCAGCCGGTGGCGATGCGGCCGCCGCGGCTCTGGTAGAGGCCGGCATCGGTCAGGTTCTTGATGAGGACGACGGTGGAGGCGATGCTCACCGACAGGCCGAGCATGATGCCCGCCTCAGGCGACCAGCCGAAGGCGCCGCCGAGCGCATAGCCCGCCAGCGTGCCGAGCATGATCTGCAGCACGGCGCCGGGCACCGCGATGTTCTTCACCTCGAGCAGGTCCTTGAACGAGAAATGCAGGCCGGTGCCGAACATCATGAACATGACGCCGATCTCGGCCAGCTGGTTCATGGCATGGCTGTCGCCGGCGAACCCCGGCGTAAACGGGCCGACGACGAGACCGCCGAGCAGGTAGCCCACGATGGGCGGCAGCCGGCAGGCGCGCGCGACCATGCCGCCGGCGAAGGCGGCGACGAGCGCCAAGACGAACGTCATGAGCAAAATGGTATCTCCGTGCATGGGGGACCTCCGAATGCAGCAGGCAGGACACGTGCGGATATGTTCGCTGGTATCTACCTTACCCGGCGATGCGGCGAGACTTTGCAACCTCCACGAGAAAGCCGGAGGTAACTTGCGCGCCGCGCCCCCGTGCCGCTCGCGCTGCCGCGTGTGCGCGCTCTGTTGCCCCGCGTGCTTGCCGCCCGCAGCGCGCCCGGCACCTATGCGCTGCGGTATCATCGATGCAGGTGCGCGCCGCCCGAACGCGGACGCTGCACCGCACATATCTGCACCTCAACCCAAAGGGGGTCTTGTGGACGTCACCGCCATCATCATGGCCGCAGGCGAGGGCACGCGCATGAAGTCGAAGCATGCCAAAGTCTCGCACGCACTGTTAGGAAAGCCGATGATCTGCTGGGTGGTGGACGCCGCACTCGATGCGGGCTGCGACCGCGTCATCACCGTCATCGGAAGCCACGCGGACGAAGTCAGGAGCATCCTCGACGCCGCCTACGGCGAGCGCGCTGACGCGCACGTGGAGTGCGTCGAGCAGACCGAGCGCCTGGGCACCGCGCACGCCGTGCGCGTCGCGCTCGAGGCGACCGGCGTTGCCGCCGGCCCCGTCGTGGTCCTGAACGGCGACCTGCCGCTCATCGAGCCCGCGACCATCCGCACCTTCGCCCAGACCGTGGACGGGGGTGCGCACGCCGCCGCGATCCTCACCATGACGCCGCCCGACCCGTTCGGCTACGGCCGCATCGAGCTCGACGAGGCGGGCTCGGTCGCGCGCATCGTCGAGCAGAAGGACTGCACGCCCGAGCAGGCCGCCGGGCTCCTCGAGTGCAACGCCGGGTGCTACGCTTTCGACGGCGCGCAGCTCGCCGCGCACATCGGCGAGGTCGGCTGCGACAACGCCCAGGGCGAGTACTATCTGCCCGACATGGTCGAGATCCTGAAAGCCGCCGGCCAGAGCGTTACCATCTTCCACTGCGACGACTACCGCGAGGGCCTCGGCGTGAACAGCCGCGCCCAGCTCGCCCAGCTCACCGCCATCGCGCGCGACCGCATCAACGAGCGCCTCATGGCAGAGGGCATCACCTTCATCGATCCCGCCCAGGCCTGGATCGGCCCGGACGCCACCGTCGGCCGCGATACCGTCGTGTGGCCGCAGACCCACCTGATCGGCCACTGCACCGTGGGCGAGGACTGCCAGCTCGGCCCGAACACGCGTCTCACCGACACCCGCGTGGGCGACCGTTGCATCGTCGACGAGACCGTGGCCGTTGAGGCCGTGCTCGAAAACGACGTCGACTGCGGTCCGCGCGCCTACCTGCGCCCCGGCACGCACATGCTCGACGGCTCCAAGGCCGGCACGCACGTGGAGATCAAGAAGTCAACCATCGGCCGCGGATCCAAGGTGCCGCACCTCTCCTATATCGGCGACACGACCATGGGCGAGGGCGTCAACATCGGCGCCGGCTCCATTACGTGCAATTACGATGGTAAAAACAAGAATGCGACCGTTATCGGGGACCGCACCTTCATCGGCTCCGATACTATGATGGTCGCACCCGTGCATATCGGCTCCGATGCCATCACCGGAGCCGGCGGCACGATCACGAAGGATGTCCCTGACGGGGCGCTTGCCATCGAGCGCACCGAGCAGCGCATCGTGGAGGGCTACACCGAGCGCCGGCGCGCTCGTCTGTAACGCATAAGGGCATGGCAGTCCAAAGAGCTAAGGAGAAACGGCAGATGCCAGCACAGGACCACAAACTGACCCAGCAGATGTACAAGACGCTGCGCCTGTATTCGGGCTCATGCAATCGACCCCTCGCACAGAAGGTCGCCGACATCTTGGGTGTCGAGCTCTCGGGCCTTGCCCTGGAGAAATTCGCGAACGGCGAGATCTACGCCCGCTTCGACGAGTCCGTTCGCGGCGCCGACGTCTTCTTGGTTCAGTCCATCGCCGGACCCAACGTCAACGACATGCTGATGGAGCTACTCGTTGCCACCGACGCCGCCAAGCGCGCCTCCGCCCGCACCATCACCGCCGTCATCACGCACTACGCCTACGCCCGTCAGGACCGCAAGGCCGCGCCGCGCGAGCCGATCACCGCGCGCCTCGTGGCGAACCTCATCGAGCGCTCCGGCGTCGATCGCATCATCACGCTCGATCTGCATCAGGGTCAGATTCAGGGCTTCTTCGATATCCCGGTGAACCACCTGTCCGCCCTGCCCCTGTTCGGCGACTACTACAACGCCAAGGGCTTCGACACCGACAACCTCGTCGTCGTGTCCCCCGACGTGGGTCGCGCCAAGGCGGCCAAGAAGCTGTCCGACATGCTCGGCTGCGATTTGGCCATCGCCCACAAGGGCCGTCCGCGCCACAACGCCGCTGAGGTCATGGGCATCATCGGCAATATCGAGGGCAAGACCTGCATCATCAACGACGACATGATCGACACGGCGGGCACGCTGTGCGCGAGCGTCCGCGAGCTCAAGAAGATGGGTGCCGGCGACATCTACGTGTGCGCCACCCACGGTATCTTCTCCGGCCCGGCTGTCGAGCGCCTGAACGACGCGCCCATCGTCGAGTGCGTGGTCACCGACTCCATCCCCGTCGAGGTCGGCGGCAAGATCAAGACCATCACCGTGGCCAACGAGTTCGCCGACGCCATCAACGCCGTGTACGCCGAGCAGTCCGTCTCCCTGCTCGTCGGCGGCGACTTCGCGCTGTAAGGACGCAGCCGGTCGCGCACGCGCATCGCAATCGCATCCTGTGGAGGGGCATGGCAGCTGCCGTGCCCCTCTTTTGCACCGCACCGGCAATACCGCGGGCACCGTGCGCACCGGTGCGCGGGGTCCCCCACATTGACATCGATGACGGCCCTCGTCACCATGGGTGGCGAAACGTGGCAGGAGGAGGACTACATGGCAGCAGCCCAACCGAAGAAGATCCGCATGGTGGCGGGCCTCGGCAACCCGGGCGACGAGTATGCGCGCACCCGGCACAACGCCGGCTTCTGCGCGATCGACGAGCTCGCCCGCCAGGCCAACGTCACGTACTGGAAAAACCAATCAGGCGCAGAGGTCGCCACGATCGCCGTGAACGACCCGGATGCCGACGGCGGCAAGCGCGAGGTCCTGCTCGTGAAGCCCCAGTCGTATATGAACACGAGCGGCGGCCCCATCTCGAAGCTGTGCGCCGCGCACAGAATCGCACCCGAGGAGCTTCTCGTCATCCACGACGAGCTCGACATCCCCGCCGGCGACGTGCGCGTGAAGATAGGCGGCGGCCACGCCGGCCATAACGGCCTGCGCTCCATAATCGACAAGCTCGGCAGCCGCGACTTCAGCCGCATTCGCGTCGGCATCGGCGAGCCCCCGGGACGCATGCCCGTGGCGGACTTCGTCTTGAAGCAGCTGCGCGCCCGCGAGGCCGAGGAGTTCGACGACGCGACGTTTCGCGCCGCCGAGGCTGCCGCCCTCGCGCTCACCCGCGGCGTCGTCTTCGCTCGCGACAACGTGAACGGCAAGCGCTAGCACACGCCCAGCTTTCATACCCGAATGCAGCCCCGCAGCCCCAAGCGCTCATGCGCCCTTGGGTCTGCGGGGTTTTCCAGTGTTGTCCCGAAGTACAAATTGCCCCAGCTCTTAGCCGGTTGGTCCACCCTTGGCCCAAGGCGCGAGGGTATACTTAGCCTGTATGCTCGCAGCGTATCGCCACTGCGGCGTCTCCACCGATAAGAGAGGGAATTTATGTACAAGATCCTGAAGAAGACGCAGTTCTCGGAGAAGGTCTTCGAGTTCCGCGTCCATGCCCCGAGGATGGCCAAGAAGGCGCATGCCGGCCAGTTCCTCATGGTGCGCATCAACGAGACGGGCGAGCGCGTGCCGTTCACCTTCGCGAACTGGAACCCCGAGGAAGGTTGGATCGAGTTCATCTTCATGGTGGTCGGCAAGACCACCGAGTGCCTCTCCAAGCTCGAGGAGGGCGACGAGATCCAGGACATCACCGGTCCTTTGGGCAAGCCCACCGAGATCGAGGGCGACCGCGTGGCCGTCATCGGTGGCGGCGTGGGTCTGGCCATCGCCTACCCGGTGGCTCGCATGCTCTGCGAGCAGGGCAAGAAGGTCTACGCCATCATGGGCGCCCGCAACAAGGACCTGCTCATCCTGTTCGAGCAGTTCGCCGCGCTGCCGCTCGAGGAGCTCTTCGTCACCACCGATGACGGCTCCATGGGCGAGAAGGGCGTCGTGACCCTGCCGCTCGCGCGCCTGTGCGAAACCGACGCGATCGATTCCGCCTTCGCCGTGGGCCCCGTGCCGATGATGAAGTTCTCCGCGCGCACCTGCCGCGAGCACAAGATCCCCATCGTCGCGAGCCTGAACCCCATCATGGTCGACGGCACCGGCATGTGCGGCTGCTGCCGCGTCGAGGTCGGCGGCGAGACCATGTTCGCCTGCGTCGACGGCCCCGACTTCAACGCCGACCTGGTCGACTGGGACGACCTTGCCCACCGCCAGGCCAGCTACCGCGCCGAGGAGGCCGCTTCCACGAAGCATTATGAGGAGGATTGCGCATGCCAGAAGTAAAGTACCGCCCCAACATCGGCGCGCCCCGCACCCCCGCTAACGAGGAGCCGGCCGCCGAGCGCGCGCACGATTTCCGTCCGGTCGACACCGGCTACACCATCGAGAACGCCGTGGCCGAGGCTAACCGCTGCCTCGACTGCAAGAAGCCCCTGTGCATGGAGGGCTGCCCGGTCGGCGTCCACATCCCGCAGTTCATCGAGAAGATCCGCGAGCAGGACTGGTCCGGCGCCCTGTCCACCATCAAGGGCGACAACCTGCTGCCGTCCGTCTGCGGCCGCGTCTGCCCGCAAGAGAACCAGTGCGAGGGCAAGTGCATCCTCGGCAAGAAGGGCGACCCGGTGGCCATCGGCCAGCTCGAGCGCTTCGTGGGCGACATGGCCGACGAGGTCGGTGCCGCGCCCGAGTGCAAGCCCGCGAACGGCCACAAGGTCGCCATCGTGGGTTCCGGCCCTTCCGGCATCGCCTGCGCCGGCGAGCTCGCGCGCGAGGGCTTCGACGTCACCGTGTTCGAGGCGTTCTTCACCGGCGGTGGCGTGCTGACCTACGGCATCCCCGAGTTCCGTCTGCCCAAGGCCATCGTCAAGCGTGAGATCAAGGGCCTGGAGGAGCTGGGCGTCCACTTCGAGTACAACTCCGTGGCCGGCCGCCTGTTCGACGCCGACGAGCTCTTCAACGAGGAGGGCTTCGACGCCCTGTACCTGGCCGTGGGCGCTGGCCTGCCGCGCTTCTTGCATGTCCCGGGCGAGAACCTGCCGGGTGTGTACTGCGCCAACGAGTACCTCACCCGCACGAACCTCATGAAGGCCTACGAGTTCCCCGAGTACGACACGCCGATCCGTCACGGCAAGAACGTCGTCGTGTTCGGCGGCGGTAACGTGGCCATGGACGCCGCGCGCACCGCGCTGCGTCTGGGCGCCGAGAAGGTCACGCTGGCCTACCGCCGCACCGAGGCCGAGATGCCCGCCCGCCGCGCCGAGATCCACCACGCCAAGGAGGAGGGTGTGGAGATCCTCGAGCTCTGCGCCCCTCTGCGCTTCCTGCCGGGTCCCGACGGCTTCGTGTCCACCATCGAGCTCGAGCGCATGGAGCTCGGCGAGCCGGACGCCTCCGGCCGTCGTCGCCCGGTGCCCGTGGTCAACTCCGAGTTCGCCATCCCCTGCGACGTCGCCATCACCGCTATCGGCACGCGTGCGAACCCGTTCGCAAAGCTCTGCGCCGACGTCGAGCTCAACCGCTGGGGCCTCATCGAGACCGATGAGGAGGGCCGCACGAGCAACCCCAAGGTGTGGGCTGGCGGCGACATCGTGACCGGTGCCGCGACTGTCATCCTCGCCATGGGCGCCGGCAAGACCGCTGCTGCGTCCATCAGAAAGACGATCCTGGGCGAGTAGCGTTTCTGCCCCATCGCAGATAAGCGCCCGTCGGCTCCGCGCCGGCGGGCGCTTTTTCCTATACGCTTGACCGCGCCGCCGGCAGGTCTGTCCCAAGAAAGGACAAGTGTCCTCAAATAACCCCGTCCCCAATGGAGGCAGTGGGGCGTGAAGCCCGTCATCGGAGGGGACAAACGAAAAGCGGGCGGCAGCCGGAAGTGGCTGCCGCCCGCGATATGTCGAAAACGCCCGAGATGCGATTAGGCCTCGATGGAAACCTCGACCTCCTGGACCGGGACGTCGTAGAACGGGTCCTCGCGACGGCCGAGGAAGTCACGCGCCTGATCGGGGAACAGGGCGTAGTCGAGCACGTCCTCCTCGCTCTTGGCGTACTGCTTGATCTCCTCGCGAATCTTCGGCAGCGCCGGCTCGATGAGGTCGGCCGGACGGCAGGTGATGGGCTCGTCGTCGCCGATGATCATCTTCTGGACCTCGGGGTCGATGGGCGCCGGGGACTTGCCGTACAGGCCGTGGACGTAGTCCTTGATCTCCTGCGGGACGACCTTGTAGCGCTCGCCGGTCACGACGTTCATGAGGGCCTGGGAGCCGACCATCTGGGACAGCGGGGTCACCAGCGGCGGATAGCCCAGGTCGGCGCGGACGCGCGGCACCTCGGCGAGCACCTCGTTGTACTTGTCGGACACGCCGAGGTCCTTCAGGTTGGAGATGAGGTTCGACAGCATGCCGCCGGGGACCTTGTACAGTAGCGCTTTGGGCTCGACCTCCATGACTTTGGGGTTCAGGGTGCCGTTCTCCTTGAACTTCGTGCGCACGGGCGCGAAGTGCTGGGCGATCTCCTCGAGCTTGTCCATCTTGAGACCGGTGGAGTAGCCCATGCCCTCGAGCGCGATGGCCATGGACTCGGTGCAGGGCTGCGAGGTGCCGCCGGCGAAGGCGGAGATGGCGGTGTCGATGATGTCGGCACCGGCGCGCACGGAGTTCAGCAGCGTCATCTCGGCGATGCCCGCGGTGCAGTGTGTGTGGACCTCGAGCGGCAGGTCGACGGCGGCCTTGATCTCGCCGACGAGCTCGGTGGCCACGCCCGGCTCGAGCACGCCCGCCATGTCCTTGATGCAGATGGAGTCGGCGCCGGCCTTGGCCATCTCCTTCGCGAGGTTCACGAAGTAGGGTACGGTGTGCACGTCGCTCGTGGTGTAGCAGATGGCTGCCTGGACCTCGCCGCCGGCCTCCTTGGCCGCGCGGATGGAGGTCTTGAGGTTGCGGACGTCGTTCAGGGCGTCGAAGATGCGGATGACGTCGATGCCGTTCTCCACGGACTTCTTGACCATGGACTCCACGACGTCGTCGGCGTAGTTGCGGTAGCCAAGCAGGTTCTGGCCGCGCAGCAGCATCTGCAGCTTCGTGTGCTTCACATGGGCGCGGAAGGTGCGCAGGCGCTCCCACGGATCCTCGTTCAGGTAGCGCAGGCACGAGTCGAACGTGGCGCCGCCCCAGACCTCCATGGCGTAGTAGCCCGCCTCATCCATCGTCTCCAGAATCGGCAGCATGTCCTCGATGGGCATGCGGGTCGCGATCTGGCTCTGCTGACCGTCGCGCAGGGCGGTCTCGGTGAACTTGATCTGCTTGCTCATGATTTAGATATAACCCCCTTGGCTTATGATTTCGGCTATTTTCTCCTGCATATCATGTACGGTGTGCGCGCGCGAACGGGCACACGCCTTGGCCTCGCCGTCGCAGATGAGGCATCTGCGCGGCGGCAGGCCGATCTCGGTCCGCTGAACCGAGAAGAGCGTATCGCCCGTTCGTCCGAGCACATCGAGGTCGGCGAGGCGCCCCAATAGGTGGGTCTCCTCCACGACCGCGACGCGCCGCTTGAGCTCGCGTGGCTCCAGCTCCACAAGCATCATGAGCTCGGGGCCGGACACGCCGCCCGCACGCGTCTGCTCGCGCACCGCGGCGCCATCGAGCGCCGAGACGGCCTGGGAGCTGAGCTCGTCGAACACGCGCTCGAGCACCTCTGAGGTCTTGTGCGGACCCGGGATGGACAGCGTGATGGAGAGTAGCGACTCGCCCTCGTGCGCACGGCCCAAAAGCTCGCGCTGCATCGCGGCGCGGCGCTCGCGCGCGTCGAGCATGTCGGGGAGCTCGGCCACCGGGCCACAGAAGACGCGGGCTGCACGCTCAGAGAGCTTCGGCTCGTCGTTCGCGGTATCGGCCATGTGCGCCACGCTCCTTTCTTCCACCCACGCGCGAGAATCGACGGGCGCGCCTGCCACGTTGAGGACACGGCGCGCCCGGATACGTTTGCCTGCGGTTAGTTGTCCTTATCGGCAGGGAACAGCTTCATGAGCGCCATGGACACCAGGTAGATGATGATCATGACGACGAAGATGCCGCCCCAACCCAAAACGAGGATCAGCAGGGAATCGCTCAGGATAGCGGTATTCATCTAACGCTCCCCTTTCTACATCAAACCGGGGACGATGCCGAGGATAAGACCACCGGCAACGACCGATGCGATCTGACCGGCGACGTTGGAGCCGGCAGCCTGCATGAGGATGAAGTTGCCCGGATCCTCCTCGGTCGCGATCCTCTGGATAACGCGGGAGCTCATGGGGAACGCCGAGATGCCCGACGCGCCGATCATGGGGTTGATCTTCTCCTTGCGGAAGATGTTGAGCACCTTGGCGAACATGATGCCGCCGATGGTGTCCATCACGAAGCCGACCAGGCCGAGACCCATGATGATGAGGGTGTCGAGCTGCAGGAACTCGCCCGCCTGCATGCGGACGGACACGCACAGGCCGAGCAGGATGGAGATGAGGTTCACGAGCTCGTTTTGAGCGGACATGGACAGGTTGTCCAGCACGCCGCACTCACGCAGCAGGTTGCCGAACATCAGGAAGCCGACGAGCGGCAGCGAGGCCGGGGCGATCAGGCCGGCGACGACGCAGATGACGACCGGGAAGATGATCTTGGCCGTCTGGGACACCGAACCCGGCTTGTAGTTCATGCGGATCTGGCGTTCCTTCTTGGTGGTCACGAGCTTGATGGCGAACGGCTGGATGATGGGCACGAGTGCCATGTAGGAGTACGCGGCGACCATGATGGCGCCGAGGTACTGCGACTGCAGCGAGTTCGCGACGAAGATCGAGGTCGGTCCGTCGGCCGCGGCGATGATGCCGGCGGAGGCGGAGTCGGCCAGGTTGAAGCCGAGCAGGCCGGCCACGATGATCACGAAGAAGATGCCGAACTGCGCGGCGGCGCCGAACAGCAGCAGAAACGGGCTCGCCAGCAGCGGGCCGAAGTCGATCATGGCGCCGATGCCGATGAACAGCAGCAGCGGGAAGAGCTCCGTATCGATACCCATGTCGAACAGGATCTGGAACGGACCGGGCTCGCCGCCGGTCATAAGGACGCCGGAGTCGGGGATGTTCACCAGGATGGTGCCCAGACCCATGGGCACGAGCAGCGTGGGCTCGTACTCCTTCTTGATGCCCAGATACATCAGGAGGATGCCGACGAGAATCATGACGATGCGGCCCGGCTCGGCGGCGAGGCCGAGCACACCGCCCGTCAGCACGTCAGCAGCAGTAGCTAGAATTTCCAATGGTCAAGTCCTCTCCTTGGTTGCGCGCGGGATGCGCGTCAGGTGTGCCCGAACCTAGGCGATGCCGATCAGCTCGTCGCCCGGGTTCACCATATCGCCCTTGGAGACGGCGATGGAAGCCACGGTGCCATCGAACTCGGCGATGAGCTGGTTCTCCATCTTCATGGCCTCGAGCACCATGACGGGGTCGCCCTTGGAGACCTTGTCGCCCACGCTGACCTGGATGTCGACGATCTTGCCGGGCATGGGCGCGGTCTGCACGTTCGCGCCGGCAGGAGCGGAAGCGGTCGCAGCGGCGGGAGCCGGGGCGGCAGCGGGCTCGGGAGCGGGCGCCGCAGCCGGAGCGGCAGCGGGCGCAGGAGCCGGGGCGGCAACAGGGGCCGCGACGGCGTCAGCGGGCGTAGGGACCGGCGCGCCGATCTCCTCCATCTCCACCATGTACTGGGTCCCGTCGATCGAGATCTTGAATTTACGAAGCATGGTCCTCCTCCATCACTTTCTTGTAGACACCTTTGACTACGAACTGGCTGGATTCCAGGGCGCCGGCGGCAATCGACGTGGCGATGCACGAGACGAGTCGGTGCTCGGGGTTCACGACGCTGACGCGGCGAACCACCATCTGGCTATCGGGACGGTCTCCCGCGGCGATGGCCGTGGCGGCAACGACAACCGGGCGATGCTCGGAGGCGTCGACCGGCAGGTACGCGGGAACGGGTTCCCACTCCTCCTTGGGCGCCGCGGGCGCGGCAGGAGCCGCTGCAGGGGCGGGCGCCGGAGCGGGCGCTGCCTGCGCAGGTTCGTCGTTTTTGCGCCTCAACCAATCAAAGAAGCCCATCTATTCACTTCCCCTCGGTTTTTCCTCGGCAATCAACGGTTGATTACCCATTCAGACGTGCCGTGCCAATGAACACTACTTACTTTATATTCGCTCCCGTACCGCCGATTGCACTTTCGTTGTTCGCCGGATCGATACGGGCGCACGTGTATCTATCACCCCAAACTACCTCCCGTTTTCAACTTCTCCATTCTACGAGTGGGTACAGACGCTCCTGCGTTTCCCGTGGATTTCTGCAGGCTTGCGACCGGTGAACGGTAGGCATTCGCGGCGTGAACGGTACCCACCCCAGGGTGTACGTTCGGGCCGTTTTTGATTTATAGGCGTTTACCTGCGCTTTTGTTATTTCTGCAGGTACCTGCTGTTTTTCTACTGTTCCTTCTGCTCGGCCTTCGCGAAAAATTCGCGGATAAACCGTTAATTTTTCAAGCGAGCAAACGGTTGGCGTCCGCTGGTTTTATTGCACGTCGCAGCGACGCGGACCGTATACGTATCTGTCGGCAACCTAATCGGAAAAGGGAAAGGGAAAGGGAAGGGTGAAGTTATGGCTATAACCATCCTCGGTTGGGTCATGATCGCAGTCTTCATGTTCTGCGTTATGGCCAAGAAACTCTCGCCGCTGGTGGCACTGTGCACGATCCCCATGGTGTTCGCGTTCCTCATGCTCGTCGTCACCGGCAACATCGATAAGTGGACGCTGATCGGCGACTGGGTCATGAACGGCCTGGGCACCACTGCGAACACGGGCATCCTGCTGCTGTTCGCCATCCTCTACTTCTCGATCATGCTCGACGCGGGCCTGTTCGACCCCATCACCAAGAAGATGATCGAGTTCGCCAAGGGCGACCCCATGAAGGTCCTCATCGCGACCGCGGTCGTGGCCGCTGCCATCTCGCTGAACGGCGACGGCACCACCACCACGCTCGTGTGCTGCGCGGCCTTCCTGCCCATCTACGAGAAGCTCGGCATGAAGAAGATGAACCTGGCTGTCCTGGTCATTCTTCAGAACACCGTCATGAACCTGCTGCCCTGGGGCGGCCCCACGGCGCGCGCCATGGCCGTCTGCGAGGTCGGCGGCGACATCCTGTCCTACCTCATGCCCGGCATGATCATCTCCGTCATCTTCAACATCGTGGTCGTCGCCCGCTACATGGGTAAGAAGGAGCGCGCTCGCCTCGGCGTGACCGAGTTCACCCGCGAGGAGATCGACGAGCTCTGCGCCATCGACGATCCCGAGACCCTCGAGCTTCGCCGTCCCCAGAACTGGCTGTTCAACGCCATCATGACCGTCGTGCTCATCGCCTGGCTGGTCGCTGGCTCCTTCATCGAGGCCATCTCCCTGCCGAACCAGATGCTGTTCATGCTCGGCACCATCATCGCGCTGCTCGTGAACTACCCCAAGATCAAGGATCAGAACGCCCGTATCGGCGCCAACGGCGGCGACGCGGTGCAGGTCGTCATCCTGATTTTCGGCGCCGGCATCTTCATGGGCCTGTTCCAGGGCGACTCTGAGCTCGGCCTGTCCATGTCCGACGGCGTTGCGCAGTCCCTGATCTACATCATCCCGCAGCAGCTCGCCGGCTTCTGGGGCCTCATCGTCTGCCTCATCTCCGCGCCCGGCACGTTCTTCATCTCGAACGACGGCTTCTACTTCGGCGTCATGCCCGCCATCGCCGAGGCCGGCTACGCCTACGGCTTCACCAACCTGCAGATGGCTCTCGCCTCCCTTATGGGCCAGGCCTTCCACCTGCTCTCCCCGCTCACTGCCTTCATCTACCTGCTCCTGCGCCTGACCGGTCAGGACCTGGGTGAGTGGCAGCGCGCCGCGGGCAAGTGGGCCGCGTGCATCTTCGTGATCTTCGTCATCACGATCATGGCCACGGGTGCCATCCCGCTGTACATCCCGCAGGCATAACATCGCCTGAAGGGATAGAGACAACACTGCTCCCTCTTTCCAGCCGCGGCTGCCATACGGTGGCCGCGGCTTTTTGGTGTCGCGCGGGTGTCGTGACGCCGGGAGGCCACCGCCCGCGCGGCACCCGCGCTCGGTAGCCTCCCGGCGCTCCCCCGCCGGCGCCATGGCCGACACTATGGCCGATACCTTGCGCCGAGCTTGCGCGAACGGGCGCGCGGATTTCTTGCCGCGCGCTGTGATATACGACCGCACGCGCATAAGCCGCCAGCCAACTGCATTGGATTGCTGCGATCGTCGTCGCATGTCACGGCATATTCCCGTATGCGATATTCCCTTCTCATATTCATGCAAATAAGTCGCTACAGTACGCTAAAGCCCGCATCTACCAGTCGCTTCATTCACATTATCGAGTGTTGCGCCGTGTATACTTATCCAGATAAAGTTTTCTTAGCGTTCGGGAGGCGGGTATGGATACAGAACATCTGATGCTCACCCTTTGTGAGTTTCTCGACCTCTCGAAAAACGTGCCGATCAAAGATGTGCTGTACGACGCGTTCCGTCAGGCCATCACGCTGGGCCGCGTGCCCGCCGGCACTGCGATCAACGAGAAGCAGCTCGCCCAGGCCCTCCACATCAGCCGCACGCCCATCCGCGCCGCGCTCGACCAGCTTGCCTCCGACCGTCTGGTCGACCGCAAGCCCGGCAGCGGCGTGACCGTGCGCGGCATCAGCAAGCACGATGCCGAGGAGGTCTACGAGATCCGCGTCGTGCTCGAGGTGCTTGCCACCACAAAGGCCGCTCGCAACATGAACGATGACGATTTCGAGGCCCTGCGTCAGCTGCTCGAAGAGGGCCAGCGCATGAACGCGGCCAACGACGTCGACGGCGTGGTGCGCAACTGGGACGAGTTCAACCAGTTCATCTTCAAGATGGCTGACAGCCCGCGCCTGCAGAGCATCATCGAGCCGCTGCAGGCCTACACCCGCTACTTCCGCAACGTCTCGGCCCGCCCTGAGATTCGCCGCAACGAGGCGATGGAAGAGCACTGGGGAATCTACCTGGCGATGCGTTTCGGGCCGGAGAAGAAGATCGAGCAGGTCGTGCGCACGCACCTGAGGAACTCCTACGGCCTGATCAGCGCGGAAATGGCAGACTGTGGCATCAAGTAATACCGCCGCGCGCCGGACTTGCGACCTGGCGCATCTGGCTGCCGCCTCGCTCGTTGCCGAGGCGCGTCTCACACCGAAACCCGGGCTGGTGGACTGCGCCACGACCGGTGCCCACACCGATATGGACCTCTCCACGTTCATGGCGAGCGCGGCGGCTCTCGAGCCGCTGTTCGCCGAATACGCCGCCGCCGGTGCGGACCTGGGGACCGATGGCCCCGCCGCCCTCGCCCGCGCCATGCGCGACATCGGCATCCGCGCGGAGGCGGCGATGTTCGCCGCGACCGACGGCGTGAACACCCACAAGGGGGCGAACTTCACCTTCGCGCTCGTGCTTGGCGCCACCGGTGCGCTGATGGAAAGCGGCGGCACCGAGATCGCTGCGGGGGCGCTCGACGCGCACGGCACCGAAGCGGTCCTCACCTTGGTGTCGCGCATGGGCGCGGGCCTGCTCGACCACGATGTCCGCGCGCTGCACGAGCGCGTGTCCGCCACAGGTGACACCGCGCAGCTCTCCCACGGCGAGCGGCTGCTGCTCCTGCGCGGCATGCAGGGCGTGCGCGGCGAGGCGGCGCAGGGCTACCCGCAGCTCTCACGCACGCTTCTCCCCTACCTGCGCTCCCATCCGCTCGGCACCCACGCGCCCGGCGCCGCCCGCATCATGCTGCTGCGCGCCCTCGTGAAGCTCATGGCCGACCTGGAGGACACGAACGTCGTCCACCGCGGCGGACCGGAGGCGCTCAGCGCGCACCGTGCCTTCTGCCGTGCGCTCGATGCGCGCGACGTGCCCGACGAGGAGCTCATCGCGACGCTTTCCGCCTACGACGCTGAGCTCATCCGCACGAATGTGAGTCCGGGCGGCGCGGCCGACCTGCTGTCGCTCGGCATTTTCTTCGCCCTGCTCGAGGGCCTCATCACTCAAACCGACATCGCCTACTGATAAAAACGGGGTCCCCGGGCATGCCGGGGACCCCGTCGTTTTAGCTGTCGTGTGCCAGCTTTCCTGCGCTACTCGAAGGTGTAGGGCTTGATCTGGCGGATGACGTCGAGGATTGTGCCGTCGCGCGCCTCGACGATGGCGACGACCTTGTCCTCCCACTGCAGCGGATCGGGCTCGCCCACGATGGAATAGGCCTTCTCCTGCAGCTCCTCGATGGTGACGTGCGGAATGCCGGCGGCGTCCATGCAGTCGATGATGTCCTGGCGGGCCGGGTTCACGGCGGTGCCGTAGTCGGTCACGACGACGTCGACGCACTCGCCCGGGGTCGTCACCGTGGTGACATCCTTGCAGATGGTCGGCATGCGGCCGCGCACGAGCGGCGTGACGATGATGCAGCACTTGGAGCCGGCGGCGGTGTCGGGGTGGCCACCGGGCGCGCCGCGGACCACGCCGTCGGAGCCGGTGATGACGTTCACGTTGAACTTCGTGTCGACCTCGAGGGCCGCGAGGATCATGTAGTCGAGGTAGTTGACGTAGGCACCCTTGTTCGCGGGGTTCGCGTAGTCGCTCACGGTCATCTCGACGTGATCGGGGCGGTCATGCAGGTGCGCGATGGCCTTCGTGTCGAAGTCCTGCGTGTCCACGATCTTGCGGACATAGCCGCGATCCTGCAGGTCGCACATGTTGCCGGTGATGCCACCGAAGGCGACGCCCATCTTGATCTCCTTGGCGTCCATGCGCTCCTCGAGGAAGCGGGTGACGGCCAGAGACGGGCCGCCGGCGCCGGTCTGATAGGAGAAACCGTCGACGAACCACGGGGTGGCCGCGATGATGTCGGCGGCGCGCTCGGCCATCATGAGGTCGCGCGGGTCCTGGGTGACGCGGGCCTCCTTGGTGCCGATGCGCTTGGGGTCACCGATCTCGTCGACCACGACGACGCAGTCGACGTCCTCGCACTTGATCGACGCGGGCACGTTCGGGAACGGCGCCAGCGTATCGGTCAGCACGACGACGCGGTCGGCGTACTTGGAATCGGGGATGGCGTAGCCCATGGAACCGCAGTTGTTCTTGCCGCCGTTGCCGCTGGCGTTGCCCACCTTGTCGCAGGAGGCCGCCGCGAGGAAGGCGATGTCGACGTGCAGCTCACCGGACATCAGGGCACGGGGACGACCGCCGTGGGAGCGGATGATCGCCGGCTCCTTCAGCTTGCCGGCGGAGATGACGTCGCCGATGCGGCCGCGGACGCCGGAGGCCTGGACCTGGACGATGATGCCCTGCTCGATGTAGTCGGCGAGCAGGTTGTGGGCGTCTCCCAGCGAGGTGGCGGCCACGCGCAGGTCCTTGATGCCCATCTCCTCGACGAGCACCTTGCAGACCATGGAGGCGGTGTAATCGCCGTTGCGGAAGGCGTGGTGGAACGAGATGGTCATGCCGTCGTGGGCACCGCACTTCTCGCAGGCCTCGCGGATGGTCGCGCACAGCTTGTCGGGCACGGGCTTCTCATGCATGACGGTGGTCGGCGCATCGCGCTTCAGGACCTGGCCATCCTTGGCGAAGCGGCCCTGGTAGACCTCTTTGCCGTCAACGAGCAGGTAGTCGGGGATATCCCTTCCGACTGCGTTAATCATATCTTGGCTCCTCTCTTACAGATCGCCGTGGTAGACGCCGCACTTCTTGGCGAGCTCGATGATGCGCTCGGCCTCCTTGAAGAACGGCGGATCGACCATCTTGCCGTCGACGACGTACACGCCGACGCCGGCATCGGCCTGCTCGCGGCAGCTGCGCACGATCTTCTCGGAATGGGCGATCTGCTTGGGCGTGGGCGCCAGGCGCTCGTGGACATATGCGATCTGCTTGGGGTTGATGAGGGACTTGCCGTCGAAGCCCATGCGGACGATGAGGTCGACCTCGCGGCGGAAGCCCTCCTCGTCATCCAGGTTGGGATACATGGTGTCGAGGCACTGCACGCCGGCGGCGCGCGCGGCCAGAAGCATCATGGAGCGGGCGGTGTTGATCTCGATGCCGTCGGGCTCGATCTGCACGTGCATGGAGGTGCGGAAGTCGCCGCCGGAGATGGCGCAGCCGAGCATGCGGTCGGATGCGGTGCAGATCTCGTAGGCATTCATGATGCCGAGCGGGCTCTCGAGCGCAGCCATGAGCAGGGTGCGGCCGACCTCGACGCCGAACTCGCGCTCGGCGGCCTCGACGGCGGCCTCGACCTCTTTGACCTGTTCGGCGCTCTCGCACTTCGGGATACGGATGCCGTCGGCACCGCCGGCGACGCACACGCGCACGTCCTCGCGCCAGTACTCGGTATCCGTGCCGTTGATGCGCACGATGACCTCGGTGTCGCCGTAGTCGATCGTGGTCAGCGCATGATACAGGCTGAAGCGGGCGGCGTCCTTCTGGTTGACGGCGACGGCGTCCTCAAGGTCGAGCATGATGGAATCGCAGCCGTAGATGTAGGCGTCCTTGATGAGGCCCGGGCGCTGCGCGTTCATGAACATCATCGTGCGGCGCAGGCGGTCCTTGTTCGGACGCGGACGGGTGATCTTACCTGCCATTACTGGATGACACCTCCCCAGGGGATGTTGACCATAGACGCGTCGCAGCTGCGGAACACCGCGCACTCGACGCGGGCCTTGAGCGTGCAGTCCAGCGCGCCCTTGTCAACGACGGAGATGAGACCGTTCTTCACGCCGAGACGCTCCAGGGTCTCCTCGACCGTGGCCTTGATCTGGCGACCGTACTGATTGATGACGCTGCTCTCGATGACGATCTCGAGCGTGTCTGCAGGCGATACGGTCACTTGGGCGTCGCTCGACTCGAGCGTGCCGGCCATTGCGGTCTTCTCGATAACCATTCGCACTCCCTTCCGTTGCGCCCGGGCGCGCGCCGGGATTGAGCTGCTCCCGGCGCGCGCCCGGGCTCGTGAGCTTTGCACGTCGCGGATATCATAGAAGATTCAAGGATTACTTATTGGGTTGTTTAGTCTTCTTTTTCAGTCGTATGGGGAATACCTTCAGAATTGAGTGTTTCTCAGGTGTATTTCTACCGCTCAGCGTAACGTAGCATCCGCTCGCTTGTTTTTCTTCTGTCTCTCCTTATAGCATTCCAATTTGTAATGTTTAATCATTACAGGCTTGACTGTATGGAACGGCATATTTCACCTGTTAAGAGGGCCGAACGATGGAGAAGGCACCTGTTCGGCTCCAGAATATCGTCCGTTTTGGCCGTCATTGCTCACTTCTCGCCACCCATGCGTCGGGAGGGGAGCGCACAGGCGGGCAGTCCCATCGCGCTGCGCCCAATTGTTCTTGCGCTGTTCTAGCTGGTGGGATACCGCCTGTGGCGGCTTATTCGCACGGCGCATTGCATAAAATATGCCGTGCCGGCCTTGGTCGCCGCGGTAAGCGTGCATATCGACCGCCCTATCGGCGCCTCCGGCTCTTGCGAAAGGAGAATCCCCATGGATGAAAAGGACTTTGCGCTCCTGCACGTACTGAAAGAGTGCGGCAACATCACCCATGCGGCCGACCGGCTCTACCTCACGCAGTCGGCGCTCTCCAAGCGCATCAAGGCCATCGAGCGCGAACTCGGGTGCGATATCGTCCTGCGCACGCGCAAGGGCGTGCGCTTCACGCCCGCCGGTGAGCTCGCCCTCGCGCACACCGCCCAAGCGGCCCATGAGCTCGAGCTGTTGCGCCGCGAGCTCGACGCCGCGCAGGACACCATCTGCGGCACCCTGAACGCCGGCTTTGCGCTCAACTACTCCTTCATGCATCTGCCGCAGCTGCTGACCGAATACCACCGCCGCTATCCCCAGGTGCAGCTCAACATCGTGACCGCCAAAAGCCGTGACCTGCATGCGATCCTGCAGCGCAACGAGCTTGACGTGGCGGTCCTGCGCGGCGAGTTTCCCTGGGACGGCATGCAGTACCTGCTGTCGCAGGAGCGGATATGCGCCGTGTGCACACATGAGAACGAGCACACGCCGCTCTCGGAGCTCACCTACATCAACCACACCACCGACATCGCGCACACCGCGCTCATGACGCGCTGGCTGCACGAGAACAACCTCGCCCAGACCGCGAGCCGCATCAACGTCAGCGATCTCATGACCTGCCAGGAGCTGGTCAAGCGGGGTATCGGCTGGGCACTTCTGCCCGAGGTCGTGCTCGCGGGATTCGACGGCTGCGTGCGCCCCTGCACGTTCTCCAACGGCGAGCCGTTCATCCGCCGCATGTACATTGACTGCCAGAAGGAGGCCGAGCAGCTCCCGCAGGTACAGGCGCTCGTCGACCTCATCAAGGAGCAATATGCGCATCGCTCGAACGCCGGCGTGATCGGCACCGCGGTGTCGCCGGCGACCGCGCTCTCCGATCTGCCGTAGCGGGCGCGATTCCCCGCCGGCGCGCGAGCGCCCCCGGTGGCCGCCCCGCACGTTCTCACGAAAGGATTCCCATGGACGAGTACACCATCTCCAAGGTTTGGCCATCAGATTCCGCAACCCTCGCCAAGGTGGACGCCCTGCTGGAGCGGGAGGGGATCCAGCGCGATGCCAACCTCGACTACACCTGCGTCATCCAGGATGACGACATGAACGTGATCGCCACGGGCAGCTGCTTCGGCAACACGCTGCGCTGCCTGGCAGTCGATGATCGTTACCAGGGCGAAGGGCTCATGAACAAGCTCATCACGCACCTGATGGACGTGCAGTACGAGCGCGGGAACACCCATCTGTTCGTCTACACGAAAGTCGGCTCCGCCAAGTTCTTCTGCGACCTCGGCTTCAAGGAGATCGCCCGCGTCGACGGCATGCTCGTGTTTCTTGAGAACCGCGCGAACGGCTTTTCATCCTACCTGCGCGGCCTCGAGGCCACAAAGCACCCCGGCACCGCGGGAGCCGTCATCCTGAACGCAAACCCCTTTACGCTGGGCCATCGCCACCTTGTCGAGGTGGCTGCGGCCGCGGTCGACACGCTGCACGTGTTCGTGGTCAGCGAGGATGCGAGCCTCGTACCGTTCGCTGTGCGCAAGAAGCTCGTGTGCGAGGGCGTCGCGGACCTGAACAACGTCGTGGTCCACGATTCGGGTCCCTACATCATCTCGTCGGCGACGTTTCCGAGCTACTTCCTGAAAGATGACGCCAAGGTGAACGAGGGGCATGCGCGACTCGACATAACGGTGTTCGAGCGCATCGCCGCCGCCCTCGGCATCACGCGGCGCTTCGTGGGCGAGGAGCCCACGAGCCAGGTTACGGGCATCTACAACCGGGTAATGCTCGAGGAGCTGCCGCGCGTGGGAATCGAGGTCACCGTCGTGCCGCGCCTGGCGATCGACGGCGCGCCCGTGAGCGCCTCGACCGTCCGGCGCGCCCTGCAGAGGGGCGACCTCGAGCGCGTGCGCGCGCTCGTGCCTGAGAGCACCTACCGCTATTTCGCCAGCGCCGACGCCGCTCCGGTGATCGAGCGTATCCGCACCGCGGGCAACGTCGCGCACTACTGATACATCCGTGGTTCCTTTCGCGGCGGGGCGGCGTGTCACGATGAACATCGCGACATGCCGCCCCATCCTATTTGTCATCATCTCCCCATTGCACCGGAGAACATATCGTCGTTAGAATTGTTGACATGTCAACTATTACCATACGACCGTGTCAGGACCCTATGGAACTCGTTCACATTCTCGTTACGCTTCTCGTCGCCATCGCCGGATTCCTCATCGGCCGGCGCATCGGCATCCCGGTTCCCGCCATGATCGGCAGCATGCTTGCCGTCGGCATCTTCAGCGCCTTTACCGGGTTCGCCCTCATGCCCACGCCCATCAAGATGTTCTCACAGGGCATCTCCGGCGCGTTCATCGGGATGTCGGTCACCCGGCGCGACGTGCGCAACATTCCCCACATGGTCAAACCCCTCATCATGCTGCTCGTCATGCTCACCGCCAACACCATCGTGCTGGGCTTCGTGTTCCATCTCGTGTTCGGCTGGGACCTTATGACCGGCTTGCTCTCCTGCGTGGCGGGCGGTATCGCTGACGTCTCGCTTATCGCCATGGACATGAATGCCGACGCGAGCACCGTCGCCATCATGCAAACGATCCGCCTTGCGAGCGTTCTCGCTATCTTCCCCACCTGGATCTCCTTCATGACGCGCGACCAGCCCGAATGCGAACACGAACCGCTCGACATGTCCCAGGAGGGCAGCGACACCATCCTCGACCGTATCGTCAACACACCGCGCAAGCGCACCGTGTTCACGTTGGTCGTGAGCGTTGTCTGCGGAGCAGCCGGCTATATGTCCGGTGTGCCCGCCGGCGCGCTCCTGTTCTCGCTGATCGGCGTTGCCGCCCTCAACCTCACGACCGATGCCACCCGCATGCCCATGTCCATCAAGCGCATGGCGCAGGTGCTGGCCGGCAGCCTTGTGGGTTCGACCGTGACGCCGGACACCATCTCGCACCTGGGATCGCTCATCGGGCCGATCGTCATCATGTTCGTCATGTACATGTTCGTGAACTTCCTGTTCTCGCTGATCGCGAGCAGGACCGGCATGCTCGATATGCGCAGCGCGCTGTTCGCCTCATCGCCTGGCGGCGCGAGCGACATGGCCCTCATCGCCGCGGACCTCGGAGCCGACCTCACGAAGATCGCGGTCCTGCAGATCTTCCGCGCCGCCTACGCCGCCGGCATCATGCCGCAGGTCGCGAACCTCGTTGTCCATCTCGCAGAAGGCGCCCTTTAACCTGCGTGCTCCCAGGCGACGACGCTCCGGCGAAACCATGCATGAGCCTACCGCTCCAGGGCGATCTTTATGCGGCCCCAAGCGGCACCTTCGACGCCGACCCCGACCCGCTGGACAAAAACGCTTTGAGTGGGACTCCACATAGAACCGGTGGGTATTTAGCGCACCCATTAAGGGCTATTTTCATTCACGTCATACTTTATTATCGCAGATGCTCTAGTGAAAATATACACAGGTGCCTAATCAAATGCGACGATGCCTCATGCATAGGTCCCACTCAAGGCCTTTTTGTCCAGAGGAGGTCCGCCCGCCCCTTCCGGACTCCCCCTGCACAGCAAAACGGGGGCCGTAGGCCCCCGTTTTCCAATCATGCTGTAGGCGTGCGCCCGCTACTCGGCCTTCATCAGGCCCAGCTCGCGCATCTTGACGCGATAGGCCTCGGCGATGATATCGCACGTGCCCTCGACACCGAACAGCGCGCGGTTGACCACCAGGTCCTTATGCGCGCGCAGCTTCGTCTTGCCCGCGGAGTAACGCTTGTAGAACAGCTCGCGGTTGCGCTGCATCTTCTTGATGCGCTTGAGCGCCTGCGACTCGGTGATGCCCCGGCGTTTGCACACGATCTCGACGCGCTCCTCGAGCGGCGCCGTCACGTACACGTTGATCAGGTTCGGGTTATCGCGCAGGATGTAGTCCGAAAGACGCCCGATGATGATGCACGACTCGCTCGAACCCACGTCGAGAATGACCTGCTTCAGGCTCTCGAACAGCTGGTCGGCCAGCGTGCGGGAATCGAAGCGGTCCGGCAGGAACGCCATCATCTCGGCGGCGACGCTCTCGTCGTACGGGGCCACCTTGTCCACAACCGTGTCGGCGCGGCGCGCGGCGCGGATCAGCAGCTCGTTATCGTAGAGCGGAATGCCCAGCCGCTCCTGCAGCGCGATGCCGATCTCGTGGGCATCGGTGCCGTATTCGCGCGCGATGGTGATGACCACCGGGTACTCCAGGCTACCCTCCTCGGTGGGAGCACCGAGGTTCTCGTTGTTGTACAGATCCTGGGCGAGAAGTTTGGAAACATCCCGCTTCTTCTTGCTCGAATCCGCCATAATCTGCCTTCCAATCTGCCAGGGCATGTGCCCGGACGCTCGTCGTCGATTACGCGGCCACCACGCGGCGCTGGTAGGCGCGCACGATCAGCGAGATACCGAAGTTCAACACGAAGTATAGCAAGAACACGAAACCGTACAGCAGCAGCACCTGGGAGAGGTCGCTCGTGTAGCCCATGACGACCTTGGCGGAGAACATGAACTCCATCACGTTGATGCCGGCAAGGTACGAGGAGTCCTTGATGACCGTCGTGCACTGGGAGAACAGCGCCGGGATGATCGTCTTGAACGTCTGGGGCAAGATGATCAGGCGCATGCTGGCGAAGAAGCCGAAGCCCTGCGACTTCGCCGCCTCGAACTGGCTTTTGGGAATCGAGTTCAGGCCTCCGCGGATGATCTCGGCCATGACCGCCGAGGTGAAGATCGTGAAGGCGAGGACCGAGATGAAGATATCGCTGCCTTTCACCGTGAAGTAGATGAAGAGGATCCACAGCAGGTTCGGCGTGCAGCGGAACAGCTCGATGTAGGCGCTCACGAGCCACTTGAAGGGGGTCAGCTTGCCCACGCAGTACTGCTTGACCAGCGCGAGCACCGTACCCAACAGGATCGAGAAGATGATGGCGAGGACCGAGATCTGAATGGTCTTGACGAATCCCGCCATGATGAACGAGACGTTTGCGGGGGTGAAGATCTCCATGCGCTACGCCTCCTTTGCGGGCTCGGGGGCGGGGGTGATGCCCGGGATGTTCTTGGCGCGCGGACGGCGCTTGGAGCGGCGCTCGAGCCACTGGACCAGGATGGCCAGCGGGAAGCAGATGATGAAATACAGCACGCAGGCCATGATGTAGCCCTGCAGGTAGCCGTAGGTCGACACGAAGTTGTCCGCGTTGTACATGAGGTCGCCGCCAGCGATGAGCGCGAGCACCGAGGTGTTCTTCACGAGGTTGAGCGCCTGGTTGCACAGCGGCGGCAGGATGACCTTGAACGTCTGCGGCAGGATGATGTAGCTATACGCCTGCACGCGCGTGAAGCCCTGCGAAAGCGCCGCCTCCATCTGGCCGCGGGGCACGGACTCGATGCCCGTGCGGATGACCTCGGAAATGTAGGCCGCGTGATACAGGCCGACGCCGAGCGCGCCGATGGCAAAGGCCGACAGGCGCACGGGGCTTTCGGCGCCCGTGATCATCTGCAGCACGCGCGGACCGGCCATGTAGTAGAAGAAGACCTGTACCGGCAGCGGTGTGTTCTGGAAGAACTCAACGTAGATGCGGCTGATGAGTCGCAGCACGCGCGAACGCGTTGTCGAGAAGACGCCCAAGATGGTGCCCAGCACGAGCGAGATCAGCAAGCCGGCAACGACCACCTGCAGGGTGAAGGCAAAGCCCTCCCACAGCGCAGGCATCTCCGCCATCGTGATCTCCCAACGCTTGGCGTCTAGCAGCCCGTCGAGCATATCTCTCCTTTCCAATCTGTCTCAAGATGAGACCGGTGCGCAGTGAAGCAAGCGCACGGGCATGATTCCCACGAACCAGCCTTGTCTGAAGACAACACAGGGGCGGACGTCTTTTTCGGCGTCCGCCCCGCAGTAGCTATCGGCTACGATTAGGCGCTCGCGCCCAGCCAGGTGGTGATCTCCTCGTCCATCCAGCCGTCATCGAGCAGCGAGGTAACGGTCTCCTCGACGACGTCGGACAGGTCGGAGCCCTTCTTGGTGGCGATGCCGTAGTCCTGCGTGCCGAACTCGATGTCGGGCTGGACGAGCTCCTTCTGGTCGTTCATATAGGTGTTCAGCGTGGAGCGGTCCATGGCGAAGGCGTCGATGTTGCCGGACTCGAGCGCGGAGTTGATGGACGGGTAGTCCGGGTACTCCTTGAACTCGGGCGTGGCGTCGATGCCCTTCTCCTCGAACATGGTGAGGATGGCGTCCTTGGTGGTGGAACCCTGGGACACGCCGATGATCTTGCCGTCGAAGTCGGCCATCTCGGCGATGCCGGAGGACTTCATGACCATGATGCCCACGGAGTCGGTGCGGTAGGACGTGGAGAAGTCCCAGTCCTCCTCACGCTCGGGCGTGATGGTGTAGGTGGCGCACACGATGTCGAGGGAGTCGTTGTCGATGAGCGGGCCGCGGGTCTTGGGGGTCACGGTCGTGAACTCGCAGAGCTTCTTCTCCTTGGCCTCGTCGTAGGAAACGCCCAGGACCGCCGCGGCGATCTGATAGCATAGGTCGATCTCCAGGCCCTCATACTCGTTCGTCTCGGTGTTGAGGTAACCATAGCCCAAGACGTCGGCCTTGACGCCGCAGTTGAGCTTACCGCGGCTCTTGATGGCCTCGAGCTTGGAATCGGAGCTCGACGTGGAACCTGAGCCCGTGTCGCCGCCGCCGCAGCCGGACAGCGCGCTTGCGCCTGCCGCCGCCACGATGCCGAGGCCGCAGACCTGCAGGAAATTGCGACGAGAGATGTTCTTCATAATCGGTACCCCTTCCAGTTTTCGGTACGGATATCGCCTACTGCGGCCCGCGCCGCAGGGGCTTCAAGAAGATGGCGCCAGTTCGGGGCGTGCGCCCGTGCTGTGCCGATGAGTTAGTGCAGGATCTTGTTGAGGAAGTCCTGGCAGCGGGGATTCTGAGGGTTCGTGAAGAAGTGCTCAGGCGTGCCCTCCTCCAGAATCTGGCCGTCGTCCATGAAGATGACGCGATCGGCGACCTGCTTGGCGAAATTCATCTCGTGCGTGACGCAGACCATGGTGATGTTCTCCTGGGCGAGCTCGATCATAACGTCGAGCACCTCCTGGATCATCTCCGGGTCGAGCGCCGAGGTGGGCTCGTCGAACAGGATGATGGGCTGCTTCGTGCACATGGCACGCGCGATGGCGACACGCTGCTGCTGGCCGCCGGAGAGGTTCTGCGGATACTCGCCCGCCTTCGCAGCCAGACCGACGCGCTCGAGCGCGGCCATGGCGGCGCGGGTCGCCTCCTCCTTGCTCTTCTTCTGGAGCTTGATGGGGGCAAGCGTCAGGTTCCCGAGCACGGTCATGTTCGGATACAGATTGAACTGCTGGAACACCATGGAGCTGTACTTGCGGGCCATCTCCAGGTGGTTCTTCTTCGTCAGGGGGATGCCATCGATAACGACCTCGCCGCTCGTGGGCTCCTCGAGGTAATCGATGCAGCGGATAAGCGTCGACTTGCCGGAACCGGAGGGCCCGATGACCACGAGCTTCTCGCCCGCCTTGACGGTCAGGTTGATGTCCTTCAGGACGTGCAGGTCGCCGAAGTACTTATTCAGCCCGCGAATTTCGATCATATCGGCCATGAACTCGGTTTCCTTCCTTCTTCGCCGGATGCGCGCGCATTCCCGACCGCCCGCCAAGCAGGTGGTTCTGAGGTTCGCGGCTCATCTATTGTACGGTCGCGTGCGAGTGGGTCCCATTGTTTACGGACACCCGCAACGAGTCGGTAATCGAACAGTTACATATGGCCTCAAGTGTAGCGCATACGGAATATTCGATAAAAGTTTGCCCACACACGACACGTGCGCATTCTTTTACCCTCGTGAAGAACCATTATACGCACCGCTTGGCTACAGTGTTTGCAGGGAGATTTTTGAAACAGTTTGGTTACCTGCGACAATGTCGACACCCCTGCGGGCGCTCTCCCCCACCGATTTAACATGAGCGGGGCTCTTGCGGCACGAAATATACACTAATCAACATGTATGCACGTGGATGACGTTGCACCACAATATATAGGGGCGGGCCCGCTGACGAACGGATTGTCCGCCAGCGGGTCCGCCATCGTTTCCACGCGCTTCCGCGGGTGAGAAATCTCCCCAGACCGCACGCTATGCGAGGCGCGCACCGACCTCCTTAGCGGCGAGAGGCTTGTCAAAATTGCCACCCGTCGCCTTGCCCAGCGCGCCCATGACGCGACCCATGTCCTTCTTGCTCGTCGCACCGATCTCGGCGATGGTCTTATCGATCAGTTCGATAAGACCATCGCCGGTCACCTGCGCGGGCAGTAGGCTCTCGAGGATCTTGACCTGCTCGGTCAGGGTGTCGGTGCGCTCCTGGTTGTTGGCGGCCTTGATGGACATCTCCAGCGTCTCGCTCGTCTGCTTGATGAGACGCTTGATCATGTTGTTAACATCCTCTTCGGTCGCGTCGCGGCGCTCGTTGACCTCGAGGTTCTTCACCTCGCCGATCACCTGGCGGATGATGGACAGGCGCGTCTTGTCCTTAGCCTTCATGGCCGCGACCATCTCGTTGTGCAGCTCTTCGCTTGTCATGGGTGTCTCCCCTTCTCTGCGGCATCGAATCTCTTCGCCCATTCTACCCGTCTTCTTGCAGACGCTTGCCCGGTACGGCGGGCTGCGCATCGCCGCACAGTCTCACGCGGTACGACGAAGGGCCGAGGCGACGCCCCGACCCTTCGACACAGACATGCGGTTTTCGGCTGCGCTACTCGGCGCTACCCGTCGATTTCGTCACGCCCTCGAGGCTGACGTCGTAGGGGACGTCCTCGGGCATGGGGTTGATCTGGAGGTCAGCCTTCTCCTTGTAGTCGTTCCACCAAGTGGTGTACGCCTCGCTTTGCGCCTGGGTCTTCACGATGTTGGAGATATAGTCGCGAATCTCCTCGGGTACCTGGTCGATGGAGGTAATGTCACCGTCGACGTGGAAGTAGTCGGTGCACTTGATGATGTGATAGCCGTAGGTGGTCTCGACGATCTCGCTCACCTGGTCGACAGAGAGCTGCGACAGGGCGTCCTGGTACTCGGTCACAAAGCTCGTGAGCTTGTCCCAGCCCACGTCGCCGCCGTCATCCTTGGAACCGGTGTCATCGGAGTACTGCTCGACGGCGTCCTCGAAGGACAGCTCGCCGGAGTTGATCTTGTCGAGAGCCTCCTGGGCCTTCGCCTTGGCTTCGGCCTTCTCCTCGTCGGTGGCGTCGGAGTCCACGGAGATGAGCAAGTTGGAGGAGCGGCGGGCGTCGTTGTAGGTGTCGAGGTTCTCGTTCAGGTAGTCGATGATCTGCTGGTCGGTCGGGTCCTCGGCAGGAGCCACGGCCTCCTTCAGCTTGTCCTGCGCGAGGCTGTTCTTCAGGCTCGACTTGTAGGAGTCCTCGGTGTAGCCGTAGCTCTTGAGCTGCTCGAGGAACTCGTCCTCGCCGCCGTAGCTCGAGCATGCGTACTGCCAGGCCTCCTCGACCTCCTCGTCGGTGACGGTGATGTCGTGCTCGTTGATGGCGGCCTGCTGCAGGTACTGGTCGGCATAGTTGTTGATGACCTGCTCGCGGTAGCTCTCAGGGGTGAGGTCGTTGTCCACGAGGTACTGCGCCCAGCTGCCGTTGCTGCCGTAGCCGTAGGCGTTGCGAACAGCCATGATCTGTTTGGTGATGGTGTCCTCGGTGATGTTCACGCCCTTGACCGTAGCCGCCACGCCGCCGGTGAGCTTGTAATCCTCCTGCGAGGTGACCTGGTTGAGCACGCCGGAGCACGCCATGGCGGTCACGGAAAGCAGCATGGCAGCGCAGCCGATGATCACGACCACGATCATAACGATCTTGCGGACCTTCTCCTTATGGCCCTTCTTCTGCTCGCCCTTGGCCTTGGGGGACGTCGCGGCGTCCTCGGGCTTCGATGCGTCGTCGCGCTTGATGCGCGGACTCTTGTTCATCATGGGTAACCCTTTCCAGCTATGGCGATCGCGCGGGCGCGCGACGCGTGCGCCAGCAGATGGCGCATGGTGTTACGTGCAAACTTTCGCTATTGTCGCACAGGGGGCCGACTCCGACCACAGCTGCAGGCGATAACCACAGAGCGCATACGCCGCACCAGGCGGCTCGACCCCGCTTTGAGCGTCCTTTGAACCCGATTACCAACCTCGACCCCCTCCTTTCAGTACATTTTCGAGCGGAATTGCTGTAGCCAATTGTTTAAATAATATTTTTTATTTTGTAGTCGATATTCTTTGTTGTCTGCAATGCCATCTTCAGATTGGGGCCCGAAGAAGTACTGAAAGTAGGGGGTCGCCGTATTATAGACCCCCTCCAGGCGCCTTCCGATTATGAAAACGGGGCCGGAATGGCGTCCATCCCGGCCCCGAAGGCATGTGAAGTAGGTTCGCGAGCGCCCAAGGGGCGCGCCCGCACCTTAGTCGACGGCCTGGGCGAGCTTCTCAGCGCGGTCGGCCGCGGCGAGCGCGTCGATCACGGTGCTCAGCTGGTCGCCCAGCAGCACACCGTTGTACGTGGAGTTGAAACCGATGCGGTGGTCGGTCACGCGATCCTGCGGCTGGTTGTACGTGCGAATCTTCTCCGAACGGTTGCCGTGGCCGATCTGCGAGGAGCGCTCGGCACCGAGCTCGGCCTGCTGCTTCTCGAGCTCCATCTCGTACAGGCGGGCGCGCAGCATCTGCATGCAGACCTCACGGTTCTGAATCTGCGAGCGCTGCTCCTGCGACTGCACCACCGTATTGGTGGGCAGGTGCGTGATGCGGACCGCCGAATACGTGGTGTTCACGCACTGGCCGCCGGGGCCGGAAGCGCAGTAGGTGTCGATGCGCAGGTCGGACTGGTTGATCTGGATGTCGATCTCGTCGGCCTCGGGCAGGACGGCGACCGTGGCCGTGGAGGTCTGGATGCGGCCCTGGCTCTCGGTCTTCGGCACGCGCTGCACGCGGTGCACGCCGCTCTCGTACTTCATGACGGAGTAGACCTTGTCGCCGGACACCTTGAACTCGATGGACTTGAAGCCGCCGGCGTCGCTCGGGCTCGAGTCGAGCACCTCGAGCTTCCAGCCCTGGTGCTCGCAGAAGCGCTGATACATCTTGAACAGATCGCCCGCGAAGATGGCCGCCTCGTCACCGCCCGCGGCGGAACGGATCTCGACGATGGTGTTCTTCTCGTCGTTCGGGTCGCCCGGGATGAGCATGAACTTGATGTCTTCCTCGAGCTTGGGAAGCTTGGCCTCGTTGGCGGCGATGTCCTCCTGCAGCATGGCCTTCTCGTCCGGATCGGACGTATCGTGCTGCATCTCCTTGGCGGTCTCGATGTCATCGAGCGCCGTCAGGTACTCGCGCGCCGCCGTCACCAGCGGGGTCTGGTGCGCGTACTCCTTGTTGAGGCGGGTGTACTCCTTGATGTCAGCGGCCACGGAGGGGTCGGCGAGCTTACGCTCGAGCTCCTCGTAGGCGATGATGAGTTTCTCCAGCTTGTCGCGCATGGGGTCTCCTTCGTGTCCGACAAGATCGCGCCGGTACGCGGGCGGCAAACCGAGCGCGCACCGCGGCCTGCATGCAGGCGATCTCGCATGGCTCTACATACGTATTCAGTAAGCGAAAAAACTGGATGGCGGATATCCGTCCATCCGGGGTTCATGGGACCGATTCGGGCCCAACGGGGGCAGCCTACCCCGTCCCGTCGCACACGCGACGGCGGGAGCGTCCGAAGCGCACAGATAGCTAGAACTTGTCGAGCTTCACAAACACGTGCAGAACCCTTTCTCTCAGGCACCTATCATACCCGGCTTGCCGGCCGCGGCAAGCGCCGCGCGCCGCTTGACGGTACACCTTCCGTGACGTGCGCAAAACGTCCACATGAGATGACGCGTCGGCAGCAAAAAAACACCCCGGAGCCGCACCGAAGCGCAGGTCCGGGGCGCAACGCGCACATCGGGCGGGGCAGCAGGACGCCCGCAAGCTCGCCGCGCGGCTAGTCGTCCAGGTAGCGGAAGAGGAACTCGCGCGTACGGGCGTGCTTGGGCGCGCCGAAGATCTCGGCCGGCGTGCCCTCTTCGGCGATAACGCCCTGGTCCATGAAGACGACGCGGTCGGACACGGTCTTGGCGAACTGCATCTCGTGCGTGACCACGACCATGGTCATGCCGTCGCGCGCAAGGCCGCGCATGACCTCGAGGACCTCGCCCACGATCTCGGGGTCGAGTGCGCTCGTGGGCTCGTCGAACAACATCAGGTCGGGCTGCATGCACAGGGCGCGGGCGATGGCCACGCGCTGCTTCTGGCCACCGGACAGGTTGCTCACGTTCGCATGGGCGAAGCTGGCGAGCCCCACGGCCTCGAGATGGCCCATGGCGACCTGTTCGGCCTCGTCCTTCTTCATCTTCTTGAGCGTCACGGGCGCGAGCGTGCAGTTGTCCAGCACGTTCATGTTGTTGAACAGGTTGAAGCCCTGGAACACCATGCCGATCTTCTCGCGCAGGCGATTCACATCCACGTGCTCGGCGGCCAGGTCCGCATCGTGGAACCACACGTGGCCGGCGTCGGGCGTCTCAAGCAGGTTGATGCAGCGCAGAAGCGTCGACTTGCCGGAGCCAGACGGACCGATGATCGTGACCACCTGGCCGGGCATGACGTCGAGGTTGATATCGCGCAGCACCTCGAGGTTGCCGAAGGATTTGCGCAGCCCCTCGATACGCACCATGGGCTGCTGGGAGGTTTGCGTCATGGCCATCACCTACTCCTCTACCTTCACGGGGGTGTCGGACGTGCTGCCCAGCGCCTCGACCTTCACGTCGAAGTGGCGGGCGAAACGGCCGAGCAACCACGACGCGAACATGGTGAGACACAGGTACACCGCCGTGGAGATCAGCGCCGTCTGGAACTGCTGGTAATAGATGCCGGCGACCGTGGTCGTGGCGAACATGAGGTCGAACGTGCCGATGACCGACAGCACCGAGGAGTCCTTGATGTTGATGACCAGCTCGTTGGAGAGACCGGGGATGGAGTACTTGATGCCCTGGGGGAACACGACCTTGCGCATGGCCTGCCACTGCGAGAGGCCGAGCGAGCGCGCCGCCTCCATCTGGCCGGGGTCGACCGACTCGATGCCGCCGCGCAAGACCTCCATCATGTAGGCGGTCGAGTTGAGCGTGATGGTGACGAGGCCGGCGAGAAACGTCGTCCAGATGCCGTTGATCTGGGTGGTGCTGAGGCTCGTCATGCGGAACAGGCCGAACACACCGAAGTAGATGACCATGGCCTGGACCATCATCGGCGTGCCGCGCACGACGGTGGAGTACACCTTCGCGAAGCCCGCGCCGGCCTTCTTCCAGAAGCGGATGAAGTCGTTGTCCGGGCGGTCGACGGTCTGGATGCGGCAGAACACCAGAAGCAGCGCCAGGAAGAACGCCACGACGGTGCCGATAACCGCCAGCTCGACGGTGGTGACGAAGCCGGTGATGAACGTCTGGCGACCGTTCCAGAGGATGTAGCACATGCTCTCGAGCATGTCGTCGGTGGGACGCGAGGTGGCGGTGACCGCCACCGACCAGGCGGAGGCGACGGACATGACGACGCGGTCCACGACGAGCACGAGGGTCATCGCCCACACGACATAGGACGCATAGCGCAGGACGCGCGCCACGGCGGGCTTCGTGAACGGCGCGGTCTCGTCGTAGTTCTTCCAGTGTGTGAGCTTGAAGATGAGGGCGACGGCGGCGAGGACGAGCCAGGCGGCGAGCAGGTAGTACATGGCCAGCTCGACGGTAAAGGCGTTCGCCAGGAAGCTCATGGCAGGACGCGGCTGGCTGGACAGCAGCATACCGACAGCCGCCACGGCGCTCGTGCCGAGCAGCACATAGCGATGGTCGTCGAGCACGAACGAGGCCACGCGACCCCGGCGCCTCGGCGCGCGCTGCTCACTCGTTGGGGCAGAGCTCATGGTTTTCTCTCCTTATATATGAGATGGGTGAGGCGCGCACCGCTCAAACCTGCGGTGCGCGCCCTGAAAGACAGCTATCCGATGATGGGATCGGCAAGGTCGCCTAGCTTATGCCGGCTGGCGATCCATGCAGTCGTTCCACATCTGCTGACGGTCCTCCTCGGAGATGCCGGAGATGATCTCGTTGATCTGGTCGAGGATGGCATCCTGGCCCTTGGCGATGGCCGCGTTGTCGGGCATGACGGAGCCCTCGAACTTGTCGGTCATCTCGAGCTGGACGAAATCGGGGTAGGTCTCGATCAGCTTGGGCACCGAGAGCATGGAGTAGGTGATGATGTCGCAGGTACCGCTGGAGAGGTTCTCCACCACGAGCGGCACGGTCTCAGCCGGCGTCATGTGGTTCACATCGGGAATCTGGTCGATCACGGTGTCGTACATCGTGGCGGCCTGGCCCAGGATAGACGCGCCGGAGAGGTCGGCGAACGTGGTCGCGCCCGCGTAGGGGGAGTCCTTCTTGGTGATCATGACGATGTCGTCGTCGATGTAGGAGTCGGAGAAGTCGGCCGACGCAGCGCGGTCGGGGTCAACGGACATGCCAGCGCACACGATGTCAATCTGGCCGTTGTTAAGCGAGTCGATGAGCGCACCGAAGTCGAGCTTGACCGCCACGGCCTCCATGCCCAGGCCCTCGGCGATCATCTTGGCGACCTGGACGTCGTAGCCGTCCGCATAGGCGCCGTCGACGTTGTCGATGGGGATGGTGTAATCGGAGGCCTCGGAGACCTGCCAGTTATACGGGGCGTATGCAGCCTCCATGCCGACACGCAGGGTCACGCCGTCGCCCAGCGTGGTGGAGGAGGCGTCGTCGGCCGCATCGGCGGAACCGGTGTCAGCGGTGGGCTCCTGCGCGGCGGGGCCGCATCCGGTGAGGACCATCATCCCTCCCATGCTCGCCATAAGGCCCGAAAGCTTGAGGAAGTCGCGGCGCGAAACGCGGCTCGCGATATGCTGCGTGGAAGTCGAGAGGTTCTTGGTCATGATTGGTCCTTCCGTTATTAAGTCTGTAACCCCTTCCGTACGACGCAACCGGAGGGGACCCATTCCCCTCCCCCTTGCAACTTAATGCGAGAAAGTTACGCGTACAAGGAGGCAGGATACCGCGCGGGTATACGAAAAACCAGAGCTGATATGCAAGAAACACGCATGTAACCGAATACCCGCTGGAAACACGGTGCTAAAGCGGACTTCTCGCTGCTACGAAAGGGACCCGGAGCTCTGTTGCCAGCCAGCATGCCACGCCGAACGGGCCGCGTTCCGCACCGAGCGTGCACAAAGCGCACGTCCGGGCGCCTCAAGCGTTCGCAGAACGCACGGTCACTACGGACAGCTCAGGAGAACCCGCACGGATATCGCGTCCTGCGCTGCGCGCGACGATCAGGCGCCCGCAGCGAAGGGCGGCGGTTCGAGCACGCGCCGCACGCGCCCGGCCATGGCGATGGCTTGCGGGAACGGACCGACTTGGCGTCTCTACAGCAGCGTGATCGAGAACGACTTGGTCTCGGTCGCGCCGGGAGCGAGAATCGTGATGCCCTCCTTATGCTCGAGGACGTCGTCCTCGGTGGTATAGGTCGCGTGCCCCGTCCAGGGCTCGATGGCCACGAACGGCGCGCCCGGAGCGGACCAGACACCCAAGAAGTCGAAGCCCGGGAAGTCGAGCGTGATGCCGTGGCCCGATTTCGTGCCCACGAGCGTCACGGTGTTGCCCGGCACGTGATCGAACACCATGGTATCGAAGGCGAAGCAGTCGCGCGTGAGCCGCAACGTGTCGGCGTTCTCGACCGGCGTGAACGTGTCGGTGGGGTCGGCGAGGCCGCCGGCGACGATCTTCGGGCAGGTTGCAGTCCAGGGCGCGGCGAAGCGGAACTCGTAGTCCTCGAAGGTCTCGCCCGCCTCCGCGCCGCCCGGCGCCGGGATGTTAAACGCGGGATGGCCGCCGACCGAAAACGGCAGGTCGACGTCGCCGGTGTTGGTGACGGCAAAGGTCTGGGTCAGCGTTGCCGGGCCGGTGAGCGCGTAGGTCATGTTCAGCTTGAAGCGATACGGGTAGGCGGCGAGCGTCTCGTCGGTCTCGGTGAGCTCGTAGGTGACCGCGGTGCCGTCGTCGCTCACGCCGACGAGCCTGTGCTCGTTGATGCGCGCGACGCCGTGGCGCCCCATGTGACACGGGCCCGCTGCCGAGGTCGCCTCGTCGTCGCGCAGGTTGCCCACGATGGGGAACAGGACCGGGGCGTGCTTGCCCCAAAACGCGGGATCTGCCTGCCAGAGATACTCGTTGCCGTCGAGTGCCAGGCTGGTCAGCTGGGCGCCCATGCTGTCGATACGCGCGGTGAGTCCGTCGCGCGAGATGGTGGTGATGGTGGACATGGCGATCTCCTCAAGTGGCTTTCAATGTGTCGGCGATATGCCTGTACCCACTATAGCGCGCGCACGCGGCGATACCGGCCGGGCGCGCACGCGCCGTCGTGCAGCGGATGCAACGCTTCGGTACGCGGACAAAGAGCCGGCACCTCGCGTGCGACAGGGCGCTTCCATGTGGTTAATCGGGCGAAGACGATGGCCACTTTCGCGTGCGACACCGGTCGCGGTAAGCTACTGCACCAGAAACCGCACGATCAGGAGCACACAACCATGGCACATAAGCATCAGCACGATATCGCCGAAGAGGGCGAACTGTTCTGCACGCATATCGGAGGGTCGGCGACGCTCGAAGGCGTCATGATGCGCGGCAAGCTCAACTGGGCGGTTGCCGTGCGTCGCGAAGACGGCACCATGTACGTGGAGGAGCACGACCTGCCCGACCCCTCAACGCGCCCCGCCTGGATGCGCTGGCCGATCATCCGCGGCTGCGTGTCGTTCGTCGAGTCGATGATGCTCTCCTACCGCGCGCTCGACATCGCCTCCGAGCACGTCTTCATCGACGAGGAGGAGGGCGATGGCGAAACGACGGCGAGCGATGGCGACCACGCCGATGACGCCGCGGAAAGCGGCAGCTCGTCCGGCGGCGGCATGGGCATCGCCATGCTCATCTCCACATGCGTAGGCCTCGTGCTCGGCGTCGGCATGTTCATCGCGCTGCCGCTCGTCGCGACGAACGCCATCATGGGACCGCTCGCCGCGGACAACTCGCTGCCGTGGAATCTCGTGGAGGCGCTGTTCCGCATCATCGTGCTCGTTGCCTACGTGGGCGGCGTGGGGCTCATCCCCGATATGGCGCGCATGTACGGCTACCACGGTGCCGAGCACCAGTCCATCCACTGCTTCGAGCACGGCCTCGAGCTCACGCCGGAGAACGCCGCGAAGTTCTCGCGCCTGCACGTGCGCTGCGGCACGGCGTTTCTGGTCATGACCGTCGCCGTGGCACTCATCCTACACGCCGTGCTACCGGTCGGGGCGTGGGCCGATGCGCTCGGTCTCACCGGTATGGCCCGCACGCTGTTCGTGCTGGGCACGCGCCTCCTGATGCTGCCGATCGTTGCCGGCGTGTCCTACGAGGTCACCGTGAAATGGGCGGGATCGCATCCGGACAACCCGCTGGTGAAGATCGCGCTGTGGCCCGGTCTGCAGATGCAGCGGCTCACCACGCGCAAGGCCGACCCCGGCATGCTGGAGTGCGCCATCGAGGCCCTCAAGCGCGTCGATGCGCGCGAGCACGCGGCGAAAGCCGAGGCAGAGTAGTAGGTGGCACCGAACTACCCCGTCCCCGATGTGAACACCGCCGTTAAAGCGGCTGAATGGCGTCCACGATGTTCGCGGCTATGTAGTCGTCGACCAGATAGCTGTAGTCTCGCTCCCCGAAATCATTGAGAATCGTGTCGTAATCGATGGCACCGCCGGTCTCAAGGTCGACGACCTCTTCCGCCTCCTCGAAGCTGTAATACGTATCGGGATCCGACGAGTTCTGGCGATTGAAATCCGCGATGATGTAGCCCCATCGATTGGCGTACACCCAGGCGTACTCGCCCGGACCAAGAAGAGCCGAGCCGATCCACGACGTCGCGACATCACCAATGGCATCCGGTCGCGGTGTCGAGTGAACCTCGATCCAGCACATCTCAAGGCGGGAATCGATATTCGCGTAGATGGCTACCTTGTTGCCATCTTTCTGCACGTTCACGCGCCCATCCCAGTATTCGGGCAGATAGAGCTCGTAGTCGGCCGTCGCCACGCGGCGCGCCTCGCGCTTTTCCCGCTCGGCCGCCGCGGCATCGTCCGCGGCCTTCTGCGCGGCCGCGTCATCATGCCGGCTCTGGGCGGCGTCCCGCAGCTCGTCGGCGTTCGGGGCATCCGCGGCGGTATCGGCAGACGCCTGCGCATACGCCGCCGTGATCAGCTCGGTGGTCACATCGAGGGCGGCCACGGGCGTGAGGGCAAACGACCCCACGCCGGTCGCATCGATATTCTCGTTGACATCATCGGACGTGAAGCTGACCTGCAGGGTATTCATGGGGACCGCGTAGAGGGTGCCGTCTGCGGCGATCGGCGAGGCGACCACACTCAGCTCATAGGTGCCCTGACGCAGCGTGAGGCCCTCCCCGTCCGAGTCCACGAACTGGGTCTCGTCGACTGCATCCCCGGTCGAGGCGGTTCCCACCACATGCACCGGCAGGCGCGAGGCGCCGCCATGGGTATTCCAACCGTCAGCGGAAACGGAGATCTTGACGTCATGCTGCGCGTCGGCGAGGTCTTGCGCCTGCTGCTTTGCCTGCGCGGCCTGCTCGGCGGCGGCCCGCTGGTTCTGCTGGTCGACGGCATACCAGATGCCGCCCCCGGCGAGACCCGCCAACACGAGTGCGCCCACGGCGATCGCCGCGACCTTGCCCCGGCTCATCTTCTTTTTCGGCGCCGCATCGTAGGTGAAATCCTGCGGCGAGGTGGGGGCGTACGGATCGGGCGCCGTCGCGGAAGTCGAGGTGGAAGCCGGCGCGGGCGCCACGGCTATGCGAGCCATATCGACCACCGTCTCCCCCGCGGGCATCGGATCTGGCACGGGCGCATCGGCATCGGGCGCGGGCGTATCGGCATCGGGCGCGACGATCCTTGCGCCGCACGACGTGCAGAACCTCGCACCCGGCGAGACGGGCGCTCCGCAGTGCGTGCAGAACGCAGCAGGCGCGGGTTCAGGCGGCATGCTGGCCAGCTTTGCGCCGCACGACGTGCAAAACGACGAGCCATCGGCTACTTCGGCATGGCAGAACGGGCATATCATTGCAGCCTCCTTAGGGGCTCAGCCGTCATCAAGGGAGCGACAGACGGGCCGCCCAGCGTGTATGACCTCCATTGTACGCTGCGCGATAAACCCCCTGATTGCACAACTGTTACCAAATGGCCTTCAAACCCGGCCGCAGCACGGTCGCTATAATGGCGTGCGAATATACGACCGACCATCAGCCCGCAAAGGACGCCGCCCACATGCCAGCACTTCAGCCTGAACGCCCCGCAGCCCCGCTCGCCCACGATGCACACGAGGTTCGCGCCGCATGGATCGAGGCGACACGCCTGCGCACGCTGCCCCTCGCCGCCTCCGGTTCGCTCGTTGCCGCGGGCATCGCCATTGCGCGGGGCGCGTGGCGCCCGGAGGTGTTCGCGCTCATGCTCGTCGTCTCGCTGCTGCTGCAGGTCATCGCGAACTTTGCTGATGACTACGGCGACCTCTCCCATGGGCTGGACGACGAGACGCGCGTGGGACCGCGCCGCGGCATGCAGCGGGGCATCATCACACCCGCCCAGATGAAGCGCGCGCTGATCGCGCTGTGCGCACTCACGTTTGCGCTCGGGTGCGCGCTGATCGCCGTCGCCTTCAGCGGCGGGCCCGCCCTGGGCACCGACGCGATGCTTGCCGCCGGTATCTTCGTGGCGCTCGGCATCGCCGCCATCGCCGCCGCGGTACTCTACACCGTAGGGCCGCACCCTTATGGCTACTTGGGGCTCGGCGACATCATGAGCTTCGTGTTCTTCGGACTCGTCGCCGTGATCGCCGGCACGTTCCTCTACACGCACGCCTGGGATGTCGCGCCGCTTGTCGCCGGCGTGGCGCTCGGGCTTCCCGTCGCAGCCGTCATGAACATCAACAACATGCGCGATTCGCTCGCCGATGCCGCCAAGGGCAAGCACACGATCGCGAACCGCCTGTACGCCGCGGGGGCACACGCCGGCGAGCGCTGGGTGCGGGGCCGCACGCCCGGGGAGATCTCCGGCATGGTCGCGGTGCTCGAGCGCGGGCCGCATGTCGACCTCGCAGCGTTCGACGCCGAGGTGACGGCGGAAGGCCAGGCTGCCATCGACCGTGCCCGCTCGCCCCAGACGGTCGCCGCGCTCACCGGCGAGTCCTACATGCGTGCCTACCATCTGGCGCTCATCTACGCCTCGCTCGCACTGTTCGTCGTGGCCACGTTCCTCGTACGCGGTGTCGAGCTCGCCACCTTCGCACGTGCCGCCGCGGTGCTCGCGGCCTCCTACCCGCTCATGCGTGCCACCCAGGGCGCCTGCCACCAGCTTGACCACGAGAGGCTCGACCGCTTCATGGCGCCGACGAGCCTCGGCACTGTGCTGCCCGCCGCTGTGTTCGCCATCGTCGTCGCCCTCGGGTAGAAGGCTGCAGCGGAGCGGCGCGCCCTTACAATGGGTGGGACGCCTCCGACTGTATGGCCGCCAATCGAAAGGAACCGCCTCATGCACCGCATCCTTTTCATCTGCCACGGCAACATCTGCCGTTCGACCATGGCCCAGTCCGTCATGACTGAGCTCGTGCGCCGCGCCGGCCGCGAGGACGAGTTCGAGATCGACTCGGCCGCGACGAGCTACGAGGAGATCGGTAACCCGCCGCACTGGGGCACCGAGACCAAGCTGCGCGAGGTCGGCATTCCGGTCGTTGCGCACCGGGCGCGCATCATCACGCCTGCCGAATACGATTCGTGGGACCACATCATATATATGGATGGGGAGAACCGCCGCGGGCTGGCGCGCATCTTGCGTGGCGACCCGGACAACAAGGTGAGCCGGCTGCTCGATTGGACCGACCGCCCCGGCGACGTCGCCGATCCGTGGTACACCGGCAACTTCGACGACACGTACCGCGACGTGCTCGCCGGCTGCACCGCTCTGCTCGAACAGCTTGCATAGGCACCTGATGTCTTCATTGGGGACGGGGTAGTTTGGTGCCACTTGGGCGCGTATCGCGCGCCCAAGTGG
>NZ_JACJMB010000016.1 GCF_016902615.1 Collinsella tanakaei
GTAGTTCGGTGCCATGGGGCGCGGCCGCGCCCCATGGCACCGAACTACCCCGTCCCCCTTGGAGACAGCCCTCCAGATCGCTACGAGAGAATGGTGTTGAGACGGGCGGTGAGATCCTTCACGGTCTGGGCGGTCTCAGTGCAGGAGAACTCGCCCGAGGGGGCAGCGTCAACGGCGGCCTCCTGCGTGAGACCCGAGCTCTCCATCAGGTAGCGGGACACCCGCGGCCAAGTGTCGACACCCTGGGCGGGAAGCTCGGCGAAATTCCCGGAATCGCTCACGCCAAAGCAGCTGCGGGCGCGCGAGCCGTTCACGTCGGTCCCGCCGACGTACAGGCACGTCGCGCCGGTCTCCGGATCGCTCACGTACTCGATAAACGGCCAACCATCATCTGTTGTCGCGGGCCGGGTCTGGCACACGAGCGAGGCCGCGTCGGCCTCCTCGTCGTACTCCCACACCTCGACGCGATAGCTCTGCACGGTCGGACCGACGTCACCGTCGCCGGCAGAAGCCTCGACGGCATCGGCGGACGCGAGGTCCCTGTCGGTGCAGTACGCGACGACCAGGCGCTCGACGCCGTCGCCGAAATCGACCAGCTCCGCGTAGCTCACGCCGGCAGTCCATGCCAGATAGCGATCGTCGTCCGCCTTCAGCACAGTCAGCGAAGCGTCGCCGAACGAGTCAATCAGACCCTGGAGCTTATCGCGAAAGCACCGGTACTTGCCGGACACGGAGAGGGCATCGGGGTCGGTCACCCCGGGCGCCGGCTCCACGGTGATGCGGCCCGCCGCGTTGGCTTCGTCGGTACGGCCGACGACCACGGGCGGCAGGTCGCGCTCGACGCCGTCCCCGTCCACCACGGTGAACAGGTAGGTGCCCGCCGCAAGCGTACCGAAATCCCCGATCGCGAAGCCATCGGACCCCGTGACCTCGAGACGAGGGACATCGACGATGTCGATTGGTTCATCGGCAGCGGAATCGGCCTGCTTGGGACGCACGATATAGCCCTCGAGCGGGTCGTCTTCCCCGCGCAGGGGCACGATACGGGTCGCGCCATCGACCGCGATCGGCGTGTCGTCCAGATACGAGGCGGTCACGGCCCTGCCGCCGAACAGCGACGCGATGCGGGCGAAACCGCCGGTGGACCCAATGGCTGCCGCGATGATGAGCACGACCGCGACGACAGCGACCGAGGCGACGGTGCGCCCGATACCGCGACGGCGCGGCTCGCGCTCAGCTGCGCGGCGGCGCCTGACGGCAGCGGGCGATGCGGACAGGGCGGAAGACCTTGTGCACCGACCCGCGGGCAGCGGCGGCTCGATACGCGCGCCGGTTGCGGACGCGGTGGCATCGGGCGCGGCCTGCGTGGAGGGCATGACGGTCGTCGGCAAGGGAGCCTCCGGCGCCGGAGATTCCGGGGCGAAGGGCGCGGACTCGACGGCGCGCCCGGCCTCGGGAGCAGATGGCGCGAGCTCGTCTGCGCATGCGGTCCCGGAAACATCGGACGCGGCAGACGGCTCCTCTTGCTCGGAAGAAACGACCGGCTGCGGCTGCGGCATCTGGTGGTCAACCTCAGCTTCCGGCGAACGCTCCGGCTCGCCGTCGAAATCGGGCTCCTGCCCGGGAATCGATGCGAACGCCGCCTCGGGTGCCAACGCTGGCACAGGCTCACATTCAGGTTCCGGCGCGGGTGTGAACGCGTCGCCCGCCGCCGGACTGGACTCCGCATCAGCATCGGACTCGGACGTCGGCTCAGGCTCGGCAAAGGACGCTTTCGATGCGGAATCAGCCTCCAGCATGGATTCAGCCGTACCGGCAACCTCAGCTTCCGCCCACGCCGGGACAACCGGCTGCGTGAACAGCGCTGCCGCGCCATCGCCGAAGGACTCCGGCCCATCCGGCAGATCGTTAGCAGGCTCGGGCGCCACCGCGCTCAAAGGAGCCCCGCAGGATGTGCAGAACGCCTGGTCGGCCTCCACCGATGCGCCGCATACGGGGCACACATCGGCAACGGGCACTGCAGAGGCTTCCGGCCCGGGCTCGAAGCCCAACTGCTCCACCTCAGTGCCGCAGCACGTGCAGAACCGTGCACCATCGGGCAGCTCGGCCCCGCACCGCGTACAGAACATAATTCCCCCTTCACCCATCGCGCGGCACACGCCGGCGAGCTCCTTCGGTCTTTGCGCCCGTACCTTACCGATCGTGCAGGAAATACGATGCGCTCACGTCGGTCCCCACGAGCGACTCGTCGTTAAACGCCCACACTACGATCTCCTTCGCGCCCGACGAGTACGGATATCCCATCGCGTACTCCGGCAGAAACAGCGTGATGCCTTCGGGCACCAGCAGATAGGTGGCGTCTCGCACGATCTCTTCGGCCGCTTGCCGCAGCTCGTCATCGCTCGCATAGGTCACCCCGCTGGGATGGGCCCGCACGTACGCCACGAGGGCATCGACCGCCGCCGCATCCAGGCGCTCCTCACTCGTATCGGCGACCTCCCAGATGGGAATGGGATCGCCGGTCTCGAGCTCGAAAACCACACTGCTCATAGACAGCATAGCGCGACCCGTCCACGACGTGCGTCGCATCTCTACGCGCGTACCGAGCACGCTCCCCTTGTTGTACGTCAGGGCCGAACGGTATGACAGGCACTCGGCCGCGCTCGCCCCGGGTTCCCACGAGAGCGTGGCGCGCTTCTCGTCATCGTAGGCCGCGCGAAGCCTCTCGTTCACGCGCGTGACGATATCGGCGTCCACAGCATCGGGATCGGCCGTGAGCTCCAGGCACCCCCAGGTGTAATCCGCCGACCCGGCGGCGCCGTCCGTCCCGTCCTCGTAGGTGGGCACCGACACGGTCTCGCACACCTCCGAGCCGCTCACGCCCGCAACATCCTGCTGGCCGTCGACGGCACCCGGCCGCGCAGCACCCAGCGCATCGACGCACCCCTGCAGCTCCTCAACCGTGCGAGAAGCCCAGTCGACCGCGGCGCGCGGATAGTACGTGCCGTCGCCGCTAACCGCAATGCCCGGCGAATCGCTCGGCTCGCCGCGCTCCGCCTCTGCGCGGCTCGCGAACGCGTTCGTGAAGCTGATGTAGCGTCCGCCCACCTGGTAGGAGTTCGTGAACATGCCGTCCCAGATGTCGTCGGGATCGGCCGGACCGATATCCTCGCCGTCGAGGATCATCGTGTGGCCCGGGTCGTTGGTGCTCACGAGTGTATGCAGCAGACGGAAGGTGCCGGCATCGTCCAGCCCGTAGTAGGTCATCTGGGTTCCGCCGTCGACGAGCCGCTCGAACCACATGATGTTGGTGCCGTTCGCGAGCGAGGAGATCGAGATCGTGTCCGTCACGCTCGGATGCAACAGCGGGTCGGCGCCCACACAGCAGACGAGGGCGTCGGCTTCGGCATCATAGCGCCACACCTCGATGTTGTAGCTCTCCGGGTTGGGCACGCCATACGCGTCGTAGTTGTCGCCGCTGTTGTAGGCGACGAGCAGGCGCTCGACGCCGTCGCCGAAGTCCATGAGCTCAGCGTAGCTGAGGCCCGTGGCGGACAGGTGCACCTCGGAGCCGACGTTCTGGAGCTCCGTATCCGGCGCACCGTACGCGTCCTCCACCTCGCGCAACTTGGCGAGAAACAGCGTATCGGCACCGAGCGGAGCCGTTGGATCACGCACGACGCCAAGGGCGTCAGCGGACGCGTCGGAGGCGACCTCGAGGGGCGGCAGCGCCAGCTGGACGCGGTCGTCGCGCTCGATAACGAGGTAGTAGGTGCCCGGGACGGGGTTGTCGCCCAGCAGGCCCTGTACGGTGAACCCATCGGTAGAGCCGATCTCGAGTGCCGCCACGGACGACACGTCGATGCCGGCGCTCTCGCCGTCGATGGCATCCTTCACGCGCACCGTATAGTGCGCAAGGGGCCTGCCATCGTCACCTGCCGGAATGATGGGAGCTGACGGGGCCACGCGCTGCGTCTCCTGCGTCAGATACGCAGCGGCACGCGGGGCAACATCGACGGACAGCTTGGGCTCCGGCTCGGCCGTCTGGGCTGCCGAACCGGCTGCCACGGGAGCGGCGAGCTTCGTGAAGCCGCCGCTGACGGTGAAGATGCCCGCTGCCCCGCAGCCCACGACGAGCACGCCCGCCACAGCAAGCACGACGCGGCGGCGAGCAGTGCGGTGGTGCTCCCGAGGACGCACTGCAGCGTGGGTGGGCGCGTAGGGCACGGTATCGCGGTCGGCGGCGACAGCGTCGGGAGACGCGCTCGCGGTCGACTCGGGCGCGGCGTCGCCCTCAGCGGAGGCCTCGGGGTCTCCGTCCGCAATGGCATCTGCGTCACGATCGGGTGCGGCGAGGTATTCATTCACAGAAGTATCGAGAGCATCGCCGGACACGGACCCTTCCTCCCGGGGCGCTCCCGCGGCGTCGCCGTCGAAGCGGGCGGCGAGCATCACGGGAGCCTCGGACGCCCATACTTCGCACGGGTCGGCCGCCGTATCGACCGTCGGCATGGTCTCCGACGCCGGCGCAGCAGGCGAGGCCGCCGGAACAGATGTCGCATCCGGCTGCCGCACCGGGGCACCACAGACCGTGCAGAACCGTGCGCCCTCATCAATCTTGCTTCCGCAACGCGTGCAATACATCCTTGCCCTCCCAAGCGCCCGCCCGTATCGGCCAGCGCCCTCAGTTTCTCGTGTGAGTCCATCCTACCGTGCGCGCAGGGCGCTCTATTGCGCAACTGTTGCAAGCGCCGCGCGCATAGCATCGGCCCCGGTCAGACCGCCCACCGCGCTATACTGGTGCAATCGGCCGACCCCCACCGCGGGCAGCGCGAACGCGTGAGCGCATGATCGGGAGAGATGCATTGGAACCCATGACACCGAGCGCGTATCTGTACGCGGATCTCAAGATATTCGGCGGCATCAAGAACCAGGAGGCCGCGCAGATTCTGCTTACCGACCGGCCCGTCGCCAACGGCGAGTCACCGCGCGAGCGCGCCCGTGAGCGCACCAGGCTCTCGCGCGAGTACGTCAAGAGCGCCCCGGGCGACCTCCCCGCCTCGTTTTTCGCAGACTTCGCGGTGAGCGCGCTGCGCATCGCGAACCACATGATCGCGCACCTCGACACGGCGGACGCCCATGAGCGCATCTGCCGCCACTACCGTGAGGACACCGTTTCCGGCATGGTCTCCGCACTCGACGCCTATGGGCGCCGCGGCCAGCTCTACTCCAACGCCGTCGGCCATGTCGCCACCATGCCGCTCGCCAACGAGCGCAGCCGCTGCTCGGTCTTCATCCTGCTCTTCATCGTCACCGGGTGCCTGGGCGACCCCGCCTTCGCCGCGGCAGAGGCGGAGCGCTTCGCCGAAAGCAAGCTCAACGGGTCGTTCCGCACGCAAACCGCGCAGACGATTCCGAGCCTGACCGAGCCTAAGGCCGAACCCGATGGCGACAACCTACTAGGCCTGCAGCGTGTCGTGGGCGGCAAACTCAAACCGACGGTCCACCCGCTCGACCCCGCAGGAACCGTCGTGGGCGCGCTGGCGGACGGCATCGCCGACATCACCGATGTTGACCCGGACGTCTCCCGCCGCCACCTGCGCATCTGGCGCGACCGCAACCGGTGGCTCTGCGAGGGGCTCTCCTCCACCAACGGCACCGCCATCATCTCGGGCGCCGACAAGCGCGTGCACGTGGTCGAGCCGCCGCGCTCCACGCGCCGCGTCGACTGGATCGCGCACCCCTGCGAGATCGCCCCGGCAGACACGCTCTGCCTCGGCGCCACCACGCGCTTCATGGTCATCCCCATCGTCAAATAGCGCGAGGTGGGAGAAGATCATGGCGGGAACGGACCTGCCCGGCGCTGCGTCGGGCGATGAGTTCGACATCATCGAATTCGACGACTTCACCCCGGCGGCACCCATCGCCCCGCGGGAGAAGGACCGTTCCGCACGCCGCTTCATGACGCTGTTCGTGTCAGAACGCTCGGCGCGCGCCGTCGGGAGCTCAGGAGTCGTGTATCGCGCCAAGAATGTCTTGGGCGAGCAGTTCGCCTTAAAGCGCCTGCGCCCATCGTGGGACACCCCGGCGGGCGCCGCGCCGGATGAGAGCCGGGACGCAGGCCGCATCGAGGCGTTTCGCGAGGAGTACCGCACGCAGTTCGCCCTCTCCAACCTACCGGGATTCCCGCAGCTCTTTGGGTACGGAACCATCGGCAGCTGGCCCGCCATCCTGATGGAGTGGGTCGAGGGCGAGACGCTCACGCGCGCCCGCGCCGAGCTTGCTGTCGAGCGCGACGAACAGGGGCGCCTCCGCATTCCCGCCCGCGCCGTGGCTGGCATCGGCGTGGCTGCGCTCGACGCCCTGTTGCTCGCCGGCCGCGCACAACGCAAACTCGTGCACCGCGACCTCTCCCCCAACAACATCATGCTGCGCACCTCCGCGCGCCCGATCGCCGACCAGCTGCTCGACGGCACGTTCGACGTCTGCCTGATCGATTTCGGCAGCGCAACCCTGGTGGAATCGGCATCGGCGCGCTCGTTTACGGTCGCCACGAGCATGTGGCGCGGCGGCACGCCCGAATACGCCGCGCCCGAGATGCTCACGAATGACATCGCCGGCGTGGCCGCCCTCCGCTCGTCTGCGAGCATCGACGTCTACGCCCTGTGCAGCGTGCTGTACGAACTGTATGCAGGCCATACGCCGTTCGGCATCGGGCAGCGAGGCAACGAATCGCCCTACCTCATCAAGACAACGCAGGCGCCGTATCCCCTGGTGCCGCGTACCGAACAGGACCGTCCGCTTGTAGAGGCACTATGCGCCGGCATTCGGCCTGCGCAGGCAGATCGTATCTCGGCGGCGGACCTGCGCCGCGCCCTGGAACGCTGGTTGGAAAGCGCGGCGCTCATCAAGCCTGCCGCCGATGAACGTGCCGCGCATATCGACACGGCGGACGAGCCGAGCGGCGACCCGCTTTCCGGCGCTGCCGGTACCCCGCTGACCATGGTCTCCGTGGAACATGGCGGCGGGCGAGCCGCCGGAGCGGAAACGGCCCAGGTGCCCGCCGGCACGCCGACGAGGGAAAGCACGACCACGCCGGTCGCCACCCCGGGCGACGGGGCGGCGGGAAAGCATGCGGCCCGCGGACGGACCCATACCCGCCGCGCCGTTGTTCTGGCCGCCTGCGCGCTCGGCGGGCTTGCCGCAATCGGCGGTGTGGTCGGTGTGCGTGCGCTGCTTACCGGTGACCCTGATGGCGGGGATGCCGAGGAACCCGGCATCGACCTTTCCGAACTCCCCGTGGGCGAAGGCTCGCTGCCTTTCTTTAAAGCGCAGGACCAGCAAAGCGAGCGCTGGGGATACCTGACAGCGGAAGGGTCCTGGTGGCTCCAACCCGTGCTCGACCATAAGCCGGGACCGTTTGCACAAGGACTCGCCGCCGTTGCCGACAACGGGGACGATGCGCTCATCGGCTTCGTCAGCGCCCAAGGCACCTGGGCCATTGAGCCGCGCTTCGCCGAGGCGCTCCCCTTCTCGGAAAACCTCGCTGCCGCGCGTGAGCCCGACGGCTCCTGGGGCTTTATCGACACCGAGGGCGCTTGGGCGGTATCGCCCATGTTCGCCGCCGTAGGGCCATTCTCCCAAGGCCGCGCCGCAGCCCGCATGGGAGAGGACGGCGCCTGGGGATACATCGATGCGAGCGGCGCATGGATGCTTGCGCCCACGTGGATCCGGGCGTGCGCGTTCGCCGAGGGTGTCGCCGCCGTCGAAGCGACCGATGGGGGCACCTGGTCACTTATCGACCAGGCCGGCACCGAGGTTGCCTCTGGGTTCGCCTGGAGCTACGCACGTCGGGCGAGCGAGGGGCTGCTTGCAACACAGGATGCCGCCACCGGCCTCTGGGGATTCTTCGACACGGCGGGCGCCACAGCCGTACCTCCGACGTTTCGAGCCTGCCTATCGTTCTCAGGCGGTCGCGTGCCCGCGCAGGATGACGCAAGCGGCCTGTGGGGCCTTATCGATACGAACGGCGCATGGATCGTGGCCCCCACGTTCGAGGAAGTCGGCCCGACGCAAAGCTCCCTGTTCGCCGCGCGCGACGCCGAGAGCAATCTCTGCGGCTACCTCAACGCAGACGGATCCTGGGCGATCGCACCGGAATATCTCGGGGCTGAGTTCTCAGACGCGGAGTAGCGGGCGCGCGCTTTCAATGGAACGCTCGCGACTGGCGTCGGCATGCACGTCTTTCCGACGTCGCAGCTCCATTCGGCCCCCGGCCTTCCGCTTCCACATAATTGCGCAACAACTGAGCAATCGCCGCACGGACCATAAGCTCATGGTAGTCCGCTGCGATTGGAGACCCATGAACGTCGATGAGCTCACATCTGCCTTCTTTTCCGCGCGCGATGACGCCGAGCGCCGCGCGGTGGCGCTCGAGCTCGCCGACCATTGTCGCGACCACGCGGAGCCGGTTGTCTACTTCGGACAAAACACATCCGAGGGCGACTGGATCGCCTCGGCATACTCATACACCGATCCTGACGACCGGCCCGAACGCTATCGCCTGGCGCGGCGCGCAGCAGCCTGGTGCTGCAGCAACGGCGAGCAGATCCGCTATCGCGGAACATGGCTTGATGAGGGCGCCTGGCTCGCTCTCGCCTACCGCTCCTGCGACGACGACACGGGGGCGCGCGAGCTCGCCTTGCGCCTTGCAGACCTCTGCCTGGGCGGGGCGGTATCCTACCGCGTCGGGGGATCGTGGCTGAATGCCGGCGACTGGCTGGCGCGCGCCTACGAGCACGCCCAGGGCGGCGAGGCTACGCGCATTGCCGGCCGCATTGCGGACTGGTGCGATGCCAACGGCTGCGCCGTCCAGCTCTGGGGCATCTGGCACGACGCCGCGTGGTGGCGCAACGCCAGTAGATAGAACTACCCCGTCCCCAATGGAGACACCGCGGCCCGTCATGTAACCAAATGTGTACAAGCAGATTTTCGGGAACTCCTTCTAACCAAAGCGCTATGGTGGGGTGCGTACGCTGGTCCATAAGTCCGCGGAAGAAAGAAGGAATACCCATGTCTAACGGAATCACCAGCCCGGATATGCCCCTTTACCAGCGCGAAGGGGACTACATCCCGCGTGTCGCCGCCGTGCACGACCTGTGCGGCTACGGCAAGTGCTCGCTTGGCGTCGCCATCCCCGTCCTGTCGGCGGCCGGTTGCGACGTCTGCCCTGTGCCCACCTCGCTTTTCAGCTCGCACACGGCATTCCCCGGTTGGTACATGCACGATACGACCGAGATGCTGGCCGATTATCTGAAGGCATGGGGAAACATCGGTGTCGAGATCGATGCCATCTACTCCGGCTTCCTCGGTGCGCCCGAGCAGGTCGATCGCATTCGCGACCTGTACCAGATGTATCCGAAGGCCCTGCGCGTGGTCGACCCCGTCATGGCGGACCACGGCCAGATGTACGCCACCTATACGCAAGAGCTCTGCAACGCTATGGCCGAGCTCGCTCAGGGCGCTGATATCCTGACGCCGAACCTAACCGAGGCCGCCATCATCCTCAAAGAGCCGATCGGCGGCGCCTGGGTGGGTGAGAACATCTCCGATGATGAAGCGCATCGTCTGGTCGATGCGCTGCTCGCCAAGGGCACCCACACCGTTGTCCTCAAGGGTATCCAGCGCGAGGACGGGCAGATCCGCAACTTCGTGGGCACCGACGGCGGCGCCTTCTTCGAGGTCAAAAACGAGCTGCTTCCCTACATGCTCCACGGCACCGGCGACCTGTACTGCTCGTGTTTGCTCGCCGCGGTCATGGCGGGCCGCACGCTACGCGAGTCCGTGGAGTTCGCCGGCGACTTCGTCCACGACGCCATGATCGTCTCCTCCAAGCAGCCGCAGTTCCAAAACCGCGGCGTGTCGTTCGAAACCATGCTCGGCCGCATCGCCGACCTGCTGAAGTAGGCTTGCGGCACACAGCGGACAGCCAGTCCGTTCCATAGCAAACAGATAATCGCCCCACATCATCATGTGGGGCGATTGCTTTATCGCGGGGGCCAGATAGGCCTGCTTTGAGGGGCTGTATCAGAAGTCGTTCTGAGAAAAGCCCGTGGAGGCGGCCTTGAGCTGACCGTTGCCCATCGGGTCGTCCTTCATGCGCATGAACGTGGCGTCCCGGTCGGTCTTGGAGAGGGAGTTGCGCTCCCCCATGTCGGCGAGGCCGCGCTCGTAGCGCTCCATGCGGGGGACCCAGTCGCGCGCGGCCTCGCGGGACGCCTCCCGCAGGGCCCTGCCCTCCTCGTCGCGCGGGCGCCTCCCGATCCCCTTGCGCGCGATCCGCTCGTCGATCCTCGCCGCCGCCTCGCGGACGGCCTCCGCGTCGAGCTCTGCGGGGTCCGCGGGTGCGGGCGCCTCCTCGCCCTCGCAGATCCGGTCTATCTCGGCGAGGTGCGCCCCGACCTTCTCGCGCAGCCTGTCGCGGTACTTGAGGGTGCCCTTCCTCCAGGTGAAGCTGAACCTGTTGGCGTCGGCCTCGACCTTGGTGCCGTCGAGGAAGTAGGTCTCCAGCGTGACGTGGCCCGCCTCGGCCGGCACGGCGATGACCTCGGCGAACACGTCCTCGAAGACGGGGCGGACGCGCTCGGTGCGGAAGCGGTTGACCGTGTTGTGGTCGAGCGGCTCCATGCCGGTGAGCCACATGAGGTTGACGTTCTCGCGGGTCGCCGCGGCTATCTTCCGGCTCGAGTAGATGCCGCTCGCGTAGCAGAAGGGCACGACCTTGAGCATCATCGCCGGGTCGCGGGCGGGCGCCCCGCCCCCGGGGTAGAGCGACTCGAGCGGCCGGCGGTCCATGCGCCCCACGACGGCGTCGACGAGCCTCGCCATCGCGTTCGCGGGGATCAGGTCGGAGATGTCGGGCGGCAGCAGCATCGGCTGGTTCTGGCGGCAGGGGCGGAACCTGGGCTCTGGCATGGCGTCCTCCACTCTCCGGTTGACGCCTTCGATTTTACCATAACCGCAGGTAGATACCCATATCGGTACCGATCTCACCGCCGCTCGGACCCTTCAGGGAGACGGCGAAGGGCCCGCGCCGGAGCGCGGACCCCTCGTTCGTTAGGGACCTTTTGATACAGCCCCCCGCACCCATCTATCCGGACGGTGGAGATATGGCACACAACTTTTATTCTTTATTTAATCTTTTATACTGCCTCTATCAGTCCCGGCAACCTCGACCCCCTACTTTCAGTACTTTTTCGGCAGCCCGCCAAGTAGACGGTCTCTCCGCCGTCATTGGACAACGCGTCTACCTGCTGTTTTATTGAGCGGCAGTTTTGACAATCAGCGGGCTTCAGACCGTACCCCTCCAAAAAGTACTGAAAGTAGGCCCTCCTCGATTCGGGGGGCTCGCCTACGGTCCCGCAAGGATGATGTTGGCCGTTTTGCCCTCTTGTAAACCAGCGCAGGAAGGCCGTCCGTCTCATTTCTTGCGCTAGCGCCGCCCTCGCTTCGATGCCGGCATCATCCCGAGCCTGTTCCACTCGCAGAACAGCTCTGCCCGCAGGTCAATCTCCTTCTTGAGCAGGAACTCGGTTTTGTCACGATAGGGCACACCCATCTTTTCTGCCAGCAAGTGCACCATCTGGTGGCAGGCAGCTGCGTTGCTAATCATGTCATAGGTAATCGACAGCACGCGGTACCCCATGGCCTCGAGCGCCGCCACGCGGCGCACGTCTTTGACGGCTTGCCCGGACGTCCCATGCACCGAGCGGCCTTGGCACTCCACGGCTACGCCAGGGCACCCTTCCGGACCGGAAAACAGCAGGTCGATATAGCAGCGCTCCTGATCCAAAATCTCACGGGCCCTCTTGCTCAAGGTGACCGGGACGTTCATGCCCTGAAGCTCGAACCCCTCCCCGCCTCGATTGCGCGGCAAAGTCAGCAGAATCGCAGTTTGCACCTCAAACGGCGAACGCGCCCCCTCGACAGCATCGTCTAACGCGCGGGTAAAACGCTCAATGCCCTGCACGCCCGCATGGCGCTTTGCACAAGTGCGCAGCTTATCCCTGCTGGTCAACGCATCGCGCTGCCACAGGTCGGAAAGCACGCTACCTGCAGCTGCGCGAGTATCGGGCATTCCGCGCTCATTCGTGAACAGCGGAGCCCATCCTGCATATGCAAACACGCCCTGCTGCACGCCCATGCGGACCGCCTCGGCATCCTCCTCGCTGAGGTGAACGGATGAGAATCCGCCGCACATCTCGCTCATCATCAGCGCAAGATGCAACGCGCTCACCTTCGAGGCCAGCATGAGCAGCGTCAACTCCGGCGAGGTCACCGCAAGATCGGAACCAACACCCTCCAGCTCTCCGGGCAGCAGCTCCGCGCTCCAGTAACGAAACGCAACGCCCTTCACGCGATGCATAGAGCCTCGATTGCTTGCAAGAAGCGAGACGGGTGCATCAAGATAACCCAGCCGTGACAGGCGTCCCGCCGCGCGCGGGGCCAGACCAATACCATCATCTAGGGTCTCCCGAACAAAGGGCGGGATGCGAAACCATTGATATGCGGATGCACCACAAAGAACGGCGCCAGAGCTGAAGATATCCATGGCGCCAGCGTACCGCCCACGCGGCGCCGACGCCCCAACCGCCCAAATTGCGGCAAGCGGCTCCAACAGGCACCTTGTCCTCATCCAACCGCACGGTCGGACCCAGGACAGAGCTAGCGGGACCGGCCCCGCAAATACAACCTACTCCGCGCTTCCGGCAGACGCCTCGTCCGCATCGGGCTGCACGTCGTCGAGCGACTTCTCGGAATCGCCGCCGGTGAAGATCTCGCCGCCGTGCAGGGCGCTTTCGAGCTGCTGCTCGGCGCGCTCCTCGTTGATGTCGTCCTGCGTGAGCTCATCGCTCTCGGCGAGCGACGACACGGAGTTCACCTGTTCCTGGATCTTCGCGGCGGTCTCGTCGTCCATGCCGACGATGCGCAGCTCCCAGTCGATGTTGCTCGTGCCGGCGGCGATCTCCTTGGTCCAGATGAACGTCAGCATGGCGCGCTGCGTGCCCTGGCCCTTGATGAAGCCGAAGAAGCTGTCATGCACGAAGTTGCCGTCGTCGTCCACGCGCACGAAGACGTTGTACATGACGCGGTTGATCTTGTCGTTGAGCAGGGCGTTCGTGGCGAGTGCCGCCGCCTGGATCTGCGAGTTGGACAGCAGCTCGAGCTCGTTTTTGGACGTCGTGTCCACCACGGAGACCTCGACCACGCCCGTGCGCTCGTCGGCCTCCTCCACGGTGAACTCCTCGGGGAACTGCGTGAAGCCGTTACCCCATTCCACGCCGCTCTCCATGGCATGCTCGACCGTCTCGACCGTCGTGCGCTCGGAGAGGTTCGCGGTGTTCAGGCGGCGTCCCACACCGTAGACGATCTGCATGCCGAGCACGAACACGAGCACGCCGATGATGCAGATCAGCGCCGTGCGCGTGATGGTCTCGCCCACCTTGGAGCCCGACGGGTCGTCCATCGACAGCGGGTCCACTTTCTGGTGCGTCCGGCGGCTGCGTCGGCGCTCGTCGCCCTCTAGCTGACTGAAGGCCTCCTCGCCGCCCTCCTTGCGCGCCTTGTCGCGCAAGGCACGGCGACGGGACGCATCGCGAGCGCGCAAGGGGTCGACGACACCGGAGTCATCCAGCTCGGAAAAAAGCTCTGTCGCTTCATCAGCTGTGAGAGGTCGCCTCTTTGCCATCACGTGCCCTTAATATGCGAGCGCCGGGTGTGGCCCCGGCGCGTCTCAATCAACTCTCGTGCCGTAGTCGGGCGGAAGCGCCCCTACGCGACGCCAGCATCGCCGGCGTCTTTGGCGCGCACGCCCTCGAACTGCATTCGATAGTAGCGGGCATAGGTGCCCCCACGTGCGAGAAGCTCCTCATGCGTGCCACGTTCCACGACCTGACCACGTTCGACCGTGGCAATCTCGTCGGCGCCCTTAATGGTGGACAGGCGGTGCGCGATAATGATGGTCGTTCGATCCTGCGCGAGCTCCTCGAGCGCCTCCTGGACGGCCTCCTCGCTCTCGTTGTCGAGCGCGCTGGTCGCCTCGTCGAGGATGAGGATCTTCGGGTTCTTGAGGAACACGCGGGCGATGGCCACGCGCTGCTTCTGGCCGCCGGACAGACGGCCGCCGCGCTCGCCCACTACGGTATCGTAGCCGTCGGGCAGCGAGCAGATGAAGTCGTGGATGTTCGCGCGGCGGGCTGCGTCCTCGATCTCCTCATCGGTGGCGCCAGGGCGACCGTAGGCGATGTTCTCGCGGATGGTGCCGTCGAACAGGTAGACGTCCTGCTGGACGAGGCCGATGGCGCGACGCAGGCTCTCCTGCGTGACCGAGCGCACGTCCTGGCCGTCGATGGTGATGGAGCCGGCGTCGATGTCGTAGAAGCGCGGCAGCAGCGAGCAGGTGGTGGACTTGCCGCCGCCGGAGGGACCCACGAGCGCGATGGTCTCGCCGGGGCGGATGGCAAGGTTCAGGTGGTCGATAACCGGACGGCCCTCGGCGGCCGCGCCCAGCTCGACATCCTTGTAGGAGAAGCACACGTCGCGATACTCGATGGCGCCGCTCGTGACCTCGAGCGGGCGCGCGTCCGGCGCGTCCTCGATGTCCGGCACGGTGGCGAGCACCTCGTCCATGCGCTTGAAGCCGGCGATAGCCTTCTGGAACGTCTCGGTGGAGTTGACGAGCGTCTCGATGGGCGTGGCGAACAGGCTGATGTAGAGCGCGAAGGTGGCAAGGTCCGCGGCGGTCATGTTGCCCTGCGCGATGAGGTAGCCGCCGAGCACCACAATCGTGGTGTAGAGCACGCCGGTCATGAGCGCGCTCGTGGCCTGATAGGCACCCATGGCGTGGTACTGGTCGACCTTGGAGTCCAGGTAGGCGGCGTTCGAGCGGCGGAACTTCGTGCGCTCGGTGGCCTCGTTGGCGAACGACTTCACGACGCGGATACCAGACAGGGAGTCCTGCAGCTGGGAGTTCACGCCGGAGATCTTCTTGCGGTTGTCCGCGTAGACGGCGCGCATGGCGAAGTTCTGGCGCACCATGATGGCGACGAAGATGGCCGTGATGATGGCCATGACGCCGGCGAGCACCGGCGCGATAGTGAACAGGATGACGAAGGCGCCGATGATCTCGATGCCGCAGATGATGATCCATTCGGGCAGATGGTGCGCGCCCTCGCAGATGTCGAACAGGTCGTTCACCACGCGGCTCATCATGTCGCCGGAGTTCACGCGGTCGAAGTAGGCGAAGCAGAAGCGCTCGTACTGGTCGAACAGGTCCTCGCGCATCTTGGACTCCATGCGCGCGCCCATGATGTGACCCTGTGCCGCGACGAAGTACTTGCAGGCCGTGCGCACCGCGTACATGGCTACCAGGCCGATGGCGATCATGGCAAGCGAGCCCATGATGGCCTGAGAGCCCTCGGTGAAGAGGCCTCCAGTGAGGTTGCGCAGGATGATGGGGAACGCGAGGTCGATGCCGGCAAGCACCAGGGCGCACACGGTATCGGCGATGAACAGATGCTTTTGCGGTCCGTAGTACGCCACGAAACGGCGGAACATGCTGGGATGCTTGGCTTTGGTCACGATGGGTTTTCCTTTACTGGTAGTCCCGTTGGCCTCCTTGTCCTCTGGGGGGACGGGGCGCGGTCTTACAGACGGTGGGCGATAGCGTCGCAGGCCAGGGCGCCGACAACAGTCTTGGCGTCTTGGATCTTGCCGTCGAGCACGGCGTCGATGAGCTCGCCGAGCGGCACGAGGTCGACGTTCAGGAACTCATCCTCATCCGGGCAGGCCTGGTCGAACTCGAGCTGCGTGGCCATGTAGATGTTGATGAGTTCGTCGGAGAAGCCGCAGGAACTGGCGATGGTGGTGAGATGGCGCAGGCGATGCGCAATGAAGCCGGTCTCCTCGTGGAGCTCGCGGCGGGCGCACTCCTCCGGGTCCTCACCCGGGTCGAGCTTGCCGGCGGGAATCTCGACGGTCACGCGATCGAGCGCGGTGCGGTACTGGCGCACGAGCGCGATCTTGCCGGACTCGGTCAGCGCCACGATGGCGGCGGCGCCGCAGTGGCGGACGATATCGCGACGCGAGGTGTGGCCGTTCGGCAGCTCTACCTGCAGGGTGTTGACGTCGAAGATCTTGCCATGCCAGGCGAGGTCCTCGGAGAGGATGCGCTCGTGCAGGCCCGGATCGCGCTCGTCATCGTCGCCAAGTACGAGCGTAGGCACGTACTCCTCCTGCTCGACCTCCTCAGCGGTCACGGTCTCGCCCTGGCCCTCGGCGGGCTGCTCGTCTATATCTTGCTCAAGGTTCTTCTCATCCATGCAAGCTCACCTTCCCTAGCAGCGGCAACGCCGCATTTGCCCATGTTTAGCGACGCCTATTGTAGCGCCGGTGCACGACGAATCCGCATCGGCGTGCATTTCCTCGGAGGAAAAGCGCGCCGCCGCAGCCCTCCCGCCGCCGCCGAAAACGGGAAGCGGGCCCGCTCGAAGGCAGGCCCGCTTCCCGGACAGCTATGAGAAGTAGCGTGAAAAACAAAGGTTAGTTCCAGGCATCGCGCCCGCGCAACGCGCGCAGGCCGATGTCGTGGCGCAGCGTCTTGCCCTCGAAGTCAATCTTCTCGCAAGCTTCGTAGGCAAGGTTGCGCGCAGCCTCGAACGTGGGCGCAAGCGCCGTCACGTTGAGCACTCGGCCGCCGTTGGTGAGCACATTCCCTTCATCGTCAACACGCGTACCAGCATGATACACGGTGACGTTCTCCATAGCATCGGCATTCTCGATACCGGTGATGATTTTGCCCTTCTCGTACGAGCCCGGATACCCCGCACTCGTCAGGACAACGGAAACGGCGTACTCGGGGCGCCAGCTCAGCTCGACCTCGTCCAGATGCTGCTCGGCGCACGCCAGCATGACCTCGACCAGATCGTTCTCCAGACGCGGCAGGATCACCTGGGTCTCGGGGTCGCCAAAGCGCGCGTTGAACTCCAGCACCTTCGGGCCCGCAGGAGTGAGCATGAAGCCGCCGTAGAGGCAGCCGCGGTAATCAATGCCCTCGGCCGCAAGCTCCGCCACGACGGCATCCATGATCTGCTCCATCTGGGCGTGCTCCTCATCGGTCACGATGGGCACCGGGCTGTAGACGCCCATGCCTCCCGTGTTGGGACCCTTGTCGCCCTCGAGGGCGCGCTTGTGGTCCTGCGAGGTGGCCATCGGGCGGACGGCCTTGCCATCGGTGAACGCCAACAGCGAGCACTCGGGGCCGGTGAGCATCTCCTCGATCACGACGGTGGAGCCGGCGTCGCCGAACGCGCCGGCGAAGCACTCGCGCACGGCCGCCTCGGCCTCAGCGAGCTCCGTGGCCACCACGACGCCCTTGCCGGCAGCGAGGCCGTCGGCCTTCACCACGAGAGGCGCGCCCTGCTCGCGCACGTACGCAAGCGCGCTCTCCTCGTCGGTAAACGAGCCGTACGCAGCGGTGGGAACGCCCGCGCGCTCCATGACCTGCTTGGAGAAGAGCTTGGAGCCCTCCATCTGGGCGCCGGCGGCACCCGGACCGAAGCAGGGGATGCCCGCCTCGCGCACCGCATCGGCAACGCCTACGACAAGCGGGGCCTCCGGGCCGATGACAACCAGACCGCAGCCCGTCTCGCGCGCGAAATCCGCAACCGCGGCGGGATCGTTCTCGTCGAGGACGACGTTCTCGCCGCACGCGAGCGTACCGCCGTTGCCCGGCGCGATGTAGAGCGTGCCGCAGCGCGGGGACTCAGACAGCTTCTTGGCCAGCGCGTGCTCTCGGCCGCCGCTTCCCAGCAGCAGGATATCGATGGTTTCTGCGTTCATGGGTCCTCCCTAGATGTCCGCTTTGAGGAACATGTCGACGCCATCGAGCAGCGGGCTGTGCAGCGCGCTCGGATAGCTGAGCAGGCCGACGGCGCCTTCGCCCACATGCGTGGCGATGCAGGGGCCGATCGTGGCGATACCGCCGCAGACGCCGTTGAGCTCGTTGGTCTCGAGCGGCTTCTCGAGCATCTTGATCGCCTTGGGGCTGCGCGTGTGCAGCTTGTAGTAGGTGAGTTCGCCGAGCTCCTGCGAGCGGCGCGTGAGCTGGCGCACCATGAAGGCGATGGCGTTGCGCAGGCCCTTGGCCTTGTGCGCCACCTCGATGCAACCGTGCTCGCCCACCTCGATGACCACCTTCACGTTGAGGATGGAGGTCGCAAGGTGCTGGGCGCGCGTGGCGCGACCGCCCTTCACGAGGTTCGAAAGGTTATCGGGAATGAAATGGATCTTCGCCGTGTCGCGGATGGCGAGCACGCGCTCGATGGCCTCATCCATGGTGCCGCCCGCCTCGGCGATCGCGGCGGCCTCGAGCACCATGGCGCCCTGGCCGACCGTGGCCGAGTAGCTGTCGATGACCTCGATGCGGACGCCCGCAGGCATCTGCTTGGCCAAAAAGCGCGGCGTCTCGATAGTCGACGACAGCTCGCGGGCGATATGGATGGACAGGATGTCCGTGTACCCCTCGTCCACGAGCGTGCGGTAGGTCTCGACGAAATCGGCCGGCGCCGGCTGCGAGGTCTGGGGAAGCTCCTTCACCTCGCGCAGCAGATCGAGGTACTCGTCGATCTGGATATCGACGCCGTCGCGGTAATCGTGCCCGTCGGCGACGATGTGCAGCGGCACGACGCGGATGTCGAAACGCTCGATGGCGGCGCGGTTGAGGTCCGACGCGCTATCGGTAACGATGGCGAACTTGCGCATGGCTTAGTTCCAATACCTGTTGATGGTCTGCTCGCGGTCGGGCCCGACGGACACGAAGGACACGCGGGTGTGGGCGAGCTTCTCGATATAGGCGACGTAGTCCTGGGCGGCCTGGGGCAGCTCGTCGAAGCTGCGGCAGGCGGAGATGTCGCACTTCCAGCCGGGCAGCTCCTCGTAGACGGGCTTCGCGGCCGCGAACACGCTCTCGTGCTCAGGGACCGTGGTGTAGCGCACGCCGTCGCACTCGTAGGCGACGCACACCTTGATGGTATCGAAGGCAGACAGCACGTCGAGCTTGGTAAGTGCGATGTCGGTCAGGCCGTTCACGCGGGCGGCGTAGTTGGCGATCACGCCGTCGAACCAGCCGCAGCGACGGCGACGGCCGGTGACGACGCCGTACTCGTAGCCGTTCTCGGTGAGGGTGTGGCCCTCTTCGGTCTCATAAGCGAGCTCGGTGGGCATGGGGCCCTCACCCACGCGGGTGATGTAGGCCTTCATAATGCCGAGCACGCGGTCGATGTTCTTCATGCCCACGCCGGAGCCCGTCACGGCGCCGCCGGCAGTGCAGTTGGAAGACGTCACGTACGGATACGTGCCGTGGTCGATGTCGAGCAGCGTCGCCTGGGCGCCCTCGAACAGGATGGACTTGCCCTCCTCAACCATCTCGTTGAGCAAAAGGCCGCTCTCGCAGATGTAGGGGCGCAGGCGCTCGGCGTAGGCCAGGTACTCCTCGCAGATCTGGTCCACGGTGTAGGTGGGCAGGCCGAAAATCTTCTCGAGCTGCGGGTTCACGCGATCGAGCGCGCGGCCGAGCTTCTCGCGGAAGACGGACTCGTCGAGCATGTCCTGCATGCGCAGGCCGATGCGCGCCATCTTGTCCTGGTAGCACGGGCCGATGCCGCGCTTCGTCGTACCGATGTTGTGGTCGCCGAGCAGCTGCTCATAGGCGCCGTCGAGATCCATGTGGTACGGCATGATGATATGGGCGTTGCCGGAAACCTTGAGGTTCGCCGTGGAGATGCCGTCATGCTCGAACATGTCGATCTCCTCGAGCAGCACCTTGGGGTTCACGACGCATCCGTTGCCGATCACCGACACGCACTCGGGATACATGATGCCCGAGGGCACCTGGTGCAGACCGTACTTGCGATCCCCCACCACGATGGTATGACCGGCGTTGTTACCGCCCTGATAGCGAACGACGCAGTCGAAATTCCCGGCGATCAGGTCGCAGATCTTGCCCTTGCCCTCATCGCCCCACTGGGTACCGACCAACACTGTCGACGGCATGTTGTCTCCTAACGTAAGGCACCAGCTGTGCCAAATGACGCTCAAACATCAGTATTATACGGCGTATCCGCGTCGCCATTGTGGGAGCCGCATGACAATTCATGGGGACGAACACGGACCCCAGCCGGATTCGGGCGCAGAGCGACCGAGGCCGGTTCCTCTGGAGGAGCGGTTCGCCGCGCGCGCCTATGGGCACATGAACAAGCGAAGGGCCACAAGCGAAAACGCAAGCGGCCCTAAACTAAGCAAGGCGCTGTCTAACTTGCTCAAACGTAGGCTGCCGTCGAGCACATTGCATCGCATCGTTGCCGAGCTAGATGGGGGATTCGAAACGAGAGCGCCCTGCGAAGAGCGCCGCACGTTTCCTCCCGGGAAGTGTGCGGCGCTCGAAGAGGCGCTATTCGTCTGCGTGCTCGTTCAGCTCGTAGAACTTCGTCGACGCCGGCAGGAAGACGAGGTCGACGTCGCCGATCGGGCCCGAACGGTTCTTCGCCACGATGACGCGCGTGATGCCCTCAGGCGGACGGTCATCGCGCCCCGCCTCCTGCTCAGAGCTCGAACGGTCCAGGAACATAACGATGTCGGCGTCCTGCTCGATGGAGCCCGATTCACGCAGGTCGGAAAGCTGCGGGCGCTTGCCGGTACGCGACTCGACCGCACGGGAGAGCTGCGACAGGGCGATGAGCGGCACGCCGAGCTCTTTGGCCATGATCTTGAGGCCACGCGACATCTCGGAAACCTCGACGGCACGGTTCTCGGCGCGGCGACCCGCCGGCGGATTCACCAGCTGCAGGTAGTCGAGAATGATAACGGCTTTCTCCTTGTTGTGGAGCATGCGGCGCGCCTTGGCGCGGATCTCGGTCACCGTCGTGCCCGGCGTGTCGTCGATCAGGATGTCGAGGCGCGACAGGTCCTGCGTCGCTTCGTTGATGTTTGCCCACTCCTGCGGAGAGATGCGGCCGGTGCGGAAGTTCGACATGTTGATCTGGGCGTGCGCGCAGATGAAGCGCTGGGCGATTTCCTTACCCGACATCTCGAGCGAGAAGAACGCGACCGTGTAGCCCTCCGATGCGGCGTTGAGCGCCAGGTTCAACGCGAACGACGTCTTACCGACGGCCGGGCGCGCACCGATAATGATGAGCTGACCCTCGCGCAGGCCCATGAGCATGCGGTCGAGACTCGGATAGCCCGTGGGCGCGCCGTGGACGTCGCCGCCCGCCGCGCAGACCTCCTCGGCCTCGTTGTAGGCCTCGATCATGAACTCGGTGAGTGACTTGTAGGAGCTGCGCACCTCGCGCGAGGTGACGGACAGCAGCATCGACTCGGCGCGCTCGATGACCTCCTTGGTGTCGGAGGGAGCGTTGTAGGCGAGCGCGTTGATCTGGTTCGTGGCACCGATGATCTCGCGCAACATGGAGTCGCGGCGCACGATGCTCGCATGATGCTGCCAGTTGACGAGCGAAAGGGTACGTCCCATGAGCTCGAGGATGTAGGCCTCGCCGCCGACGGCCTCGAGCTTGCTCTGAGAGTTCAGGTAGTCGATCAACGAGATGGAATCGATCGGCAGGTTGCGATCGTACATCTCGTGCATCGCCACGAAGAGCGTCTTGTGCGCCGGACGGTAGAAGTCATCGGGCAGAAGCTCGACGAGCGCCTCCTCGACCACCTCAGAGGAGAGGAGCATAGCCGCCAGCACATTCGCTTCGGCCTCGACGTTGTTGGGCAGCCCCATGCGTGCGCCACGGTCCGTGACGCCCGTGGGCGACCAGGAGTAATCCTCCGAAGAAGATGATGGCATGGGCACTTCCTCTCAAACTCGACCTGACCGCACGCACGTCCCGCAGGGCGCAGGGGCGCCGTGCTGCGCGCGTGGGCTTACATGGTAAAGCATCCCAACTTGTCAAATCGTGGGCATCTTGCAGCCTACCTGCGCAAACAGCGCTATCCACATAGGTATGTGGAAAACACAAGCCCGCTTCCCTTGGGGAATAGCGATTATCAACGTTTTCAACATTTTTGGTGGGAATGAATATCGAGTTTTCCACCGCTCGCCGCTTACCTGCGACTATACAGTTTGCACGCACGTTTTACGGCATATTTATGAGACCTTTACGTGATGGTTTCGTGAACTTGCAGGTAGATGCATATGCAATATACATTCCGCAGGAAATAAGGCGTGCCGGACTATGCAATCGAACACGTGAACGTATCCAAAAACAGACACGCCCAACGCGTGGCGCGACGGGCATTTCTGACCTTACCTGTGGATTTCCCGCCTGGTATGAGGATTGAGAACCACCGTGGGGAAAACCGCCCGTTGTCGTCCTCCGGGTGTCCTCCGTGGCGCCAAACTACCCCGTCCCCACGGAGGACACCCGGAGGCCACACACAAAAACAGCCCGGATGCCGAGGTGGCATCCGGGCTGTGCAAAGCCGTGTGATCCGGCAAGGTTACTCGGCGGCAGCCTCGGTCTCGACGACCTCGACAGCCTCCTCGACAACCTCGACCTCTTCGACCTCCGGCTCCTCGGTCACGCCGACGAGCACGGTCACGGTAGCGCGGATGTCGCGGTACAGCGAGATGGTCACGAGGTGAGCGCCGGCAACCTTGATGGGCTTACCGAGCTCGACGCGCTTGCGGTCGACCTCGAGACCAAGCTGATCCTTGATGGCATCAGCGATCATGGCACCGGTCACGGAGCCGAAGAGGACGCCCTCGTCGCCGACCTTGGCGTCGACGGTGACGGACTTGCCCTCCAGGGCCTCCTTCAGGCTGTTGGCATCGGCGATGCGAACGGCCTCGCGCTTGGCGATGTTGTTGCGGCGCTCCTCGAGCTGCCTCAGGTTGCCCTTGGTAGCCGCAACGGCGAGCTTCTTAGGGAAGAGATAGTTCTCGGCGTAGCCCTGAGCGACATCGATGACGTCGCCCTCGCCGCCCTTGCCCCTGATCTCACCAAGAAGAATGACTTTCATGAGATCTCCTTGCGAATAGCACCGCGCATGCGGTGCAGTGGTTACTGTTGGGCCTGTGCGTGCGAGCCGTCGCGCCTCAGGTGGCGGAAGTCAGCCCACACGTCGATCAGACCGACGATGCTCATAAGGAAGAACATCGCCTCGGACCAGAATAGAAGGAAGATGCACAGCGTCCTGGTGAGACATCCGAGCTTCTTGCGGTTCATCAGCGCACTGACGACGCCGAATCCCTGAATCGCGAAGATGAAGCGGACGCTCATGAGCGCCGTGAAGCTCACGGTGCGCAGGACCTCGGCCTCGGGAAAGCCGGTAAAGGAAGCGCCGAGGCACACGATCGATACCGCCAGCACGCCGACGCTCCACATGGGCGCATCGAAGGCTGCGACCGAAGGCGCCTTCGGGTTCTGCCGGACGCGCGCGCCCGCCAGAAACGAACCGACACCGGCCATAAGGCCGTCCATCATGGCACTCAAGATGTATATGAGCGGCCAGATGATCCTGATCAGGGGCTCCAGCTGCACCGAGACGATCTCGGCGGCAACGCCCGTCCCCACCGACTCCTGAACGCCTTCCGTGAGGTAGGCGACGGCAGTTTCGAAAACCGATGTACCGGCAGCCGCCGCGATGATCGCGTCGGCGCCGAAGCTCACCAGTCCGGTGAGGACAATCGCCACGGACACGTTCGTGACCGTGGCCGTACGCCACATGCAGGCAGAGATTGCCCAGCAGCATACGATGATGGGCACGAGCAGGAACCCCAGGCCGGGACCCACCGCCAGCGAGACGACAAGCAGCCCTGCGCTCTCGAGAAGCGAGAGAACAAGCCCGCGCGCGCCTTTGGCTTCGGCAAGCTCACGCATGCCGTAGGCGGTGAGCAGGATCCCGACGAACGGAATGAACAGCGATCCGATAAGCCCTATGGCGAGCACGATGGCCCCGTGCGACGCGCGGGGCGCTACGGCCGGCCGATTCGAGCCAAACGGTACGATCGTACGCGTCTGCGGATCGGAGCTTCCGTCCTGCATCTCCTAGATCCTCGTCCCTCGCCTAGCCGCGGTTGCGCTCGCCGCGGGAAGACACCACGGGAACGGCGTAGGGCAGGAGAGCCATCTCACGAGCGCGCTTGATGGCGTTCGCGATGTCGTGCTGGTGCTGCGTGCAAGCGCCAGTGACGCGACGGGGCTTGATCTTGCCGCGGTCGGTCATGTACTTACGGAGAAGCTGAGTATCCTTGTAATCGATGTACTCGGTGTTCTCCTTGCAGAACTGGCAGTACTTACGACGCGGCTGACGTGCTGAATAATCATTAGCCATGTCAAAATACCTTTCGTTTGGCGCCGTATTCGCAGCGCCGCTCACTGAATAATCGAAGACGCCCGTCTAGATGACCTAGAACGGAATGTCCTCATCGTAGACGTCGACTGCCGGCGGAGCCTGCACGGGTGCAGGCGCGGGCGCCGGCTGGTGCGCGGGCGCGGCATAGCCGCCACCATAGGAGCCTGCGGCCTCCTGGCCGTAACCTCCCTGGTTGTTGCCGCGGCTCATGAACTCGATCTCATCGACGATGACCTCGAGCTTGCTGCGACGCTGACCGTCGCGCTCCCACGAGCTGTAGCGCAGCTTGCCCTCGATCGCGACCTTCGACCCCTTCTGGAGGTAGCGGCTCACAGCCTCGGCGCGCGTACCAAACATCGTGCAGTCGACGAAGTTCGGGTAATCCTCCCAATCGCCGGTCTGGGGATTGCGGCGACGGTCGTTGACCGCCACGCCGAAGCTCAGGACCTGCGTGCCGCTCGCGGTTGCGCGCAGCTCGGGATCACGGGTGAGATTGCCGGAGATGTTGACTCGATTGATGCTCATGTCTGACTCACTACCTCTCGTGCGACCGCCGCGGGTGCGGCGAGCCGACTTCCAAAACGATGCTTACTCCATGTCGTCGCGACGAACGATCATGTGACGAACCACGGCATCAGTGATGCGCAGGACGCGGTCGAGCTCGGCGATCTGGGAAGGATCTGCGTGGAAGTTGATGAGGGTGTAGTCACCTTCGGTGAGCTTGTTGATCTCGTAGGCGAGCTTGCGCTTGCCCCACTCGTCAACGTTGTCGACCTTACCGTTGCCGGCGGCGATCGTGGTATCGATGCGCTTCATCACGGCGAGACGGGTCTCGGGATCGAGAGCAGGGTCGACGAAGAACAGCAGTTCATAGGCCTTCATGTGGTCACCTCCTCTGGGCTAAAAGGCTCCAGGTCGTGAAGGTGCGCCCGGAGCAGGAAAGGACTGGCTAACTGTAGACCAAACGCCATGCGACCTCAAGTTCCCGCTGGTACACCCTCATGACCTCTCCACAACCCACGCAGATGCGGAGCCGGCGCCGAGCGGGCCCAGTTTACCGGCGCGCCCCGACATGAAACGCGTTGCTGCGGACCGGGTGCCGACAGCGCACCCGCCCTCTTCCCGTCACCCGTCCGACTGACAGCAAAAGCGCGCCGCTCACGCATGGTGGGCGGCGCGCTTGAAGACAGGCGCGCGTTGGTCCCGCAGGAGCGCGTGCACGCCCTGCGTCTACAGAATGCGCGCGGCTGCACACCCGCGCAGGATGGCATTCGCCTACGGGACGGGCGTGATGGGAGAGTCGACCTTCCCCTCCGTATCGTCATCGGCGACCACCGGGCCCTCATCCGGCTGGGCGGCGAGCTGCTCTCCCTCCGGCTGCGCTGCTGGCGCGGGCGCATCCTGCACACCGGCGTCCTCTGCTGCGGGCGGCGGCGTGATGATGGGAGACGCTGCGGGCTGCTCGGTCAGCGCGGCGGGTGCAGGCGCATCAGCGGGCTCAGCTGCGGGCTCGGATACGTCGGTAGGCGTCTCAGCGGCCGCCGGCTGCGCAGGCGCTGCGGGCTGCTGGGGTGCGACGGGCTGCTCGCCCTCTGGTTGCCGGGTCGCCTCCGGGGCGGCAGCGGGCACGTCGCGGTAGGAGAAATCCTGCGGGGCCTGTTCGGGCGCGGCGGTCTGGCCGGCAGGCTGCTGCGGCACCGCCTGACCCTGGCCCTCGGGCTCATCTGTCGGCATCTCGGGCTGCACGGGCATGCCCTGGTTCTTCGAGCCGCCCCATCCTGCGCCGCCCGCAGGCACGCCGTCGGGAAGCGGCGCCGAGGAGACACCCCAGCGCGCCACGTCGAAGCGGCAGAACCACTGGCCCATGGCGTTGATGGCGATCAGCTGCATAGCCGTGGAGATAACGCTGCCGACGAAGGCCGCGAGCACGATCAGAACCACGACAAGCACCACGATGCCCGGGCCCATGCCCGACAAGAAGGTCCCGATGTAGCGCTCGCCCGCCATACCGACGCCGAGAGCGAGGCCGAAAAAGCCGCTGAAGGCGAACATGCCGCCGATGAGCGTCATGACGATCCCGTAGGCCGCGCTCACCGCGCCGCCGATCAGGGTGACGGCGTAGGCGTGCAGAAAGCCGCCGAGGTCGCGGGCGATCATCTGGAACAGGCGGTCGAGACGCCAGCCGGCGCCGAAGCTGTCGTAGATCGTGGCGCGCATCATGGCCGCCGTGGTGAACGAGCCGAGCAGCAGGTTCACCACCACCATCGCCAGCGCGACGATGACCGAGACGTCCCGCACCGCATCGAGCACGGAGCCGGATAGAGCGCTGATGCCCATGGGAAAGGCCGCGATGGGATACCATCCGCCGAATAGCACGACATCGATGACGCCGAGCACGAGACCCATGGTCACCATGATCAGAAACGCGATACCGCCCGTCGAGAGCACCTTGCCGTAAGCGACCCCGCGCTGCTTGGGCGCAGAGTCCACGCCCCAGGCGGTCAGACGCGCCCACTCGAGCCCGTACCCCATGATGGCGATCTGCCCCAAGATGGGAATCCACCCGACGAGCGTGAGAACGAGGACCGGCTTGATCCAGCCCTTGTCGCGCGTGAGCATCTTCCACGAGGTGCCGAATCCCAGTTGCTGTGAATACATGGCGACCCCTTTCTTTAATTCATAGAGACGTCGGGGGCCGCAGCATCGCACGCCGACCCGTCCGCCGTCGCCCTCTCGTTCGCATCGCCCGCCTCGCGCTGCCGCGCCGCCCGGCGCTCCTCTTCAAGCGCCATGAGGCCCGAGACGATCGGTTTCGTACCGATCGGATAGAGCTGGCGCGCCGTGCCGACCGACACATACGCCTCGTCAAACGCGATGCCGTCTTCGCCTGTGCGATAGAGCTGCGCCAGCAGGTACGCCGTCGCGTCACCGCGCTTGGCGGCCTCGCAGATCAGCGCGTCGCGGCGCCCCTCGTCGGTGTCCACGAAGCCGTCGTACACGAACGTGTAGGCCTCGGGCATCTCGCGGGCGATCAGCGTCTTGACCGACTCGTAGATATCAGATGCCGAGGTGCCCGGGTGGTCGGCGATGTCGTATCCGTCGGACGTGCAGATGATGGTGAACGGAACGAGCGCGCCGTCCTCGGCAAGGCACGTCCTCCCCTCGCGAAACGCATGGTCGATGGCAACGCGCAGCGATTTGGTGAGCATGAGCTCGGCTGTCGGCGATTCGGCTTGCGCCATGACTTCCTCCTTCTGTACTTGTTCCATCAGAAAGTGTATCCGCAGGCGCAGGCGATATGCCCATGCATCGCCACTATTAAGCGGTCCTTAAGCCGTATGCGACCACGGCTTGCACACGAGCCGCCCAGATTTCGGCAGGATTGAGCTGGGTTTCGACCAGATTTTTCAACAGAGTTGAAATTACCCCTTGCGCAGCCGGAGCATTTCGGTAGAATTACCTTTGCATTTCACGGAGAGTTGTCCGAGTGGCCGAAGGAGCACGATTGGAAATCGTGTAGGCGCCAAAAGCGTCTCCAGGGTTCAAATCCCTGACTCTCCGCCAGCATCCTCTCATGGCGCGCCCCTGTGACGCGCCATGTTTCACTCCATGCGGAGGAGTGGCAGAGTGGTTGAATGCGGCGGTCTCGAAAACCGTTTACCCGGTGTTCCCGGGTACGAGGGTTCGAATCCCTCCTCCTCCGCCAGCTTTTCTTCAGCATCACAATGAAATATTCCGCCATATGAATTCGCTGCTCGCAGGCCTTGGGTCACCTCCGCACGCATAGGGCGGCGCCCTTTCGCCGCAACGCGGCTTGCGATTTCGACCCCGATACGCGAGGCACGGGCGCTGCGGCTCCCTTATGTGAAACGCAAGGGAACGGCGCCCGGCCCCGTTACGCGCGGCGTGGTGGGTATACTTGATGAGACTAGACGGGACCCGGGAATGGAGCATACATGATCCCGATCATCATCAGCATCGTTGTCGTCATCATCGTCATCTGCGCGATTGCCGCTATCTACAACAACATGGTCACGCTGCGCAATCGCATCGACAACGCGTGGCAGAACATCGATACGCAGCTGCAGCGCCGCCTGGACCTCATCCCCAATCTCGTCGAGACCGTCAAGGGCTACGCATCGCATGAGAAGGAGGCGCTCGCCGCCGTCACGAACGCGCGCAACGCCACGGTCGCTGCCAGCTCCCCGGAGGACAAGATGGCCGCCGACAGCGTGCTCACCGGAGCGCTCCGCCAGCTGTTCGCCGTCGCCGAGGCCTACCCCGACCTGAAGGCCAACACGAACTTCATGCAGCTGCAGACCGCGCTCGAGGACACCGAGAACAAGATCTCCTACGCGCGCCAGAGCTACAACGACTGCGTGCTGAACTACAACAACGCGATCGAGACCTTCCCCGGCGTCATCTTCGCCGGCATCTTCCAGTTCAAGAAGCGCTGCGGCTTCGAGGCGGAACACGCGGCTCAGACGGCGCCGACCGTCAAGTTCTAGCACGAGCCGAAAGCCCGCGACGAGCGCCCGCACCGGGGCGCTTTTCGTTTGCGGGGCCACCGCGGGCACAGCCGTGCCTGGCGGATGGCGAACGCGCAGGGCGAAGCCCCCTGAAGGCTTGGCGCGAGCAGCGGGCGGCGCGGGCCCGCACGCTACCATCGACGAACCCCGCGCGCCGGCGGCGCCGGCATGACACTATCAGACACACGATCGAACGGACTTCATCGGCACTTATGGTTTTCCAGCACATCACCTCTCGCGCACCGCACGACTCTGCCGAACGGACCGATTCCCCCTCTAAAACCACGCGCGCCGAGGCAGCGGGTGCGCCCGCACGTCCGCGCTCGCGCTACATCCCCGCGCTCGACGGCATCCGCACGCTCGCCGTGGAGGCGGTGGTCGTCTACCATCTGCAGACGGCCTGGATGCCCGGCGGCCTGCAGGGCGTCACCGTGTTCTTCGTGCTCTCCGGCTTCCTCATCACGCGCCTGCTGCTCGTGGAGTACACGGCAACCGGTCGCATCGACCTGAAGGGCTTCTGGCTGCGGCGCATCCGCCGCCTGCTGCCCGCCATCGTCATCGTCATGCTCGCATGCGCCGCGCTCTGCGCGGTGTTCAACCACGTGATGCTCACGAAGATGCGCCCAGACATCGTGCCGTCGCTTCTGTTCTTCAACAACTGGTGGCAGATCCTGCGCAACGTGTCGTACTTCGACGCGCTGGGCGACCCCTCGCCGCTCACGCACTTCTGGTCGCTCGCCATCGAGGCGCAGTTCTACCTCGTGTGGCCGCTCATCCTGATCGGCGCGTTTCACCTCGGTGCGAAGCGCCGCAGCCTGCGCCGTTTCGCCCTCGTGGCCGCAGCGGTGTCGGCCCTCGCGATGGCCCTGCTCTACAACCCCGCCGTCGACCCGAGCCGCGTCTACTACGGCACCGACACCCGCGTGTTCTCGCTGCTGCTCGGCGCCTGGCTCGCCTTCATCCCCGAGCGTGCCATGCGCCCGCAGGCCATCGTCGGACGGTATCGCCGGTGGCGCGCCCGCCGCGCGCAGCACGCAGGCGCTACCGAGGCGAGCTCGATGGCGGCGCCCCAGCACAGGCGCGGCACCTGGACATGCGACCTTGTGGGGCTCGTCGGCCTGATCGGCCTTGCCCTCATCATGGTCTTCTCGAACGGGTACACGGCGTTCCAGTATCAGGGCGGCACGGTGCTCACCTCCGTGTTCGCGCTCATGCTCATCGCCGCCTGCGTGCAGCGCGACACCTTGCTTGCCCGCGTGTTCTCCGCCACGCCCCTCGTGTGGCTCGGCAAGCGCTCCTACAGCATCTACCTGTGGCACTATCCGCTGCTGCTCCTCATGAACCCGGCGAGCCACATCAGCGCGAAGCCCTGGTGGATCTACGTTGTGCAGGTGGCCATCGTGGTCGCCGTAGCCGCGCTCTCCTACCGCTTCGTGGAGGAGCCCTGCCGCCGCGGTGCCATCGGGCGCGCACTGCGGAGCCTGCGCGACCGCGCCATCACGCCCTGCGCCTTCGTGCGCGCGCACGCGGTCTACCTCGTTGCGGGCTGCGCCCTGATCGCTGCAGCCGGCATCGGCATCGCCGCCGTGCCCGACGCCTCCGCCATCTCCGAAGAGGGTGCGGCCCTGCTGGAGGAGGGCGGCCAGACCGGCTCAGGCAACACGGCGACGCCGCCCGCGCCCGCCAAGGGCGACGAGACGAACGGTGAGTATCCCGCCGGTTCCTACGACATCGTGATGATCGGCGACTCCGTGTCAGTGCGAACCGTGCCCGCCTTTCAGGAGCGCTTCCCCCACGGCTATATCGACGCCCTGAAGAACCGCCAGTTCAGCGCCGGTATCGACATCTACCGCGACCTGATTGACCGAAACCTTGCCGGTAACATCCTCGTGTTCGCTCTCGGCACGAACGGCCCCATGAGCGACGGGCAGATCGACGAGCTCATGAGTCTTGCGGGCGACAAGCGTACCGTCGTGTTCATGAATACGCGCAGCCCGCGCCCGTGGGTCGGCCCCACCAACGAGACGCTCGCGCGCGCCGCCGAGCGCTACGACAACGTGCGCGTAGTCGATTGGTACGGTTTCAGCGAGGGCAAAGACGAGCTGTTCGAAGGTGACGGCACGCACCTGAATGACGAGGGGGCACGCACCTACATCGACCTCGTGTACGACGCGGTGAGCGACGTGCTGCCGATCCATCTGGACGACGAGAAGACGAAGCAGATGATCGACGACCAGGTGAACGCCATCCAGCAGGCGCTCGCCGGACCGATAGACGAGCTTGCGAAGTCCGAGTTCTCCGGGCGCGCCCTCAAGGCGAAAGACGAGGCGTAAGGGCACGCCCGACCCGCCTCGCTGCGCGAACCTCGGAAGGCTTTCGCATCTGAGGGGAGCACGGCCAATACGGGCACAGCCCCGCCGGGACTGGTGAACTCGGTAGTTCTAGTAGCCCAACGCCTGCAGCACGAACATGATGACCGTGAGCACGGTGATGATGACGATCGTCGCCCAGGTGAGCGCGTTCCACACGCGTCCGTTGCGGTAATCTCCCATGATGTGACGGTCCTGCGCGATAAACAGCAGGAAGACGAGGAGCACGGGCAGCAGCACGCCGTTGATGACCTGCGCACTCATCATGATCTGGAACAGGTTCACGCCGGGCATGATGACGAGCAGGGCGGACGCCACGATGACGGCGGTGATGATGCCGCGGTAGACCGGCGCCTCCTCCCAGCTGCGGTCGGCGCCGCGCTCCCAGCCAAATGCCTCGCAGATGGCGCTCGACGTCACGCCAGGCAGCACGCAGGCGGCCAAAAAGCTCGCGGCCACGAGGCCGGAGGCGAACAGGATGGTCGAGAACTCGCCGGCGATGGGCTCGAGGGCGAGCGCAGCGTCGGCGGCGTCGGACACCTGCACGCCCGCCGGATAGAGGACGGCACCGGTCGTCACGACGATGAACCAGGCGATGGCGCACGCGATGATCGAGCCGCTCGTGGTGTCGATGCGCTGCAAGATGATGCCGCTCTCGTCGACGTTCTTGTCGACCACGTTGTTCTGCGCGAGGAAGATCATCCACGGCGCAATGGTCGTGCCGATCGTGGCCACCAGCAGGCTCACGTACTCCGGCTCGGGCACGATGTGCGGCGACACCGTGGCGGCGGCGACCTCGCCCCAATCGGGGCCAGCGAGAAACGCCGCGACGATATAGGTCACGAACACGCAGCTCACCATCAGCAGGATCTTCTCGATGCGCTGGAAGCTGCCCGACATGGTGAGCAGCCAGATGGCAAGACCCACCAGCGGGACGGACACCGTGGCGGGCACGCCGAACAGCGCAAGGCCGCTCGCGATGCCCGCGAACTCAGAGATCGTGACCGCCGTGTTCGCGATCAGGAGCGCCCCCATGGCCAAAGCGCTTTTGCGCACGCCGAACTTCTCGCGGATGAGCGAGGCGAAACCCTTGCCCGTCACGCACCCGCAGCGCGCCGCGGTCTCCTGCACCACGATGAGCAGCACCGCCATGAGCGGCAGCATCCACAGCGTACCGTAGCCATAGCTCGCGCCCGCGCTCGAATACGTGGCGATACCACCCGCGTCGTTGCCCGACAGGGCGGCAAGCAGGCCGGGACCCATGGCGCCGAGCACGGCCCCGACCGTCAGTTTTTGTCGTGTCCCTCTCCCCATCTCGCGCCACCTTCACCTAGGCCGCAACGAGGAAGACGGCAAGCGTCGAGAGGGCAGAATACAGCACGCAGGCGATGAGCACGGCTGAGACGCTGAGTGCGATGCCCGAGGTGTTGAGGTCGTGCTCGTCGCGCCAGAACAAAAGCTTCAGGTAGATGACCGAGAACGCGCAGCTCACAAACGTCACACCCGCGGCGCAGGCGAAGCAGGCGGAGAGCATGCGCGCCGCCCCGATGGCCGCATTGAGCGCACCGTCGGGATCTGCCGCAGCGCTCATCCATTCGCCGGCCGCGGCGCTCGCCAGCACGTCATCGGAGTAGGCGGCGCCCAGCACGAGCTGGCCGCACAGGTAGATGACGGCCGCCAAGACGATGCCGACGCCGGCGGTCTGCAAAAAGAACGCCAGGTAGGGCCTGTCCTCGTCGTCCGCCTCGTCATATTCCAGATAGTAGTTGCGCACGAACGACACGACGCGGCTCGCCGCCAGCAGCACGACCGGCATGACGCACATGGGATAGATGAACTGATGGCCGAGACCGCCGAGCGCCTCGAGCGCCGCGGCGACGATGCCCGACGCGATGGCCCAGATGAGCAGCCAGTACTGGCGGCGCGCAAACCACGACAGGACGTGCATCGACTCGCCCGTGCCGCCCTCGGAGCCGCTCATTCCCGCAATCTGCAGGTCCTCCTGGTGCTCCTCGTTCATGACCTCCATGGCGTCGTCGACCGTGACGATACCCAGGATGTGGCGGTCCTCGTCGCATACCGGCATGGCGGCCAGGTTGTACTTCGTCATCTCCTCGGCCACGTCCTCCTGGTCCTCGTCAGGCGAGACCCAGACGACGTCGCGGTACGCCAGGCTGTTCAGACGCGCATCGCGGTCGGCCACGATCAGGGTGCGCAGCGACAGCACGCCGGTGAGCGAGCCCGCCGGGTCGGTCGTGTAGACGTAGTAGACGCTCTCGAAGTCCTCGTCGAGCTTCTTCAAGCCCTCGATAGCATCGTTCACCGTCGATGTGGCGGACAGGGCCACGAACTCGCTGGTCATGATACGGCCGGCGGTGTTCTCCTCGTAGCCGAGCAGCGTACGGATGGCGCGCTCCTCCTTCACGCCCATGAGGCGCAGGAGCTTCTCGGCCTTCTCGTAATCCAGCTCCTCGATGAGCGCCGCCGCGTCGTCGGGGTCCATGAGGGCGAGCATCGAGGACGCGTCGCGATCGGACAGGCCCTCGAGCATCTCGGCCACGAGCTCGTCGTCATCGAGCTCGCTGATGGCCTCGGCCGCCTGGGCCGTGTCGAGCTGGGCGAAGACCTGGCCGCGCAGGCGGGGGTCGAGCTGCTCGATGATGTCGGCGATGTCAGCCGGGTGGAGTTCGCCCAGGGTCTTGTGCGACACGGACAGCTTGATGTTTTGGGTGGAACGCTCGAGCAGGTCCATGTAGGACCACGCGATGATGTCCTCGGCGAGCGGCTTGCCGATAGCGGCGGAAGCCTTCACGGCAACGCGCTCGAGCGCGGGGTGCAGCGAGCGCAGAAGACCGCGGATGCCCACCTCGGCGCCCAGCAGACGAAGCTGGTTTTCGCCCGAGGCCGACAGCTTGATGTCGTTCACGCGCACGACCTTCATGCCCTGCGTGTCGACGATCTGCTTGTTCATAATGTCGCGCGCGAGCAGGACCTCGTCGGGCTGCAGGTAGGAGAAGCGGATGTCGGTGGCGGGAACCTTGAGATAGACGCCGTCGTCATCCACGCGTTCGACGTACTTGCGCCACGAGATCATAAACGGGGTCTTGCCAGGCCCCTGGAAGGCCAGCGACGTCACGTGGGGGAAAACCTCGCCGGTGGCGATGCCCATATCGTTCACGATGCCGATGCGCTCGCCCGTCGAGTCGACGACCGGCAGCCTGAGCATCTCGGAAAGGTAGTTCATGGTGCTCCTTCTGAGGCGGAAAGAGGTCTAAGGCATAGGCGAACCCCGACGCGCGCCATGCCACAGGGCAGAAGGGCACCCGCAGGGTCAGCTACTGTGTGGTCGAGGTTTAGGTTTCACCTGCATCCTTTTCTCGCGCGGTCGCAAAAAAGAGCCCGACGCTAATCGGGCTCCTCACATTCTATACCAAGGGCACCGCCGACGATACGGCGCGCCGCTCGCGTCACACTTCGGGCAGGTCGGCGTCCTCGGGCATCTTCACCGTGCCGTTGATGACGTCTTCGGGGAAGCGCCCGTCGGTCTTCATGAGCTCGGACACCGTCACGAGCTCGTAGCCCGCGGCCTGCAGCCCCTCGATGATACCCGGCAGCGCCTCGACGTCCTGCGCGCGGTTGCCGCCGCCGTCGTGCATAAGGACGATGGCGCCGTTGTAGGCGTTCGAGAGCACCTCATCGGTGATGGCGGAGGCGCCGGGCAGCTTCCAGTCGAGCGTGTCGATGTTCCACAGCACGTTGCAGCTGATGAGGTCGCCGGTGCGCGCCCACTCGGCCGACGTGAACGCGCCATAGGGGGCGCGCATCATCTGCGGGCGGAACTCGGCGGCGCCCTCGATGGCGTCGAAGGCGCTCGTGATCTCGGAGCGCAGCGTGTCGCGGTCGCAGTCCGGCAGGTTCATATGCTGGTTCGTATGGCTCGCCAGCTCGCAGCCTGCATCGAGCACCGCCTTGCTGTCCTCGTCGACCTGCGTGCCGAGGTTGAAGAAGGTCGCCTTCGCCCCATAGCGCTGAAGAATCGCGAGGATATCTTTCGTATAGCTGCTCGGACCGTCGTCGAACGTGAGCGCGATGTACTTCTTGGATCCCTGCGGCCGGGCGTTGTAGGCGGACACGACCATGTCGACCGCCGGCTCGAGCACCTCGTGGTCGACCGTCTCGCCAGACTGCGCGCCGGTCCACACGAGCTTCTTGCCCGCGCGCCCCCACTGCGAGACGAACTGGATGGCGCCGGAGCCGTCCATCTGGATACCGGGCGCCTGCGCCACGGTCTCCTCCGTGTACTCCTCGGTCACGTCGGCTCCGTTAGCGACCGTCAGGTCGACGGCATCGATCGCCTTCATCGTGGAGAGATCGTCGGCGCTGACCGGAGCGCCGTCGCTTGTCACCGTGCAGCGCTCTCCCCCGTCCTCATCGATCACGTTGCCGCCGACGGACATCAGACGCCCCGCTTTCACCTGGAAGTAGTCGTTGTCGTCCAGCAGCTGCTGGATCGTGGCGGAGATGGGCGTCGCGTAGGTGCGGCCGTTAACCGTGACGTCGACGCTGCGCCAGAAGAACTGGTAGCCGACGGCAAGAGCCAGTACGCCCACGACGACAACCGCGGCGGCGATGGGGATGAGCTTCTGGGCGGGCGTCGCGCGCACGCGGCGAACGGTCGGATGGGGACGACGGGGTACCTGGACCTTCGCCTGCGCGGGATGATGCGGCACCGCCGATGCGGAGGCGCGCTGCTGGGAGGCTGTCTTCTGATGGCGCGTCGATCCCTGCCCGTGCGAGTTCGCACCCGCGTGCGGGCGCGCAGCTTGGGAACCGTCGTGCCGCTCGGCGGGCCTACGGAAGGACGATGTCGCGTGCGGGGAGCTCCCGTGGTTCGCCGGTGCCTTGCGCATCGTCGGGTGCTCGATGCGCCCGAATGACTGCGTGGAGTACGGGGGGATCTTGATCTTTCCGGTCCCGTGCGGAGCCTGACGTGGCGCAGACGACGTCGCGGACGCGCCCGCCGCGCGCTTTTGCGATGTCGCTTGGCGATTCGCGGCAGGATGAGCCTCGGGGCGCTTGCCGGCCCCCTGCGACGCCGCTGGACGCTTGTCCCGCTGCTGCTGTCCGTGCGTTTTGGAGCTCTCCATCAAACCATCCGGATTCATCTTCGCATGCAATCGGCCGCCCGCATGCTCGCACGCATGATTTCGGCAGCACTGTGTTTGATTCTACCTATCTTTGCGCGATGCTATTCCTCATTCGTCGCCTCATCAGGGGAAAGTTGAGGCAGCACCGCTCCTTCCGGCATTTTCACCTTCGAGAGGTCGAGCGCCTCCGCAAGTTCTTCATCGGTGTCAACGAGTTCGGACAGGCTCACGATCTCGTAGCCCTCAGCCTGGAGCTGATCGATGATCTGCGGCAGCGCCTCGAGCATCTGCTCTCCGCACTCGTCGTTATCCGTCATGAACACGATGTTGCCGTTGCTGACGGACCCCACGACGCTCTCCACGACCGCATCGGCACCCGGCAACAGGTAGTCGCCCGAGTCGAGATTCCATGTGACGACCGCGCTCACGAGGTCCATCGCCTGGGCCCAGTCCGCATCGGAGAACAGGCCGTACGGCGGGCGCAGCAGGGCCACGGTTTCGCCCGTGGCGTTCGCGATGGTCTCGAAACCCTGCGTGAGCTGCTGGCGCAACTCGTCGCCGGAAAGCTCCGACAGGTCGACATCCGAGGCGGAGTTCGAGCCGATCTCACAGCCTGCGTCGGCGATCTGGCGCGCAGCAGCTTGGTTGGCCTCAACGCGATCGCCCTGCAGGAAGAACGTCGCCGTCACGCCCTTTTCCTGCAGGATCTGGAGGATCTGGCTCGTGTAGCTGCTCGGCGCCTCGTCGAACGTCAGCGCGACGTACTTGCCGTCCTTGGGCGACACGGACGTCTTGCGCACCACGCAGTTCTGGACTTCCTGCACCACGCCGCGGTCCGCGGTCTTGCCGGACACCGTGCCCGTCCATACCTCGGAGCGCCCCGGGATGCCCCAGGTCTCCACGTAGGCGATGGCCCCGGTGCCCTTGATCTCAAGTGTGGGCTGAATCTCGGTCGCGGCCACCTCGTGCTCTTCGTACTCATCGCGACCGCCGGAGATCTCAAGCTCCTCGCCGCCGGTAAGCTCCGTCGTCGCCAGGTCGTCGTTATCGATCTGCTCGCCGTTCAGCACCACAGAATAGCGCTCGCCGCCGCGCTTCTCGAGCACGGAGTCATCGACCGCCAACAGGTCGCCGGCGCGGTAATCGAGCTGCTGGTCAGCAATCAGCTGCTCGACGCTCGAATGGATGCGCACCGAGACATCCGATCCGTTGAGGGATACCGTCACGCCGCGGTTGATGTACCACACGACGCTCGCTACGAACAGCAGACCCGCGCACGCGATGGCGATGATGGCGTAGGGGCGGCGCTGCTTGTTGCGGCGCGAACGGAGGTTCATTCCGTTGCGGCCAAACCCCTGGGAATGATGCAGGTATTGGGCACCCGGCTTGCGCTGCGTGCGGCGCCTGGCCGACGGCAGATGGTTGTCGTCGCGGCGCATGTGCGGCTTGCGGGGCTTTTTGGAATAGGAGGTGGTGTAGTTCGGCAATGGTTCTCCCTTATCCGTATGGTAGGAAGACTGTACCACAAGGCGCCCTCAACTGGGCGAACCTGCCGTTGAGCGGAAACGGGGCGGGCGCGGCACACAACCTGTCCACGCGTGCCACGCTACGCCGTCGGGCACGCGGTACGACGCCGGCGCAGCGCGGTGCCGGCAGCAGCCGGCGGCGGCCCACGATTACCCACGGCGGCAGGCCCTTGCTAGCCAGTAACTTCCGGAACATCATGATGTTCCGAACCTCGAGATTGCGTTTCCCCAGATAAATGTGTTTATCACTGACGGAACATCATGATGTTCCGTCAGCGGGAACGCGCGCACCATGCCGAGCCGCCCACCCTACGCCAAAACAAAGCGGGCGCGCATGCCCGCTCTGGAGCATGCGCGCCCGCCGCAACCGTCAACTGAGCGTACGGCTATTTCTTCTTCTTGGAGGTTCCTGCCGCCTTGCGGTACTCGCTGGCGAATGCGGAGAACATCCCGCGGGTCTTGCCGAGCTGCTTGCCGAGCGCGCGGCTTCCCTTGTCGAGCGCCTTCGATCCGTGCTCGTCGAGCTTGGCGGCACCCTTCTTTACCTTGTCGCCGATCACCACGGAGGCCTCCGCGGCCTTTGCCGCGGCACCGCCCGTCAGCTCGAGCGACAACACGTCGTCGGAAACGATCATCGCCCCGTCCCGGTAGCCGAGAAGATAGCTCACCGGCATCTCGATATTGCCCACCAGAAGCGACGAGGCGCTGCCGCCGTCGAGCACGAAGCGCGTGACCTCGCCGGTCGTGCTGTTGAACATGGCGTCGGAGCAGTAGCCGACCTTCTTGCCGGATTTCGTCACGACGTCCATGCCCGTCCAGATCAGACAGCGGTCCAAATCGATACCCAGGCGCTTGGCGGCGGCATCGTCGTAGTTCTCCTTGCCGTCGGCGACCGTGAGCACGCCCTCGTACACATCGAGCGCGTCAAGCGCCACGAAGCAGTCGGGCTGCTTGATCATGCCCACGACATCAGGGCGTTTCACCATGAAGCCGACCACGCGACGACCCGTGGGGTCGAACACCGGGAAGTGAACCTTCCCGAGTCGGCGCGGCTCGGCGGGCATGCCGTCCTTGTTGGTGGCCTTACGAGCAGAGGGCGCGCGATAGATTCGCACACCCTGGATATCGGCTACGAGCATCTACGCCTCGCTGGCGGGCGCGGCGCCGGCATCGGCGCTGGCGTCAGCGCTGGTATCGGCGGCCTCGGGCGCCACGGACTCGACAACGACATCGGCGGCGGGCGTCACGTTGCCGCCGGCGATGGCGTCGTTCAGCTGCTCACGCAGCTGGTCCATGCGCTCGCGGGCAAGGTCGACCTTGGCGCGCAGCTCATCGGTCTTGGCGTCAACCATGGGGCCGAAGTCGCTCGCGGCGGTGCGGGCCTGGTCCATGCCCTGTTCATACATGTCGCGCGCGTTGTCCCACGCGTCGTTGGCCATGTCGGCGGCCATGGCGCGCGTCTCGGCGCCGGAGCGCGGGGCCACCAGGATGCCGATGATGGTACCGGCTGCGGCGCCGATCACGGCACCCGCGACAAAACTGAATCCCTTACCCATGTTGCTCCTCCCATAGAGTGAACTTGTTCGGTGGAACCATCATTATACCCACGCCGTCCGGTGCCATATCCATGCCGCCGGACGGTAGGCGAACCGTTACGCGTCGGTGCCGCCGGAGGTGGAACCCCCGCCGAAGACGGAGCCGAACACGTCGGCGATGCGCTTGGCGGGCGCGTGCTCCGCGGTCTTGGCGCGGCGGCGGATGCCCATCGGGTCGATCTCGCGACGGCGACGGGGCTCAGGCTCCGGCTCAGGCTCGGGAGCGGGCATGGGCTCGGGCGCACGTTCATCCATCTGGACCGACACGTCGGCGGCATCAGCGCCCTGCGACGTCATCTCGCCGTCGGCGGGCAGACCTTCCGCCTCCCCGTCGGCAGCGGGAGCCTCAGAGGTGTCCTCGGAGTCCTCCTCGCCGCGCAGATTCAGCACGAGCTTGCGCAGGCCGGACACCGTGCCGGCGAAATCGGGCGAGGTCGCCTCGTGGTGCAGAAACGCCCAGTCTATCATGAAGGCCGCCGAGGAGAGCGCGCCCACGGTGAGCGCGTCGTCGGGGCAGGAGAGCTCGACGTCGAACAGGCGCTCGTCGCCCGGAACCTGACGGGTGCGACCGCAGGACACCTTGCCCGCAAGACCCGTCTCGTTCATGATCTCGACGCTCAGGTGCTCGAGCAGATGCGGCAGCTCCGTGTCGCCCATGCACTCCTGGAACTCGCGGCCCGTATCGCCCAGGCACAGATGCTTGGCGATGGCCGGGGCGAGATAGTACACGCGCGCCGTCGCCTCGATATCCTCCGAGGTCCGAAGCGGCATGCCCGGGTTCACCAGCACGCGCGCGCAGAGCTTGTCGGCGCCCACGGTGATCTTCAGGATGTTGAACAGCGTAGCCATGGTCTTCTTCCGCCTTCTCGATGCCGGTCGCGCCCGCGCGGTGCGCAGACGCTATGCGTTCTCGTGCTCGTCGTCGGCCTCGGGGGCGACCTTCGCATCCGGGTCGGGCCCGGTCACGCGCACCAGGGAGATGCGCTGCCCGCGCATGGACTGCACCTTGAATTTGTACCCGTCCTGCTCGAACACCTCGCCGATGTCCGGCACGGAATCGCACAGATCCAAAATCCAGCCCGCCAGGGTCTCGTAGTCGTCGCTTTCCTCGATCGGCCAACCGAGTTCAATAGCATCATCGCACGAAAAGCGTCCGTCTACCAACCATTCGCGGCGCGAAAGGCGCGTGAGGTACTTGTTGTCGGGGTCGAACTCGTCCTCAATCTCGCCCACGAACTCCTCGACGATATCCTCGATAGTGATGATACCTGCGGTTCCGCCGTACTCGTCAACCACCACAACCATCTGCTCATGCGCGGTCTGCATCTCGGAGAGCAGCGGCAGGATGTCCTTCGTGTCCGGCACGAACGTCGGGTCGCGCAGAAAATCGCCCACCGGCGCGTCGCCGGCGCCGCCGAGCGCGGGCTTGATGAGGTCCTTGATGTGCGCGATGCCCACGATGCAGTCCTGGTCCTCGCGATAGATGGGCACGCGGGAGTAGCCGGTCTCGCGCATGATGGAGAGGACCGACATGATGTCGTCGCTCTCCTCGCACATCGTCACATCCACGCGCGGCACCATGACCTCGCGCGCGACGGCGTCGCCCAGGTCGAACACCTCGTGGATAATGCGCTTCTCCTCGTCGAGCAGGGTGTCCTGCTCGCTGATCATGTACTTAATCTCCTCCTCGGAGACGTTCTGGCGATCGTCGGCGCTCTTGATGCCGAGCAGCTTCGACAGGCCGTTCGCGGAGGCCTGGGTGAGCCAGACGAGGGGCTTCGCGAGCTTGCGGAACGTGGAGATGGGGCCGGCGACCGCCTTCGCCATGCCCTCAGCGTCGGCAAGACCGATGCGCTTGGGCACGAGCTCGCCGATGACGATGGACAGGTAGGACACGACAAGCGTGATGATGATCGGCGCGGCGACGCGGGCGACGGCGGTGAGCGGCGCCACGCCGAACGACTCGAGCCAGGTCGCAAGCGGGTCGGACAGCGTGTTGGAGGACACGGTGGCCGAGAAGAAGCCGACGAGCGTGATGGCTACCTGGATGGTGGCAAGAAAATCGGTGGAGTCCGTCGAGAGCTCGAGGGCGCGGGCGGCGCGCCGGTCGCCCTCCTCGGCATCGTGCTCGAGACTCGCGCGCTTGGCGGTGGTGAGGGCCATCTCCGACATGGAGAAGTAGCCGTTCAAGATGGTCAGAAGCAGAGTGGCTATGATGGAAATCGCTATGCCCATGAGCGTGTGTTCAAACCTCCGGAATTGGAAAACGTGGCAATCGGTCTCAGACCGCGAGGACGGTGCGCGGCACCCGGTTATCAGATCACGAAGAGGATCACCACCATGTAGATGAAGATGCTGCCGGCAAGCACCCACAGGTGCCAGACGCTGTGCATGTAGCGCACCTGCTTCATGAGGTAGAACGCGGTGCCGATCGTATAGCACAGGCCGCCGACCACGAGCAGCGCGAGCGCCAGCGGGTCGAGGGCAGCCACGAGCTGGGGCAGGCGGAAGACCACGAGCCAGCCCATGATGAGGTAGATGAGGATACTCACCCAGCGCGGTTGGCGCTGACGGCCGATAATCTCGAACGAGATGCCCGCGAAGGTGAGCGCCCAGATGATCACGAACATGACGATGCCGCCATACGGCTCGAGCGTGACGAGCAGAAACGGCGTGTAGGAACCCGCGATGAGCAGGTAGATGCAGCTGTGGTCGATGATGCGGAAGATGCGCTTGGCCGCCGGCACCTGGATGGCGTGGTAGAGGGTCGAGGCGAGGTACTCCAAGATGATGGAGATGCCGAACACGATGGCGCTTGCCATGTGCGCCGGCTCTGCCCCGCCGAGTGCGGCCTTCACGATCAGCAGCACAAGCCCGGCGATACCGAGTAGCACGCCGATGCCGTGGGTGATGGAGTTTGCGATTTCCTCCCCCACCGTGTAGTGCGGGGGCTCTTTGGTCTGCGCGCTCTTCGTGCGCTCGTGTGGATACTTGGGACAGGAGCGACGGCGCTTTGGGCACGTCGCGTACACATCGTCAGCCGTCGTCGACGGCGAGGATTCATCAGATTCAGGCACCGGCACGGACTCGCCGCCCGGCACCGTGGTACTTCGGGATGTGGAACTGTCGCTGGATGCGGACATGTTGCTGAGCAATCCTCCAAATATAGACTGCTCGAAACTATAGCAAACAGCCACCCTGCAGCACAAGTTTCGCGGCGACAAGAGGATGGCACCAAAGGGGACGGGGCAGTTTGGTGCCATGGCACCAAACTGCCCCGTCCCCGATGAGGACATTACTTGACGGTGATGAGCTCGTAGTGGCTCGTGCCCAGACCGATCTTCTCGGCGTGCTCAATCATGGAGCGCCAGTTCGTGTCGGGGTGCGTCATGTTGAAGTGGTCATGCTCGCAGCGCTCGGGCACGCCACCTTCCGCCTCGAGCTTGGCGCGCATGTCGGTCAGCTCGGTGTTCGGCAGCGCGGGCGCGGCGAGCGCCATGTCGATGGCGGCCTGATCGATGGCGACCGGGTCGAAGCTCGCGAACATGCCCAGGTCCGGCACGATGGGCGTGTCGTTCTCCGCATGACAATCGCAGTTCGGCGAGATGTCGATGGCCAGCGAGATGTGGAAGCTCGGGCGATCCTGGACGATAGCCTGCGTGTACTCGGCGATCTTGTAGTTCAGCACGTCGACGGCGGCGTCGTAATCGGGCTTGACGGCATCCTGGTTGCACGCGCCGACGCAACGGCCGCAGCCCACGCAGCGGTCGTGGTCGATATGCGCCACGGGCACGGTCACGGTCTTGCCGCTCTTGAGCTCGCGCTCGCGCGTCTCGTCGAAGCTGATGGCGCCGTGCGCGCAGATGCGCTCGCAGGCGTGGCAGCCGATGCACTCCTCGGTGTGCACGGAGGGCTTGCCCGCAGCGTGCTGCTCCATCTTGCCGGCGCGACTGCCGCCGCCCATGCCGAGGTTCTTCATGCAGCCGCCGAAGCCGGCCTGCTCATGGCCCTTGAAATGCGTGAGCGAGATGACGATGTCGGCGTCCATGAGGGCATGGCCGATCTTGGCTTCCTTCACGTACTCGCCGTTCTTCACCGGCACGAGGGTCTCGTCGGTACCCTTGAGGCCGTCGGCGATGATCACGTGGCAGCCGGTGGCGTAGGGCGTGAAGCCGTTCTGGTAGGCGCAGTCGATGTGCTCGAGCGCGTTTTTGCGACTGCCCACATACAGCGTGTTGCAGTCGGTGAGGAACGGCTTGCCGCCGAGCTCCTTGACCACGTCGGCTACGGCGCGCGCGTAGTTGGGGCGCAGGAAGCTGAGGTTGCCCAGCTCGCCGAAATGGATCTTGATGGCGACGAACTTGTTCTCGAAGTCGATTTGGTCGATGCCGGCGGTGCGGATCAGGCGCTTGAGCTTGTCAACTCGGCTCTCGCGGCCGTGACTGCGCAGATCGCAGAAGTACACTTTGGCGGGTGCGGTGGTGTCGGTCATAAGGTCCCTCTCCTTCGGCGATGATGCGATTATGTAGAGAGCATTGTACACGACGGACCGCCGCGACCGCGCCCAGCGACCCTGGACGCTATGTATCCTTACGCCGCTGTGACCTGCGCGCTTGCCGTGCCTCTGCCTTCTTCTCGGCTGCGCGTTCGGCCTGGTATGCCCGGCGCGCCGCCCGGTCGCGCTCGCGCGCCTCGCGGTCGTGCTCGAAGACGGTCTCGGCAGCATGGCCGCCCCGGCGGCCCATCTCGTCGCGGGTGTATTCCTGCACATAGGCCTCGCCCTGCGCGAACCGCCAGATCCAATCGGGCACCTGGGAGACCTCGCCCTCGTGGGCGGTCACACCGCGCAGCTCGTGGCGCGCCGCGAGCAGCAACCCTAGGCGCACGAGGAAGAACAGCGCGCCGACGATGCCCGCCACTCCCGGCGCACTCGAGGGCCCGCAGGCGACGGGGAGCAGCCACAGCAGCTGCATGGCGGCGCAAAACACCAGGTTCGACCTCGTTGCGAGGTACGCCTGGGCGATGCAGCCGTCGCAGATCGGCAGGTCGCGCTGCTCGCTGTCGACATAGATCTCAACTGAGCGCTGCGCCGGAGCACCGCACAGGGCGCACACGGGACCCTTGTGCACGTGCGGTGTTGCGCCCGCCCTACGCCGTCCCGATCTCCCGCGGCTCATCAGACCACCATCCTCAACCGAGTTGATATACCAAAATGTCGCTTCAGGTTCCTGCTACTATTGCTAGATGAACGTATTTGAACTCATGTTTCTATCAACCAAGAAAGCCGTCGCGATGCCAGAACTCAAAGACGTACGAATCCCACTCTATCAGCAGCTCATGGAGGAGCTCAAGGCGATCATCTCCACCGGTCTGTACACGGCCGGGCAGAAGATTCCCTCGGAGTCCGAGCTTTCCACAGCGTACAACGTGAGCCGCATCACCGTGCGGCGCGCCATCGAGGAGCTGTGCCACGAGGGGTATCTGACCAAGTTCCAGGGCAAGGGCACGTTCGTCAACGAGAACCGCGCGACGCACAAGATCGTTCACGACCAGACGCTCTCGTTCACGGAGACCTGTCGCAACAACCACGTCACGGCCGATGCGCACGTCCTCGGCTTGGAGCGCGTCGACGCACGAGGAGAAGACCGCAAGTTTTTCGGACTCGAAGAGGGTGAGCAGCTGTTCCACCTCACGCGTCTGCGCACGGCAGACGGCACGCCCGTCCTGATCGAGAACACCTACTTCCCCTGCAAGCATCATGAAGCGATCACCCCGGAAGACGTCGAGCATGTGTCGCTCATCGAGAAGATCGAGCAAACGAGCGGACGTCGCATCGCCCGGAAGCCCGCCGCGTCAATCGAAATCATCAAGGCGCGCGCCGAACAGGCCTCGCTGCTCGACGTGCTGACCGGTGACCCGCTGTTCTACGTGCAAACCTACCTCACAGACATCTCGGGAAAGCCGCTCGCGGTGGGATACCACTACATCGTGGGAAGACGATTCATGTTCAAGCTCCAGACGGGGCAGAACGCCTCTGACGACGAAGGCGAACCTGTATCGAACTAGCCGCTCCGGTCGCATCAAACCTGCCGAAAGGCCGTTTCGCGCTGAAGAATCTCGCCGGGGAGGTGCGAGATCGGCATATGCATTTCCTCGACCCCCTACTTTCAGTACTTTTTCACAGCCACTTGGACCCAAGCGCTTCGGTTGCAGAGCAAAATGCCTGGATTCACAACTTGCCAGCAGCTGCGCGGAGCCCGTTGTACTCAGACTCCGCGCAAACAAGTACTGAAAGTGGACCCTCCTCAACAGGAGTCCTACGATTACTTACAATGTATTGAATAGAACAGTTATTTTATTCAATACTCTGCAAGTCATACGTTAGAGCGTACCGGCTTCGAGGTCCGCCAGCGCGCGCTCGAGCAGAGGGCCGTCCGCTTCGCAAGGTTCGGCGCCATATTTGCGCAGCATGCGCGTCTCGTGGCCCTTACCGGTCACGATGACCACCGCCGGACGCGTCGTCTCGCGCACGCAGGTGCGGATAGCCTCGGGACGGTCGAGCACGATCTGCCAGTTGTGGTTGCCCTGCGCCTCGACGGCACGCGCGATGGCATCGCAGATGTCGGCCGGGTCCTCCGGACCCGGGTCGTCCTCGGTGATGACGATGCGATCGGCGTACTTGCCCGCCGCCTCGCCCATGGTGTCACGGCGGTCGACGCCCTTGCCGCCCGTGGCGCCGAACACGACGGCGAGCTCGCGGTCGGGATAGTTCTCGCGCAGGTCGACGAGCATCGTCTCCAGGCTCATGCCGTTATGCGCGAAGTCGACCACACCCACGATGGAGCCGGAGGTTGTTCCGTACAGCTCCATACGCCCCGGCACGCGCAGGCGCTCAAACCCGTGCACGATGGCCTCGGGCTCGATCTCCAGCGCCTCGGCGCACGCGATGGCGCCGAGCGCATTGGACACGTTGAACTTGACCGGCGTGGCGATGAGCACGTCGTCCTCGAAGCGCGGCGTGTGCACGTGCGCGACGATGCCGCGCGGGGTGTGGGTAAGCCCCGTCGCGTACACATCGGCCCTCGGATCGTCGAGCGCGTAGGTGATCGTCCGCTCACTGGCCTCGGCAGCAGCAAGCACCTGCTCGACATGGTCCATGTCGAGATTGACCACCGCCACGCGGCTTTGCGCGAACAGTTTGAGCTTGCTGGCGAAATAGTCCTCGAACGTCGGGTGCTCGATGGGCGAGATGTGGTCCTCGCCGATATTCGTAAACGCGCCGACCGCAAACTCCACGCATGCCGTGCGCTGGTACTTGAGGGCTTGGCTCGAGGCCTCCATCACCACGTGCTCAAGCCCTGCGCTCACGGCGTTTGCCAGCTGCTGCTCCAACTGGAACGACTCGGGCGTCGTCAGCTTGGAGATGCCGTGCTCGACGCCGTCGTCGAACTCGACGCTCGAGAACAGGCCGCACGGGCGCCCGCCCGCGAGACGGGCGTGCTCGTCGAGCACCGCCTTCAAGTAGTAGGCGCTCGTCGTCTTGCCCTTGGTGCCCGTGAAGGCGCAGACCTTCGTCTTGCCCGAGGGGTGATCATAGGCCGCATCGGCGAGAACGGCGAGCGCCATGCGAATGTCGCTCACCAGCACGCAGGGCACGTCCACCTCGTAATCGGTCTCGGACACATAGGCGACCGCCCCCGCCCCGATGGCGCCCAGCAGGTACTCGCGCCGAAACGCCGCGCCCTTGCAGACGAACAGCGTGTCCGGGCGCGCGGCGCGCGAGTCGTCGGTCGCGAAAGCGATCCGGAGCTCGTCGGCGCCTTGCGGCGCGCTCGCGAGCGCGCCGACCCGCTCGAGCGTGGCGATGTAGTGGGACAGGGGGTATACCATCTGGGCAGCCTGCGGCATGTCGTGCGCTCCTTATCGGTATCGATACGGGCGCGCGGCGCCCGTATGCAGTTCACCTCATTATGCCTGCGCGCCTTCCTGCACGCGAACGCCTACGTTACAACTTGACGCAATTTCTATGCACGCGCGCCCTTGCACCCGGCGCCCCACTATCCTAACTGTGTTGACATACGTCACGACGGAGGGGCACCGCATGCCTGAATCACACCACGCTCTCCCTCGCCGCGCGCTCGCGACCGTCCTGTGCCTTATCGCCTGCGCGCTCGCATGTTGCGCGATCGTCGGCTGCAGCAGCACCGCGGCGGCATCCGATGACTATACCCTCGTCGAGGACGGGAAACTCACCGTCGCGAGCGATCTCGCCACGCCCCCGTTCGAATACGCTGACGAATCCGGCAACCCGCAGGGGTTCACCTACGAGCTGATGGGCATGGTCGCCGACGAGCTCGGCCTCACCCTCAACTACCTGCCCGCCCAGAAGTTCGACAGCATCATCCCCATGGTCAAGCAGGGCGTCAAAACCGACGTGGGCGCCTGCAACATCACCATCACCGACGAGCGCTCAGAGGAGGTCGACTTCACCGACTCCTACATGGACTCCAACCAGGGCGTGGCCACCGTTGCGGGCAGCGGGTATGACAGCGTCGAGGCGCTGAACGCGGCAGGGGTGCGTATCGCCGTGCAGGCGGGCACGACCTCCGAGGAGTGGGCGATCGAGAACGTCCCGAACGCCACGACAGTGAACTTCGACGACTGGACGGCGGCGTTCACCGCCGTGATGAGCGGACAATGCCAGGGCGTGGTGTGCGACCTGCCCGTCGAGCAATGGATGGTCTCCAACTCGTTCACAAGTATGCAGATCATCGAGGAGGTCCCCACCGGCGAGCAGTTCGGCATCGCCGTGAGCAAGGACAATCCCGGCCTCACCGAGGCGATCAACGAGGCGCTTGCCACCATCCGCGCCGACGGCCGCTACGACGCGCTCTATGAGCAGTGGTTCGGCATGGCGCCGAGCAGCTCGTCGGCAGATGGGACTGCGGTCGCAGACGCCGCACGTGCAGACACCGATGAGATACCTGCGACCCTCGAGGTCACGAAGGCGACGGCACAGGCGAACGAGGACGGTGGCACGGCGGTGCTCGGCGGTATCGCCACGCGTCTCACCTGGGAGGCGGTCGTCGGCGCGGACGGCGACGTGGGCTCCCTGTCGCTGACGCTGCCCGATGGCGGTTCATTCGAGGATTCGGACGCGCATGTCTACCTCGTCGACGGCCTCACCCGCACCGAACTTGCCGCCACCGCGCGCATCGAGAACTCGACGCTCGTCCTCGAGCTCAGCGAGCCGGCTGCCGCGGGAACGAGCATCTCCGTCGAGGTCGACGGCGTGCTCTTCCCGAGCCAAGCGGGTGCCTACAGCGTCGACGGCACCTACACGACCGCAGATGGAGCGGTGCGCGACCTGCCGGAGAGCCCCACCATCACCGTAAGCGAGAGCACGTTCGTGCAGCATGCCGTGCAGTGGCTGGATGAGCAGGGCTGGGTCGCCGCGTGGAACGAGAACCCGTTTTTGGGCATGTTCCTGCGCCCGCAGCACATCGTCACGTCGCTAGCGTCACTCTCGCAGGGCTGGGGCGTGGCCCTGCTCGTCACCGTCATCGGGTTCCCGCTCGCCGTACCGCTCGCCTTCATCATCACGTTCATGAAGATCAGCCGGTCGCGTGCGCTGCGAGCCGTGGCCATCACCTACATCAACGTGCTGCGCGGCACCCCGCTCTTCCTGCAGATCTACATCGCGTTCTTCGGCCTGCCGATGCTCGGCTTCAATCCGCCGAGCCTGCCGCTCGGCATCTGCGTGCTTGCCATCAACTGCTCGGCCTACCTTGCCGAAATCTTCCGCGCGGGCATCGAGTCCATCCCACGCGGCCAGTTCGAGGCGGCGCAATCCCAGGGCTTTGGCTTCATGAGCACCATGTGGCTCATCATCCTGCCGCAGACCGTCCGCCGCGTCATCCCCACCATGACCAGCGAGCTTGTGATGCTCTACAAGGACACCTCGCTGCTGTCGAGCGTGGGCGTCATGGAGCTCATGATGTTCTCGAAGAACCTGACGGCGACGACCGGCAACATCACGCCCTACATCGTGGCCGCCCTGTACTACCTCGTCGTGACCATCCCGCTCATCCACGTGATCGGCCGCGTCGAGAAGAAGCTCGCCCTCGAGCAGGGGAAACGCTAGGGAAATGCCGATGAGGGGCTCTCGCGGCAGGGGTGGCGTAAGCGGGAGCGCGGGGGCCGTGCCGATGCGCCAGGCATCCCGCACGGCCGCTGCGCACGGCGGCGTGCTCGCCTGACGGCGTCCCAGCGGTCGCGTGACGCCAGCCTGTTGCCATATATCGCCGCTTTTAGGTCAGCGTACCCGCCGCCCCTCGTCCGAGCACTCCAGCACGGCACAAAACCCCAGTTGAAAAGCTCCCGCCATGACCGCTATTCTACGAGCCGAATTTTGGGGAACCTAATATCGGAAATGCGTAGCACCTGGTGGGCGCGGACCCTCCGCGCCCGTGTGCAAGCGGACGGGGCCGCATCGTCCACCGAGACGATGCGGCCCCGCACCTGACAGCTTACGTTTCCAGCTCGACCCTACTCGGCGGACTGCTCCTTGGCAGGCGCCGTGTCGGCGCCCTCCGCCGCCGCAGCGGCCTTGGCGGCCTTCTTCGCCGCAGCGGCCTTGCGTGCCGCCTCGACACGCGCCTGCTGCTCGGGCGTAAGCTCGCGCTTCGGCTTCGCCGCGGCGGCCCCGGCACCCGCGGCGGCACCGGCGGCCTTCGCCGGCTTCGCGGGCATGTCCTTGTGCATCGTCACCGTCGTGAGCTTCGTCGTCGGCTCGGTGTTGTACACATCCATGGACAGGCAGCTCTTCGGGCACTCGCGCACGCACGAGGCGCACTGGACGCACCGGTAGGGATCGATGGTCCAGTTGCCCGCCTTGCGGTCGACCGTGATGGCATCGACCGGGCACACGCGGGCGCACATGCCGCACATGATGCAGACCTCGACATCGTTCACCACGTGCCCGCGCATGTGCGGGAACAGCGTGGGGATGTCGCGCTTCTCATAGGGATAGCGCACCGTCGCCGGCTTCTTGAACAGCGAGGGCAGCGTCATCTTCGTGAAATTGAACGAACCCATGCGTCGCCTACCTTTCTGTGCAGCTGATGCACGGGTCGATCGTCAGGATGATCATCGGCACGTCGGCCAAATCGACACCCTGGAGCGCCCGCACCATGCCGGCCAGGTTCTGCGAGGTCGGGGTGCGCAGGCGGAAGCGGTCGAGATACTTCGTGCCGTTGCCGCGCACATAGTAGAACGCCTCGCCGCGCGGCTGCTCGATCAGCACGTGGGCGCGGCTGTTCTCAGGCGGCACGACCTTCGGGCCGGGCTTGCCGCCGATACCGTCGTGCGGGATCTTCGCCACGAGCTCCTCGATGATGTCGATGGCCTGGAAGACCTCCTCGCAGCGCACCTTGCAACGGGCGTAGCAGTCACCCTCGGTGGCGATGATGGGCTCGAAGTGCTCGAGGTCGGCGTAGGCACCGAACCCCGTCGTGCGCATGTCGTGCTCCACGCCGGAGCCCTTGGCGAACGGGCCGACCATCGATAGCTCGATGGCGTCCTCGAACGATATGGTGCCCACACCGCCCAGGCGGTTGCGCACCGACATGTCGTTCATCAGGGTGTCGACGATGATCTTGTAGTCGTGCTTCATGCCCTCGAGCTTCTCGCACACGTCGCGCAGCATGCTGTCATCGATGTCGTGCGCCATGCCGCCCACGATGCAGATCGACAGGATGATGCGGCCGCCGCAGGTCTGCTGGAAGATGTCGAGCACGGTCTCGCGCAGGCGCCAGCAGTGGTTGAACAGGCTCTCGAAGCCGAAGCCGTCGGCGAGCAGGCCCAGCCACAGCAGGTGGGAGTGGATGCGCGAGAGCTCCTCGAGGATGGCGCGCAGGTAGTCCACGCGACGCGGCACCTCGATACCGAGCAGCTTCTCCGCGGCGCTCGCGTAGCCGTAACCATGGCCGAAGCTGCAGATGCCGCAGACGCGCTCGGCGACGTAGACGAACTGGTTGTAGTCGCGCTTCTGGACGAGCTTCTCCAGGCCGCGGTGGACGAAACCGATCTGCGGAATCGCCTCGACGACGCGCTCGTCCTCGACGACAAGGTCCAGATGCACCGGCTCCGGCAGCACCGGGTGCTGTGGGCCGAAGGGAATGACGGTACGGGTCGCCATGCTCACTCACCATCCTTCTTGGTACGCGCGGCGAGCGCGGCACGGATCTTGGCCGCCTGCTCGGGGTCCATGGCGGCGAGCTTCGCTTCCATCTTGGCAGCGCGCTCGACCTCCGTGGGTTTCGCGGCGGCTTTGCCCGCTGCGGGCGCCAGCGCGTCAACGGCGGCGACGGCAGCCGCATCGGCGGTCGCGCGGTCCTCGGTCAGCGCGCGCTCGGCGCTCGCGGCCTCGGCTGCCTCGCGGGCGGCCTTGGCCTCTTTGGCCGCCTTTGCGGCGCGCAGCTTCGCAGCCTTCTCGCGCTCCGCCTTCATCTCCGGCGTGATGACCGTCATGGGCGCGGTCTCCGCCAGGTTGAAGAAGTGCCCGCCGAAGTCGAGCTTCATGTTCACGAAGTTCACATCGAACAGGTCGTGCGCCTCGTTCTCGTAGGAAAACGCCGCAAAGTACAGCCCCTGGATGGAGGGTACCTCGGCGTGCTCGGGCACGCTCACGCACAGGTTGAGCGCGTTGTCGCACGTCTCGTCGTAAAACGTATAGACGAGGTCGATGCCGCTCTCAGGGAACTCCGCGCACAGCTGGATGAAGCGCATGCCCTCATGCTTCAGGGTCTGGACGCGCGCAAGCAGGTCGGAGAGCGGCACGTCGACAAATTCAGTGGTGTACATCTACTCCTCCCTCGCCTTTATGGCCTTGAGGCGCGCGTTGACCGCCTCGTCGTCGAGCAGATCCTCCGGCTCCTGGAGCACCTCGCCGGCAGCGATGCGGCGGGCTTTCTCGTCCAGGATCTCGACGCCCTTCAGGACGGCGTCGATGATGGTCTCCGGGCGCACGGCGCAGCCCGGCGCGTAAACGTCGACCGGGATGGCCTTGTCCACGCCGCCGATGACGTTGTAGCAGTCGCGGAACACACCGCCGGTGCAGGCGCAGATGCCGCAGGCCACGACGACCTTCGGCTCGAGCATCTGGCTGTAGATATGGCGCACGACGCGGATGTTCTGCGCGTTGATGGACCCCGTCACGAGGAAGATGTCGGCGTGCTTGGGGTTGCCCGTGTTGATGATGCCGAACCGCTCGATGTCGTAGAGCGGCATGAGGGAATCGAGCACCTCGATGTCGCAGCCGTTGCAGCTCGATCCGTCGTAGTGGATGAGCCACGGCGATTTGGAGTTATATCCCATGTCACTCGCTCCTTAGATAAACGGCGTGATGAGCACGTAGAACAGGTTGACGACGCCCACCACGAGCGCGACGAGCCATGCCATCTTGAGGCAGGCCTGCCACTTCATGCGCGCGAAGTTGTTGTCGATGACCACCTCGATGAACCAGGTGACGGCCACGGCGACGATCGCGACGACGATGGAGACCGGGGAGTTCCAGATGAAGAACATGCCGACCCACATGAGGAACAGCACGCTCTCGCACCAGTGCATGATATCGAGCTTGGCGAGCGTGCGGCCGGTCATCTCGGTGGAGATGCCCTTCAGCAGCTCCTGGTGCGCATGATGGCTGTAGGACAGGTCGAACGGCGACTTGCGCAGCTTGATGGTCAGCACGAACAGCAAGCCGAGGAAGATCGGTCCGAGCATCGTAATGATGGGTGCATCGAGGGCGAACAGGCGCGCCACATCGAAGGACTGGGTAGCCGTGAAGAAGCCGACCGTCATGATCATGAGCATGGGCTCGTAGGACATGACCTGCAGGCACTCGCGGTCAGCGCCCGCATCGGCCCACGGGGAGCGCGAGGAGTAGGCCGCGATGATCACGAACAGCGTGGCGAGCGTCACGAGGAAGACGCACATGAGCAGGTTGGAGCCGGAGATGAACATGCCGCCGGCGAGGATCGCGAACACGAGCGCGCAGGTGATGTAGGCCTCGTCGATGGCGTTGACGCTCGTCTGCTCCTTGGCGAGGAGCTTGCGCACGTCGTAGTAGGGCTGCAGCAGGCGCGGCCCCACGCGACCCTGCATGCGCGCGCTCACCTTGCGGTCGAGGCCGTCGAGCAGGCATCCCGCGACAGGAGCCGCGATCGCGAACACCACGACACCTATGGCGATGCCGAGAAGGCCCGGGCCAACGAGCAGGACCTCACGCTCCACGAAGAACGTGCCGCCCGCGAGAATCGCCGGGTTGAAGATGAAGCATGCGGCGTAGGCCATAAGGATGACCGAGGTGCACACGATGATGCCGACGTTGGTGAGCGTGGTCTCCGGGAAAATGTCGTTCAAATACCAATTGCGCTTCGTGGAGCGCATCGTGCGGCCCATGGAGCCCAGGTAGGTGCGCGAGTCGGCGTCGAGGCAGACGCCGGACAGGTAGACGTGCTGGCGCGCCTTGCTGGAGCGGCCCCACGGGGTGAGCAGCACGATGGCGATGAACACGACGATGGCGACCATGATGATCATGTTGTCGATGTCGATCAGGCGCGGGACCTTGTGGTAGGTGAACTCGAGGTAGGGCCCGATCACGAACTGGGAGATGACGGGCAGCAGCACGCAGCACATGACGAGCAGGCCGGAGATGAAGCCGATGGCGCACCACTCCGTCTTGTGGACGCCGCCCTCGACGTTTTCAGCCTTCTGCGACACGCCGGCGAGCTTACCGAGCCACTTCGCCCAGAAGAAGAACGTGGCGGCCGAGCCGAACGCAAGCAGGATCAGAAAGACGACGTTGCCGGTCTCGGCGAACGACACGAGCGTCGCCCACTTGGAGATCAGCATGCCGAACGGCGCCACGAACATGCCCATGATGCCGAGCATCATGAAGCGGGTGAGGTGCGGCAGACGGCTGAAGAGGCCGTCCATGTCCTCGATGTTGCGGCTGCCGATGCGGTGCTCGACCGTGCCGACGCACAGGAACAGCACCGACTTGGACACGGTATGGAAGATGATGAGGAAGATAGCGGCCCACACGGCCTCGGACGTGCCGACGCCCGCGCAGGCGGAGATGAGGCCGAGGTTGGCGATCGTGGAGTAGGCGAGCACGCGCTTGGCGTTGCTCTGCGAGATGGCAAGGAACGAGCAGAGCACGAACGTGATGCCGCCGATGCCGACGACCATGGCCGAGGCAACCGGGTAGGCAAGGTAGAGCGGGGCCATCTTCACGAGCAGGAACACGCCCGCCTTGACCATCGTGGAGGAGTGCAGAAGCGCACTCGTGGGGGTCGGGGCGACCATGGCGCCGAGCAGCCAGCGATGGAACGGCATCTGCGCGGCCTTCGTGAGGCCGGCGATGGACAGCAGCATGAGCGGCAAGATCATGAGGGTCCCGAACGGGGTGTTCACGAAGTCGACCATGCCGTTGATGGACAGCGGGATACCCACGACGTGCATGTAGACGAGCGCGACGTGGAAGGCGAGACCGCCGATCATGTTGAGGTTGATCTGCAGGATGGCGCTCTTCTTGGCCTCGGGCGTGCGCGTGTAGCCGATCATGAGGAACGAGCAGACCGTCGTGATTTCCCAACCGGCCACGAGCCAGTCCATGTTGTCCGAGGTGACGATGATGAACATCGCCGAGAGGAACAGGAACATGAGGGCGATGAACTGATGGCGGCGGTCGGGAGCCTGCTCACCGCGGCGGGCGGCCGCCTCGTCCTCATGATGCTGGAAGTCCTTCATGTAACCGAGCGCGTAGATGCAGATGGCGCTGCCGACGAGACCGACGATCAAGATCATGATGACCGACAGGTTGTCGATGTACATGGGCTCGGCCATCGCATCCTCCGGGTGCAGGGCGAACGACCCGCACCAGATGGAGATGATGAGCTGCAGAAGCGACATGGGAAGCATGATCGCGTTGCGGTACATGATGGCGAACACGAACACCAGACCGCACAGGAACAGGTCGATGCCGACCGCGATGTAGTTGCCGACAAGCGAGAGCTCGGGCGTCATCGCGAACGTCGTCGGGTTTCCCATGTACACCACGGCGCAGGCGACGCTCGCTATCGCGATGATTGCGGCTGAGCCGATTACCAGGGGATCGCGCGCGCTGTCGGTGCGTAAAAACATCAACGCCACCGCAACAAGCAGGGGAAACGCGATCAGAAAGCCAAGCAAAGCCATAGGTCCCCCTCTAACATGAGCTTGTATAACGCTATAACGCTAGCACTAAACCCACCTGATTGGCATCCACTATCCGGCATACGGATATGGACATACCGGCCTTTGGTCCCATCCCGCCCAAAACGGGGGTGTCCTCATCGGGGACGGGGTAGTTTGGTGCCATCGGGGCGCGGTCGCGCCCCGATTGCACCAAACTACCCCGTCCCCGATGAGGACACCCC
>NZ_JACJMB010000017.1 GCF_016902615.1 Collinsella tanakaei
CATCGGGGACGGGGTAGTTCGGTGCCACCCTGCGCCCGGCCGGGCGCAGGGTGGCACCGAACTACCCCGTCCCCGATGAGGACACCGCGAAAGTGCGGTACGATGTCGCGAGAAGATTGATTCGTTGACCCGCCCGGGAAGATCCCGGGCGGGTTTTCGGCGTGACCCAGGGATACGGGAGACCGAACATGCTGATTCACCGGATAGCCGCCCAGCTTTATACCGCAGACGCGCTCCAGACCATCGAGGCCGCGCTGGCCGACGGTCAGGACGCCACGCTTGCCGTGTCGCAGTCGGGCCGCACCCTCATGCTCGCCGCGCAGTTCGCCCGCACCCCGCGGCCCATGGTCTACATCGTCTCCGGCGAGGAGGCGGCCGATCGCGCCGCCCGTTCGCTGGCCGCCTATCTGGGCCTCGAGCGCGTGGCGCGGTTCCCCGAGCGCACCGACTATCCCTGGAAGGACACCCAGCCCGACGATGCGGTCGTGGCCGCCCGCTGCGCCGCCATCGGACGCATCGCCAACGGCGAGGCCTGCATCATGGTCGCCTCTGCCCGCGCGCTGCTGCGCTGCGTGCCGCCGCGCGAGAGCCGCTATTGGGCCTCGACCACGTTCACGGTAGGGGAGGAGCTACCTTATGAGGAGGTGCCGGCGCGCCTCGTGGGCATGGGTTACACGAGTTCCGAGGCGGCCGATGTGCCAGGTCTCTTCCGCGTGCACGGCGACACGGTCGACGTCTTTCCCGCTCAGGCGGCCGCGCCCGTGCGCATCGAGTTCTTCGGCGACGAGATTGACCGCATCCGCCGCATGGTGAGCTCCACCGGGCAGACCATCGGCGACGAGGAGTCCGTCGGGATCTTCCCGGTGCGCGAGCTCGCCCTGACCGATGACGCCGTCTCGCGCATCTCCGCCGCGCTCTATGCGCCGGCGAAAAACGACACCGAGCTTGCCGCGCTGCTCGAGATGGTGAACGCCCGCATCGTCACGCCCGAGCTCGATCGCTTCATGCCGCTCATGTACGAGTCGACGGCAAGCCCGCTTGCGCACGTGAGCGACGACACCCTCGTGGTGCTCTCCGAGCCGCGCAGCCTGTTCGACGATTGCACGCGCGCCTACGAGGACCTGGAGCGCCGGGCGGGTGAGGCGAAGGTGAGCCACCTGGACGGCCTCTATGTGCGTCCGCAGCAGCTCGATTTCGGCCGCCAGCAGCGCCTGCAGTACGTGTCCATCATCCGCGCGGGCGGCGCGGTCACCGCCGAGCTCAAGATCGAGCAGCCGGCACTGGCCGGTTCCGACAACCGCTTCATCTCGCGTATCCAAGAGGTCGTGAACAACCGTTTCGCGGTGGCGTTCGCCATCCCCGACCGCGGCGCACGCGAGTCGGTGGAGCTCTCGTTTACCGACGAGTCGATTCCCTTCGAGGAATCGCTGCAGGCCGCACCGGAGAACAGTGGCGCGGTGGCGGGCGACACGCAGGTGAAGGTGACCCTGCTCAAGCGCGATGCGGACCGGCTCAACGCTGCGGACCTCTCGGGTGCACCCGCCATCACGGTGCCGACGCTCACGCGCGGGCGCGTGACGTTCGTGGATGCGCCCATCCCCTCCGGCGTGGTGGTTCCCGATGCCCACCTGGCGGTGTTTTCCATCTCTGACCTGAACGCGCGCATGGACGCCCGCCGCGGACGCGCCCCGCGCCGCCGCGTTGACATCACCGAGGTGACGTTTCCCTTCAAGCCGGGCGATTACGTCGTGCACGCCACGCACGGCATCGCGTTGTTCTCCGAGATCGTGCGCCAGGAGGTCGCCGGCCGCGAACGCGACTACTTCCTGCTGGAGTACGCCGGCGGCGACAAGCTCTACGTGCCGCTCGAGCAGGTCGACCGCATCACGCGCTACGTGGGCCCCGACGGGGCGAACCCGCGCCTTACGCGCCTCAACACGGCCGATTGGAGCCGGGCGACGAACAAGGCGCGCAAAAGCGCCAAGAAGCTCGCGTTCGACCTCGTCGACCTCTATACGCGCCGCAGCTCCATCACCGGCTTCGCCTTCGGGCCCGATACGCCCGAGCAGATCGAGATGGAGGAGAGCTTCCCCTACGAGCCCACGCGCGACCAGCTCGAGGCCATCGCCGACATCAAGGCCGACATGGAGAGCACGAAGCCCATGGACCGCCTGCTGTGCGGCGACGTCGGCTTCGGCAAGACGGAGGTCGCCCTGCGCGCGGCGTTCAAGTGCGTTGACGGCGGGCGGCAGGTGATGGTGCTTTGCCCCACGACGATTCTGGCGCAACAGCACTACGAGACGTTCTTCGAGCGCTTCGCGCCCTTCGGCGTGGAGGTGGAGGTGCTCTCGCGTTTCCGCACGCCAGCGCAGCAGAAGCGCGCCCTCGCTGCGTTCGCGGAAGGCAAGGTCGACGTGCTCGTGGGTACGCACCGGCTGCTGTCGGCAGACGTCAACCCGCATGATCTGGGCCTCGTGATTATCGACGAGGAGCAGCGCTTCGGCGTGCAGCACAAAGAGCAGCTGAAGAACCTGCGCGAGCAGATCGACGTGCTCACGCTGTCGGCGACTCCCATCCCGCGCACCATGCAGATGGCCATCTCGGGCGTGCGCGACATGAGCCTCATCACGACGCCGCCGACCGGGCGCCGCCCCGTCATCGTGCACGTGGGCGAGTACGACCCCGACACGGTGAGCGCGGCGATTCGCTTGGAGCTCGATCGCGGCGGGCAGGTGTACTACGTGTCCAACCGCGTGAAGACCATTGACGATGCGGTCGATCGCGTGCACGAGGTCGTGCCCGAGGCGCGCGTCGCCGTGGCGCACGGCAAGATGAGCGCGCGCGAGGTGGAGGATGTCATGGTCCAGTTCGCGACCGGTGCGGTCGATGTGCTCGTGGCCACGACGATCATCGAGAGCGGTATCGACAACCCGCGCACGAACACGCTCATCATCGAGGACTCGCAGCGTCTCGGCTTGGCGCAGCTCTACCAGCTCAAGGGTCGCGTGGGCCGCTCCGCCACGCAGGCGTACGCCTACTTCATGTTCCCCGGCGAAATGCCGCTCACCGAGGAGGCGACCGAGCGCCTGACCGCGCTGTCGGAGTTCCAGGATCTGGGCAGCGGCATGCGCATCGCCATGCGCGACCTGGAGATCCGCGGTGCGGGCTCGCTTGTGGGCGCCGAGCAGCACGGCAACCTGTCGAGCGTGGGCTTCGATCTGTTCACGCAGATGCTGGGCCAGGCAGTGGCCGAGGCGCGCGGCGAGGGCGGTGCCGACCTGGAGCAGGCGGGTGTTGCCATCAACCTGCCGGCTGACTTCTATCTGGACGAGGAGTACCTGCCGGCGGTGGACCAGCGTGTGCTCATCTACCGCAAGCTCGCGGCGGCGAGCCTTCTGTCGGAAGTGGACGAGCTGCAGCACGATACCGAGGAGCGCTTCGGGGAGTTGCCGCTCGCCGCGCGAAACCTGTTCGACCGCGCGCGCATCCGTATCCGCGCGGAGCACCTTGGGCTCGAGAGCGTTTCGCTCACGCAGGGCCGTCTCGTCTACCAGGGTATCGATGTGCCGAAGACCGTCGCCTTCGAGCTCAAGGGAGCGCTTGGCGCCATCAACTACCCCAAGTCGCGCAAGTTCACGGTGCCGGCGCGCGCGGGCGCCGGTGCGGGGTCCGGGGTTGGCCGCGGCGTTGACACCGGTGAGAATGGCTCCGGTGTGGTTGCCGCCGCGCTCGCGATCCTGATTCGGCTCGGCGCCTCGGGCGATGACGACCTGTAGGGCACCTGGCGAGTCGGCCTGTCCTCATCGGGGACGGGGCAGTTCGGTGCCACCCTGCGCCCAGTCGGGCGCAGGGTGGCACCGAACTGCCCCGAAGGGAGCCTACTTGCGATGCTCGAGGTGCTCGATGGCGGTCTCGGCGGCTTGGCGGACCTCGCTCGGCGCCTGAAGCAGGCTGTGCTCAGCGCGCTTGGCCTTGCTCGCGGAATATTCGGCGCCGGTGCGGATGGCGCCTGCCAGGTTGTCGGCGAGGGAGTCGGCAAGCCCGATCACGGGGTCGACGTCCGGCGTGTCGTCAACCTCGGTCGGCAGGGGTTCGTCGGCCGGCGCACGGTGGAAGTTGCCGATGAAGTCCTCGGATTTCGTGACGTTGATCACGGCGTGCGGGTCGATGTGGCGGATCAGGCGGATGGCGTCGTCGCATTCATACGATGAGATCACGCTTACGATGAAGGTCATGGGGTTGCCGCTGTACCCGCCGTAGGCGTCGAAGCATGTCGAGCCGTGGTGAAACGTCTTGTTGTAGACCTCGAGGATCTCTGCGGGGTGCGCCGTCGTGATCTGGAGGGTCACGCGCTCGTAGCGACGGTAGAACGAGTCGATGGTCTTCGTGGACAGGAACTGGAAGATGATGGAGTAGGCGGCGTGCTCCCAGCCGAAGATGGTGCCGAAGATGCACAGGATGATGCAGTTGAACACGAACACCTGCTGCCAGATCGTGCGCCCCGTCTTGTTGGACACCATGAGGGCGATAAAGTCGGTTCCGGCGGTCGACGCGCCGCTCTTCAGCGCGACGGAGATGGCGATGCCGTTCAGCACCCCGCCGAACAGCACGCACAGGATGGTGTTGTTCAGCAGCGGCTCGAAGGGGCAGAACTGGAGGAAGGCGCTCGCGAGGAATACCTGCAGCATCGAGAAGATGACGAAGCGCCTGCTGATGCTGCGCCATACGAGCAGGGCGACGGGCACGTTCAGCGCGATCATGCCGAGCGAGGTGGGGAAGCTCACGCCGAACAGCTGCGTGATGCGGTCGATGAGGATGGCGAGGCCGGTGAACCCGCCCGACAGCAGGTTCGCGGGGTTCACGAACACGCGGATGACGAACGCCTGCAACAGCGCCGACATGAAAACACAGCAGAGCGTGACGAATCGGCGGACAAACACGTAGCGCCCCAGCCGCTTGATCTGCTCGATTCCACGATCTTGTTCGCGGGCACCCATTTCCTGTCCTTCCTCGGTGGCTTGTGTTCGACGCCGCAGTATAGCGAGCGCTGCCGCCGATGTCATCGGATGCGGTGGATCGGTGGCGATGCACCCTATCCGATCGGTTCGATGTACTTCGCGCGATCGGTTCTCATGACGCGCTTCGAGACGTAGAGCGGCTGCGCGTCCGCGTTGCATACGTAATCGGTGACGAGCATGAGCGGGGCGCCCTTCTCCACATCGAGCAGAAACGCCTCGTTTTGCGTGGCGAGACAGACCTCGAACGTCTTGTGGCCGCGCGCGGGCTCGCGCCGGTACGCCTCGCGCAGGATGGCGTGAAGAGAGCGGGAGAGGTCCATCTCGACGATGTCGGAAAACGAAGCGGGGAGATAGGTGGATTCGAGGCTGAACGGCTCGCCGTCCACGTAGCGCAGGCGCATGATCTTGATGAGCGTGCCCTGGTCGTCCGTCCCGAGAAACGAGGCGACGGCGTGCGGGGCGGCGGCGGGGCCGGCATCCACGGTACGCGTCGTGACCGCGTTCCCGCGCTTTTCCATCTCGGCGGTGAAGCTCGTGAATGCCGGGCTGGCCGTGTCGATGGCGGGGGTGTCGGGCACAAAGGCGCCCTGGCCCTGCTTCTTGGTGAGAAGCCCCTCGTCGACCAGCACGTCGAGCGCGTGGCGTACCGTGCTGCGGGAAAGGCCGGTGTCCTCCATGAGCTGGGACTCGGAGGGAATCTTCGAGCCGGGCGGATAGGTTCCCGTCAGGATCCGCTCGCGCAGGATATGCGCGAGCTCGTCGTAGAGGGGCTGTGTTGTCGATGTCCGTACATTCATGCTGTCTTGATCCAAACTTATATCGCACTTGGCTGCATCTATTGTAGCCAAGGGAGGGCGGGTGCGCGCAGTATCGCCGATATCTGAGAACGGCTACCGTTTACTGGATAAAACAAACCGTTCATCCATACGGATTTGCACATATGTGTGAAACAACTTATATCTAACTTATATCTAATCGAGCGAGTCAATCGCAAATAGACTGGGAGATACAATGACAACTAAGGAACAAGTTCGCGACATCATCAGCCAGATTCTTGAGACCAAGCAGGAGACGGGCGGCATCGAGCGCGTCGTCTGGATCGGTGCGGGCGGCTCGAACGGCGGCAACTATCCTGCCCAGTACTTCATGGAGCACGAGGCGCACGCCGTCGCCTCGGCGGCCTACACGAGCAACGAGTTCGTGTTCGCCATGCCCTCCTATGTGGGTGCGCGCACCCTTGCCGTCGTGGTGTCGATGCGCGGCACGGCCGAGACCATCGAGGCGGCGCGCGTGGCCAAGGCGCACGGCGCGACGACGATCGCGGTGTATGTGGACGAGTCGGATCTGACCGAGGTGTGCGACTACCGCGTGCGCTACGACAGCCTCGCGGTGGACGAGAGCGACATGGGCATCACCAACTCCGCCGTGGTGACCATGATCGCCATGGAACTCGTCCAGCAGACCGAGGGCTACGCGCACTACGAGGAGGCCATGGCCGCCTTCGACCTTATTGATCCCATCTACCGCCGAGCCTTCGACTACTGCCAGCCGCTTGCCGACACGTGGGCGCAGCGCAATGCCGACCGCCCCACCATCAACGTCATGGCGAGCGGTCCCGTGTTCGGTGCGGCCTACGTCTTTTCGATCTGCAACATCCAGGAGATGCTCCAGATCGATGCGGTGACGACGAACAGTTGCGACTTTTTCCACGGTCCCTTCGAGATCCTCGATCGCCGCACGTCGGTGTTCATCCTCATGGGTGTCGGCCGTTGCCGCCCGGCCGACGAGCGCGCGCTGAACTTTTTGGAGCAGTACGGCGGCGAGCGCGTCTACGTGCTCGACGGCAAGGAGCTCGGCCTTAACGACCTGCCGGATAGCGTCTCGGAGTACTTCAACCACTTGATCTTCTCGCCCATCCTGAACAACGTCTACATGCGCGCGCTGTCCCATGTGACGCACAAGGACTATATGACGCGCCGCTACATGTGGAAGGTCGCCTACTAAGGCGGAGTTTCGAGAGGACGGGCCTCTCAGTCCCAGGTGCGCGCGGGCCGGGGTGCCCGCGCCGCATGCTCCAAAGTCCCCGCGCCGTGCGCATCGTACACGAAGGTGTTGTTCACGCCTCATAAAAGGTATATAACGACTATAACGATACATACCTAAAGGAGGGGTGAATCAGATGGGGGCGAACAAGGGTTACCTCATGGTCCTGGCAGCGGCGCTCATGTGGGGCTGCATCGGCATCTTCGTCAACGAGCTGTCTGCGGCGGGGATGACGTCGGTGAGCATCGCGGCGCTGCGCTTGCTCGCGGGCGCGGTGTGTATGGTGCCGGTGCTGCTTGTGCGCGGGGCGCGCGGCCCCAAGGGCGATCCGCTTGCGGCCTTTCGCATCGATGGGAAGTCGCTTGCGTGCTGTGTGCTGGTGGGTGTCTTCGGTCTGGCGTGTGCGAACTGCGCGTACTACGAGTCGATGCGCTGCGTGGGCATGTCCACGGCGTCGGTGCTGCTCTACACCTCTCCGGTCTTCGGCTGTCTGCTGGGGCGCGTGCTCTACCGCGAGCGCATCGTGGCGAACAAGGTCGCCGCGGTGATGTTCAACGTGGCCGGATGCGTGTTCGTGGCCACGGAGGGAGACCTGTCGCGCCTTGGTTTCAACGCGTACGGCATCGCAGTCGGCGTGGTGGCGGGCCTGCTCGGGGCGCTGCTGGCGGTCTTCAGCAAGATGGCGACCGAACGGGCGGACTCCCTTGCGGTCACGCTGTACGGCTTCATCTTCGGTGGGGTGGCCATGGGCGTCCTTGCGTACCCCTGGGGCGATATCGCTGCATCCGCAAGCCCGCATGCCCTGCTCGTGCTCGCGGGGTTCGGTCTCATCCCGACGGCGCTCGCCTACATCCTGTATATGGGCGGTCTCGCACTCGGCCTCGAGGCGTCGAAGGTGCCGGTCGTCGCGTCGTTCGAGACCGTCGCGACCGTGCTGGTCGGTATCTGCGTCTACGCGGAGCCCATGGGTCCCATCAAGGCGGTGGGCATCTGCCTGGTGCTGCTCTCGATCGCGGTCATGAACGTCGATGTGCGCGCCCTGCGTTCCTCGGTGGTCGTGCGCCGTCTGTCCGAGGCGATGAGCTTCAACGCGAGCGCGTGGCGAGCCGAGAAGGCCTGCGCCTACAGCCGCCTGCTCGACGACGCCGATTGGCAGGCGTGGCTCGCGCCGCGCTAGGCCGCGGTGCGCATCACGCCGAGCGTGGCGGATCCGAGCCCTCGCCTAGCCGATCCCGTTGGATGCATACGCGTCTCGGCATGTTTGTTACCGGTCCGATATGACCTCTTTATGCGTCTGAAATATTCCCTCATCGGCGGTAAACGGTTGGTTACGAGCCGTGAACGGAGAAAAATGCCAGCAAACACTTTGGTAGGCTAACACACTATAGACGTGACGACTAAGACGTCTATAATGACCGTAACGACTTAAAGGAGGCGTGATGAATCAGATTATTCTGGCATCGCACGGCGGGCTGGCAGCGGGAGCCCGCGACACGCTCGAGATGGTTCTCGGCAACGTGTCCAACGTCCACGTGGTTTCCTTGGCCCGCGACGACAAGGAGCCCATCACCAACGACGTGGAGAAGCTGATCGCCGGCTTCGCGCCCGACGATGCGGTGTACGTGTGCACCGACATGCTGGGCAGCAGCGTCAACAACTCGATGGTCGAGCTCATGAAGAAGAACGGGCGCATCACCGTCATCAGCGGTATGAACATGCCGCTCGTGCTCTCGCTCGCCATCAGCCCCGAGCCCGTCACGGGCGCCGCGCTTCAGTCCCTCATCGCCGAGGCGCGCTCCGGTATGCGCAATTGCGCCTTGTCCGAGGAGCAGGAGCGCGCGCTCGCCGCGCCGGCGAAGAAGGGCAAGAAGGCCGCCGCGACGGCTGGCGCCGGCCCCGCGAACATCGTGCTTGTGCGCCTCGACTACCGCCTGCTGCACGGCCAGGTCGTGTTCTCGTGGGTGAACTCCGTGGGCGCCCAACGCATCATCGTCGTCGATAACGCCGCTGCCACCGACGAGGTCAAGAAGGGCGCCCTCAGGCTCGCAAAGCCCTCCGGTGTGCGCCTGAACGTGTTCACGGTCGAGCGCGCGCTCGCCAAGATGGACAAGCTCAACACGCTCGGCGAGAACGTCATGTTCATCTTCGGCAACGTCCACGAGATGCTCGAGTTCTGCCAGTCCTACAAGTTCCCGACCATCAACTTCGGCGCCGCCGCGAACCATGACGGGGCGCACGCCGTGGGCGGCAAGGACTCCTCGGTCTTCCTGGATGCCGCCGAGTGCGCCGACGCGCAGAAGCTCCTCGACATGGGCATCACGATCTACGAGCAGCAGACCCCCACGCAGGCTCGTACGGATATCACCTCGTTCTAGTTTTGGCACGTCCCGTGCGGGCGGCGGCGACTTCGCCGCGCGGCCATTCCGCCGCATCTTGCCCGCAGGGTGCAGAGCATCCAACCAATGAAAGGAGAAGGTATGGATACGCTCGTAAGCGCAGTCCTCGTCGGCCTCGTCGGCGTGTTCTGCATGCTCGATTCGCGCCTGCTCGGTCGTCTGAACTTCGAGCAGCCCCTGATCGGCGCCACGCTCGTCGGCGTGGTTCTGGGCGATGTGCCCACCGGCCTTGCGGTCGGCGCCGCGGTCGAGCTCGTCAGCATGGGTCTGGTGAGCGTCGGCGCGGCCGTGCCGCCCGACATGGTGCTCGGCGGCATCGTTGCCTCCGCGTTTGCCTGCCTGACCGGCGCCTCCGCCGAGACGGCCATGACGATCGCCATCCCGGTCGCCGTCCTGGGCCAGCTCCTCGGCGTCGTGTTCCGCTCCATCATCGTGTTCTTGGGTCACATCGCCGATAGCGCGATCGAGGCGGGCCAGTTCAAGCGCGCCTACCACATGCACATCGTGTGGGGCACCGTCCTCTACTCGCTCATGTACTTCATCCCGATCTTCGTCGCCGTCTTCGCCGGTACCGACGTGGTTCAGGCGGTCGTCGATATGATCCCCGACTGGCTCACCAACGGCCTGAACGTCGCCTCCAAGATCCTTACCGCCTACGGCTTGGCCCTGCTGCTGTCCATGATGATCAACAAGGGTATGACGGTCTTCCTCATCCTGGGCTTCATGCTCGCCTCCTACCTGGGGCTCTCCGTCATCGCGGTCTCCATCTTCGGCGTGATCCTGGCGGTCATCCTCATGGGCTTCAAGTTCGGTGGCGGCCAGCTTGCCGCGGCGGGTGCCGTCGACCCTGATTACGATCCGCTCGAAGACGACGATGAGTAAGGAGGAGATACCTGTGGCAACCACGAAGAAAGACGTTTCACTTCGTAAGAAGATCTGGCAGTTCTTCTGGCGCTCCTGGGCCATTCAGGATTCCTGGAACTACGAACGCCAGATGAACATGGGCTTCCTCTACGGCCTCGTGCCCACGCTCGACCGCTGCTATCCGGATGAGTCCGACCCCAAGCAGCTTGAGCGCAAGAAGGAAGCGTACCGCCGCCATATGGCGTTCTACAACTGCACCCCGCAGACGAGCGCCTTCGTCCTCGGCCTTTCGGCCTCCATGGAGGAGAACTACGCTGAGGATCCCACGAGCATGGATCCCGATTCCATCAACGCGGTCAAGACCTCCCTCATGGGCCCGCTGTCCGGCGTCGGCGACTCGTTCTTCCAGGGCACCATCCGCGTCATCGCCTTCGGCCTGGGCGTCCAGCTCGCCCAGCAGGGCTCGGTGCTCGGCCCGGTGCTCGCGATGGTCATCTCCATCATCCCGTCGGTCCTCATCACCTGGTTCGCGGCCAAGCTCGGCTACCAGGGCGGCCATCAGTACCTGCAGAAGCTCCAGAGCGGCAACATGATGGACAAGGTCATGTACGTCTGCGGTATCGTCGGCCTCATGGCCGTGGGCGGCATGATCGCCACCCTGATCGGCGCCACGACCCCGGCCACCTTCTCCGACGGCACCCTCGTCATCCAGGACATCCTCGACTCCATCATGCCCCAGATGATCCCGCTGGCGCTTACCGGCATCATGTACTGGCTCATCAAGCGCGGCGTCAAGACCGGTTGGCTGCTCGTCATCGCCATCGTCGGCGGCGTCATCCTCTCCGCGCTCGGCATCCTGGCCTAAAGCGAGACCCCCACTTCCTGTTGCGCGGCGGCACGCCTGCACGCCGACGTCCGCCGCGCCCTTTTCACCCGTTGTTCGTGCGCCAGTCCGGCAATGTGACGGGCGCTCACAAAAGAAAGGAATGTTTTCCATGTACGAGATCGACATGAACCTGCCCAAGGAGATCGTCGCCGACGTTCTCTCCAAGCACGACATCGACAGCGTCGCCTTCGTGGGCTGCGGTGCCTCCATGTCCGAGCTGTATCCTGCGAAGTACTTCCTCGCCAACAACACCCACAAGCTGAACGTGCAGATCTTCACCGCCAACGAGTTCAACTACGACACCCCGAGCTGGCTCGGCCCCAACACGTTCGTGATCACCTGCTCGCTCGGCGGCAGCACGCCTGAGACGGTCGAGGCCAACAAGACCGCCAAGGCCGCCGGCGCCCCCGTGGTCGCCATCACCCACGCTGCCGGCTCCGCGCTCACCAAGGGCGTCGACCATGTGATCGTCCACGGCTTCGAGGCCAACTACGCCGCCAAGACCGAGAAGATGGGCTACGCCATCGCCGTCGCGCTCGAGATCCTGCAGCAGACCGAGGGCTATGAGCACTACGACGAGATGCTCGAGGGCTTTGCGCACGTGTTCGAGTGCGCCGAGAACGCCGCCCAGTCGGTGGGCAAGGACGCAGAGGCTTGGGCCCAGGCTCACAAGGACGACGACTGCATCCACTTCCTCGCCTCCGGCGCGAGCGAGAAGGTCGCCTACTCCACCTCCCTGTTCCTCATGATGGAGATGCAGTGGATTAACTCCGGTAACTTCAACTCCGGCGAGTACTTCCACGGCCCGTTCGAGCTGACCGACGACAAGCACAACTTCGTGCTGTTCATGGCCGATGGCGCCACCCGTTCCATGGACGCCCGCGCCCTCACCTTCCTGCAGCGCTTCGACGCTCGCTACCTGGTGATCGACGCCAAGGACTTCGGTCTGTCCGGCTGCGTGCCCGCAAGCGTCGCCACCTACTTCAACCCGATCGTGCACACCGCCGTCATGCGCGTGTACGCCGAGCACCTGGCCGACGCCCGCCAGCACCCGCTGACCAAGCGTCGCTACATGTGGAAGCTCACCTACTAAGGTATCGGGCAGATGCCTGCACAGCGACTCGACAGCTAGTGAGAGGGGGACGGGCCCGATCGGCCCGCCCCCTTTTTCGATTGAGGAGGAACGATGATCCGCGCGGTTCTCTTTGATATGGACGGGGTGCTCGTCGACACGGAATGGTTCTACAACCGTCGGCGCGTGGCATACCTCGAGACGAAGGGATTTACATTCGACGAGATCCCCGACCTGTCGGGATCGAACGAGAAGGCCATCTGGGAGTATTTCGTGCCCGACGACCCGGTGCGGCGCGAGGAGCTTCGCCTGGGGTATTCCGCCTACCAGAAGGACCATCCCGTGCCCTACGAGGAGCTTTTGAACCGCGACGCCGCCCCGGTGATGCGCGCGCTGCACGAGCGGGGCGTGAAGCTCGCCATCGCGAGCTCGTCGTACCGCGAGCTTATCGACGAGCTTGTGGACATCGCGGGCTTGGGCGACGTGCTCGACTTCACGATCAGCGGGCACGAATGCTCGGCGTTCAAGCCCGACCCGGAGATCTACGTGCGTGCGATGGAGGCGCTCGGCGTCGCGCCGGAGGAATCGCTGGTCATCGAGGACTCGCCGCTCGGTATCGAGGCGGGGCGCCGGGCGGGCGCGCGGGTGCTTGCGCTGCGGCCGCACGAGGGCGTGGTGCTCGATCAATCCGGTGCTGACCGAATAATCGGTTCGTTGACGGAGATTCTGGATGAGACCGAGGGGGCCCGGCTTTCGGAATACCGGTAACAGGGTATGATTAAAAATGCAATACACAGTTTTGTTCGATAGGATAGGACAACCGCGTTGGCTGAACGAGTGACCCCGCTATACCAGCAGATCTTCGGGGAGATTAAAGCCGAGATCGACCGTGGCGACTACGCGCCGAAGGAGAAGATTCCGTCGGAGCCCGAGCTGTCGCAGAAATACGGCGTGAGCCGCATCACGGTCCGGCGCGCCATCGAGGAACTGTGTGCCGCGGGCTATCTCGTGAAACATCAAGGGCGCGGGACGTTCGTGAGCACGCCGCACATCAACCGGCACCTGCTGCAGACGGGTGTCGCGCAGAGCTTCACCCGGGTATGCGCCGAGGGCGGTATGCGCGCAGGCGCGCACGTGATCGACCGGCAGATCGTGCCGGCGCGCCCCGACGAGGCGGAGTTCTTCAGGCTCGACGCCGACGCGCTGCTGCTCTATATCCAGCGCGTGCGCACGGCCGACGGCCAGCCGATTTTCGAGGAGAACGTGTTTTTGCCCTACGAGGGCTACCAGGAGCTGCTGACGCGCTCGCTCGAGGACGTTTCGCTGTTCGAAACGATCACCGAGGTGGGCGGTAAGCGTCCGGTCCAGACGTCGTTTCGCACCGTGGAGGCCGTGCGCGCCACCTCCGAGCAGGCGAGCCGCCTGGCGATCACGACGAACGACCCGCTGCTGTTTTTGAACGTCGGGTTTGCCGATGAGCACGGCGATCCGGTGTGCTTCGGCCGCCAGTACTACGTGGGCAGCCGCTACCGGTTCGTGCTGTAGGCACCTTTTCTGGCGCGATCGATCGCTTTTGTTTGCGACATGGGGGACGTGCCGGGCAGGCGCCTGGTCGGGCGGCTGCCCGGCGGCGCTGCGCTGCCATGTATTTGCGGTATTGGGTTAGCAGCCGGGTGGGGCAGGCTCCCCACCCGGCTGACGAAGCGCGAAAGCCCTGATGGGAAAGCGCATCGCTGGCAGCTTTGATGCGCGATGCCGCAGCAGCCGCCTAATACTGGAAATGGGGAGCAGAGGTCGGTCGGGCAGCCTCCTCGGCGTGTTGGCCGTCCGGGGCGCGCGGGTCCGAACGGCGGGTTTTAACGCCCGTCGTCCTGCAGCAGTGCGCCGCGTTGGCGCATGGCCGAGGAGCGCGGCGACAGCTTGTCCGGGTCGGGCACGGCGGTGGGGACCGGCTCGTCCACGTGCCCGTGCCACCAGCCGCCGATGAAGTTGTCGGTATGGAAGATATTCACCACGACGTCGGGATCGATCGTGCGCATGAGGCGGATAACGTCTTCCGCCTCATAGGTCGAGACGACGGCGTGCAGCAGGTACATCTTTTCGCGGCTGTAGCCGCCGATGATCTCGGCGCAGCTGATGCCGTGCTGGAAACTCTGGACGTAGGCGGTCATGATCTCGTCGGCATGGCGCGTCGTGACCTGCAGCGTCACGCGCTCGTAGCGGTGGTAGAAGCTGTCGATCGACTTGGTCGAGATGAACTGGAACACGATGGCGTAGGCGGCGTTGTCCCAGCCGAACATGGCGCCGAAGATCACGAGGATCGCGCAGTTGCCGGCGAACACGAATCCCCAGATGGTCTTGCCGGTCCGGTTCGACACCAATAGCGCGATGAAGTCGGTGCCGCCGGTGGACGCGCCCGCCTTGAGCGCGAGCGCGATGGAGATGCCCGACAGGAAGCCGCCGAAGATCACGAGCATGATCTTGTCGTCGAGCAGGGGCTCGAAGTGGAAGATCTGCAGGAAGAGCGACGAGAGGACGACCTGCAGCATCGAGAAGACGACGAAGCGGTGGCTGATGGTTTTCCAGCACAGAAGCGCCACCGGGATGTTGAGCGCGAGCATGCCGAGCGAGGTGTCGATGCGCACGCCTGCAAGCGACGTGATGCGGTCGACGAGCACGGCGATGCCCGTGAAGCCGCTGGGCAGCAGGTCGGCGGGGTTGACGAACGCCTGGATGACAAAGGTCTGCAGCAGCGCCGACGCCGTGACGGCGACGGCGGTGATGATGCGGCGCACGACGGTGAGCCGCGCGAGCTCGAGCGCGCGATCTGAAAGGGTTCCGGTGGGATCCACGGGGAGCCTCCTTGCCTGCAGGCGGGTGTTGCGCCGATTCTAGCATGGGGCGCATCCGCTTCGAGAGCGGCTGCTCGCAGCCGATGCGCACCTGATGGGATTGTACCCACCGGACAATCGGGGCCTGTTGGGACAAAGGCGTATAATCTGCCGCGATAACGGGGCCGACGGACAGCGCGGCCATGCATGTGGGATGGGGGCGAGCGATGGAGCAGGCGGATACGTTCGAGCGCACGATGGACGGCGCGCGCGAGGCGCTCTCGCGCTATTTCGGCTACGATTCGTTCCGACCGGGGCAGGAGCGCCTCGTGCAGGCGATCATCTCGGGCCGCGATGCGCTCGGCGTCATGCCCACCGGCGCGGGCAAGTCGATCTGCTACCAGGTGCCCGCGCTCATGCTGCCGGGCATCACCTTCGTGGTGAGCCCGCTCGTCTCGCTGATGGGCGACCAGGTTCGCGCGCTCAAGGCAGCCGGCGCCCGCCCGAGCTATCTCAACTCGTCGCTGACCCCCGCCCAGCAGAACACTGTGCTCAAGCGTGCGCGCGAGGGTTGGTACCAGATCATGTACGTGGCGCCCGAGCGCCTGCTCGAGCCGCGGTTTTTGAGCTTTGCGCAGGCAGCGGCGGCCGAGGGCGGCATCGGCGTGCCGCTCGTGGCGGTCGACGAGGCGCACTGCATCTCCCAGTGGGGCCAGGATTTCAGGCCCTCCTACCTCGATATCGCCGCCTTCATCGAGGCGCTGCCCTGCCGCCCCGTGGTCGCGGCCTTCACCGCGACGGCGACCGAGCGCGTGCGCGCCGATATCGTGCGCGCGCTGGGCCTGCGGCGGCCCGAGACCGTCGTGACCGGTTTCGACCGCGAGAACCTCTTTTTCAGTGTGGAGGAGATGGGTGATACGGCGAAGGCGGCCTGGATTCGCGATTACGCCCTCACGCATGCCGACGAGAGCGGCATCGTGTACTGCTCGACGCGCAAGGCGGTCGACGAACTCTACCTCAAGCTTGCACACGCGCTCGAGCCGGTGGGCATCCACGTGGCGCGCTACCACGCGGGCATGTCGCAGCCCGACCGCACCGAGAACCAGGTGGCCTTCATCAACGACGCGGCGCCCGTCATCGTCGCCACGAACGCGTTCGGCATGGGTATCGACAAGCCGAACGTGCGCTATGTCATCCACAACAACGTGCCCGAGAGCATCGAGGCCTACTACCAGGAGGCGGGGCGCGCCGGCCGCGACGGCGACCCGGCTGCGTGCTATCTGCTCTGGAACGGCAACGACTTCCGCCTGCGTCGCTATCTGATCGACCGCGAGTTCGAGGGGGCCGCGCGCGACCCCGAGGCGGCGGAGTTCGCCCGGCAGAACCGCTATCGGCTGCTCAACGCCATGGAGGGCTACTGCCAGACGACGGGCTGCCTGCGCGGCTACATCCTGCGCTATTTCGGCGACGAGGGCGCGCTCGGCGTGGAGCGCGTGCCCGGCGAGGACGCCGAGGGCGGATGCGGCCGGTGCTCAAACTGCACGACGCCCTACGAGACCGAGGACGTCACCGACATCGCGCGCGCGGCGGTGCTGTTCGTGCGCGATTCCGGCGGCCGGTTCGGCCGGGCACTCGTGGCCGAGGCGCTTCACGGCGCGAACAACGAGCGCATCCGGAACTACCATCTGGACGACGTGGCGGGTTACGGCTCGCTTTCCCACGAGCCGACCGGGCGCATCAAGGACGTGATCGGCCAGCTGATCGGCCGCGGGTACCTTGTCCAGTCGCAGGGGCAGTACCCGGTGGTGGGGCTCGGCCCGCATGCGGTCGAGGCGATTGCTGAGGCGCCCGACAGCCCGTTCGGGTTCACGATGAAGCGGCGGGCGTCGAAGGCGAGAGGCCGGGCGCGCGTCCAGCGAGCGGTCGATCTTCTGCGCGACGAGGCGGCGGGGATCGCACCGGCCCAGGCGGGCATGCCGACGACGCGCCGTCCGCATGTGGGCGACGATGCCGACCTGTTCGAGCGGCTGCGCGAGCTGCGTCGTGAGTTTGCGCTCGAGCGCCAGTGGGCGCCCTACATGATCTGCTCGGACAAGGCGCTGCGCGGCATGTGCCGTCAGCGGCCGGCGACGCGCGAGGAGCTGCTCGAGGTACCGGGCATCGGCGAGAAGAAGGTCGAGGACTTCGGCGACGCATTCATCGCCGAGATCGCCCGCTTCGAGGAGGAGCGCGCGCCGGAGGCGTGATGCCTCCTTCCGGTTGCGCTCGCTACGTCGCATCACGCTACAATGGATGGGCATCTGCCACCGTGCGAGGAGGGAAAGCCGTGCCCATCCGCATACCCGATGCCCTGCCTGCCACCGAGACGCTCAAGGGCGAAAACATCTTCGTGATGACCGAGTTCCGCGCCATCCACCAGGACATCCGTCCGCTGCATGTGCTGATCTTGAACCTCATGCCCACCAAGATCGCCACGGAGACGCAGATCATGCGCAAGCTCTCGAACACCCCGCTGCAGATCGAGGTCGAGCTGATGCGCACGAAGAGCCACGAGGCGACGCACGTGGCGGCAAGCCACCTCGAGACGTTCTACCGCACGTTCGACGAGGTGCGCGACCGGCACTACGACGGCCTGATCATCACCGGGGCTCCGGTCGAGCAGATGCCCTTCGAGCAGGTCGACTACTGGCCCGAGCTCTGCGACATCATGGCGTGGTCCACGACCCACGTGCACTCCACGTTGCACATCTGCTGGGGCGCGCAGGCGGGCCTGTACTTCCATTACGGCATCGATAAGCACGATTTGCCCAAGAAGGCGTCCGGCGTGTTCGAGCATAGGCTCGTGAAGCCGTCGAGCCCGCTGGTCCGCGGCCTGGACGACCGGTTCTTCGCCGTCCACTCGCGCAACACCGAGGTGCGCCGCGAGGACGTGGAGGCCGTGCCCGAGCTCGAGGTCATCGCGGTCTCCGACGAGGTGGGCCTCTATATCGTGAAGTCGACGGACAGCCGGCGCTTCTTCGTGTTCGGGCATCCCGAGTACGATGCGGACACGCTCAAGCTCGAGTATGAGCGCGACGTGAAGCGCGGTATCGACCCGGAGATCCCCGAGAACTACTTCCCGGATGACGACCCCGCCCGCGAGCCGCTCAACACCTGGCGCGCGCAGGCCCAGCTGCTCTACACCAACTGGCTGAACTACTACGTCTACCAGACCACGCCCTACGACATCCGCCAGGCTGGCGGCACGAAATAGGCGCGACGCGCCCGGTCGCGGCGCCCCGCGCCCCTACGCGCTGATGATGCGCGGCAGCGGGTGGTCGTGCGGCTCGGTGGGCACCCGGTCGACCTGCTGCGCGGCGAAGGCGACGCCGACGATCTCGCTTTCAGGGGATATCTGCGGCAGGTAGCGGTCGTAGTTGCCGCCCCCATACCCCAAGCGCTGACCGCGCGCGTCGAATGCCACGAGCGGCACGACGATAAGGCCGATATCTGCGGGGGCGACGACGGGGTAGCGCGCGTCGAGCGCGGCGGTAGGTTCAAGGGCCGCTACCGGATGGTTGATAAACGGCACCGTCTTGCTGCGATACTCCTGCTCGGAGACCGCGCGCATGCGCATGGCGTGACGGGCGCCTGACACCTGCATGCAGGGGAAGGCAACCCGGCAGCCGCAGTTAAAGGCGGCGAGAATGAACGTATCGAGGTCGACCTCCGAGCGCATCGCGGCATACACCGCGACGGTGTGACGCGCCGCCGAGGGAAGGTCCGCCAGAACCTGCATCAGCTGCGTGCAGATGCGCTGTGAGGCCGCTTGCCGGCAGGCGAACGGCAGCGCGTCGCGCGCCTGCAGCACGCGTGCGCGCATGGTCGCTTTGTCGTGCGCCGTCATCATCGGCCCCCATCCTCATGGAGTGCGTCGTAGAGCGGCCGGTAGGCGGCTACCAGGTCATCGAGGCGCATGCGGGCATTGGCGGCGCTCGTCGAGGGCAGGGCGATGTGCTCGATGCCGCGCTCGCGCAGCAGCGCGCCGTCGAAGCGGCGGCAGAGCTTGGCGGCCGTGCCGCCGGTGGTGAACACGCGCTTGATCGGCGCGGCGTCGAGGATGCGCGTGAGGTCGTTGGGTGCCGGGTCGGCGATGCTCGCATCCGAGGCGCCCTCGATGGAGCAGGATGCCAGCACATCCCAGAGCGCGATGCGCTCGCTCAACAGGAAGGCGATGCGGTCGTCGTTATCCTGCAGCGTGTGGTCGGCACGGCCGAACAGGCGCTCCATCACGCGCCAGAAGCGGTTCTGCGGATGTCCGTAGTAGAAGCCGACCTGCCGGGAGGCGGGGGAGGGCATGGTGCCCAGGACGAGCACGTGCGAGCGCCCGTCGAAGACCGGATCGATGGTGTGAATCACCCGCTGAGCTTCCATGTGCCTGCCTTTCTGTGCTTGCCTGCCGCCTGCCGTCGTCTCATTCTCTCACGCTCCGGCAACGGGCGTGCAACATGTTCGAAACGAAAAAACTGGTTCAGAGGGCGTCCCGCCTCGCCGCGCTCGCTCGTGCCGGCGTCTCTCTTTGCGCAGGTCACAGGCACATGCGTATCCGGAGCGCCGCGGTCGCGGTGTGCGCTCAGGGGGATTTCGGTCCAACAAGTATTCGGCATTCCGGTTGACCGATCTTTCGGCCATCGCTATGATGCAATCCAACCTACCCAGTAGGCAGATTTCAAGGATGCGATACGCGGAGAGGGGGAGCTTCCATGCAGACGGCGATTCGGGCTGCTATGAGCATGATGCCGATGCGAATGCCCAGCTCCCGGCCGCTACATGGGGGTAGGGTCCCGCTGCGCTGCGCATAGTCGTGCGACCGGGCGCATCGGGCTGGCCGCCCCGCGTCCGGGAGAACTGCACCCCGCCGCGCCGTGCGCCGGGGATGTGCTCGATGTGCGAGCGGTCGCTTCATGGCGTCGCGTTGCTCCGTATTTTCACTATTAGGTTTGCTGCAGCATGAGCCCGGCTTGTCGGTGGCTCATCGATGTGAAAAAGCCCAGGTGGCGCGCTTCGGACGGAGGCGTCTTTTAGCGGGGCGCCATATCGGGGACCTAATACCGGAAAGAGTGAGCACCTGATGTGCGCTGAGCCTCCTCGATACAAGGGCCATCCGCCGGCGACAGCTGAGCGCGCGCGTCGCATCGCTGCACATCACATCTTTTCATTTCGCGCTGTCGCGCCTCGCGGCGCGTTCGACGCCGTATTTGTTTCCATATCGATAGGAGTCACCATGTCCAGCTTCACCACCCGCACCAACGCCCCGTTTCGCGCCGACATCGTCGGCAGCTTCCTGCGGCCCGAGGCGCTCAAGCGCGCCCGCGCCGACTTCGAGGCGGGTACGATCGACGCCGCGGCGCTCTGCGTCGTCGAGGACGAGGCGATCCGCGACCTCGTCGCCAAGCAGACCGCGCACGGTCTCAAGGTCGTGACCGATGGCGAGTTCCGCCGCAGCTACTGGCATCTCGACTTCATGTGGGGGCTGCAGGGCATCGAGCGCGCAAGCGCACGCGAGGGCTACCAGTTCCACGATGAGGAGACCCGTGCAGATACCGCGGTCGTGTGCGGTCCGATCTCGGGCGAGAACCATCCGTTCGTCGAGCATTTCAAGTTCGTCGCGGCGCTCGCAGGCGCTGGGCAGGTGGCGCGCCAGACGATCCCGGCGCCCATCCAGACGTTCTCGGAGGTCACGCTCGGGCGCGTCGACGGCGGCATCGAGAGCCTGCGGGCGGTGTACGCCACCGACGAGGAGCTGGCGGATGCCCTGGCGGCGGCCTATCGTACGGTGCTGCTCGACCTGTACGATGCCGGCTGCCGCAACGTCCAGTTCGACGACTGCACCTGGGGCATCTACTGCGACCGCACCTTCATCGAGAAGGCGGGGCTGACCGAGGACGACCTCGCACGCACCGGACGTCTGGGCGTGGAGCTCAACAACGCGGCCATCGAAGGGCTTCCTGCCGACCTCGTCGTGACGACGCACGTGTGCCGCGGCAACTACCATTCCACCTACGCGTTCTCGGGCGGCTACGAGCCGGTGGCGCCCTATTTGTTCGCGCACGAGAACGTGAGCGCGTTCTACCTCGAGTTCGACACGCCGCGCGCCGGCGGGTTCGAGCCGCTTGCTCATGTGCATCCCGAGGCGTACGTGGTGCTGGGCCTTGTCACCTCGAAGGAGCCGGGGCTCGAGGACGAGGAGCTGCTGCGTCGCCGCATCGAGGAGGCGTCCCGCTTCGTGCCGCTCGACCGTCTGTGCCTCTCGCCGCAGTGCGGTTTCGCCTCGACGGAGGAGGGCAACAAGCTGACGGAGGACGAGCAGTGGGAAAAGATCGACCTCGTTCAGCGGGTGGCGGCTGAGGTCTGGGGGTAGCGGACCTGCCTGTCGCCGGGCGCCGGCAAACATATATATGAGAGCGGCGGCCGCCCCGGGAGCGCATCCCGGGGCGGCCGCCGCTTTGGCTTGTCGTGTGCGTCGTGCTAGCCCAGCAAATCCACCGGCTTCAGTCCGGCGTTGCTGCGCTCGATGACCTCGCGTCCGCCGAAGACGCACAGGGGCGCCTCCTCGGCGACGCGTCCGATGGTCTCGCCGAGCGCCCGCAGCTTCTCGGGCGTGGTGGCAAGCATCTCCTCGCGCAGCTGCTCGCGCCAATGGACGGGACGCTTCGTGAAGTACTCGATGTTCTGCCGGCGCGTGAGCGCATAGGGCTTCACAGGTGCATCGTGGCCGGCGACGCACGACACGATGAATCCCTCGAACGACTGCGGGTCGGGATCGAAGCCGGCAAGCCACGCGCCCGCCTCGGCGATGCGCTCGATGGAGGGGTCGATCGCCGGGTCGCGGTAGGTGTAGAAGGCGAGCTGGCGGTTGTTGGCGGCGCGGAACCCGCATCCGTAGGCACCGCCCTTCACGCGGATCTCGTTCCAGAGGAAGTCGAAGGAGAGCACCGTCGACGCGACGCTCCACGTGCCGTCCATGGAGATGCCCATGGCGCGCGGGTCGGCGGTCTTGGCGACGTAGCAGATGTCGCTCGGGATGATGAAGGCCTCGCGCTTGGGTTCGGGCATGGGCACGTAGAGCTCCTTGGCGGGTGCGGTCCGGGGCCCGAGTCCCATGGTGCCCGCGGCCGCCCAGAAGCGCTCGTAGTCCTCGGCGCTACCGGTGAAGCTCGCGACGGTTCCCGTGGAGGTGAAGATGCGCTGCTGCAGCTCACCGAGCTTCGCCACGAGCTCGTCTGCGCGCTCGTCGAAGTGCTCGAGCAGCTCGCGCAGGAAGCGGTAGAAGTCCACGCCCGAGAGGTTCTCGGACACCACGCCCGCCGGGGAGACGTAGGACCAGGAGCGCTTGAGTGCCGCCTGATGGCCGGCCGTGATGAAGTCCTGCTCCATGCCGATACGCATCTGGGTGAGCACGTCGCGGATGCGCTCGGTGTCGTCGAAGACGGTCTTGCCCCACACCTCGGCCGGAATGGATGCGAGCTCGTCGAGCTTCTCGGAGAGGGCGCCGGCCGCCACGGTGAGGACGGGGCGCGCGAGCTTCCAGTTGGGCTGGGCCATCACCTCGGGCGAGAAGGCAAGAAAACCGAGGTTCGAGGTGATGAGGCTATCGAGTTCCGCCGCACTGTGCTCGGTGGTGCCCAGCTGCTTCATGAGGCGGGCGAGGATGGACACGTAGGGCAGCTCGGTATAGCTCACGTGCGTGAGGTCGAAGTAGACCAGCAGGTAGGCGAGGCGGTGCGTCGGGATATCGTGGGCAAGGCACGGCAGCGGGGTCCGCGTGTCGAGGGTGAGCGGCGGCTCGGGGCGTGCCGGGCCGATGTCGGACACGTGCAGGCGCGGCAGGGTCGCTTTGGCCTCGGGCGCGTCCTCGGCCTCCTGGGCGGCGCGTAGGGCGGCCACCTCGGCGCGCACCGCGGCCAGGTCGTCATCGGACATGCGTGCGCGCAGACGGGCGAGCTCGATCGTCTCGGGGTCCTCGGAGGCGTTTTCCGCCTCGGGAATCAGCTCCACGAGGGCGCTGTGATGGCTGTCGAGCACAAGCTCGCGCAGCAGGTCCTCAAAGTACGTGCCGGAAAGCTCGCGGCGCAGTTCGGCGTAGACGGGCTCGTAGAAGAGGGCATCCGTTGCGGCATCGTCGTCGTAGAGCCAGGTGGAGAGCAAATCGCAGGCGATGGCCACGCCGTCGGCGATGCCGTAGTCGCGCTGGCGCAGCGCGTACTCCTCGCTCGAGATCACCGCTTCGAGCCGGTCGCGCGGGATGCCCTCCTCAACGAGATGGCGGCACTCGTCCTCGATTACCTGGCGCAGCGCCCGGGCGCTCTCGGGGGCTGCTCCCTGCAGGATGATGAGCTCATAGGGCTGAAGGCAGGCGGCCTCGGTGTAGCTCAGCACGTTGCCGCCGAGACCCGCGGCGAGGATGGCCTTCTTGACCGGTGCCTCGTTGGAGCCGAGCAGCGCGTCGAACAGGATGTCCGCGGCGAGCACCCGCTTGCGGTCTGCCGCGGTGCCGATGACGTAGGCCATGCCCACCTGTGCGTTCTCGGGCGTCGTCGCCATGCGCACGCTCTCGTACTCGCAGCGCACGGGCGCCTGCAGGCGCAGGGGGTTCGGCGCGCCCGGGCGCTCCACGAACGTGCCGGCGGCTCGCTTGGCCGCGTCGGCCTCGGCGCGGGCGGCATCGGAGAGGTAGCGCTCGTCCAGAAAGCCGAGCACGCGGTCGGCGTCGAGGTCGCCGTACAGCACGATGTAGCTGTTCGCCAGGTTGTAGTGGCGCGCATGGGTGTCGAGGAAGTGCTCGTAGGTGAGCGTGGGGATGGCGCGGGGGTTGCCGCCCGACTCGAACGCGTAGGCGGTGTCGGGGAACAGCGCGCGCATGACGGCGTTGTTCAAGACGTCGCTCGGATCGGAGAGGGCACCTTTCATCTCGTTGAAGACGACGCCGTTGTAATGGAGCGTCGCCGCCTCGTCGTCGTCGACCTCGAGGTGCCAGCCCTCCTGCTCGAAGATGGCCTTCTTGCGGTAGATGGCGGGGTTCAGCACGGCGTCCATGTAGACGTCCATGAGGTTCAAAAGATCCTGCCCGTTGGTCGTGGCTACGGGGTAGACCGTCTTGTCAGGATAGGTCATGGCGTTCAGAAACGTCTGCATGGAGCTCTTGATGAGGTCGACGAACGGCTCCTTCAACGGGAAGCGCGCCGAGCCGCAGAGCACCGAGTGCTCGAGGATGTGGAACACGCCGGTGTCGTCGGCCGGGGGCGTCTTGAAGCCGATGGAGAAGGCCTTGTTCTCGTCCTCGCAGGCGAGGTAGAGCAGGCGGGCGCCGGATGCGGTGTGGCGCATCACGTAGGCGTCGGCGTCGAGCTCGGCGACCGCATCGGTGCGCTCGAGGACAAAGCCGTGCAGCTGAGGCTGGGCGGAGATGAGCGCGCGTGCGCGCGAGCGGGCGGAGGACGCGGCCGCGGGTGCGGGGGAGGCCCCGGTGGGTTCGGACATAGGTGACTCCTTGCGATGGATCAGACGGCGCGCAGGCGCCTGTGGCGTACAACTCTGTATCTTACCCGCATGGCCGCCGTCTCGATATGAGTTGTGGCGGCCGGCGCTTGTGTTCAGTTTATCGAGGCGCAGTGGTCCTCCCGGTTCGCGCAAGGCTGTTTGCCGAGGGGACGCTACAGCGGGCCGCAGTGGTGCGCACACCGCTGCCGAATTATGCCGAATGTGCCTATCGAGCTGCGAACTTCTTCGATAAGGTAGACGGGTCGGGACGCTGTCCGGCGGAAAGGTCGACGCGAAGGGGGAGTGTATGGCGGAGGAGCGCACGGTGCAGAGGGAAAGCACGGTACCCACCGGTGCGGACGCCGCCTCGCGTGCCACCCGCCGCGCATGGCGCGAGCGCCTGAACAGCCAGGCGTCGCGGCGCATGATCATCGGCGTGCTCTGCGCCCTGTTCGGCGGATCGTTCTGGGGCTTTTCCGGCACCGCCGCGAGCGCGCTGTTCGACGTCTACCACGTTGACACCATGTGGCTCATGTCCACGCGCCAGCTGCTTGCCGGCGGCCTGTTCATGATCATCATTCTGCTGTTCGACCGCAAGCGCTTCATCAAGCTGTGGACCACCCCGTCGCACCGGCGCCAACAGCTCGTCTTCACGTTCTGCGGCCTGCTCGCCAACCAGTTCTTCTACCTGAACTCCGTCCGCCTCACGAACGCGGGCACGGCCACGGTGCTGCAGTGCCTGCAGCTCGTGTTCATCATGGCCTACACCTGCGTGAGCGCTCGCCGCCGCCCGCGCAAGCGCGAGATCGCGGGCCTGCTGCTCGCCCTTGCCGGCACGCTGCTCATCTCCACGGGCGGCGACCTCACCCGCCTGTCCATCCCGCCGCTGGGGCTTGCCATGGGCCTGCTCACCGCGCTCGGCGCCGCGCTCATCACGATTCTGCCCGTCAAGATCCTGCCCGTGTACGGCTCCACGATCGTTACCGGGTCGGCGATGTTTCTCTCGGGCATCGTGACCTCGCTGTTCGTGCAGCCGTGGCGCAACATCCCGCCGCTCGATCTGGGCGGTGTCGAGATGCTCGCCGTCTTCGTGCTCATCGGGTCGTTTTTGGCGTATCTGCTCTACATGCAGGGCGTGAAGAACATCGGCAGCATGCGCGCCGGCCTCATCGGCACGACCGAGCCGGTCTCCGCAACGGTGACGAGCGCCCTCATGCTCGGCACCGCCTTCTCGGGCACCGACATCGTGGGCTTCGTGCTCATCATCGCCATGATGTTCCTGACGGTGTAGCGCGCCGGCGCCCCGCCGAGTGCGCGCCGCGCCGCCCGCTCCCGTTTCGACCGCGTTTCGCGGCGGTTTCGCCTTCTTGACGGGCGGCCGTGCGCCGGATGGTGCCCGGCCGCCCGCCGTATCCTCAGCTCGCATGACGTCGAGTAGAGGGGGATAGTATGCACGCGACCGCCTGCACCTGCACAAACGATATCGATTCGCCACGGCGACGCGAGGATGCGGCCGCCGGGGGCGCGCACGAGGTGCCGCCTGCGGGCCCGCACGAGAAGACGTGCGCCGAGGTGCTTGTCGAATGCCTGGTCGCCGAGGGGGTCGATACCGTGTTCGGCATCCCGGGCGAGGAGAACCTCGACTTCATGTTTGCCCTCAAGAAGAGCGGCATCCGCGTGATCGTGACCCGCCATGAGCAGGGGGCGGCCTTCATGGCCGACGCCTACGGACGGCTGACCGGCAAGCCGGGCGTGTGCTTTGCGACGCTCGGACCTGGCGCCACGAACCTCGTGACCGGGGTCGCCGACGCGTTTTTGGACGGCGCGCCGCTCGTGGCCATCACCGGTCAGGTCTCCAGCGAGCTCATGCAGTTCACGAGCCACCAGTATCTGGACCTCTCCGCCATGTTCAGCCCCATCACCAAGCGCAGCAAGATCGTCATGCGTCCCGACACGGTGGCCGAGGTCTGCCGGCTGGCGTTCAAGTACGCCGAGGCCGAGAAGCCGGGTGCCACCCATATCGACCTGCCGAAGAACGTGGCGCACATGCCCAGCCCCTCGCGCCCCATGCGCCGCCAGCAGGAACCCGAGACCTTTGCGAGCCCCGCGTCGGTGGCTATGGCGGCCCGTCTCATCTCCGAGGCGCGCTCCCCGCTGATCTTGGCGGGCGCGTCGGCGGTGCGCGCGATGGCCTCGCAGGCCATCACGTTCATGGCGGAGCGCTTGCGCATCCCCGTGGCGCAGACCATGATGGGAAAGGGGCTGGTGAGCGCCGATTGCCCCTATCGGCTGGGCGTGGTGGGCATTCCGCAGCGCGATATCATCATCGACGCCTTCGATCGCGCCGACCTGGTTATCGGCATCGGCTACGACCTGATCGAGTGCGTGCCGACCAAGTGGAACACGCATCCCATGAAGATCGTGAACATCGACGTCACGCCCGCCGACGTCAACCAGTTCTATGACCCCGATGTCGAGGTCATAGGCGACATCACCGACAGCATCTACCAGATCATGCGCGCAGCGCACCGCACGACGGTGCCGCATGAGATGCTCTCGATCGGCGAGCGGCTCCGCCGGGAGTTCGACGACATGGCGGCAAGCGACGCCTATCCCGTGAAGCCGGCGCGCATCGTGCGCGACATCCGGCGGGTTCTGGGCCACTCGGACATCCTCGTGTCGGACGTGGGCGCGCACAAGATCTGGATCGGGCGCGACTACCCCTGCTTCGAGCCGAAGACGTGTCTGATCTCCAACGGGTTCGCCTCCATGGGCTTTGCGGTGCCGGCCGCCTTCACGGCGAAGCTCCTGCATCCCGAGCGCCGCGTGCTCGCGGTGTGCGGCGACGGCGGCTTCATGATGAACAGCCAGGAGCTCGAGACCGCGGTGCGCGAGCACGTGCCGTTCGTGACGCTTATCTGGGAGGACGAGCACTACGGGCTCATCCGCTGGAAGGAAGAGGAGCAGTTCGGCGACACGTACGGCGTGTCGTTCACCAACCCCGACTTCAAGGCGTACGCCGAGGCGATGGGGTGCCGCGGGTTTCGCGTCGAGAGCACCGAGGCGCTCATCCCGACGCTCGAGGAGGCGTTCGCCTGCGGCGAGCCCGCGGTCGTGACCGTGCCGGTCGACTATTCCGAGAACATGGCGCTGACCGAGCGCCTGCGCGCCCATGCCGGCCGGTAGGGCATCCGGCGGGGGCTGAGCTGCATGATGGTTCGCCCCGCTCGCACCGCCCCGGCGCGGCGCGTGCGCAGGTCGTCGTGGTAGCTGGTAAAACATAAAGCCCGGTGCCCGGTCGGAAGCGGTGCGAACCGCCATTTCCGCCCAGGCTCCGGGCTTTATGTTTCGGGATGCTCCCGGGCATCTTCCGAGCGTGTGTTGGATGCTTACGCGCGATCGTCCAGGTAGCGGGAGAGGAAGGCGCGCGTGCGGTCGTGCACGGGGTGGCTGAACAGCTGGCGCGGGGAGCCTTCCTCCAAGATCACGCCGTCATCCATGAAGATGGCGCGATCCGAAACGCCCTTCGCGAAGGCCATCTCGTGCGTGACGACCACCATGGTCATGCCGCTTTGCGCGAGGTCGTGCATGACGTTCAGCAACGCCCCGCCTGGCCGCATAGGCCCGTCCAAGAAAATGTCCGGGCCCCCTTTCGGGTCCAAGGCGTTCAGGCAAAACGGACAGCGAATTGCGCCCCCAGGGAGGACTTCAGGGTGTATCGGTCAAGAACGGTGCCGCACCGCTGACGGGCTAAATCGCTGCCGGGACCGCACATTCCGTGTCGAGTGCGGTACGGGGTGTTGCGGGCGGTGGGCGCACGCTACAATGATGCCGCTGGCGTAGTCCAGTTTATCGACGATATGATGCATCCCGCGCGCACGCGGGCGATGCGCACGAACAGGTCGGAAGGGAACGACTATGAAATACTTCGGCACCGACGGCTTTCGCGGTGAGGCCAACCTCGGTCTGACTGTCGACCACGCCTTCAAGATCGGCCGCTATGTCGGCTGGTATTACGGAGCGCGCCAGGAGCGCAAGGCGCGCATCGTGGTCGGCAAGGACACGCGCCGCTCGAGCTACATGTTCGAGTCCGCGCTCGTGGCGGGCCTCGTGGCGTCAGGTGCCGATGCGTACCTGCTGCACGTCATCCCCACGCCCGGCGTGGCCTACGAGACGGTCGACGGGCGCTTCGACTGCGGCATCATGATCTCCGCCTCCCACAACCCCTACACCGACAACGGCATCAAGCTCGTGAACGGCGAGGGCTATAAGATGGACGAGGACGTCCTCGAGCTCATCGAGTCCTATATCGACGGCGAGTGCGAGGTGCCGCTCGCCACCGGCGACGCCATCGGCGCGACGGTCGACTACATGCAGGGGCGCAACCGCTACATCGCCCACCTGATCGCGAGCGCGAACTTCTCGCTGCAGGGCGTGAAGATCGGCCTGGACTGCGCGAACGGCTCCGCCTCCTCGGTGGCCAAGCCCGTCTTCGACGCCCTGGGCGCCGACGTGCGCGTGATCAACAACGCGCCGGACGGCTTCAACATCAACGTCGACTGCGGCTCCACCCATATCGACCGCCTGCGCCGTCACGTCGTCGAGCAGGGGCTCGACGTGGGTTTCGCCTACGACGGCGACGCCGACCGCTGCCTTGCGGTCGACGAGCGCGGCAACGTGGTCGACGGCGATCTCATCCTCTACGTGTGCGGCGTGTACCTGAACAAGCATGGGCGTCTGACCGGCGGCACCGTCGTGCCCACCGTCATGAGCAACTACGGCCTGTTCAAGGCCTTCGACGAGGCGCACCTCTCCTACGAGACGACCGCCGTGGGCGACAAGAACGTCTACGCCTGCATGCGCGCGAACGGCTACAGCCTGGGCGGCGAGCAGTCCGGCCACATCATCTTCGGCGACATCGAGTGCACGGGCGATGGCATCATGACGAGCCTGCGCGTGATGGAGGTGCTGCGCGCCGAGCGCGAGACGCTCTCGCAGCTGTGCGCGCCGGTGAAGCTCTATCCGCAGCTGCTCACGAACGTGCGCGTGAGCGACAAGGACGCCGCCATGAACGACGAGGCCGTGCTCGCATCGGTGAAGCAGGCCGAGGAGTTCCTGGGCGACCGCGGCCGCGTGCTCGTGCGCGCGAGCGGTACCGAGCCGCTGGTGCGCGTGCTCGCCGAGGCGCCGACGAGCGACCTGTGCCGCGAGGCGAGCGCCTTCACGCTGAATGCCCTCGAGCCCTTCCGGGTGGAGTAGGCGCGATCCGATATTCAACGACCGTCAACAGGCTGCGGGCGCACCCGGATGATCCGGATGCGCCCGCAGCGCGTTTGCATATGTCGCCGTGCGCTTCCGGCCTGTCCCCGGAAGGCCGCTTTCCTAGTGCACAGGCGGTACGGGCGGCACGTTGCCGGCCTCGTTCGCCTCGCCGGCGGCGATCATCTGCTCGAACATGCTCGCGGAGGCGCGGAAGTCGGTCGGCAGCACCACGGTGGAGCTCTTGCCGCTCTTGGCGAACTCGTTCATCATCTCGGTCCACTGCGTGAACATGAACAGCAGGTTCGCCTCGTCGTTGCCCACGCCGGTCTCTTGGATGATCTCCAGCGAGTCCTTGATGCCGAGCGCGATGGCCTTGCGCTGGTTGGCGATACCCTCGCCGGCCTGCTCCATCGCTTCCGCCTCGGCCTTCGCCTCGGTGACGCGGCGGATGCGGTCGGCCTCGGCCAGATCTTGCGCGGCGGCCTTCGTGCGCTGGGCGGCGTTGATCTGGTTCATGGAGTTCTCGACCTCAGCGGGCAGCGCGATCTTGGTGATGAGGGTCGAGACGAGCGTGAAGCCGTAGGCGGCCATCTGCTCGGAGACGGTGGCGTTCACGTCCTTGGCGATGTCGTCCTTTTTGGCGAACACCTCGTCGAGCGTGTAGACCGGAATCGAGCTGCGCAGGGCGTCGGTGATGAAGTCGCGCATCTGCGCCACGGGCTGCTGGAGCATGTAGTAGCTCTTGTACACGCCGGACTCCTGCGGGGCGTTGCCGAGCTCGTAGCTCACGTGGTACTGCGCGGACACCTCGAGGCCGATGGTGACGTTGTCTTCGGTCTTCACGTCGATATCGAAGCCGTTTTTCATCGTGCGCAGGCTGACGGTCGCGGCCTTGCGGTCGATGAAGGGGATCTTGGCGTGGAAGCCGGCGCCGACGATGCGGTTAAACTTGCCGAGCCGCTCGATGATGACGGCGTGCTGCTGCTTGACCACGAAGAACAGATTGCCGGCCACGATGCTCACGACGAGCAGGATGAGGACGATGAGCACGATCGTGAAGAGGAACATGACGCATCCTTAGAACGAAGGGACGTGATGCCAACAGGTGCAGGGTACTCACATACTAGCAGGAATGCATAAGGGGAGGGCCGCCGAGCAGCTCGGCGGCCCTCCTGAGAGGTACGGTGTGCAACTACTGGCCGGGGATGCGGTGGTCACAACAGCGCGCACCAGGTGCCCCGGCCGTGAAAACCTCGGATGCTGCTGCCCTAGAGCGCGTAGAGCGCGCCGAACTTCTTGGCGAGGTAGTCACAGTAGTACGTCGCGTTAAACGGCGCGCCGCAGGCGAGCTCGATGAGCTCGGGCGCGTCCTTGCTGCGACCCCAGCGCCAGATCTTGCGCTCGAGCCAGTCGCGCACGGGTGTCAGGTCGCCCGCCGCGCACGCCGCGCCCAGATCGACGCCGTCGGCCACCATGGCGCTCACGTACTGCGCGCCGTAGGCGCTGCCCAAAGCGTAGGTGGGGAAGTAGCCGAAGTCGCCGCCCGACCAGTGCGTATCCTGCAGGCAGCCGTGGGCGTCGTCGGGCACCTCGATGCCCAGGTAGCTCTTCGTGAGATCCGCCCAGAGCCCCGGGATGTCCGCCGCGGTCGCCTCTCCTGAGAACAAAAGCCGCTCGATCTCGTAGCGGATCATGATGTGCAGGGGATAGGTGAGCTCGTCGGCCTCGATGCGGATGAGCGAGGGCTGGGCGATGTTGACTGCGCGGTAGAGGTCGTCTTCGGACACGCTGCCGAACACGGCGGGTACGCGGCGGCGCAGCACCTCGAGCAGGGGTCCCATGAACGGGCGGCTGCGGCCGATGATGTTCTCGAAGAAGCGCGACTGACTCTCGTGGATGCCCATCGACGTTCCGCCGGCCAGGCACGTATAGCTGTAGGCGGGGTCGACGCCCAGCTCGTAGGCGGCATGCCCCGCCTCGTGGATGACGGAGTAGACGTTCGAGATGAGGTTGTCCTCGTAGATATGGGTGGCGATGCGCGCGTCACCCGCGGCGAAGCCCTCCGAGAACGGATGCTCGGTAAAGGCGAGGGCCGTGTCGGCGCGGTCGATGCCCATAAGGTCGATGAGGTCGAACGAGATCTGCTCTTGCAGCGCTGCGGGCACGCGGGCGGCGAAAAAGCTCGCGTTGGGCTGGCGGCCGTGCTCGACGATGGCGTGCACGAGCGGCACGACCGTGGCGCGCACCTGGTTGCAAAACGCGTCGAACGCCTTGGAGGTGAGGCCGCGCTCGTACTGGTCGAGCAGCACGTCATAGGGGTCCTTCGAGCTGTCGAGATAGCCGGCGTGACGCTTGGCGGTCTCGACGATACGGTCGACGTACGGCTCGAACGACGCCCAGTCGTTCGCGAGCTTCGCCTTGTGCCACACGGCGTCCGCCTCGCAGGTGAGGCGCGTCCAGGCCTCTTCCTCCTTGGTGGGGATGGCGCTGGCTTCGCGCTGGTCGCGCGCGAGCACGCGGACCTCGTCGGCGAGCTGGCCGGTGACGTTGCCGCGCGCCACAGCCTTCGCAAGGTCGTGGACGAGCGCGCGCGAGCTGTCGCTCGTGAGCAGCGCATGGTGGGCGCCGGACAGCGCCGCGAGGGCTTCGCCGCGCGCGGCGGCGCCGTGCTCGGGCGCAATGGTGGCGCCGTCGAACTGCGTGACCTTCATCAGGTACTCGTAGTTCCACAGCTTGCGCTCGAGCTTCCTGAACTTCTTGCCCAGTTTCTTCACGTCGTGCTTGCCCTTGCTGTTGCCCATGGCGGTCTCCTCCCAAAAGCGTCGCTTCGCCTTCCAGTGTAGCCGGTTTGGGTGCGTGCGGCGGGCACGCGCGTCCGGTCGGTGGCGCCCTGTTCCTATCGGGGATGCCGAGGGGCGCCCATTCGGGGCGTTCGTGTTCTGTCTCAGCTTCTGCTGCGGTCGGTTGTAGCTCGCCGGCTACAACGTATATCCGCTTTTAGGCTCCGGGATGTGGCCGCGCAGCGGGAACGCCGGAGTCGGCCAGTGCCCAACTGGGCCTTTCGCATCGAATCTTCGAGGCGAGGCGGGGACCGTCCGGTGGCGAACCTAATACCGGAAATAGATAGCAGCGCGACCTTGACGTGCAACCAATCGGGGTGGGAGGCCCCGTACGGGGCTTCGATCGGTACGCCTCAGAGATTCGAAGGGTGTCTGCGCTTTCATGCGGGCACCCGTTTTCGCCCTGCGAGCGGGGCGGCCTTGTGCTATCCTTGCCCCCAACGCGATGACGGAGAGGGTTGCGCCCGCCGCGTTCCGCATAAGAGAGGGAAGGTCACCGGCTGCAAGCCTTCCTTGCGAGGACAAGGGCGCAGCGTTCACTCCCGAGCAGCGACCTGAACGGACGTGCCGCAGCGCACCGTCTGAGTAGGGAAGCCGCCCGCCCGGGCGATATCGGGTTCAAGAGGGCATGCCGGGCAGACAACCGGCAGCCTAGCAAGGTGGTACCGCGGTTTCAGCCGTCCTTGCGCGAGGGATGATCCTTCGCGCAAGGACGGCTTTTTGTGTAGGAAGGGAAGAGTTATGAGTCTGATCGAAGACCTTGACCAGCTTGAAGCCAAGGCCAAGGAGATGATCGAGGGCGCGCAGAGCCCCGAGGCGCTCGAGCAGGCGCGCGTGGCGCTGCTCGGCCGCAAAGGCGAGATCACCTCGGTGATGCATATGATGGGCAAGGTCGCCCCCGAGGAGCGTCCGGTGCTCGGCAAGCGCGCCAACGAGCTGCGCCGTCTTGCCGAGGGCCTGCTCGAGCGTCGCGGCGGCGCTCTCAAGAGCGAGGCGATGGCTGCCCTGATGGCCACCGAGGCCGTCGACGTCACCCTGCCGGGCGCCCGCCCCACCATCGGTCATCAGCATCTCATCAACCAGATCATCGAGGAGATCGAGGACGTCTTCTGCGGCATCGGCTACACCGTCGAGGACGGTCCGCACGTGGAGACGACCTACTACAACTTCACCGCGCTGAACGCCCCGATGGACCATCCGAGCCGCAGCGCGCGCGACACGTTCTACGTCGTGGACAACGCGCCGGGCACCTGCGCCCACGCCGAGGCCCACGCCCATGGCGAGTCCGACGTGCTGCTGCGCACCCAGACCTCCGGCGTGCAGGTGCACACCATGGAGAGCCAAAAGCCGCCCATCTACATGATCGCGCCGGGCACGGTCTACCGCCCCGATACGCCCGATGCGTGCCACCTGCCCCAGTTCAACCAGGTCGAGGGCCTCGTCGTCGACGAGGGCATCACGTTCGGCGACCTCAAGGGCACGCTCGACTACTTCGTGAAGTGCATGTTCGGCTCCGAGCGCAAGACCCGCTACCGCCCGCACTTCTTCCCCTTCACCGAGCCGTCCTGCGAGGTGGACGTGAGCTGTGGCGTGTGCCACGGCGAGGGCTGCAGCTTCTGCAAGCACTCCGGCTGGATCGAGATTCTGGGCTGCGGCATGGTCGACCCGAACGTGCTCGTGAACTGCGGTATCGACCCGGAGCGCTACTCCGGTTTCGCCTTCGGCATTGGCGTCGAGCGCGTCGCGGCGCTCCGTTACGACCTGCCTGACCTGAGGACCCTGATGGCGGGAGACATGCGCTTCCTCAATCAGTTCTAGGTTGGCTGTCTGCCGCGGCGCGGGCGCGAGCACGCTTCTGCTCTGCTGCCCCCGCGGGATCGAAGACGCCGGTTCGCGGCGCGGCCGGGGGTGTGGCCTCCAGGCGTGTCAAGAGCAAGACCGTTTGGCGACAGGTGGAACCTGTCTGTTAGTCATTAAGGAGAAATCGCAATGCGCGTTCCCTATAGCTGGCTCAACGAGATGATCGAGCTGCCGGAGGACCCGGCTGATCTCGTTGCCGAATTCATCCGCACGGGCACCGAGGTGGAGTCCGTCGACACCGTGGGCGAGTCGTTCGACCACGTGGTCACGGCCCAGATCGTATCCAAGGAGCCCCATCCCGACTCGGATCACATGTGGGTCACGAAGGTCGACGTGGGCTCGTACAACCTCGGCGAGGACGGCAAGCCCGAGCCGCTGCAGATCGTATGCGGCGCCCAGAACTTCAACGAGGGCGACCACATCGTCACGGCCCTGATCGGCGCCGAGCTGCCCGGTGGCGTCAAGATCAAGAAGTCCAAGCTGCGCGGCGTCGTGTCCTTCGGCATGAACTGCTCGGCGCGCGAGCTCGGCCTGTCCGGCGACCACTCCGGCATCATGATCCTGCCGCCCGACGCGCCGGTGGGCGTGCCGTTCGCGCAGTACCAGGGTACCTCGGAGACCGTGCTCGACTGCGAGATCACGCCGAACCGTCCCGACTGCCTGTCGATGGTCGGCATGGCCCGCGAGGTCGGCGCCATCTACGACCGCGACTATCACGTGGAGTACCCCCAGATTAAGCAGGAGGTGGGCGTCCCGACCGCCGACGAGCTGTCCGTCACGATCGACGGCGAGGGCATGTGCGACCGCTACGTGGCCCGCATCGTCCGCAACGTGAAGGTCGGCCCCAGCCCCGACTGGATGGTCCAGCGCCTGAACGCGCTGGGTATCCGCACGCACAACAACATCGTGGACATCACGAACTACGTCATGATGCTCACCGGCCAGCCGCTGCACGCCTTCGACCTCTCGACGTTCGCCGCCCGCGACGGGCACCGCTCCGTGGTCGTGCGCGCCGCGCGCGAGGGGGAGACCTTCACCACGCTCGACGGCGTCGAGCGCACGCTATCCGCGGGCATGTCGCTCATCACCGACGGCGAGCGTCCCGTGGCCCTCGCTGGCGTCATGGGCGGCATGGATTCCGAGATCGAGGATGACACCGTCGACGTCATGGTCGAGAGCGCCTGCTTCGACGCCGGCCGCACCTCGCACACGAGCCGTGACCTCTCGCTCATCTCTGACGCCTCCATCCGCTTCGAGCGTCAGGTCGACGAGACCGGCTGCGTCGACGTGGCGAACATCACCTGCGCACTCATCGAGGAGCTCGCCGGCGGCGAGGTTGCGCCCGGCTACGTGGACGTGTACCCGGCGCCCAAGCAGCAGCCCGAGCTCACGCTGCGCCTTGCGCGCGTGCACGCCATCTGCGGCGCCGACATCGAGGCCGATTTCGTCGAGCGCGCCCTCACGCGCCTCGGCTGCACGGTGACGCGCTCCTCCAAGGACGGCGAGACCGTGTTCGCTGTGGTGCCCCCGAGCTTCCGCCCCGATCTGCCGCGCGAGATCGACCTGATCGAGGAGGTTCTGCGCCTGTGGGGCATGGACCGCGTCGAGGCGACTATCCCTGCCGCGAAAAACCACATCGGCGGACTCACGCGCGAGCAGCACCTGACGCGCAAGGTCGGCCAGATCCTGCGCGCCTGCGGGCTGAACGAGACGACGACGTTCGCCTTCGCCGCCGCCGACGACCTCAAGAAGATCGGCATGTCCGAGGAGGGGCGCGGCTGTCCCGTTGTCCTCATGGATCCGCTCGTCGCCGACCAGACCGAGATGCGCCGCTCGCTTATCCCGGGCCTTCTGCGCTCGGTCGCCTATAACGAGGCGCACGGCACTCCCAACGTGCAGCTCTATGAGATCGGCCGCCTGTTCCACGGCCGCGAGAACGCGAGCAAGCCGAAGGAGCGCATGAGCGTGGCGGGCGTGCTGTCCGGCGCCATGGGCGACGTGACCTGGAACCAGAAGTTCAAGCCGCTGCGCTTCTTCGACGGCAAGGGCGTCGTGGAGGAGCTGCTCGCCCAGCTGCGCATCGAGAAGGTGCGCTTCCGTCCCGCCGAGGGGGAGGCCTATTCCTTCCTGCAGCCCGGTCGCGGTGCCGAGGTGCTCTCGGGTGGCGCCGTGCTCGGCTGGGTCGGCGAGATCCACCCCAAGGCGCGCGAGGCCATGGACATCGCCCTGCCGGTCGTCGCGTTCGAGCTCAACTTCGACGCGCTCATCGCCGGCGCGCGCAACCAGGATGCCTACCACGAGTTCTCGAGCTTCCCGAGCGTGGAGCACGACCTGGCGATTGTGGTCGACGAGTCGGTGACCTGCGAGGACCTCGAGCGTCGCATCGTGAGCGCCGGCGGCAAGCTGCTTTCCGGCGTGCGCCTGTTCGACGTCTATCGCGATCCCGTCCGCGTGGGCGAGGGCAAGAAGTCGATGGCGTTCGCGCTCACGTATCGCTCCGATGATCACACGCTCACCTCGGAGGAGGTCGAACGCGCCCACACCAAGCTCGTGACCAAGGTGTGCAAGGCCACCGGCGGCGAGGTCCGCTCCTAAGGCAGGCTCTTTTTCGTCGCTGATGGAGCCCGCGGCGCCCCGGTGGCGACCCGCCGGCGCCGCAAAGGCTTGAGATACGTTAATCGGGGGCCTGCATGTGCGGGCCCCCGCCGCATGAAGGGATCGGTGCGCGATGCCGAGCTGGAACATCCATATCGCCCAGGCCGAGCGGCTGCTCGAGCGCGGCGGCGCGGTGGCGCGCACGGTGCGCGATGCGAACGCGTTTCTGTTCGGTAACCTCGTGCCCGATATCATGGTGGGGTACATGGTTCCCGGCATCACCGATCCCATTCCCTACCGCACGACCCATTTCGCAGCGCCGGAGTTCATCCCGAAACCGCGCGAGCGGGAGTTCTGGGACACCTATGTCATGCCGCTTTTCGAGCAGCTCGGCGAGGCGGATTCCCGCTGCGTTACGGTTGTGCCCACGAGCATCGTCGAGGAACGCGCGGCCATCGACCGAATTCATTTCCCGCAGCGCTTCGAGTCCGATGACGCCGCTGCTCCGGTGACTGAGGCGGGGGAGACCGCGCTGCCGAGCGCCGCGCGGACCCTGTTCGATCTCGTGCTGGGCACCTGGGCCCATCTCGTTGCCGACAACCTGTGGAATACCCGGGTCAATCAATTTCTCGACGAGCACGGCGGCAAGCCCTCCGAGCAGTTCCGCATCAAGAAGCAGGGCGATTTTGACGGGTTCGGCAAGATGCTTCCCATCACGTCCATCCCGCGTGAAACGCCTGAACTGGTGGCTGCCGCCGCGGCGTTTCCCCAGTATCCGATCGCAAGCGACCATGTGCACGACGCCATCGTGGTCACCCACGAGATCGTGCGCACGAACGGCGCCCCCGCGCATGCTCCGTATCAGCTGCTGACCGAGGATTTCTTCGAGATCACGTTTGCCGAGGTGCTCGACACCACCGACCGTGCCCTCGAGGAACGGCTGTAGGCGCACCGAGGGCGTATTCCTCTCCGCTCGGCTGCGGGTTTTCACATGGTGCTCCGGAGGCGATGCCGGTGTGCGAAAGCGTCCGGTATGCCGGCGGTCTCCATGGCCTCATCCTTCTGCTAGTGCAGGCCTGAAAAAGTATGAATACATATAAAATATTGTGATTGGTACGTTTTTTCGGTGCGATTGCTCCACCGTTCGCAAAGGCGCTGCGTTTCCGCAGGAAAAAACTGGACAAATGATGAAGGTCTTCCGCCGATGGGGAAAAGGCACCCAAAAATCGTACCCCTCACAATATCTTGTGATAAGTGCTGTTTTTGAGCCTCCGCTACTCAGAGTTTTTTATACAGTAACTGACCGCTGCTTGCTGAATCTTATACATTCCACGATGCGGGTAGCAGCAATCGCCGAAGTGACCGCTTCTCCGGCGTCAGTCCCAGGGGGACGCATGCCGGCGCAAGGCCAAGATGGTGGGCGATTCGCTGCACAATGCCCTCGAAGCAATCGAAATCCTGCAGACGCTCGGGCGTGATGAACATCACGGTATAGCCCATGGCCTCGATATCGTCACGACGGTCTTCATCGGCGTGCTTAGAGCCCGGTTCATCATGGTAGAGGAGGCTTTGGTATTCCAAAACGAGCTGCGCTTCCCGGTAGACAAGGTCTCCGTAGCGCGTTTTCTCATCATGCTGTTGCCCTAGGTAGGCAATGATCGGCAGGTCGGCATTACGTTCGGGAATCGGCAAGCCGTACTCACCCTCGGCAGGTGGCAGGCACAGCAGGAGCAACAGGGCCGATTCCATGGGGGAGGCCGATTTGTTTTGCACATAGTGCAGTGCCTGACGGGCGGCTATGCTGTCCGGCTCTCTGACAAACCGTTCGAGTGCAGCCGTGATAGAAGAGACGTTCGTGAGAGGCTCGGGATCGTACTGCGTTGCCATCTCAGGGTAGTGTTCGGGCGCCGTGGCATAGGTTCCGCACAGCTCGAGGCCGAGCTGTGCTCGCAGAGCGAGCGGCTTAGCTCGGCAGAACAGGATATATGTCATCTCAGGGCTCAAGCCCTTGCAGCATTCATCGAGCTCAATGAAGTCAACGCCACCGCGGACCGGGGGAATTACCTGGCAGTTTACAAGTTTGGAGGGACGTCGATCCGCCTTCGCGGGAACGAAGATGCGATAGGGGAGGGGAAGTAGTGGCAGTATCGACGAGACCCGAAGAAGCGGGCGGATATCGCGAACGCCGCGCGCACGACAGGCGAGCTCGCCTATGGCGAGCGTAGAGGGTGCGCTCGGGCGCGGGTAGGCTCCGAGGCGCATCAGCTCAAGCGAAGGGTTCTCAGTCAAATACACGGTCTTCATGTATGTAATACTACATGCAAAACATTAATACACAAAAGAAATTATTACAGATAACCTAGAGAATATAAAACTCATCTTTATGAGTACACAGAGTCGCAAAAAGAAAAAAGCCCCTGTCCGAAGACAGGGGCTGGCATGCAGTGTGCGCGGTGCGTGTATCAGGCGCGGCGTTTAGCGGACCTGGGCGACGTACGCGACGTTCGTGGAGGTCGCCTTGCCATCGAGGTGGATGGACATGCGCGGATCGCCGGCGGTAGCGACGGTCAGGTCGCCTTCCTTGACGTAGCCGAGCTCCTTGGCGGTCTCGATCGCCTTGATGATCGTGCCGTTGACGGTGCCCTGGGTGATAGCGGCCAAGTGCGGGTCGACGCCCCAGTACATGATCATCTGCTGAACGGCCCACTCATGACGGGAGAAGGCGCAGATGGGCACGTTCGGGCGGAAGTGCGAGATCAGGCGGGCGGTGCGGCCGGTCGTGGTCGGCACGGTGATGCACTTGGCGCCGACGACGGTGGCCATGTTCACGGCGGACATACCCACGACGTTGTTGATGACGCGGGTGCCGTGAGCGTTCTCGGGGGCCTTGAGCGGCGCGTGGACCGGGAGGTGCTTCTCGGTCTCGTGCGCGATGTGGGCCTGCATCTTCACGGCCTCGACCGGATACTGGCCGGCAGCGGTCTCGCCGGAGAGCATGACGGCGTCGGTGCCGTCGTAGATGGCGTTCGCGACGTCGGCAACCTCAGCGCGGGTCGGGCGCGGGTTGTGCTGCATGGAGTCGAGCATCTGGGTCGCGGTGATGACGGGCTTGTAGGCCGCGTTGCACTTGGCGATGATCTCCTTCTGGATGTGCGGCACGAGCTCGGGCGCGATCTCGATGCCCAGGTCGCCACGGGCGACCATGATGCCGTCGGAGGCCTCGAGGATGGCGTCGAAGTTCTGGACGCCGAGGGCGCACTCGATCTTCGGGAAGATCGTGATGTGCTCGCCACCGTTCAGGCGGCAGAGGTGACGGATCTCCTCGACGGCCTGGGCGTTGCGGATGAAGGAGGCAGCGATGTAGTCGATGTTCTCCTTGATGCCGAACAGGATGTCCTCGCGGTCGCGGTCGGTGATGGCGGGCAGGCCGATCTCGACGTTGGGGATGTTCACGCCCTTGCGCTCGCCGATGACGCCGGTGTTCTTGACGATGCAGTGCATGTCCTGGCCGTCGATGCTCTCGACCTCGAGGGCGACCAGGCCGTCATCGATCAGGATGAGGGAGCCGGGCTCGGCCTCGGAGGGGAGCTCGAGGTAGTCGAGGGAGATGTGGGTCTCGTCGCCGAGCCAGTCCTCGGAGGTGGGCTGAGCGGTGACGATGATCTTGTCGCCCTCGTTGACGGTGATCTTGGCGTGGTCCTTCAGAAGACCGGTGCGGACCTCGGGGCCCTTGGTGTCGAGCAGGATACCCACGGGGATACCGAGCTCGCGGGAGATGCGGCGGACACGCTCGATGCGCTCGTGGTGCTCCTCATAGGAGCCGTGCGAGAAGTTGAAGCGGGCGACGTTCATGCCGCTCTTGATCATCTCGCGAAGCGTCTCGTCGTTGTCGCAGGCGGGACCCATGGTGCATACGATCTTGGTGCGCTTGTACATGCAGACCTCCAACTGACAGTGTCTTTGCGCTGATAAAACGAATTATCGCTGGCATATTATAGGCGAAATGCCCGCGTTCGTCAGTAAAGGTTGCGTTACTGACGAGATGCCACACACCCTCTACGAGAACCATCCCATACTACGAGATACGGTGACGGGAACGGGTAAAGCAGTTTATATGCTTCAGGTTTTCCACATTATTGCGCGGGCTGCACCGGGGGCGGCGCTTTGCGCGCGCCGGACGAGAGCATAGGCGTGATGGCGCCACTTCATGCGCCGCGCGACGGTCGGATGCGCTGCGGTATGCCGCAAACGTTGCGGGCGCTCGCCACCCCTTTGACCTGCGGTTTGCAAAAAGCTGCAGAAATGCTCCGGTCGAACATTTCAAACGTCTGGAGCGTTGAAGTGAGAGTTAGACGTGGCTACACTGGGCCCGAAATCAGATGGTGAGGTGCCTTGCGGTCGATCGATGGCAGCGGGCGCCTGGTAGATGAGGGCTGGTGGTGGCTATGGCGGACGGCAGGACGGGTCGCGGGCTTTCTCGGGATGCCCGCGTGATGCTCGCGGCGAGCTTTTTCTATCTGAGCAGCACGATGCTCGTGACCCCCGTGATCTCGGGGTTCGCCGGATCGTTGGGCGCCACGGCTGCGTTCATGGGCGTCATCGGCGGCCTCATGAACGTCTGCTCGCTCGTGATGCGCCCCATCGCCGGTAACCTTTCCGACATCATGCGCAAGCGCCGCATCGCCACGATCGGTTCCATCGTGCTCGCCACCTCGACGACGCTCTACGCCTTCGTGACCGACCCCATGCAGGTGGCGGTGCTGCGACTCATCAGCGGGGCGGGCTACGCCTTCTGCTCTGTGTGCATGTCGACCTGGTTCGCCTCGCTGCTGCCGCCCGAGCACGTCGGCAGCGGCATGGGCATGTTCGGCATGATGAATGCGCTCGGCATGGCGGTCGGTCCGGCCATCGCCCTGGCGATCAGCGACGCGTTCGGGTATCGCCCGGCGCTCGTCTTCGGCGGTGCCATGGCGGCCATGACGATGGTGCTCGTACAGTTCGTGAGCAACCCCGGAGAGCCCGTGGGCGCGAGTGCGCAGCAGGGCGACGCATCTGAGCACCCCGCCCGCAAGCTCGCGATCGTCGACGTCCGCGTCGTACCGGCCGCGCTCATCATCGCGCTGTTCACGATTCCCTATATGGCTACGCAGTCGTTTCTCGTGAGTTTCGTCGCGGCGCGCGGGCTCGACGTCGCCGTCAGCATGTTCTTCCCGGTCTACGCTATCGTGCTGCTCGCCATGCGCTATCTGCTCAAGCGCCAGTTCGACACCGTGAAGTTCGGCCCGTTCCTGTTCGCGGCGTCCGCCTCGGCCATCGCGTCGCTGGCGCTGCTCACCCTCATGCGCGGCAACGTCGCGATGTTTGTCGCCGCCGCGTGCATGGCGGGCGGCTACGGCATCATGTGTTCGGTCTGCCAGTCGACGGCCGTGCGCCTCGTGGGCCCCGAGCACGCCGGCATGGCGAACAGCACCTACTATATGGGGCTCGATATCGGCATGGCGGTCGGCCCCATGATCGGCGGCGTGCTGTTCGGCTCGGTCGACCTCAACCTGTTCTATCCGATTCTTGCCATCACGGTTCCCGCGGCGCTCGCGGTCTACGCGTGCTCGAAGGGCCTGCGCCGCATGTAGCGCGCGGGGCGCTGTCCCCGATGGGGACAGCCGGGCGCCCCTTACGCGCTCTCGCGCACGACGAGGGTGGGGGAGAACACGAGGTGCTGACGGGCGGCTGCCGCACCGCCTTGCGCCTCGATGGCCTCCACCGCCATGCGCGCGGCCTTCTGGCCCATCTCGATGGCGGGGATCTCCATGGCGGTCATGGTCGTTTCGAGCATCCGTCCGATGGCGTGTCCCGTGAGGCAGATGACGCGGATGTCGTCGGGGCACTTGAGACCGCGCTCGTGCAGGACGCGCATCGCGCCGAGCCCCTGGATGTCCACGGCGGCCGCGATGGCGTCGAGGTTCGGGTGCTCGTCGAGCAGGCGCGCCGCGCAGCGATAGCCGTACTCGAAGTTGTTGGGTTCCAGGTTGCTCGACGGCGTGACGCAGATGCTCTCGAGTCCGTGCTCGCGGATCGCGTCGCGGTAGCCGTCGTAGCGGCGCTTGTAGGGGGAGATGGAGCGGGGGCTGTTGATGAGGCCGATCTCGCGGCAACCCTTCTCCATCAGGTAGTGGATCGCCTCGTAGCTGCAGGCGTAGTAGTCTGCCACGACGCTGCTCAGGCTCTGCTCCTGCATGCGGACGACCTGTACGACGGGCGTGCCCTCCGTCTGGATGTCGCGCATGAGACGGCCGTTTTTGCCCGTGCCTGCGATGATGATCGCGTCGACGAAGCCGCTGCGCATGCGGTTCAGGCTTTCGGCCTCGAGCTTGGGGTCGTCGTTGCTGTTGGCGAAGATAATGGAGTACCCGAGCTTCTGGGCCTCCTCTTCCACACCCTGCGCGATCTCGGCGAAAATCGTGAGCTGCAGACGGGGGACCACGATGCCGATCGTATGCTGCCGTCCGCGGCGCAGCCCCTGGGCGATGGGGTTGGGGCGGTAGCCCAGCTCCTTTGCCGCCTTGAGGATGCGCGCCTTGGTGGCGGGATGCACGTGAGCGGTGTTGTTGAGTGCGCGCGAGACGGTGCTCACGTCGACGTTTGCCAGCTGGGCAACGTCTTTCAGGGTCGGCATGGCGCCTCCCTTCTATATATGTAGACCGTCGGGCAAAACGGTGTCCGGGAGTTTCCTCATAAATATGGCCCCGCACGTGCCAGTTGTGCAAGTCCAAAGCCGAATAGTTCATAGATTATATTGTGATAATACAAACGATTGCACAAATATGTCTGCAAATGATGAACTTCAATATCGAAGTGGAATCCTGCAGTACAAAAAGCACTAAATCATAGGTTACCTTGTGTTTTGAGGATGAACGGTAGGTATTTGAGGGCGAGCGTACCGTCCGTGCAATTTGTTGCAAGGCTTGCATAATTCATTGAATTGGTCCGAAGAACAGGCTTTAATACAGGTCAAGCAAAGCAAACGTTTGCATTACTTGCTACGCGGGAGCAGCTACCCCGCACAAGTCAAAAGCGTGAGAAGGGATTTTCGACCATGGCTAAGACCGTTACCTTCAAGACCATCTTCCCGGCCGTCTCCGTGCCTCTGAACGAGGACTACTCCATCAACGAGCCCGAGTTCCGCGCCTACCTGCGCTGGATCAAGTCCTTCTACGGCAAGGGCATCGAGGGCCTGGTCTGCAACGGCCACACCGGCGAGATCACCAGCCTGACCCAGCCCGAGCGCAAGCGCGTCACCGAGATCTGCGCTGAGGAGTGCGGCGACTGCATGACCATCATCTCCGGTGTCAACTGCGAGCACACCGCGGGCGCCATCGAGATGGCTCGCGAGGCCAAGGAGGCCGGCGCTGACGGCATCCTGCTCATGCCGCCTCACATGTGGCTCCGCTTCGGCATGAACCCGGATGCCCCGTTCGAGTACGTCAAGGACGTTGCCGAGGGCGCCGACATCGACATCATCATCCACCTGTATCCCGCGACCTCCAAGGCCTTCTATCCCGTCGAGACCCTCGTCAAGATGTGCAAGGAGATCGACCACGTCAAGTGCATCAAGATGGGCACCCGCGTTACCTCCATCTACGAGCACGACGTCCGCGTCCTGCGTGAGGAGTGCCCGGACATCTCGCTGATCACCTGCCACGACGAGACCCTCTGCCCCTCCTGGTTCACCGGCATGGACGGCGCCCTCATCGGCTTCGCCGGCTGCGTGCCCGAGCTCATCTGCCCGGCGTGGGATGTCTTCAAGAACCCCGCCGAGCACACGCTCAAGGAGGCCCAGGACTGGTCCGACCGCATCTATCACATCGCTCAGGCCATCTACGGCGGCGGCCAGCCCTCTGGTGAGGCTCACGCTCGCCTCAAGGAGACCCTGTACCAGCGCGGCATCTTCACCAACGCCATCATGCGCAAGCCCGTTCTCCCGCTCAACCAGGAAGAGAAGGACTGGGTTGCCGAGGGCATCAAGAAGTCTGGCCTCGACAAGGTCGATATGACCCAGTTCGCGTAAGGGTTCATATCTCCCATACGCCCTGCGTGTGATTACGGGCGGCCATCGCGAACCCAAATAGCTCCTAATGGGTCGCGTGGCCGCCCCTCTTTTATAGAGAGGAGCTTCTCAATGGCAGACACCACCGCTGTCGATGAGGGCCTCGCCCCTGCCGATAACGTCTTCGGTTTCGAACCCTCAAGCGTCAAGCGCCTACCGATCACCGAGTTGCTGAAGCGCATGGGTCCCGGCTTCGTGCTTGCCGGCATCCAGCTCGGCCCCGGTTCCCTGACCACCTCCGCTATGCTGGGCGGCGACTACGCCTACCAGCTCCTTTGGGTCCTTCTGCCCGTCATCTTCATGGGCACGACCTTCATCTTAGTCGCCTATCGCCTCGGCATGGCAACGGGCAAGCCGACCATCGACGCCATCCGCGAGTACTACGGCAACGCCGCGGCGACATTCGTCGGCCTCGTCACCTTCTTCGCCTGCGTCTGCTTCAACATCGGCAACGTCGCCGGTATCGGCGCGGGCATGAGCCTGATCTTCGGCATAGACTGGAAGATAGGCGCGGCCATCGTCATGGTCTTCGTGTTTTTGTGCTACTTCCTGAAGGGCGTGTACGGCAAGATTGAGAAGGCCGTCACCGTCTGCATCGCCGTCATGGCGATCGCCTTCATTGTCGTGCTCGTCATGACCGGCGGTCCCGACTGGGCAGCAGCCGGATCCGGTCTCGTGCAGTGGCAGTTCCCTGAGGGCAGCCTCGTGACCGTGCTCGGCTTCCTCGGCTCCTCCGCCTCCGTGCTTGCCGGTATGTACGGCACGTACCTGGGCGTCGAGAAGGAGTGGAAGAAGCAGGACCTCTTCAACGGCGTCATGGTTTCCGACGCGCTGGCCCAGGTTCTCGGTACCGTCGTCATCTCCGGCGTGGTCATCATGGTCGGCGCCATCGTGCTGAACCCGACCGGTCAGGAGATCAAGAACATCGGCAACCTCGCGGTCATGCTTGAGCCCGCTTTCGGTCAGTTCGCGAACCTCGTCATGGGCGTCGCCTTCCTCGCTGCGGCCTTCGCCGCCATCATGGGCAACACCGGCCGCTGCTCGGTGTTTTTGAACGCGGGCCTGAACCTGCCGACGGGCCTCGACTCCAAGAACATCAAGATCACCGCCGCGTGCATCCTGGTCGGAGCCATGGCCATCGCGTTCGCCTACGGCAGCTCGCCCATCCAGCTGACCTACTTCTCCAACGTTCTGACGAGCATCGGTACGCCGACCGCCGGCTTCTTCATCACGCGCATGATCTGGCGCAAGGATGTCAGCCGTGGTCTGAAGGCGCCGCGTGCCCTGCAGATCTGCATGACGGTGAGCTACATCTTCTACACCGCGCTCATGCTCTTCGCGCTCTATCGTGCCGTTCCCAACTTCCTGGGCTCGATCATGTAGCGCACACGCGTAAGGACCTGTTGGCGCACGTCCTTACGTCGGAAAAACTTGTCTCCCCCTTTCCGTGTGTACGGGGGCTCGCTTTGCAAGGCGGGCCCCCGTGCGCGTATCTGCGGGCACGCGACGCCTCGCTACTCTACCCCATGCGAGGCGCGCATCGGATTGCCGAAACGTTGCTGCAACATGCGGGCGGCGCGCCGCCGCTTGCCTGGCCGGTGCGCGGGTGGGAGGGGCGCCCGTACCGTTCACCGATGGATAGGTGCCGCTCGGCTGCACCAGACGGGCAGGTAGGCGCGTTGTCCCAGCAAGCCAAGAGGGGAGAAACGAGCGCGCTGCCTTCGGTTTTCCGGCGTGCGGCGCATGCATGCGGCGGCGGGACCTTTGTGGAACCTGTGGAGATTTGAGGTACTATTTCAACTATTGCAAGCCGCCGACCGGTTAGCAGCCTCTAGAGGCCCTTGCCCTTCTTCGAGGGAATTAAGATCGGGCAAATTCTGCTGGTCGGCACGTTGTTCCCAAGAGGGGGAAGCAAGGTATGCAGAAGGAATACTTGGCTTCGGCCGAGGAGGTGCTCGAGGAGCAATCCTCGAATGCCGAAACCGGCCTTACCGCCAGTGTGGCGCAACAGCGTCTGGCGGAAGTCGGCCCGAACAAGCTGGATGAGGAAGAGAAGACCCCGCTGTGGATCCGCTTCTTCCAGCAGATGGCCGACCCGATGGTCATCATGCTCATCGTCGCCGCCGTGATCTCCGCGGTGACCGGCATGATCCAGGGTGAGTCCGAATGGGCAGACGTCGTCATCATCATGGCCGTCGTCATCATCAACTCCGCCCTCGGCGTCATCCAGGAGGCGAAGTCCGAGGAGGCGCTGGCTGCCCTGCAGGAGATGAGCGCCGCCCAGTCCAAGGTCATCCGCGACGGCAAACTCGTCATGCTGCACTCGTCCGAGCTCGTGCCTGGCGACATCATCCTGCTCGAGGCGGGCGACTCGGTTCCCGCCGATTGCCGCGTGCTCGAGAGCGCCTCGATGAAGATCGAGGAGGCAGCCCTGACCGGCGAGTCCGTGCCGGTCGAGAAGCACACCGATGCCATCGAGCTCGCCGCTGATTCCG
>NZ_JACJMB010000018.1 GCF_016902615.1 Collinsella tanakaei
AACAGCTCCGCGGCGAGCTCCCTGAGCCTCCGGTCGTGCCTGCACCGCAGGTCGATGGACATGAAAGCCTCCCATCTCTCGGACCTCTATTTCCATGTCCAAGAAATGGGAGGCAGTTCAAAGATGGCCCCCTCTTAGCTCCTAGGCTCCCTGAAGTGCTTCCCGGCGTTCTTGGAGCCTTTTGTATTGCCGTTCGACGTACGAAATGACAGGGGCAACCGTGTTTCCCCAGGCCTTCGATTCCCTGTGTATCGTTTTCACCAGGACAACTTGGCTCTATGGCGGCTTTCTGTGCATCAGGCTTGGTCGGCTCACTCGCTCTGGCACTTCATGCCACTGCGGATGAGATGTCTGAGATGCGCGGTGCAGCTCGACGTTTTTCTTCATCTAGCCGAGAGCTCATGGACGAGCGGGTGGAGCTTGAACTTGTATTGGATGGAGCGCACGGGCCTTGGTCGCCGTGCCTCATGTGCGCCCCTGCATTTTATTCGGCACCGCCCTCGTTCCTCCGCTTGAGTACAGCCCATTTGATGACGCGATACAGGATGACTCCCGTGATGGCTCCCGCGATGATTTCAGCGTATTCCATATATTTCTTCCTTCTAATTCCGGGAGGCGCGGGGGACGGGTTTTCTGACCCCTTGCCTCAGGGCTCTCAGAAGCGCTTGCCTTTGGGCCGGTGCGCTTCCGCGATTGCCTTTTTGAGTCTGCTGGCTCCTGTTTGAGCAGGCCTTACGGGATATCGACCGACATCTTCGTTACGCCAGGCTTAATGGTTTGGGTTTCTAAAAGCCACGGGGTTCTACATGCGGTTTTGTCAGGCATATCGGTCGCGTGGGCGTCTGAGTGCGGATCGTCAACTGCCTATTGCAAAGAGGACGGATTGATGGGCGGCTGCCGGGTAGCACCATCTACGCCGCAGACGCCTTGCGCTTGCTGCTCCACGCCAGGGCAAGGGCGATCACGGCGACGATGCCGACGCTGATGCCCACCGTGGCGCTATCGCTCAGCGCGATGAACGGGATGCCCACAAACATGCCGATGATGTAGGGGACGAGCCAGACGAGCCATACCACGGTGCTGAAGCGGTGGAACGTCTGCTCCAGGTTGCGGTTGCGCCGCACGAGCGTGAAGGTCGCCCAGACAGCGTGGAAGAGCATCAGGACATGGCGGCTGCTCCGGTGATGCCGTGAATACCGGTCATGCCGGCCGACCCCGCCTGCGCCATGCTCGTCATGATCGTGGTGCCGGTGGTGTCGAACACCAGGCCGCACCAAAAGAGGATAACGTGCTTTTTGGACAGGTGCTCGTCATGCCGTTCGGAGAACACGCCGATGGTGTAGAAGACGAGGGCGAGCGTAATTGCTGCGCTCGCGAGCATGAGCTGAAGGGACATAGATGCTTCCTTTCGTAAGTGAACACTGTTCATATGAACGGTGTTCATGATAGGATTGGGTTGGATCGCCTTCAAGCGACATGGCTGAAACGCTGGCAATTTGCTCGTTTCTTCCTGAACAGTCCACGGGATTGTTCATGGGCGGGGACGAATCGGCGGAGCGGCATTGCTACAAGGTTTTTTGCCGGTGCGTGAACAGCGTGGCACCGGCAAGCAGAGGAGGGATCGCCATGGCGGGGAAGAGCGCCGTCACGCGGGAAGAGATCGTCGAGGCGGCCTACATGCGCGCCCGCTCCCAGGGGCTTGCATCGCTGAGTGTTCGCGCCGTGGCGGGCGATTGCGGCGTCGCCGTGGGCACGCTCTATAACTACTTTCCGGACAAGTCGTCGCTTGTGACCGAGGTTATCGAGCGCTTCTGGGAAAATGTCGCCTTCGGAGGCTCTGGAGCGTCTGGCGCCTGCCCGCAAGGTGCCTGCTTCGCCTATCGCGAGGGAGAAAACCTCGTGGGGTTCTGCCGTCGTGTCGCCGATACGCTGGCCGATGCCGTGATGGAGTTACAAGACGGATGGCTTGCCGAGATATCGACGCTCGATGGTCGCACGAAGGCACGTGGTCTCAAGGTGGAGCGCGCGTGCTTCGCCCATATCGAGGCTAACCTGGAGCAGGCGATCGAGCACGATCATGCCGTGAATGCCGAGCTGCTGGCGCAGGTGGGCGCGGCGCCCTTGGCTCGCTTCATCTGGTGCGGCATCTACGAGTCGCTTCGTGCAGGGGACCGCTCGTGCTCTGTGCTGTTCGCGCTGCTGGAGCACGCATTGTACTGATTGGGGGATCGCTGTCCTCATCGGGGACGGGGTAGTGCGGTGCCATCCTGAGCCCGACCGGGTTCAAGATGGCACCGCACTACCCCGTCCCCGATGAGGAAAACGCTCTGTAGCCGTGATGTGAAGCGGGTATCGTCCCGTTGACGCAGCGAAGCCGATTGCCTATAAATGAACAACGTTCAAGTTGAGGTGATCAGATGAAAACCGCCGTTACATCCAAAGAGGAGATTCTGAAGGTCAGTCGCGAGCTCATCCGCGAGCAGGGCTGGTCGGCGACCAGCGTGCGCTCCGTCGCCGCCGCCTGCGGCATCTCCGTCGGGTGCGTCTACAACTACTTCGACTCCAAGTCAGATCTTGTGGGTGCTACGGTTGAAAGCGTCTGGCGCGAGATTTTCCACCGCGCGGACGACGGCGTCGCGTTCCAGGACACCCAGACTTGCATCATCTGGATGTACGGGCGGATGGAGTACGGCAGCGAGCGGTATCCGGGGTTCTTCACGCTCCATTCTTACGGTTTCATGCAGCAGGACAAGCCGGACGGGAAGCGCCGCATGCATCAGGCCTGGCAGCATGTGCTCGACAGCCTGCGCGACGTCATCAGGCGCGACGCGAACGTGCGGCCGGATGCCTTTACCGACCGCTTCACAGTGGAGCAGTTCGCCGACGTCCTGTTCTCCCTGATGCTGTCCGCGCTGCTGCGCCAGGACTACGATCCGGGCTCCGTGCTGGAGATCATCCGCAGAACCCTGTATTAAGTTGCCCCGCTTTCCGGCGGGGACTTTTAGACCCAAATATGAACGATGTTCAACATATGGAGGTACACCATGAAAGTGAAGCGGAACACCCTGCTGCTCATCGCCTGCCTCGTGTGGAGCGCGGCGGGTATCAACATCCTGAGGATCGGGCTCATTGCGTATCCGCCCAACCTGTCTATTGTGAACTTCCTGCTGAGCGCTGTGGTCTTCACGGTGTTTCAGATTTTCATTTTCGGGAAGCTGGTCGAAAAGCACACGACCCGGATCCGCTCCTATGCGGACGAGCGGCAGTTTTTCCTCAAGTTCTTCGACGGGAAGGCGTTCGTCATCATGGCCATCATGATGGCGGGCGGTATCGGCCTGCGCGCAAGCGGGCTTGCGCCCGAGCGCTTCATCGCCGTCTTCTACACCGGGCTGGGCGCCTCGCTGCTGCTTGCCGGGCTGCTGTTCGGGCACAACTTCGGGAAAGCCGTATCGACTGGTGCCTGCGTGCGGGCATAGGCGCAAGAAGGGGGCCTGTCTGCGTCGTTCGGGCTGCTGTCTTCGATAGATGAATACGAGTAAAGGAGAGAAAACGATGAAACGGTATATGAACCTGTCAGTGGTGTATGCGGTGCTCGCGATGGTCGGCGGCGTGTTCTATCGGGAGTTCACCAAGTTCAACGGCTTTTCTGGCCAGACCGTCCTCGGGGTGGTGCACACGCATTACTTCCTGCTGGGTATGGTGTGGTTCTTGCTGCTGATGCTGCTTGAGAAGAACTTTTCGTTCACCGGGGAGAAGACCGGCCGGCTGCTGGTGGTCTATCAGATCGGCCTGAACCTGACCGAGGTGATGTTCATCGTGCGCGGCGTGACCCAGGTGCTGGGGCTCGATCTGTCCTCGGGCATGAACGCATCGGTCTCCGGTATCGCAGGGATCGGGCACATCCTGCTCGGTGTCAGTCTGGTGCTCGTGCTGCTGCAGGTGCGCAAGAGTGTGATTGCCGCGCGGGGGTAGTCGATCCGATGTGCTCCTGTGATTGATGATGGCCTGCAGTGAATGAAGACGATCGTATCGTCGATAATCAGTACAATAGCTTTGGCCATATTGGCTACTATAACAATAGTCCCCGCTTTCGTCTGGCGCTACGAAAGCGGGGACTATTCGGTTTTAGGCGGTGGTGGCTGCTCTCTCGGCCGTTCTGGAATCGATGGCCCTGCGTACAATGCGAGCGCCCAAGGGACTGATGTTTCTAAACGTCGTGCACGTTTTCATTTGGTCGATACCCATGCCCATGGCGATGTGACCAAACACTTTGTCTGCGAACGAGTTTGTAATGGTATGAAATTCGTCGAAGTCAAAAAGCGCCGGCATCTCCAGTCCGCTTGTTGTCGCCATGATGCTTTTATATATAGCTCGACCAGCTGCCCGGCCGCATCGAGTGGCCTGACAACCAGGACGAGGACGCTTGGTCAGTGGCATCTTGGTCGGATGCCACACGGACTGATGTGTTGGGTGCGCCCGCTTACCTCCTCGCTGGCCGATTTTCTCGGGAGGGGCTGTCCGGCCACATTCGTCCGTCAGGCCTCGCTTATTTTCGGACAAGCCGGTGCAAAGGCGCCTAGGCGTCTGCGCTCTGCGTTGCGACGTATGTCGTCTGTGTCGTCTGCTGCGTCTGCGTCTGCTCCGACGGCTTGAAGAATATGCTGATCAGGCAGATTGAGACGAGGGCGCATGCGATGCCGGCAAGCACTTTGCGACCGATGGGCGGAAGCTTGCTGCCGGCGTGCACGATGCCGCTTTCGGGCGCCTCGATGCAGAGCCTGCGCCAAATGTAGCGGATGCCGAACCACAGGGCCACGCCGGCGGCGATGGCGAATGCGTAGACGACGGCCGCGATAGCGAGGCACACGAGCAGAAACATGCCGCACATCCACGCGCAACCCTGCTTCTTCTGAACGACCACGATCTTTTTGGCCATTTTCGCATCTCCTCGTCGATGAGCTGGCTCTCTCCTTGCGCAGGCATGATAAGCCGTTTCGCCGCATTGCGAATGAGCTGCGAGCTAATCGGTGCGGGCGGGATAGGGGGAGAGGCACTCCGAGTGCCAGACGTCAGCGCACGCCGTGCCGCCGCGCAACGGGTTGTTGCTCGACGGGGGAGCGGGCCTTCGGGACAATAGACGCAGCATTACCGACCGCAAAGGAGCTGCCACCATGCTGATGTTGAAGGACACGCTCGCTCGCCTGCGCCGCGAGCGCGGGCTCACCCAAGAGGAGCTCGCTCACCGGCTCTACATCACCCGCCAGGCTGTGAGCCGCTGGGAGACCGGTGCCACCGAGCCGGGTATCGACATGGTCAAGCTGATCGCCCGCGAGCTGGATGTGCCCGTGACGGTGCTGCTCGACATGCCCGATGAGTATTGCCAAAGCTGCGGCATGATGTTCACCGCGCCTGGCCAGCGCGGGCACGAGGCCGACGGGACGGAGACCGCGGAGTTCTGCCGCTGGTGCTATGAGGGCGGCAGCTACACCTACGAGACCACAATGGACGAGATGATCGAGGACTGCGCCCCGCGCATGGCCGATGCTATGGGTTGGACCGTGGACGAGGCGGCGTCGCTGCTCGGCGCCGTGCTGCCGACGCTGAAGCGCTGGCAGGAGTGCAGCTAAAGAAACGCTGATCAAAACGCATTTCGCGCCCGCAGATGTCTCCCGTTTCCGGATGCCTGTGGGCGCGAAAGCCTGTTGGTCGGTTTTCTCCAAGGGAAGCGGACGTCCGAAAGTGGGCAGTCGCGGCGATATCGGCGTTGGATGTGTCACGGGGTGTGGACGGCTTGCGGTTGCTCTTGCTGCGCTTCTCTGCTCGCGCCGCCTGATGGCCGCGAAGGCGATTGACCTTCCCGAGCACGGCGGTGACGGTATAGGTGCCGGGGTGAGTGTCGAGCGCACGGTCGAGGCAAGTCCCCTCTGACGGTAGGTCTGGGGACTCACGTCGACACCGTGCGCGCGGTGCTGTGGTCCGTGACGATGTGCGGCTGCACCCGTCGCAGCGCGGGTGCTCCGTCCGGTACTTGCTCTGTCTCTCCGTCGGAATCATCGAGACGCTCAGCTTGTTCATTGACGGGAGGGGCTGTATGGGTTCCTCAACATGCTTCCTGGTGGATGCAATCCTCGTTGAGGGCGCTAGGGGCGGGGCTGGAGATTAGGCTCACCAATCGCTATACGGTACGTGGGGGGATGGAGAGCGTTTCTGTTTTGCCCTGCTATCCTTGAGGGACATGTACAGAGCGTGAGCGAGAAGGGTTTCCGACGCGCCTGTCAATCCGATGTTGAGCCGACTCGAACAGGAGCAAGGTGAAGATGGGTCTCGGCAGACTAGTCGTGAAGGCGGCCTCGAAGGCGACCGCGAGTACCAGACGCGCGCCTAGCAGTTGGCGCGGCAAGGAGCGTCGTGGAAACTGCGATTGACGGTGGGCCGAGAGTCGAGGTTGGCTCTCTGTTTCTGTAGCGCTCTATGGCGGCGAGCGCTTCGTGTACATCCTCCAGGGAAAACTTTCCCGAGCCTCGGCTTCTCCTGTGAGGCAGGATGACAACACAGTCCAGGAACTCCTTCCCGATGGCGCGGTCGAGGTCGATTTCACTAACAGGTCGGTCGAAAACTGGACTAAGATCTATGCGCTCATGGTCGGGAGCTGCGAAATAGGCGATGTCGAGAATGCGGGCGAAGGCGGTTTCATTGTCACCGTCGCGGCGAGTCTCGAAATGTACGTGGCTAAGTACGAGATCGACACGGGTGGTGCCAACCGCGGCCTTGACCCGTCCAGCCAAGGCGAGAAGACCATCATCTAGACGCGGGCAGTCGCCGCAGCTGCCCGCGTCGCCATGCGGGGAGATCGGCGACGGTTGCGCCCTAGGGCGCGAGCGGCCGGACGCTACCCCCGTTTCGCCTTGTTCTGCTCGCGCCGCCTGATGGCCGCGAATGCGATCGTCCCGGCGCCGACGAGCGCAGCGGTGATGACGCCGGTCATGACAGCCGCTGTCCAGTTGCCCTCGGAGGCGAACCCGGCGGCGAGCGTCGAGGTCACGATGGAGGGGATCCTGCCCACGCAGGTGATGAGCGCGATGCGCCACCAGGGGCAGGTGGTGAGCCCCGCGGCGTAGGTGAGGATATCCTTCGGCGTGCCGGGAATGAGAAAGACCACGAACATGATGAGCTCGAAGCGGGCCGAGTCGCGCAGCCACGCCACGCCCTCGGTCTGCTCACGCGTGAAGAACAGGCGCACGATGCGCATGCCGAGGGTCTTGACGAGCGCGGTGACAAGGACCGTTCCCACAAGGCCGCCCACAAAGCAGATGGTCGTGCCCTCCCAAAAGCCGAAGAGGTAACCCGCGGCGAGCTCGACAGGCTCGCCCGGCAGGACGGCGATGATGATCTGGGCGATAACGAGTGCCGCCATGGCCACCGGTGCGAACGGGCCCTGCGCATCGACCCAGGCGCGCACGGCCTCGCCGTTCGTGAAGAAGTTCCAGAGCTCGGGGCCGAAGGCGACAAGCGCGCCGATAATCGCGACGGCGGCGATGGCGGCCACGACGAGGACAGCCGGGCGCAGGTTCCGGTTGGCAAGAATGGGCGCGTTCCGGAGACCGGCGCCGGTTGTCGGGACGCGCGATGTGCGGTCGGTCGGGGGCATGCGCCCCGCGCGGTCGAGCTCGTTATCCAGTGACGCCATGGTCGTATCGCCCCCTTCGGTTCATCTGCAAGTCTACGGGGCGAACGTCCAGAATTTGTCAACGCGTGGCTATTATTCGCTTAAGTTTGACACCGGGCGCCGTGGGGCGCCGGCGCAAAAGACGGCGTGGTTCTGTGACGGCTCGATGGATGGATTTCTGTTGCGCAACAACCACCTGCCAAAGTGTGGTATTCAATTACACCGTATGAATTGTTTCGGTACCAGGTGCATATGCGTCGTGTACCGAGGGGTCGGGATGAAAGGAAGCGATACCCATGAGACATTCACGGCTTGTGGCGGCTGTGATCTCGCTGGCGTGCGCGGCAAGCGTGGCGCCCGCTGGGGCATTCGCTCTGGATGACGCGGCAGTCGTGACGGTGTTCGAAGAGCAGGCGGCAACGGTCGAGACCGACGCCGCCCAGCAGGAGGCACCGGCGACCGAGGACGCGACGGACGCTCTCGCAACCGATGAGAAGCAGGCGGAGGCGCCGGCCGAGGAGCAGGCGACGCTGCCCGAAGAGCAGCAGGGCGCTCCCGCTGCCGAGGACCAGCAGGACGCCGCCACCGAGGCGCAGGAGACCTCCGACGTCGAGCTCCAGACCACAACCTCCGGCTGGGGCAACGAGGGTGGCTACCGCGTGTGGTACGTGAACGGCCAGGTTGCCCGTAACCTGAAGTTCACCGACCCCAAGACGGGGAACTCCTACTGGGCGAAGAGTTCGGGCCTCATCGCCGAGAACGAGGAGTACTACGATCCGGTGAGCAACGCCTGGTACTACGCCGGCAAAGACGGCGTGACCATCACCGACCAGGACTTCTACCTCAAGGACCAGGACAAGACCGTCCACTACGACGAGAAGGGCCGCATGGTCAAGGGTGAGGTCTACAGCTACTTCCCCGAGGACGGTGCCTACCACTGGCGCTACTTCCACCCGGTGACCGGTGCGCTGCAGACGGGCTTTTCCTATGTCGTCGAGCAGAACAAGTGGTGCTACTACGATCCCGAGACCGCTTGGATGGTCTACGGCGAGCAGTTCATCGACGGTGGCTGGTACTACTTCGATCCCTACACGGGCGCGATGGACTACGACTTCGCCTATCTGCCCAAGGCGAACAAGTGGGTGTACTACGATCCGGTGACGGGCCGCATGGTGTACGGCCAGCGCATGGTCGACGGGCGCCCGTATTACTTCGACAAGGTCACCGGCCGTCAGCTGACGCCCGACGAGCTGAAGGAGAAGCTGCTCCAGCAGGTGCGCGCCTCCTACTACACGCACCCCGACACCGAGGGCGAGTTCGCCGCGGCGGGCGGCACCCTGTGTCCGCACGGCCCCTGCATGACCTACGTGTGGTGGTGCTTCCACCATGCGGACCTGGACATCTTCCTGGCGGACGGCCAGCTCATGAGCTATCCGCACATGAACCTCGACTGGTACAAGGAGCGCGGGCGCGTCGACTTCAGCCCTAAGGTCGGCGACATCATGTTCCTCAAGTATGCCGGCTTCGCCTTCGACAAGGGCTTCTCGGCGAGTCATGTGGGCATCGTCGTGGGCATCAACCCCGACGGCAGCGTGACGCTTGCCGATGCCTCGTTCAACAGCATCGAGCCGCGCTGGTATCCGATCAACGGCGACACCGCGGGCATTGCACATCCCTACTGGGGCGACTGATAACCCGCCTCGCGCGCGGCTGCCGCATAGGAAACGTTGAGAGACCATCCCGTCGCACATGCGCGGCGGGATGGTCCTTTTTCGGTTGCATATGGCCGGCTTTCGAGCGTGCGGGTACAATCCTATCGAACGATTTCTGACGCATCCGGGGAGGATCGACCAATGTCCGCCCAACAGATTTATTCCCATCTGCGCCCAGCGCTCGCCTTCGCGTGCGCAACGCTTGCGCTTGCCTGCCCGATCGGGATCGCCCAGGCGGAGCCTGCCGCACAGGAGGTCCAGGCGGCGCCGCGCGCCGGTGAGCCCGAGCCGCCCGCGTCGGGTACCGGCTGGGCGGAGCTCGACGGCGAGCGCTACTGGTTCGATAACGGCGTCATGGCCCGTGACAAGGAGGTGTTCGACCCGGACTCGCGCGCGTGGTACTGGTTCGACGCGGACGGCACCATGGCGCGCGACAAGGACGTGTTCGTCCCCGTGTCGAACGAGGACCGCACCCGCGGCAAGTGGGTGCGCTACGACGCGTCGGGCCACATGGTCAAGGGCCTGGATTACCGCTACGGCTCGTGGTACTACTTCGACGAGACGACGGGCGAGATGGCGAAGGGCTTCGTCTACCTGCCTGATGGCCAGAAGTGGGTGTACTTCGACGCCGTGACCGGCCGCATGCTGTACGGCGAGCAGGCTATCGACGGCCAGTGGTACTACCTCGACGAGGAGACCGGCGCGGTGACCTACGGCTGGCATCGCTTCGAGCAGGCGAACAAGACCGTGTTCTACAGCTGGCCCTCGGGCGTGATGGTGCACGGATCCTATACGGTGAACGGCATCGGCTATCACTTCGACGAGCTGACCGGCGCGCTCGATGCGGGCCAGCAGATGCCCGAGCCCAAGCTCGTCAGCGGCATGGTGTCGCCGATCTCGCTCGGGGACGCGGTCGCGTCCGGCGAGGTGCACTCGGTGCGCATCTTCGGCGACAGCATCATGGCGGGCGTGGGCGCGCTCGGCTACGAGCATCCGGATGGCGAGAAGCTCTTCACCTACGGTGGCTCCATCTACCGCGAGCCGTCGTCTGCGACGAAGAGCGCCTCGAACCTGCTTCGCGCCTACCTGGGCGAACGCGGCGTCAGCCTCGTGAACGCGAGCGTCGCGGGATTCGGCTCCATGTGCACCTACGACAAGATCGGCGATGATATCTTGGGCGACGAGGACCTGGCGATCGTGGTGCTCGGCACGAACGATCGCGGTATCGTCGATGCGCAGGAGACGCTCGAGGACTTCACCGCTTACGCCGAGTCGTTCCTCACGCGGGTGAGCGAGCACTACGGCGGCAAGATGATCGTGCTGTCGCCTATCCCCGTGGTGAGCGAGGACTACCGCTTCACCCTGCGCGAGGTGTCCGATGCCCTGCGCGAGCTGTGCGAGGCCCACGGGTGGGCGTACGCCTCGCTGCACGATGCTTTCATGGCGACGCTTGCGGTGCAGGGCCTGCCCGCGGAGCTCTTCTACACCGACGGCACGCACCCGAATCACCTGGGTCAGGAGTTGCTGTGGGATACGCTCTGCCGCGTGCTCGACATCGACGGGTCCGGCATCGACTGGGACGATGTGGGCGCCGGCGATACCGGCGATTCTGGTGCGGGGGAGGGCCAACCCGGCGCGGGCGATACGCCGGGTGCCGATACCGGTTCGGACGATGCGCCGGATGCCGATGGGAACGATGCGGACGCCGCCGCCGAGGACACCCCGGGTCCCGATGCGAATGCTGGCGAAAAGACGCCCGACGTCGATGCCGCATAGCGCGATCCGCTGAGGGGACGGCGCGCCGCCCCGGCGTCGCGTAGCGCACGGCTGCAGCGTCGCGGCCGTGCGCTTCGAATCGCATGCTGCCCGTTCGGTACGCGCAGGCAGTTTCCGCATCCGGCGGTTCTGCTACCATCGGAGCGAACGCGCGTCGTCGGAGGGGGTTCGAACATGAAGCAAGCGGTGCTCGGGTTGCTCGCGCATGTCGATGCGGGCAAGACCACGCTCGCCGAGGCGATGCTGTTCCAGGCGGGTGCCATCCGCACGCAGGGACGTGTCGACCACGGTGACTCCCATCTGGACACCGACGCCATGGAGCGCGCCCGCGGCATCACGATCTTCGCGAAGCAGGCCGATCTCACGTACAACGATGCGCATCTCATGCTCGTCGACGCACCGGGGCATGTCGATTTCTCCGCCGAGGCGGAGCGCACCCTGCGGGCGCTCGACTACGCGGTGCTCGTGGTGGGCGCGAACGACGGCGTGCAGGGACATACCGAGACGCTGTGGGAGCTGCTTTCCCGTTACGGCGTCCCGACGTTCGTGTTCGTGAACAAGATGGACCTCGCGCCGACCGATGCCGCAGGGCTTCTGGATACAGTTCGCGACCGTCTGTCGACCTCGTGCGTGGATGGACGCGCGCTGCTTTCCGGTGACGAGGCGGTGTTGGAGGACGCGGCGGCAACCGACGAGGAAGCGCTCGACGAGTACCTGGCGGAAGGGACGCTCAGCCCCGCCACCCTGCGGTGCCTTGTGAGCGAGCGCTGCATCTTTCCGGTCTTTTTCGGCTCCGCACTGCGTGACGACGGGGTGTCCGATTTCATGGACGGCCTGATCGCGCTTGTCGCCGAGCGCGCGTGGCCGGAGGAGTTCGCCGCCCGCGTGTACAAGGTCAGCCGCTCCGCACGCGGCGAGCGCCTGGCGTGGCTCAAGGTCACCGGCGGCGTCCTGCGCGCCAAGATGATGGTCGCAGGCGTCGACCGCGGCGCTTCCTGGGAGGAAAAAATCGACCAGGTGCGCATCTACGACGCCGATTCGTTCCAGACCGTGACGGAGGTTCCCGCCGGCTGCATCTGCGCGGTGACGGGCCTTACTCACGTGGTGCCCGGCAGCGCGCTCGGTGCCGAGGAGCGCGGCCTTGAACCCCTGCTGGCGCCGGTTCTGTCCTATCAGGTCCTGCCGGGGGAGGCGGACATCCACAAGCTTGTGCGCGCGCTGCGCGAGCTTGCCGACGAGGACCCGCTGCTCGGCGTGAGCTGGCAGGAGCACCTGCAGGAGGTCCACGTCCAGCTGATGGGCGCGGTGCAGCGCGAGGTGCTGCAGCAGACGCTTGCCGACCGGTACGGATTCGCTGTCGACTTCGGCCCGGGCGGCATCCTGTACAAGGAAACCGTGACCGCCCCGGTTGAGGGCGTGGGGCACTTCGAGCCGCTGCGCCACTACGCCGAGGCGCATCTGCTGATCGAGCCGCTGCCGCGCGGCGCGGGCATCGAGGTTGGCACGCGCTGCTCGGAGGACGACCTCGACCGCAACTGGCAGCGCCTCATCCTCACGCACGTGCTGGAGCGTGGGCACCTGGGCGTGCTCACGGGCTCGCCGCTCACCGACGTGCGCTTCACGCTGCTCGGCGGGCGCGCGCATGCGAAGCACACCGAGGGCGGCGATTTTCGCCAGGCGACGTATCGCGCCATCCGCCAGGCGCTCATGATGGCGCGCGAGCAGGGCGCTTGCGAGCTTCTGGAGCCGTGGTACCGCTTCCGCCTGACGGTTCCCGCCGACAAGGTGGGGCGCGCCCTGGCCGACGTGCAGCGCATGGGCGCGGAGTTCGAGACGCCGTCCGTCCAGGGCGACATGGCGCAGCTCACCGGGTTCGCGCCCGCCTCGGAGATGCGCGAGTACGGGCTTGAGGTGAGCGGGTATTCCGGCGGGTTGGGGCGCTTGGCGCTTGAGTTCGCGGGCTACCGCCCCTGCCACGATGCCGACCGCGTGATCGAGCAGGCCGCCTACGATCCTGAGGCCGATCTGCCGAACACGCCGGATTCGGTGTTCTGCAGCCATGGGGCGGGCTATACCGTCAAGTGGCATGAGGTGCCCGAGCATGCCCATGTGACCATCGACCCCGATCGCCTGCGCCCATGGCGCGATGCGGAGGGGTATCTGTAGGCGCCCCGCCGCATCGCCGTTTCGTTTGCCGAATGATATGGGCCGCCCCGAGCAGTGGGTTCGAGGCGGTCCTTTCGCGTGCGTGGGATGCGTGCTGCCAATACGCTTATGCGGGCTTGGCGCTATGCGGGGTCCTGCCCGTCATCATCCGGGCCGCCTTCGCCGCTCGATGTGCCCTTGCCGTCGGGTTGACGCCCCGTTTTCCGTTCTGCTGCCGGCGAGGTGGGGGAGGCGCTGCCCTGCGATGCCGATGCGGCCTTGCGCGCCGCGCGACGATGCACAAAACAGCCGACCGCGATGCAAGCTGCCGCCAGCATGACGGCGAGGGCGATGTACATGCCCTGCGCGTCGCCGGTCTGTGGAAGCCCGAGGGCGTGCAACAGGCGATTGAGCCCGCTTTCCGTCTGCTGGGACGTGTTTTGAGACCAGGCCTCGTCGATAGAAGACGGCTGCTGGTCGGAGGGGTTGTCCGAAGGATTATCCGGTGTATCGTCCGAAGGTGTGTCCGCATCCTCGAACTTGGGGCCGACCGTGATGTTGTAGATCAGGGTCCTAGAGTGAGGGACGAAAATGCGCCCATCAGAAATGCGACTGTGGTACTAAAGATTATAACCAGTTGGCACAAAGGGACAGGGCGGGAGGGGTGGGAGCGGTCGGTCTTTTCGAGATGCGGCATGCTGCGTCTACGGGCTGCGCGCACCATGGCGGGCGGCGCATACAGGGCGTCTCGTCAGGCTCGCGGCAACTCCGGCGGCGGATGCGCTTTCGACGGGCTTTCGTCGCATGTCGTTTCGGCAGGTTCGGCCACTAACGGCGCGCAGGGCTCGGCGGAAGCGCCCGCATGCAATCCCACATCCCTCATGCCGGCTCGGCGCAACCGCAATCGCGTCTCGCTGCCGACAGATATACTTAACGGAACAGAGCACATGGAGGGGGCGCCATGAAGGTCACGGTCTTGCTGGAGAACGCGACGCCGTCGAGCCGGTTTACCGCAAAGCACGGGCTCAGCCTGTTTCTGGAAACGGGTGACCGGCGCATCCTTTTCGACATGGGTCCCGACGCGAGCTTTCTGGACAACGCCCGCGCGCTCGGCATCGACATCGCCTCCGCCGATACCGCGGTAATCTCGCACGGGCATGCCGACCACGGCGGCGGCCTTGCGGCCTACTTCGCCGTGACGGATAGCGCCCTATCGCCAGCCCCCGTCTACATTCGCGAGCGTGCGTTCGAGGGGCATGTGTCGGGCGTGGGGGAGCGCCAGCACGAGATCGGGCTCGATCCCGCGCTCGCATCCAGCGACCGCATCGTGCCGACCGGCGAGCTGCGCGTTTTGGGCGATGGCCTGGTGCTCTTCTCCCCATCGGGCGGCGCCCATGCCGCGCCCGCGTCGAACCGGACGCTGTTCGCCCGGCAGCAAGACGGCGCGCTCGCACCCGACACGTTTGCCCACGAGCAGAGCCTGCTTGTACATGAGGGGGACCGCTACCTGCTCGTTTCCGGCTGCTCGCACACGGGGATCTTGAACATCATGGCGCGTGCCGAGATGCTCGCGGGCGCTCCGCTCGATGCCGTGGTGGCCGGCTTTCACCTCATGGCGCCGAGCGCCGGCACGGTCTGCGACGAGGCGTCGATCCGCCTGCTCGCCCGCGAGCTCTCCTGCCTGAAAACGCGCTTCTACACCTTCCACTGCACGGGCCTTGCCGCGTACAGCTTGCTGCGCGACGAGCTGGGCGACCAGATCTCCTACCTGTACACGGGCTGCTCGGTCGAGGTGTAGCGAGCCTGCGCTGTGCACGCTTGCCACCTACATCACGTGCGTCGACTCGAGGGCTTCCTCGAAGCGCTTGACGGCGGTCGCCGTCGGGCGGCACAGCAGCAACCCAAGCGCGAGCGCGGGCACGGCGTAGGCCGCGAGAATGGCCAGCTGGATCCAGAAATCGTCGTTGTAGACGCCGAAGAGCGCCGCGCGCATGGCGCCTTCCGCGTGCACGAAGGGCAGCCATGCGTAGATCGTCTGGAACACCGGGGGCAGCATCTGGGCGGGAAACGTTCCGCCGGCGCCGGCGACCTGCACGACCATGAGGACGACGGCGACCGCCTTGCCGATGTCGCCGAACGACGAGGTGAGCGCGAAGATGATGCTGATGAACACCACGGATGCGAGGCATCCCGCGAGCAGGAAAAGGCCGGGGTGCGCGCACTGCACGCCCAGATAGCCGACGTCGCCTATGCAGATGATGGCCGCCTGGATGATACCCGTGCTGCAGAAGAGCGCCAGGCGCCCCAGATAGGCTTGCGTCACCGTGCAGCCCGTCTCCTGCAGCGCCTGCGCGCTCGGCGTCGCCTTGATGAGCGCGGCGAGGACCACCCCGCCGATCCAAATGGCGAGCGTCGTGTAGAAGGGTGCCATGGCCGAGCCGTTGTTCTCGACGGGGAAGACCGCGTGGCGCTCGATGCTCACGGGCTCGGCCATGAAGGCGCCGAGCTCCGCGGGCGAGGTCAGAAGGATCGTGCGCACCTGGTCCATGTCGGACGAATCGAGGGCGCGGGACAGCGCGCCCTGCAGCTCGCCGATGCGCGTCGCGGCGCTCTCGAGGTCCTCGGCCGTCTGGCCGAGCGTGGCGTGCATCCCGTCCAGGTTGCCGCTTGCTGCCTGGGTGGCGGCGGCCACGGCGGCGCCGGTGCGCTCGAGGTCCTGAAGCGCGCTGTCCGCGCCGGTCGCGGTGGCCTCCAGGGTGCCGGCGAGGTCTGTCAGCGAGCCGTCGAGCGAGGTGTTGAACGAGTCGCCGGCGGAGGTGAGCGCGCTCTGCGCGTCGGCCACCATCTGGGTGAGTTCGGCGCGCGCCGTGTCGGCATCGGCGCGTCCCTGCTCAAGGTCGCCGGCAGTTCTCTCGATACCTGCCGAGAGGTTCTCGAGTTCTTCGATCGCGCGCCCGACACGCTGCGCGAGCCCCTCGATGGTCAGGCTGACCTCGAGGACCTTCGTGTACTCGGCTGAACCGACCTGGAAATGGCTTTCCATCTGCTTGACGAGCGTGTCCTGCCCATCAAGGGTGTCGGCGAGCTTGCGCAGCGCATCGAGTCGCTGCTGGATGGCGCTGTCGACATCCGCGAGGGCAGACGTCATGCGGTCGATGTGCCCGCCCGCGGTATCCATCGCGTTACCGATCGCCGCGCTGACGCCGTCGAGGCTCGCCGCCCCGGTATCGAGCGCCCCCTTGACGGAGGCCGTGGCATCCTCGAGCGCGCCATCGAGTCCGCGCACGCCGTCGGCGCCGTCGCGCAGGGCGGCAGCGAGTCCGCCCTCGGTGTCGGTCAGGGCGGAAAGCGAGGTGGAGCTCGCGTCGAGCAGGTGCTGGGCGGATCCGACGAGGTCGCCTGCCGCCTGCACGCTGCCGGCGGTGCTTGAGAGGGTCTGTGCGCTGCCGTCGAGGGCGGACTGCATAGCGCGCGCGACGGTTGCGAGCTGTCCGTCGTCGAGCATGCCGGAGAGCTGCTTCAAGGCACCTGTGCCCACGTCGGTCACGGCGCGGGCGAAGCCGGTGTCGATATCCTCCTGGATGGAGGAGGACGCCTTGTTCGTCACGATCTCGGCGATGGCGTTGGCCTTCTGGTTCTGCATGAATGTCACCTTCGCCTGGCGCGCCTCGCCACCAAGACCGCTGAGCAGGCAGGACGAGAAGTCCTTCGGGATGATGAGGGCGGCGTAGTAGGAGCCGGCGGCAAGGCCGGACTCCGCCTTGTCGCGCGCGGCGGGCTCGTAGCCGATCGAGCTGGAGGCAAGCAGGGTGGAGACGACCTCGTCGCCGAGGTTGAGCTTCAGGGGCACGAGGTCGCTTTCGTATCCCTCGTCCTCGTTCACGAGGGCGACCTTGAGGTTCTTCGTGTTGCCGTAGGGGTCCCAGCTTCCCGCGATGTTGAACCACGCGTAGAAGGACGGCACGACGAGGATGCCGACCATGACGACGATGCTCACGGCGTTGGCGTATGCGTGCCGCGCGTCGCGGCGGATGAAGGACAGCAGGCGATGCATGGTCATCAGGACCTTTCGGAGCCGGTGGGTGCGATCTTGGCGGTGGGGTCCGCGGCGCGGGCGGACAGGTGCTGCGTGGGTGCGGCGGTCAGGGTGCGCCGGGCGCGCGCGTGCAGGAACTCGACGACGATGAGGTAGGTGCATGTCGCCGTGAGCGCGACGGTCCAGCAGATGAGCAGCGGCAGCGGGTCCGCCAAGACGAACTGGAGCACCACGAGCAGCACGGCCTCGCACGCGAGCGCGACGGTGCCGCGCGTCACGAGGACGGGGTAGGCGCGCTCGAGGCGCTCGGCGCGGGCGGGGTCGTCCAGCACGCCGGAGATGCGCGCCGTGCGGTCCGGTTCCGCTAGGGCGGCATCTGCACCCACGTGCTCGGCGATCATGAGGTCGGTCTCGGCGAGCCTGCGGTCGAACAGCGCGTTCACGCTGACGAGCCGGCGGCGGGCGCCGATTCCGATGGCGAGCGCGGGTATGCAGAACAAAAGGAGCATCCCCAGGTTCGCCGCGTAGGCGCCGTCGTAGAAGCCCGCTACCGCCTCGCGCATGGCGTCGATGCCGTAGGTGAAGGGCAACCACGGATGGAGCGCCTGGAAGAAGTCGGGCATCATCTCGATGGGGTAGGTGCCCGCCGCGCCCGGGATCTGGAGCACCACGAGCAGCACGCCGAGCGCCTTGCCGATGTGCTTGAAGGAGATGGCGAGCGCGTAGACGATGAGAACGTAGACGAGCGAGGCGATCATGCCCGCGGCCACGTATGCCACGGGCTCGACGCATTGGATGCCGAGCACGATGTCGCCGGTGCAGCAGATGATCGCCTGCACCTGGCCGAGCATCGCGAGCAGAAGCCAACGGCCGACAAAGCCCTGCCAGGGCCGGAACGTGCCCACGCCCTCGGGGTCGACCTCCAGCTTGAAGATGGCGACGAGGACGAAGCCGCCCACCCACAGGGCGAGGTTCGTATAGAACGGGGCGACGCCCGAGCCGTAGTTTTTCACGGGGAAGATCGGGTGGTTCTCCATCGTGATGGGCGCGCTCAGGTAGCTGCCTGTATGCGCGGGGTCGAGCTGGGCGATCTTGTCCAGCTCCGTGAAGGCCTGCGCACTCGAGAGGGCGTCGATGTCGTCCGCCACGCCGCCCGTGCGCTCGGCTGCGACGCGGAGGGTATCTGCCGTGTCGTTCGCCAGGGTGACGGTCTGCGCGAGCAGGTCGTCGAGCTCGGCGAGCAGGGTGTCGGCCTGGCTGGTCGCCGGGCCGATGGCCTCCAGGGTGCCGGTGAGCTGGCTGCCGGCGTCGGCGAAGTCGTCGAGTGCGGCGGAGATGTCGCCCGTGGTGTCGGCGGCGAGGCCCGACTGCAGGTCCGCCAGCCCCTGGGAGCCGCTTTGCACGGCGTCGTTCACCGAGGCGGAAAGGCTGCGCACGGCGTCGGCGTCCGCCTTGATGGCGTCCGATACGCCCTGCAGCCGGTCGAGCTGCTCTGTCTGGCCGTCGGTGAGCGTGATGAGCGCCGAGATCTCGGTATCGAGTGCGCCCGCGATGTCGTTGCGGATCGCCTCCTGCTCGCCGTTTGCGGCGGGAAGCTCGAGGATGGCCGTGCGTGCGAACTCGAGGGAGGCCTTGAAGGTCTGCACGGTGCCGTCAAGCGCGCGCACGGCGGCGATGGCGTTGTCGATGGTGCCCTGGGCCCAGCCGATGTCACCGGTGATGGCGCCGATGTCGTAGGCGGCGCTCGACGACAGGCCGGCGAGCGTGCCGCCGGCGTCTGCGAGGGCGCCGGTGAGGTCGCCCGCCAGGGTGCGGGCGTCGCCGCGCATGCTCTTGGCGCGCTCGAGCGCGTGGTCGAGGTCGCCGGCAAGCGTGCTCGCCTGGGTCGAGGCGCTGTTCAGCGAGCTGCGCGCATCCGCGATGGCGGCGCGCGAGGTTGAGACGGCGGCATCCATGCCCGCGAGGCCGTCGGCGAGCTCCGTGGCCTGCGAGGCCGCTTCGCGCAGGGTGGCCGCGGTGCTGTTGATGCCGTTGCGCGCGGTGTCGAGCGCCTCGCCCGAGGCGCCCTTGAGCTTCTCGCCCGCCACCTCGCCCACGACGCGGACGAACTCGCTCGAGATCTGGCTCTCGAGTGTGGTGGCGCCCGTGTCGGTCACCTTCGGGGCGATGGCGTTTTCCTTCTCGTTCACGTAGTAGTCGATATGCGCCGGCTGCGCGTTGCCATCGAGCACGCCGGAGAGCGTCGAGGTGAAGTCGCTCGGGATGATGAAGGCGGCATAGGCGTCGCCCTCGCGGACGTTGTCGATGGCCTCCTGCTCGCTGTTGTCGAATATCCAGTTCAGCTGGTCGTTTTCCTCCAGGCGCTGGCGAACCATGTCGCCGGCGTTGACATGCCCCATGTCCGGAATGTCGGCACCCGTGTCCTCGATGACGACGGCGACCGGCACGGTGGAGGTGTTCTCGTAGGGGTTCCAGTTGGCGAGGATGTTGATCCAGGCGTAGAGCGAGGGGATGATGCACACGCCGATGGTGACCAGGACGGCTGCGGGATTGCGCAGGACGCGTCTGAGGTCCCGGATAAAGATGCGTATGACGGTTCCCATGGGTCTCCCTTGCGATTCGTCGATTCACGGTTCGGCATGTCTTCCCGATTCTGTGGAAATACCCGGTTACTATACGCTCAACCGATTTTTTTGAAAAGAGTTCAAAAAAGTTGCATGGTGATATAATTACGCACGCGATATGCAAGGAGGTGCGATGGGCGTCCAGACGGATCAGCCAGCGGGTCAGACGAGGACCCGCAAGAGCGCAGCGACGCGCGAGAAGATCATGGCCGCCGCGACCGAGCTTATGGTCGAGCGCCGCGGCACGGGGTTTCAGCTTGTTGAGGTGTCCGAGCGCTGTGGCATGTCCAAGGGCTCGCTCTACTATTACTTCGCCGACAAGGGCGCGCTCGTCCAGGCGGTGTTCAACCGCGCGCTCGAGGACCTGGTGGCGGACATCGAGGCGATCGTGGCGCAAGCGCCCTCTGCCCGTGCGGCGATTTTGGGGCTCGTGGAGGCCGTGTCCCGGGCCATGCGGCCGGCAAGCCCGTTGACCCTGGCGCTCGCCCACGGCATCTGGGACGTGGAGCACGAGGTCCTGCCGCATGTGAAGGAGCACCTCGAGCGAATTATCGCAATCCTCGAGGCGCAGCTCGAGCGCGCGAAGGGGGAGGGCATCGTGCGTGCGGATACGAGGTGCCATTTCGTCGCGGTCGCCGTCATCGGCGCGTTCGCGATCACCGAGTATGCCGATTCTGGAACCGACGACGCCGAAGACACCGAGGCGTTCGTGCACGGCGTGCTCGACATGATCTTCCACGGCATCGGCGTGGAAGCGTAGGGGTGTTTTGCTTCTGGGGACATGCCGGAGCGTAGAGCTCTGGGCTTTGTTTTGCGCTCCCACGACCTGGTCCTACCTTGGAGCCGGGGTTTTGGGTTGCCAATCTAAACGCCCGTGATTCGGGAGAGGCTCCTACCTGCATAATCCTGTGATCAAGCTGTATAAAATTGCCCTGCTCAAATTGCAGTCTCATAGGCACTTTATATAAAAGATTGTCAGGGGTACGATTTTTGGGTGCCAATCGCCCATAGGCGCTATACCTCCTGATATTTTCCCAGTTGAATCCTGCGGAAACGCTGGGGGTCTCCGACCTATGGGGAAAGCGCACCCGAAAATCGTACCCCTGACAATATGTAATATGTATTCATGGGGTTTGAGACGGTCCTGACCAGGCGTCAGGCTGTCGCAGGATGTGCGTGTAGCGCCGTTGCGCGATGTGTCGTGATGAGGCATCGGAATGTTGCTCAGCAGAAACGATAGGATGCTGCAAGAGGTGGGTGCCAGCTGTTATGACTTCGATTCACCATGCCACTCAGTGGATGCCGTAGGGGTTCGGCGTATTGAGAAAAGGGTTGCTTCGGTTTGGGGTGAGCGGCGTTAGTGAGGGGGGTCGAACGGTTTCCAATCGTAGGCACTGAGGGGAAATTCGTCATCGTACCCAACCTCCCCGATCCATCCCAGGTCGATGTTGCTTCCGAGTTCAGGAAGCCCTGGTGAACCGCGACCGAGCATGTGGTCAAAAGCGACTTCCCCTGTGTCGCCGATATCGAGCGTAGACGATATGAAGCCATCCGCGTCGGTGTCGATGACAGTAACGAGCACGGAGAGTGAATCCGTGTCGACAGCATCAACGTGGACGATGGCTCTGCAGAGAATGGGTCCTCCGGCGCTGGGTGCATTAACGTAGCTGAGAACGGCGAAGACGATTGTCGCCGCAAAAAAGAGCGCAAGCAACGCGGTGGCAAGAGCGCGGAGTACGGTTTCGCGGCCCATATCGTCTCCTAAAGGTTCGGCGACGCTGTCACTAGGGCAGCTCGTTGAGCTGATCTTCTCCGTAGCGCTCCAAGATATCCTGCTTTAGTTGATCAAATGCGGGAATGTGGTCGTTAATGACCGTCGTTGCGAGGTTCTGGGCGAGTACAGCATCGTAAATATGTGTCGTGTCGTTGCGGTCCCGCAACATGCGCAGCCACGTCTCCTCGTCAAGGAAGTCGAAGAAGCGATACGCGTGCTTGATGATTTCGCGGGGCGAACCTGATGCGGCAATTGAGTCTCCCTCAAAGGTGAGAAGGGCTTTGAGGAGCTTTCAGGATAGTTCAAATTGGAGCGAGAATTAATCGATGATGCCGCTTTGTATAACAACGTTCGTCAGGTCCTGTTGAGGAGCGCGCGTGAGTACATCGAGTGCGGAGCAATAGTTATCAAACTTCTTCATAGAGCACAACCCCATCGCGTTTGATTTCCGAACGAAGTTCTTCCGATTTGACGGTATCAAGATTGATGACATCAACTCCCAATACCGACCACAGGTCGTTCTGCACGGCGTCCTCGAAGGCCTCTGGTACAGGACATCCCTCGATGGCTACGTCGACGTCACTCTTGACTAGATTGGTCCCCCGGGCGCGGGATCCGAAAAGGATAACGCGGCGCGTGCCGGTGCGCGCCGCGTTATCAGCAATTTGTCGATACACCTGCTCGATGGGAACCATGTGAATCCTTTCGCGAACTCAGGTCTATGGTTTCCGTTCTCTCACATGATGGCTGCGGCCACGATGTAGGCGACGTAGAGCAGCACGAACACGATGCCGTTGCGCCTGCTCATCGTGTGGCGCGGCCCGATGTAGGCGAACGCGATGAGTGCGGCGGTTGCCAGCGCGAGCAGGATGAGGTCGGGGTTGTAGGACGCGGCGTAGGGAACGGTGGTCACGAGCGCCGGCAGGCCCATGACAAGCAGCAGATTCGCCACGTTGGATCCCACGACGTTGCCCACGGCGAGGTCGGTGTTGCCGCGCAGCGCCGCCACGACGCTGGTGATGAGCTCGGGCAGGCAGGTGCCGAGCGCGATGACGGTGATGCCGATGAGGCGCTCGCTGATGCCCAGGCTCTCGGCGAGGGACACGGCGTGGTCGATCGTGAGGTCGGCGCCGACCTTGAGCAGGCCGATGCCCGCGACGATGAGGACGATGGCGGCAAGGGGATGCGTGCGGGCGCGGTCGATGAGCGCGCGGATGCCGCTCTCGACGGCCTTCTCGAGCTCAGGGGCGTCGGCGTCAGCCTCGGCATCTTCCTCCTGGTCGCCCTCGCGCATGCCGACGACGATCGTGCGCGCCATGAAGGCGGCGAAGGCGATGAGCAGGATGATGCCGTCGATGAGAGACAGGCTGCCGTCCAGGTTCGCCAGCAACGCGAGCAGGCCGATGGCGGCGATGCTCGCCGGCACCTCGAAGCGCTGCGTCTGGCGTGTGAGGCGAATGGGCGCGATGACGGCGGATAGGCCGAGGATGAGCAGCAGGTTCGCCAGGCAGCTGCCCACGACGTTGCCGACGGCCATGTCGGAATAGCCGCTGGCCGCCGAGCTCACGCTCACGACGATCTCGGGTGCCGCCGTGCCGACGGCGACGAGCGTGAGGCCGATGACGCGGTCGCTCATGCCGAAACGCCGCGCGATGCCGCACGAGCCGTCGACGAGGAAGTTCGCGCCGAAGATGAGCAGGGCGAATCCTATAACGATGAAAATGAGGTCAAGGACCATCTTCCCTCCGATCCCACATGCGATCCGGCGGGTCCCTATCTTTCCGCCGGCGCACGCGATGTACATACACGCACTACGTTTACCCGCTCAGAGGCGGTTTCTGGAAGAGCCGGAGGGCGCATCCAGACGGAATGCAAATATGTGAGGGAATTGGGGACAGATAGTGGAAACGCGATGGCCGCCTGAGCTCCGCTGCCGTCGACGGTCTAGCGACAGGTGAAGGCGTAGGTGACCTCACCGGCGTCGAAGGTTGCAGTGATGGCGTAGCGCCAGCCCGGCTCGAGGGTAAGCGTTGCCTCGCCGTCCGTAAGCGCGGTCTCGACCGTCTCGGCGGGAAGCGCGGCGGGATCGAGGGCGGCGGTGCCGCCGGCGCGCGTGGCCGCTTCGGCGAGGGCGTCTTCGCTCCAGCGCTCGACCGCGACGGCGCGCACCTCGTCATCGAAGCTCACACGTGTCTCCGTGGCGCCGTCGAGACGGGCGTCGGGCAGCTCGTCGCGCTCGATCTGCACGGGGGAGGGTGCATCGGAGGCGATCGTTGCGGCCTCGCAGTCGTGCTCAACGGTCCAGGTGTAGCTGCAGATCTGGGGCGTCAGTGTGACCTGGGCGAGCTCGGTTGTGTACTCGATGGCCGCGTGCGCGGGCTGCCCCGGGTCGCGCTCGACGGAGAGCTGCTCGATCAGGTCGGCGTAGGGGGCGACGTCGTCGGGCGATCCCTCGTCGATGACCTCGACGCGCGTGATGCCCGGGTACTGGCCGGGGTAGCTCTCGAGCATGATGCCGTTGCCGGTGACCTCCACCACGTTGCCGCTCGTGAGGTCGGCGGCCGCGATGGGGTTGCCGTCCGCGTCGACGATCTGGGCGTCATCGAGCGTGGGGATGTAGGGCGTGCCGGTGGCCTGGTTCACGAACAGCGGGCTTCCGTCATCCAGGATGATGACGAGGGCCTCCTCGGCGACGGAGTTCTCCTCCGCGCTGCCAGCGGGGGCAGAGCTCCTGTCGATTCCCGTCATGCTGCCGCCTTTCGTTACGGTTCCGGTCGTGCAGCCGCCAATGAGCGCCGCGGTGAGAAGTGCCGCCGCGGCCGTGCGCGCGGTTGCGCCTCGAAGGTTGTGTCCCATGGCTCGCCTTTCCGGTCGGTCGTGTTCGCGCCATCCTACCATGGGTAACCCGGATGCCTCATCCCCGTTGCGCCCGCGCGGCCCGGCTGCAGACGGTATACAGAACCTGCAGATAGGGTGAGTGGGCCCGCGCGACGCGAAGCGTCCCGCGGGCCCGCTTGTGAGCCGTTAGCTTTACGTGCAGCTTATTCGCTACTTCTTGAGCATCCAGACGAAGCTCCAGCTCGGCATGTCGACGGTCTCGATATCGGACACCGCACCGCTCACCAGGTCAGTGTAGGTGCCCGCCTCGGGCATCCAGATCGTCTTGGCATCGTCGCTGAAGTTGAAGACGGCGTGCAGCTCCTCGCCGTCGGCGCGACGCACGATCCACAGGATGGAGAGGTCGCTGTAGTCCTTGGTGTAGACCTCGGCGTCGGCGGAGAAGACCGGCTCGGTGCGGCGGATCTCCTCAAGCTCCGACAGGGCGTCGAAGATGCGCTGCTGGACGGTACCGGGCTGCTCGATGGCGCGCGTGAGGTCCCAGTCGAACTTCCCGCGGTGGATGTAGCGCGAGTCCTCGACCTTCTCAGGGTCGTCCTTGTAGGTGTAGTCGTTCACCTGGCCGACCTCGTCGCCGCTGTAGATGATGGGCAGGCCGGACTGCGTGAACACGTAGGCATGCAGCATGATGTCCTTGCGGATGGCCGTGACCATCGCTGCCTCGTCGCCCTCGAAGCCGGCGGCCTCGATGCCGCACATGGAGGCGGTGGTGGCGCAGAAGCGCGCGTCGCCCGTGACGGGGTCGGCGTTGTAGAGCTCGCCGCGGCTCACGCTGCCGGGGGTGAGTCCGCAGAAGTAGTCGTTCAGGAACTTCTTGTGCGGCACCTCGTACATGCCCCACTGCTCGAGCGAGTCGTAATCGAGGCCCCAGCCGATGTCGTCGTGGCAGCGCAGGTAGTTCAAGAACGTGTACTCATGCGGCAGGCCGTAGACGGCGTCGAGCTGCTGGCGGAGCAGCCGCACGTCGCGCGTGGCGACGGTGTGCCAGGTCGTGGCCATGGTGGTCACATTGTAGAGCATGTGGCACTCGGGCTTCTCGACCGTGCCGAAGTAGGGCACGACCTCCACCGGCGCCATGACGACCTCACCCAGAAGCACGATGCCCGGGCAGACGATCTCGCCGATCATGCGCATCATGCGGACGATGGTGTGGACCTGCTTGAGGTTGCGGCAGTTCGTGCCCAGCTGCTTCCAGATGTAGGGCACCGCGTCGATGCGGATGATGTCCATGCCCTGGTTCGCCAGGAACAGGAAGTTGTACATCATCTCGTTGAAGACGCGCGGGTTGCGGTAGTTCAGGTCCCACTGGTAGGGATAGAACTGCGTCATGACGCACTGGTCGAGCTCGGGCAGGTAGGTGAAGTGGCCGGGCGCGGTGGCGGGGAAGACCTGCGGCACGTCGCGGGTGTAGCGGTCGATGATGCCCTGGTCCTTCACGAAGAAGTAGCGGCTCATGTACTCGCCCTCGCCCGCACGCGCGCGGCGCGCCCACTCGTGGTCCTCGGAGGTGTGGTTCATGACGAAGTCCATGCACAGGCTGATGCCGCGGTCATGGCACTTGTCGGCGAGCTCCGCAAGATCCTCCATGGTGCCGAGCTCGGGGTTCACGCGGCGGAAGTCCTTGACCGCGTAACCGCCGTCCGAGCGGCTCTTGTCGGAGGGCGTGTCGAGGAACGGCATGAGGTGGATGTAGTTCACATGGCAGCGCTCGATGTAGTCGAGGTTCTCCTCGACGCCCTTGATGGTGCCGGCGAAGTTGTCGATGTACATCTGCATGCCGAGCATGTCGCTTGAGCGGTACCAGGCGCCCGCGGCCTCGCGCTCGGCGTCGAGGGCCTTGAGCTTGGCGGAGCGCTCGTCGAAGAAGCGCTTCATCTGGTCGCAGAGCTCGGCGAACATGTCGCCGTTGTCGTAGAGCTCCATGTAGAGCCAGCGCAGCTCGTCGTGATGGCGGGCGAGGCGCTCGGCGAAGAGCTTGTCGTCGGCTTCCTTCTGCTTTTTGGCCGCCGCCGCGCTGACCTTCTTGGCGGCAGGCTTCTTCGCTGCGGTCTTGGTGGCCCTTGTGGTCTTGGCGGGCGCCGGCGCGGCCTTGGTGGCCTTCGGCGTCGATGCGCTCTTGGCCGCCGTCTTCGCGCCGGTCTTGGGGGCGGCTGCCTTCTTGGTTGCCGTGGTCGAGGCGGCCTCGGTCGCCTTCGACGCCGTCTTGGTCTCCTTGGCCGTTGCGCTCTTCGCGGACGCGGCAGTCGTCTTCTTGGCTGCTGCGGTCGTCGCCGCGGGTGTGGTCCTCTTCTCGCTGGCGGCCGCGGTCGCCTTCGTCGTGGATGCGGTCTTCGTCGTGGTCGTCTTCTTGGCCGCCTTGGGCTCGGCGGTATCTGAGGTCGCTTGGGAGGCAGGCTTGCGGGTGGTCGCCATGGTCCCATCCTTCCTACTCGTATCTCGGTATTCGCATTCATTCTATGGTGTCTACGAGCGGATTTATGCAACAGGAGGCCGGGTGGGCAAGACTCGTGGCAATCGTCTATATCCGCTATGGGAACGATATCGCAAAAGGGTTGGTTGCGCGCGTTTTCTGGGTGGTGACGTCGGGAAGCGCGGCGCGCGCGGGATGGCGCGGGCGCGGTGGATGGCACTGGCTGCGGTTCGGGTGCGCACTCGGGGCGCGATCGGCCCGAACCGCCCAGTTCCCTTCCGCGCACAGACGAGCATGGGCGGTGCGCTTCCTGACGCGCGCGGGCAAACGGTTTTTCAGCGCGGATTTCGCCGCTTCGCAACCTCGACCTCCTACTTTCAGTACTTTTTTCGAGGACTCTCGTGAAGAGCGGGTATCCGGTTGAAATATGAGCAGAAAAACCGCAGGTAAATGGCTATATCGTTTTGGCTGTTTTCAGGGTCTACTCGTGACGGCTCCAAAAAAGTACTGAAAGTGGGCCCTCCTCGTTTCGCGGGGCTCGGTTTCCGGCGGATTCGTGCACGCGATGCCGCACCGGGCGGGGCAGGTGCCGGGTGGCGTACACTCGTGGCGGTCAATATGAGTGAAAGGGGTCGGACATGGCGATCGAGCGTATCGCGTTTATCGGTAGGGGAGCCGTCGGGCTTCTTCATGCGAGCATCATGGCGGAGCATCTGGGGCCGGGCGCCGTCGAGTTCGTGATGGATGACGAGCGCTTCGCACGCCATGCGGGCGACGTGCCGCGCATCAACGGTGAGCCGTGTCGCGTGCCCACGATCTGCGCGAGCGAGGCGACCCCGGTCGACCTCGTCATCCTCACGGTCAAGGCCACGGGCCTTGCGGGCGCGCTCGATACCATGGAGGCGCTCGTCGGTCCGGACACGCGCATCCTGTCGCTTCTGAACGGCGTGACGAGCGAGGGCATCATCGCCGAGCGATATGGGTGGGAGCGCATCGCGCCGAGCATCACGCAGGGAATGGATGCCGTCTTCATGGACGGGGAGCTCACCTACACCCATCCCGGCGAGATCCGCCTGGGCGCGGGGATGAGGACGGCTCGCGGCGTCGTGGAGGATATCGATGACGCGCTCACGCGCGGCGGCATCGTCCATACGGTCGAGGCGGACATCGTCCGCCGCATGTGGGTGAAGCTCATGCTGAACGTCGGCATCAACCAGACCTGCATGGTCTACGGCGGGACCTACGGCAGCGCGAGCGAGCCGGGCAGCGAGCAGAACCGTTGCTTTATCGCCGCCATGCGCGAGGCGCTTGCGGTAGCGCGCGCCGAGGGGGTCGACGTGACGGAGGCCGACCTTGCCGAGATGGCCGAGCTCACGGCATCGCTCGGTGGGGCGGGCATGCCGTCGATGGCGCAGGACCGCATAGCGCGCCGACCGACCGAGGTCGAGCTCTTCGGGGGCACGATCGTGCGCCTGGCCGAGCGCCACGGGATCCTCGTGCCGCAAAACCGCTGGCTCTACCAGCGCATCCGCGAGATCGAGGCGAGCTGGTAGGCTACCACGTCCCCGATGAGGACACCCCGCTTACTGCTCGGAGCTCACGTAGCTCTCGTCGATGGTGACCTTCACGATGGTGCGCGGGTAGTGGTCCGCGACGATCTGCTTTACGCGGCGGCGCAGCTGCTCCTCGGTGAGCGGAAGGTCGGTCGGGCGCACGCAGTCGAAGATGACGTTCGTGTGCGTGGGGCCGGGCACGGTCCGAAGATCGTGGATGGTGATGCGCGGGTCGATGATCTTCACGGCCTGGTTGATCCAGTTGCGCATGTCGTTCACGGTCGGGTCGTCGGTCACGATGGGGTCGTAGTGCAGCGTGACGATGAGGCCGTCGTCGTTTTTGAAATCCTGCTCGATGTTGTCGATGAGGTCGTGGCTCTCCATGGGGTCGGCCTCGGCGGCCATCTCCACGTGCGCGCTCGCGAACTGGCGGCCGGGGCCGTAGTCGTGCACCATGAGGTCGTGGGTGCCGAGCACGCCGGGGTAGCTCATGATCTTGGCGCGGATGTGCTCGACGAGCTCGGGCGAGGGCGCCTGGCCGAGCAGCGGGTTCACCGTGTCGCGCACCAGCCCGATGCCGCTCCATATGATGAAGGCGCCCACGGCCGCGCCGGCGACGCCGTCGAGCTGGATGCCGCAGACGTGCGAGATGGCGGCCGAGGCGAGCACCGCCGCGGTCGAGATGACGTCGTTGCGCGAGTCGACGGCGGTCGCCTGGAGGGTCTCCGAGTCGATGCGGCGCCCGATGGTGCGGTTGAACGCCGCCATCCAGAACTTGACCGCGATGGAGAGCACGAGGATGAGCACGAGCGTGCCGTTGAACTCGACCGGAGTGGGGTGGAAGATCTTTTCGACCGAGGAGCCCACGAGGTTGATGCCGATGGCGAGCACGAGCGCGGCGACCACGAGGCCCGCGAGGTACTCGTAGCGCCCATGGCCATAGGGGTGCTCGGGGTCGGCCGGGCGGCTCGCCAGCTTGAAGCCGAGCAGGCTCACGATGTTGCTTGCCGCGTCGGACAGGTTGTTCACGGCGTCGGCGACGATGGAGACGGACCCCGCGACGATGCCGATGGCGCCCTTCGCCACGCAGAGCGCGACGTTGCACACGATGCCCACGATGCCGGCGAACTGGCCGTAGGCGGTGCGCACGGCGGCGTTCGCCGTGTCGTCGGCGTTCGGTATGAAGTGGCGGATGAGCCAATCGATCATGGGCGGTCCTTCCGGCAAAAAGACGCGGGCGGCAGGATGTGCCGCCCGCGCAGGGTGTTGCAATCAAACGGATTGTAGGCGTTTTCGCCGCTCCGCGCGAGGGTGGGGGCGGCGGGCACGTGGCGATTCCGGGCACCTGCCGTTACCGGGAGCCCCCGATGGCGTCGGCCGCGATGATGGCGTCGCGCACACCCGCGGGCGTGACCGCGAAGGGGAGGTTGCCCATGGTGTCGGTCGGCGCGCAGGCGTCTCGCGCCACGGCGTCGATCAGCTCGCGGGAGGCGTCCTCGATGCCGAGGGCGGCGAGCGTCGTCGGAAGGCCGACGGCCCGCATGAGGCCCAGCACCTCGTCGAGCTCTTTTGTCGGGGCGTTCTCGAGCACGAGCTGGACGAGCACGCCGAACGCGACCTTCTCCCCGTGCATCGAGCGGGCCGCCTCGGGCCTGCGCGCCAGCGCGTTGTTGACGGCGTGGGCGGCGGCAAGGCCGCAGGATTCGAAGCCGATGCCGGACAGCAGCGTGTTCGCCTCGATAATGTTCTCGACGGCGGGCGTGAGGCAGCCGGCGTCAAGGGCCGCCTTCGCCTTCACGCCGTCTTCCATCAGGGTGTCAAAGCAGCTGCGGGCAAGCGCGAGCGCCGCCCTCGTCATGGTGCCGCCCCCGCAGACGGCAGCGCCGCTCGCCGCGCACGCGCGGGCCTCAATGTAGGTGGCGAGCGCATCTCCCATGCCGGCGACGGTCAGGCGCACGGGCGCGGCGGCCGCGATCTCGGTGTCCATAAGGACGACGTCGGGGCTCGCGGGCAGGTAGAGGTAGCGGTCGAAGGTGCCGTCTTCGCGGTAGATGACCGAAAGGGCGCTCACCGGGGCGTCCGACGAGGCGGCGGTGGGGCAGACGATGACGGGTGCGCCGAGGGTGTGCGCGACCGCCTTGGCGGTGTCGATGACCTTGCCGCCGCCGATGCCGATGATGACGTCGCAGCCGCGCTCGCGGGCGAGCGAACGCAGGCGCTTGATCTCGGCGTCGGTGCATTCGCCGCCGAACGGCTCGAGGGCAAGCATCGCCCCCTCGCGCTCGAAGCCGCGCTTGATGGCGGCTCCCATGCGCTCGATCGCCGCGGTGCGGGCGATGCCGAGTGCGCTCGATCCGAAGGGCGCCGCATGGGCGCCGAGCTCGGTTATGGCGCCGGGCCCCTGGATGTACCTGCTGGGACTCTTATATATACGGGACATGCATTCTCCTTCTGTCTGTCCCCGATGAGGACACCCAACATCTTGGTCAAGACCCCAACTTGTGCCGTTCGCGTATCGGTGAGCGGTCTTGTTGTGGAGGTTTCTCCACGAGTTGACCGCAAGACGGAAAATAGCCGCCGCAGGTCAGGCGGCTGCGCGGTTTTTTCGACCCCGCAGCGGGGTGAGAGAACGTTTTATGCACGGAAAAAAGCACATTGCGCGTGACCTGCCAAAACACAATATGTAGTGAGGGCTTCAAAAGAAGCTCACACCATCTAGTGAGAAACCTTGTCGTATAGTTAGGACCCGGCGCTGTCCGCCACAGGGAACAGGCGGGTGCGGTACCCCTCGTGTTCCCTGTGGCGAACGAGCGCAATTGGACAGTCGGACCCTATCGAAAGGTTGTGTGCATGAAGATCATCAAGCGCAACGGCACCGAAGTCGCCTTCGACATCGACAAGATCTCGAACGCCATCCGCGGCGCCAACCGCGAGGTGAAAGAGGAAGAGCGCATGACCGAGCGCGAGATCGTGTTCGCGTCTCAAAACGTTGCTGAGGCATGCGAGAACGCCGGCCACACCGTGTCGGTCGAGGAGATCCAGGACCTCGTCGAGGACGAGATCATGGCGCTCGACCACTACGAGGTCGCCCGCCACTACATCATCTACCGCTACGTTCAGAGCCTGAAGCGCCAGAAGAACACCACCGACGACAAGATCCTGTCGCTCATCGAGTGCAACAACGAAGAGGTCAAGCAGGAGAACTCCAACAAGAACCCGACGGTGAACTCCGTGCAGCGCGACTACATGGCCGGCGAGGTCTCCAAGGACCTCACGCAGCGCGTCCTGCTGCCGCACGACGTGGTGGAGGCGCACAACGAGGGCCTCATCCACTTCCACGACTCGGACTACTTCGCGCAGCACATGCACAACTGCGACCTGGTGAACCTCGAGGACATGCTGCAGAACGGCACTGTGATCTCCGGTACGCTCATCGAGCGCCCGCACAGCTTCTCCACCGCCTGCAACATCGCCACGCAGATCATCGCCCAGGTGGCGAGCTGCCAGTACGGCGGCCAGTCCATCTCGTTGACGCACCTGGCGCCCTTCGTCGAGGTCTCCCGCCAGAAGATCCGCGGCCAGGTGGACCGTGAGCTTGAGGAACTCGGCGTCGACGCCACCGAGGAGAAGATCGCCGCCGTGGTCGAGGACCGCCTGCGCGACGAGATCCGCCGCGGCGTCCAGACCATCCAGTACCAGGTCGTGACCCTCATGACCACGAACGGCCAGGCGCCGTTCGTGACGGTGTTCATGTACCTGAACGAGGCCCGCACCGAGGCCGAGAAGCACGATCTGGCCATGATTATCGAGGAGACGCTGCGTCAGCGCTACGAGGGTGTGAAGAACGAGGCCGGCGTGTGGATCACCCCCGCCTTCCCGAAGCTCATCTACGTGCTGGAGGAGGACAACGTCCACGAGGACTCCCCGTACTTCTATCTCACGCAGCTCGCGGCCAAGTGCACCGCCAAGCGCATGGTGCCCGACTACATCTCCGAGAAGATGATGCGCAAGCTGAAGCTGTCGGCCGGCGAGACCGAGGGCAACGGCGATTGCTACACCTGCATGGGCTGCCGCAGCTTCCTGACGCCCGACCGCTCCGGCAACGGCTACGACAACGTGGCGCGCGCCAAGAACTACGAGCCCGGCAAGCCCAAGTACTACGGCCGCTTCAACCAGGGCGTCGTGACCATCAACCTGCCCGACGTCGCGCTGTCCTCGCACGGCGATGCCGACAAGTTCTGGGAGATCTTCGACGAGCGCTTGGAGCTCTGCCACAAGGCCCTCATGTGCCGTCACGAGCGCCTGAAGGGAACGCTGTCCGACGCGGCGCCGATCCTTTGGCAGTACGGCGCGCTGGCGCGCCTGGACAAGGGCGAGACGATCGACAAGCTGCTCTACGGTGGCTACTCCACGATCAGCCTCGGCTACGCGGGCCTGTACGAGTGCGTGAAGTACATGACGGGCGCGAGCCACACCGACGAGCGCGGCCGCAGCTTCGCCCTCGCCGTCATGCAGCACATGAACGACAAGTGCGCCGAGTGGAAGGCCGAAAGCGACATAGACTTCTCGCTCTACGGCACGCCGCTCGAGTCGACGACCTACAAGTTCGCGAAGTGCCTGCAGCGCCGCTTCGGCATCATCCCGGGCGTGACGGACAAGGGCTACATCACGAACAGCTACCACGTGCACGTGAGCGAGGAGATCGACGCGTTCGACAAGCTGAAGTTCGAAAGCGACTTCCAGCAGCTGTCGCCCGGCGGCGCCATCTCCTACGTCGAGGTCCCCAACATGCAGGACAACCTCAAGGCCGTCATCCGCGTCATGCAGTACATCTACGACAACATCATGTACGCGGAGCTGAACACGAAGAGCGATTACTGCCAGGTGTGCGGCTACGACGGCGAGATCCGCATCGTGGAGGACGACGGCAAGCTCGTGTGGGAGTGCCCGAACTGCGGCAACCGCGACCAGGAGAAGATGAACGTCGCGCGCCGCACGTGCGGCTACATCGGCACGCAGTTCTGGAATCAGGGCCGCACCGAGGAGATCCGCGACCGCGTGCTGCACCTGTAGGGGCAGGCGGAAACAAGAACCGATGACGCACCCGACGCACTTTTCCTCCGGGGAAAGTGCGTCGTTTCATAAGGGAGGCCGGAGCGTGAACTACGCAGAGATCAAGCATTTCGATATCGCCAATGGCGAGGGCGTGCGCACGACGCTGTTCGTGTCGGGCTGCCGGCGCGGGTGCCCGGGATGCTTCAACTCCGGGGCATGGAGCTTCGAGGCGGGGCAGCCCTTCACGCGCGAGGTTGAGGACGCGATCTTGGAGAGCCTGGCGCCCGCCTACATGGACGGCCTCACGCTGCTCGGCGGCGAGCCGATGGAGCCCGAGAACCAGCGCGGGCTCGTGGCGTTCGTCGAGCGCGTGCGCGAGCGCTACCCGCGCGGGTGCGGCAAGACCATCTGGTGTTTCACCGGCGATACGCTCGACGAGCTTGTGGACGGCGGGCGCCATCACACCGAGGTGACCGACCGGCTGCTCGACGCCATCGACATCCTAGTCGACGGCCCGTGGGTGCAGGAGCTCTACGACATAACGCTCCGCTTCCACGGCTCGTCGAACCAGCGGGTGATCGACCTCAACGCCACACGCGAGGCTGCCTCTGCTCAGGGCGTTCCGCTTTCAGATGCCGTGGTGCTCTGGCAGGACGAGGAAGTCTACACGACGCACACGATGTAGCGGGTGCGCTCCGCGGGGCGTAGGCGCCCCGGGGGCGATCGCTTGCATCGTATGCATCCAACTTGCCAAAAGTCCCGCCAAGAGCGGCTCTTGGCGGGACTTTTGGCAAGTTGGTTGAGCGCGACCTCCTGAGTGCGGGCCTCTTCTCGGGGACGCCCGCGCCGAGCTCGCTGCGTCGAGAGCGTCTGCCCGCGCGCGGCGTCTGCCGGCGCAGTGGTACCATAGCGTGGTCATTGCGGGCCCTATGTTGGGAGGATCCATGGTCGATCAGGAAAAGGTGCGCCAGGCGGTCCGCCTGCTGCTGGAGGGCATCGGCGAGGACCCCGCGCGCGAGGGCCTGCTCGAGACGCCCGATCGCGTGGCCCGTATGTACACCGAGCTTGCGGGAGGGATGGACGAGGACGCCGCGGCGCACCTCGCCAAGACGTTCGCCGTGCGCGCCGACGACCTCGTGATCGAGCGCGACATCACCTTCTATTCGCTGTGCGAGCACCATCTGCTGCCGTTCTATGGCACGGTGGCGATCGGCTACGTGCCGCGCGGGCGCGTCGTGGGCCTCTCCAAGCTTGCGCGCACCGTGGAGGTTTTCGCCCGCCGCCTGCAGCTGCAGGAGCGCCTGACCGCCCAGATCGCCGACGCCCTGATGGACGATCTGGGCTGCGCCGGCGCCATCGTGTACGTGGAGGCCGAGCACATGTGCATGACCATGCGCGGCGTGCAGAAACCCGGGACGGTCACCGCCACCTGCGCGCGGCGCGGCGCCTTCGAGGAGGACCCCGCGCTCGAGGAGCGCTTCTTCCGCATGTTGGGGCGCGCGTAGTGGACGGATGTCCCGTGCCCCATCCGGACGGCGCCCGGCGTCGGGCGGACCTGCCGCTCGGACTCGCCGCCATGCCCCGTGTGGACGCCATCGTGCGCCATCCGCTGTTCTGCGACCAGCTCGCGCGCATCGCGCGGGCAGAGCACGACCGCGTCTTCTGCCGGCATGACCTCGCGCACCTCATGGATGTCGCCCGCATCATGTGGATCGGCAACCTGGAGCAGGGACTGGGGCTTGACCGCGAGCTCGTCTACGCGTGCGCGTTTCTGCACGACATCGGCCGTGCGGCCCAGTACGAGACGGGTGAGCCGCACGACGTCGCGGGCGTCCGCATCGCGGGCGAGATTTTGGGTACGGTAGATGACGGCTGTGCATTCTCCGCGGAGCAGCGGGAGATGTTGCTGGATGCGGTCGGCGGGCATCGCGGCCCTGCGGCTCGCGCCGACGCGGCGCCGCTCGCATGCCTGTTGCATGCGGCCGACAAGGCGTCGCGGCCCTGTTTCGCCTGCCCCGCCCGCACGGAATGCTACTGGCCGGAGGAAACCAAGAACCTCGCCGTGCGCATCTAGCTTTGCGGCCTTTGCGCGCGGGAGGCGGTATGCGTAAAGGAGCGAACTTATGGGAAAGAAGCATCAGAAGCATCTGCCGGAGAAAGCCACGCCGATCGAGGGGGCCGAGCTCGCCCGGAGGGACGCGGGCCTGCCCGCTACGCGCACCGCGCTCGCGCGCGTGACGCACGAGGACCTCTCGCGCGCCGACAAGATCCACATCGACGGCCTCGAGGTCTTTGCGAACCACGGCGTGTATCCCGAGGAGCGCGCGCTGGGGCAGAAGTTCGTCGTCTCGCTCACGCTCTACACGAGCCTGCGCGAGGCGGGCAGGACCGACGACCTGCGCGCGTCGATCGACTACGGCAAGGTGTGCCACGACGTGGACGCCTTTTTGCGCGAGCATGTGTTCAAGCTGATCGAGGCGGCGGCCGAGGGGCTGGCGGACGACCTGCTCGCCCGCTACGGCGCCCTGCTGGGCGTGCGCGTGCGCCTCGAGAAGCCATGGGCGCCGGTGGGGCTGCCGCTGCGCACCGTCGCCGTGGAGATCGAGCGCACGCGGTAGCGCCGCCGCGGATGAGACGGCGCTGGCGGCGCGCGTGAAGGGGACGTACGACCGGGCGCGCGGAGCGCCGTGCGCCCGCCTGCGCGCAGGCCAAGGCGCGGGTGGCGGGGGCTCAGACGTCGGCGACCTCGCGCGCGGGGCGGCGCAGCAGCGCGGAGAGCTCGCGGTTCGCCGGGCACCAGGTGTCGAGCAGCGCGTGGAAGCGGGCGTTGTGGCTCGGCTCCATGAGGTGCGTGAGCTCGTGGGCGACGACGAACTCGAGGCAGGCGGGCGGGTAGGCGGCCAGCTTCGTGTTGATGCGCACGGCGCGCGTCGCCGGCGTGCACGAGCCCCAGCGGCTCCTCATGCTGCGCAGGCTCCAGCTGCTCGCCGCCACGCCCATGCGGTCCTCGCAGCGTGCTGCGACCCCGGGCAGCAGGCGGGCGACCTCGCGGCGGTAGAGCTCGGCGACCAGGCGGTCGTACTCCTCGACCGGGAGGCTCGCGAGTCCGTCCTCGTCGCGCGCGGGGGCGGCGCCGAACGTCGCGGGCCGCGCGGCGGCGCCGAAGCGCACGCCCGCCCGTCTCAACGCGTCGGCCAACGGGACGAGGGACCCCCAGAGCGGCACGCTCGCGCGGTCCTCGGCGCGCCGCGGTTCGGCTTCCGCCTCGGCGCGCCTGCGCACGCGCTCGCCGATCCAGGCCGCTCGCCGGTCCAGGAATTCCTGGGCGACCTCGACGCGCGTGAGCGCCGGGATGCTCATGACCACCGAGCCGTCGCCGCGCACGCGCAGGTTGAGGTTGCGCACGCGCTTGCGCGTGACGGTCACGGGGATGCGGGCGCCGTCGGCGTCGACATGGAGCGTGAAGGGGGCGGAGACGGGGGTGCTGTTCGATCGGTTCATGCGCCCCAGCATAGCAGACGGCCGGCCTTGCGTATCGGTCCGCCCGTGCGGGGTCGGCTCCGGTCGCATCGAGCCGGCGAGGCGGATCCGACCGCGGACGCCGGCGCGCAGCGCGTCGGATCCGTCGGGGCCGGCGGCGGCATCCGTCGCCCCAGCGGCATCCGCGCCCGTTCGTCTCGAAAAGCTTACCCGATGCTGACGGGGGCCGACGCGCTCCCTACAATGGTCAAAGATCTTCGACCGTCGAGGTGAGGGGCCGTTCCATGCACGAGGACCGCGATATCCGACGCGCCGCCGATGGCGCGGGGCGCTCTGTGCCCGACGCCGCTGCGCTCGCGGACTCCGCGTGGGACTCCTTCGCGCCGCGCCGCATGGCGGAGCTGGCAGAAGAGTTCTCGTCTTGCCGCCAGGCGTTCATCGCGCTCGGAAACGAGAACCGACAGCTGATCTTCATCGAGCTGCTGCGCCACTGGGGCGGCATGCGCGTGGGCGAGCTCGCCGCGTGCGCCAACCTGTCGCGCCCGGCCGTCTCGCATCATCTCAGGGTGCTGCGCGAGGTGGGCCTCGTGGACATGTACGAGGTGGGGACGAGGAGCTTCTACCATGTGGGCGCCGACCTCGCCCTGTGGGGCCGGATGGCGCGCCTGGCAGGCGATGCGGCGGGCTTCGTCAGGCAGGTGGCGCGCCGCGCCGAGAGCAGGGGCGAGGGCTGCGGCGGCATGAGGATCGGCTAAGCGGACGTGCAGAGGGGAGAGGGCGCGATGGATGATGGAAATCGCCCGTTCGGGACGGTAGGTGCGCTGGGGCCTGGAGCGATGCGGAGCTCCTCGACGCCATGGGGGCGCGCCACTCGGTGCGCAGGTACCGGGACCGGCGGCTTGATGCCGATGTGCTGCGGGCGCTCCAGGAGGTGATCGATGCCTGCAACGAGGCGGCGGGGCTGAGCTTCACGCTCGTCGCGGATGACCCGTCCGCCTTCGACGGCGTCCTCGCGCACTACGGATCGTTCCGCGGCGTGCGCAACCACGTGGCGCTCATCGGGAGCAAGGGCCCGCATCTGGACGAGACGGTCGGGTACTACGGCGAGCAGGTCGTGCTCGCGGCGCAGCTGCTGGGGCTCAACACCTGTTGGGTCGCCATGACCTACAGCAGGCGCGGAGACTCCCCTGTGAGGCGCGGGGAGGGACGCCCGGCGGTCCTTGAAGGTGGATGTGGGCGATGCAACCATGATCAACCTGCCTTCGTCCTGTTGATGCTACGTTATCCGTTCGCGAGTAATCGTAGGCGATGCAGCCTTTCGGTTCTGTCGGCAGAGGGTGTATGAAGCGTATATGCGTGTAGGGCGACTGCGTAGGGCAGGGCCTTCGGGGACGCGACGTGGATTCTCCGTGGCGCCCTCGGTGTTCGCCATGGTCGTATTGCTGCCGTGCGCGGAGGGTGTCGGAGCGGAGCCGCCCGCGTCGCTATAATGTGGGGTCACGCGTACAGGCTGCGGCCGCCCGCAGGGGCTCGTATCGCCGCAACCGGGAAAGGACATACCTCATGATCAACGTGGCCATTCTTTTCGGCGGCATCTCCACCGAGCACGATATCTCGCTCAAGTCCGCCGACAACGTCATCAACCAGCTGCCCCGCGACCGCTTTGCCCCGGTGCTGATCGGCATCGATCGCGACGGCGCGTGGTTCCACTACACCGGCGATGCGGCGGATGTCGTCACGGGCGCCTGGGAGGAGCATGACGTGAACCCCGTCGTCCTCATTCCCGGGCGCGGCGAGGGCGATGCGCGCGGCGGCATGCTCGAGCTGGTCGACAACGAGTTCGTCGAGCTCGATGTCGACGTGGCGCTGCCGGTGCTCCACGGTCAGGGCGGCGAGGACGGCACCGTCCAGGGCATGCTCGAGAGCTGCGGCATCCCGTATGTCGGCTGCGGCGTGATGGCGTCCGCGGTGTGTATGGACAAGGACGCCTCGCACCGTCTCGCGGCCGCCGCCGGCGTGCGCTCCCCGAAGTGCGAGGTGCTCTGGCGCGGTGCTGCCGACGAGGACTGCCTGGCGGTGGTGGAGCGCCTCGGCGGCTACCCCGTGTTCGTGAAGCCCGCGCGCGGCGGCTCGTCGATCGGCGTGTCCAAGGCGGTCGACGAGGCCGCCTACCGCGAGGCGCTCGAGGCGGCGTTCGCGCTCGACGAGAAGGTCGCCGTCGAGGAAGCCATCTGCGGCGTGGAGGTCGGCTGCGCCGTCATGGGCGACGCGGTCTCCGGCACCACGATGGGGGCGGTCGACGAGATCGTCATCTCCGGCGACGGCTTCTTCCGTATCCATCTGGAGAAGGACCCCGGCGCGAACACGGAGCTGCGCTGCCCGGCGGACCTTCCCGCTGATGTCATGGAGCGCGTGCGCGCGGCGGGCACGACCGTCTACGAGGCGCTCGGCTGCTCGGGCTTCGCCCGCGTGGACCTGTTCGTCACGCCCGAGGGCGAGGTCGTGTTCAATGAGGTCAACTCGACGCCTGGCCTTACGTACTACTCGCGCTTCCCGCAGATGATGCGCGTGGCGGGCCACGAGCTGGGCGAGGTGCTCGGCCAGCTCATCGACGCGGAGCTCGCGAAATAGCGTGTGGGACCTGTGACCGAGGGTAGCCTGCGCGCTTTTCGGGTATAGTGACCAGCACACGCCGCAGCCCACGAGGGGCGCGGCGATGACCATGAAACGAGGATTCACATGTCCAACCAGGGTAAGAAGGTCCGCGCGCACTATCGCGGCACGCTCGATGACGGCACCCAGTTCGATTCCAGCTACGATCGCGGCGAGCCCATCGAGTTCACCTGCGGCGCCCATCAGATGATCCCCGGCTTCGATGCCGCCGTCATGGACATGGAGGTGGGCGAGAAGAAGACCGTCCACATCCCGTGCGCCGAGGCTTACGGCGAGCGCAACGAGGACCTCGTGCTGCACTTCCCGGCGGCCCAGGTGCCGAATATCGAGGAGATCAAGGTCGGCGACCGCCTGTTCCTCTCCGGCCCCGCAGGCCAGCCCATCCCGGTGACCGTCGTCTCCGTCGATGCCGAGGGCGTCGACTTGGATGCCAACCACGAGATGGCCGGCAAGGACCTCAACTTCGATATCGAGCTCGTCGAGGTGCTCGACTAGCCCGCGACACGCATCCGCTGCCATGTGGAGAGGCGCGACCGACACCCCGGTCGCGCCTTTTTGTTTTATTAGGGAAACTCCTTGCGGTATTATAGTTCGCTACAGATAACTAATGAGCCGAAAGGACATGCCATGCGTCTGCGCGAATCGGGTGAGGACTATCTGGAGGCGATCCTCGTGCTGAAGCGGCAGCACGGCGCGGTCCGCGCCATCGACATCGCCGCGCACCTGGGCGTCACGAAGGCGAGCGTCTCGAAGGCCATGGCCGCGCTCGAGGACAAGGGGTTCATCGAGGTGGTCAAGCGCGACGTGCGCCTGACGCAGGAGGGTGCGCGCGTGGCGCACGAGATTCTGGAGCGCCATGTGTTCTTCCGCGACCTGCTCATCTCCGCGGGCGTGGCCCCGGAGGTGGCCGCCGAGGAGGCGTGCCACATGGAGCATTGCCTGTCTGCGGACAGCTTCCAGAAACTCAAGGACTCGTGGGGAAGTAGGACGGACCTCCATGAGGGAAGGGCGACTCTTGCAGGAATCGCGACATCAAAGCGATGGAGTTGCTTCTTGATGTCCTCTCTGTAGCCTGCTGAGCACGGTACGCGAATGAGGCGTGAGTCTTGTGCGAGGAGTGCCAGACACCATCGGCCCAAATGCCATCGGGTAGAGAGAGCATAGCTTCTACCGCGAGCCAACACAGCCTGAGGAGAGCAACGGGTATACTCAGGTAACATAGGCGATTGGAGTTGAGGAGGGGAAATGAAGGCGCTGGACGTCGCGAGTGTTTTCGTCAATTGCTACGGAAATGCCATCAAACCAACTAATTTGAAGGTGAACAAACTCGCTTACTATGCTCAAGTCGAGTCGCTGAGAATGCGCGGTTGCGTATTGTTCGACGATGAGATTGAAGCTTGGAAGTACGGTCCGGTCGTTCCCTCCATCTATCATGCTTTCAAGGCTTTCGGCAGGGGCGTTATAACCTCAGCTCCTCAAGCCCAAGACGTTACCGAATCGGATGGGTGCGTTATCGAGTACGTCGCGAATACGTACGGTAAGTTAACCGCTTTTGATCTCGTCTCGGTGTCGCATCGAGATGGAGGTGCGTGGCGAAACGTGTATAGCGAGCACGAGGACAGGGTGATAACCGATAGGGACATCGTCGAGTCGATTGATTATCTTGGAGTATCCGGAATTGGAGGAACGCTTGATGCCGGAATTCGTGGGGTAATCAATTCGATTCCCAATGTTCTGAAGATGCTGGAAAACTCGTGACCGAAGACGAGGCGAAAAGCGTCGGATGCATAGTCTTCGACGAGGAGTTGGTTTGGGCTATTGCCGAAACGATTTACGATCTCCACTCGAGCATATCGAAGGCTGGGGCATGTTTCGACCCGTTATCAGGTGCTTCAGAAGAAGCAAAACTGAGTGTCATCGGAAGGCTTGCGAGCACGGTCAACACTTGTTTCGGTGTTGTATTCGAGTCCCGCCCGGATGAGCGGTATGACGGAGATGTGTTCTTGCAGGTGTCGAAATTCTGCTTCATGCTGGCGAAAGACCATGTGTTTCTTGATGGGAACAAGCGGACGGCGCTCATCATCTCCCTAGCCATTCTCCAGCGAATCAAGGGCATCATGGTTTCCGTCTCCGACTCATCGGATCCGAGTGAGAACGAGCTGTACAAGTGGATACAGAGTATTGTTGCAGGAGATGGCGATGTTGATTCCCTATCGGCCATCCTGCGCGAGCGGGCTCGATTCGGTAGCTATTGAGACCATGGGTGACATGCAGGTCAGCTGATATGGGCGAAGGATTAGAGGGCGAGGGCGGGTTCTGTTGTGGCATATCCCGCCCTCGCTGCCGTCGGTTGAGTGGTTTTCCGTCAGGTTGACATGCTACAGGTTCTTCACCTGCATGGCGCGCATGGCGTTCAGGATGGCGATGATGGCCACGCCCACGTCGCCGAACACCGCGAGCCACATATTGGCTATGCCGAGGGCCGCCAGTACGAGGATGGCGATCTTCACCGCGAGGGCGAACACGATGTTCTGCCACACGATGCGCATGGTCTTGCGGGAGATACGGATGGCATGGGAGATCTTGGACGGCTTGTCGTCCATCAGCACCACGTCCGCGGCCTCGATGGCGGCGTCAGACCCCATGGCGCCCATGGCGATGCCCACGTCAGCGCGGGTGAGCACGGGCGCGTCGTTGATGCCGTCGCCCACGAACGCGAGCTTGGCGTCGCCCTGCTCGAGCGACAGCAGGCGCTCGACGGCGTTCACCTTGTCTGCGGGCAGCAGCTGCGCATGCACCTCGTCGAGCCCGAGCTTTGTGCCCACGGCCTCGGCGACGTCGCGCCTATCGCCGGTGAGCATGACGCACTTTTTCACGCCGGCGGCGTGCAGGTCGCGGATGGTCTCGGCCGCATCGTCTTTCACCACGTCGGCGATCACGATATGGCCCACGTACTCGCCGTCGACCGTGACGTGCAGGATGGTGCCGGTGAGGTCGCACTCGTGCCAGCGGGCGCCGTGCTCGCGCATGAGCTTGTCGTTGCCGACGAGGACCACGTGCTCATCCACGTTCGCCGACACGCCGTGGCCCGATTCCTCATGCGCGTCGCGGATGCGCGCCTGGTCGATCTCGCCGGAGTAGGCCTGGCGCACGGACACCGCGATGGGGTGGTCGGAGAACGCCTCGGCGTAGGCGGCGTTCGAGAGCACGTAGTCGGGGTCCACGCCCGTCTCGGGATGGATGGCCACGACGTTGAACGTGCCGTTCGTGAGGGTGCCCGTCTTGTCGAACACCACGGTGTCGACCTTCGAGAGCAGCTCGAGGTAGTTCGAGCCTTTGACGAGGATGCCCAGCTTCGACGCGCCGCCGATGCCGCCGAAAAACGACAGCGGGACGCTGATGACGAGGGCGCAGGGGCACGACACGACGAGGAACGTGAGGCCGCGCAGGATCCAGTCGGACCAGCTGCCCATACCGAGCAGCGGCGGAATCACCGCGAGCAGCACGGCGGCGCCGGTGACGATCGGGGTGTACCAGCGGGCGAAGCGCGTGATGAAGTTCTCGGTGCGCGCCTTCTTCTCGCTTGCGTTCTCCACGAGCTCGAGGATGCGCGAGACCGTGGACTCGCCGAAGGGCTTCGTGGTGCGGACGTGCAACATGCCGGTCATGTTGATGCAGCCGGAGATGATCTCCGCGCCGGGCTCGACGTGGCGCGGGATGGACTCGCCGGTGAGGGCGGCGGTGTCGAGCTGGCTCGCACCGCTCGTGACGACACCGTCGATGGGCACGCGCTCGCCGGGCTTGATGACGATGGTGTCGCCCACCTGGACCTCGTCGGGATCGACCTCCACGAGCTGTCCGTCCCGCTCGATGTTCGCGTAGTCGGGCGCGATGTCCATCAGGGCGCTGATGGATTTGCGGCTCTGGCCGACGGCATAGCTCTGGAAGAGCTCGCCGACCTGGTAGAAGAGCATGACCGCGGCGCCTTCTGCCATATGCGGCTCGGTCTCGGGGAAAAACACCATCGCGAAGGCGCCGATGGTCGCCACCGCCATGAGGAAGCTCTCGTCGAACGCCTGGCCGTGGCGGATGTTGCGCCAGGCCTTGCGCAAGACGTCGTAGCCCGCGATGAGGTAGGGGATGAGGAAGAGCACGAAGCTCGCGTACACGTCGCCGGGCGTGCCGAAGAGGCGCTCGAGCAGGCCGAGCTCGTCTATGGCGTACACGACGGCGAAGATGATGAGCGCGAGGATGATGCGGTTCCTCCAGCGCTTCTGTTTCTTGTTCATGAATCGATCACCTGGTTGTTCTATACTCGATGTGTCAACGGTATGAGATGTGCCGGTTGAATCGAGCCGCCTTGCGCCCAGCCCGCGCCAGGCGGCTTTTTTTGCATGCGGCCGGCAGGATGCGGCCCCGCCTGCGCGGGAACCCATGGGCAAGGGTTACCGCGCAGGCGGGGCTGGTCGCGCCTAGCGCAGGATCTCGCAGTCCGGCTCGAGATCGGCGGTGAGCTTAACCACGCGCTCGAGTACGTCGTCGAACGCGTCGTCGGCGGCGGTCAGGGTGAGCTTCTGCGTCATGAAGTTGACGCTCACCTTCTCGACGCCGTCGACGTTGGCGATGGCATCCTCGAGCTTCTGCGCGCAGTTCGCGCAATCGATCTCGTCGAGCTTGAAAGACTTACGCATGATGGGATCCTTTCTTTCGGCGCTTACGCGCGCGGTTAGTAACGTACTAATGAAGTCGGCCTTCACTCGCAGATGTGGCTCATGCCCTGGTTGAGCATGGTGTAGACGTGGTCGTCGGCGAGCGAGTAGTTGATATTGCGCCCGTCGCGCCTGAACTTGACCAGGTGCGACTGCTTTAAGATGCGCAGCTGGTGGGACACGGCGGATTGCGAGGTCGAGGTCGCCTCGGCGATGTCGGCCACGCACAGCTCGCGGCCCATGAGGGCGTAGAGGATCTTGATGCGCGTGGTGTCGGAGAACACCTTGAACAGGTCCGCGAGGTCGTAGAGGAGCTCCTCGTCGGGAAGGTCCTCGGGCGAGCAGGTTGTCGCCAGCTGCTCGGGTGCCTCGGTCTGCGGCTGGTTGGCTGCCATTCCTGCCTCCTTTCAACATATGAACAATCATTCATATTTCTATCGTCTCTGATTATATGAGCGCATGTTCATATGTCAATGGGTTTTTCCCAAGTGGCAGGTTTTCTTCGGCAGGTGTAGAGAGACAGTGCTGCTGGCTGCCACTGAGGCGGTGCTATGGCGCGTGTACGGGAATTCTTTTGAAACTATTTAACGACTATCGTTAAATAAGGGTAGAAGAAGGGTGACCGAATCCTCTCGACAGGAGGTGGCCCCATGAAGGTGATCGATGCGCTGCGTGCGCTGTGGACCGACCACACGGACCAGGGGCGGCACGGCGCGATCAGCCTCCTTGTCGATGCGGCATGGGCGGGCATGTGGCTGTGCCGGGTCGGGTGCGCGCTCTGTGCGATCGGCATCGCGCTGCAGATCGGGACGATTGCGGCGAGCTTTCCCGCCAGTATCGGCGATGTGTTCTCGTGGGAGTCGGTTGGATACGGCTACAACGATGCGGCCGGTATAAGCCGAATCGAGGTGTACCTCGTAAAAGACAAACGGGCCGGCTTCGTGCCCGACGCCTCGTATCTGCTGTTTGAAGCCGATGGCAGCATGCCGTTGGCAAGCGATTTGGCGCGCGCGACGTCGCTGGCGTTCGGCGCCGCGGTGCTGGCGGTGGGTGCCCGCTTCTTCCGTCGGGTCGGATCAAGCGGTCGTCCGTTCGAGCGCCCGCGTGCGCGCGAGCTTTCCGCTATCGGCCTGCTCGCCATCGCGGCGGCTGTGGTGCCCAACGTCGTGGGGCTTGCCGTCTCGACGTGGGCGACCAACGCGTACCTCATGTGGCCGCAATTCGTGTGGGGCGCGTGGGAGCCGGGTGTCGTCAACGGTTGGCTCGTGGTACTCGGCGCCTTCATCGTCATGATGGCGCGCGTGCTCGACTACGGTTGCATCCTGCAGGAGCAGGACGACCGGTTGCTGTAAGTAGGACCCGATTCGAAAGGGGCTGACGATGGGCGGATTGTGGCATCGGCTCATGAACGCACCGGAGGCGGGAGACCGGGCACGCGCGTTGAGTGAGCTCGCCGGGGAGGCGAAATGGGCCAGTCGGGCATGCCGGTTCGTGGCGGTCTTGATGGTGCTCGGCATCGTCGTCATCGTTTTGTTTTTCGTGGGACTCATCGCACCGAAGTTCATCGCCGAGGGAGCTTCGCTCAAGTCAATTGCCAGCGCGGGCACAGGCTTTACCGGTATCGAGCTCACCACGCCGGAACGCACGGCGACCTTTACGCTCGTCTCTGAGGATGGAACGACAACGATTGGAAAGTGGCTCGGGTATCTCTGCGTGCTCGCCGCGCTGATCGTTGCCTCGCGGGCGCTCGCGATAATCGCATCGACTCGGTCGCCCTTCAGCTACGCGCGCTCGCGCGAGATGAAGATCGTGGGCCTGCTGCTCGTATGCGCCGGGCTGGTCGCTCCGCTTGCGGGCACCCTGCTCGCGGTACTCGGCCTGGTGGTCTCGGGGTTTAGGGACAGCTTGAGCCTCTCGATGGCGTTCGAGGCCGCGTCGCTGCTCGCGGGTCTGGTGGTGATCGTGTTCGGGCGCATCGTCGACTACGGCTGCATCCTGCAGGAGCAGGATGACCGGCTGCTGTAGGATGGCGTCATGATCGTAACGAGATTGGACCGCGTGCTCGCGGATCGAAAAGTGACCGCCAAGGAGCTGTCCGAGCGTATCGGCATCTCCCAAGTGAACCTCTCGCGCCTGAAGACCGGCAAGATCAACGCCGTGCGCTTCTCCACGCTCGAGGCCATCTGCCGTGCGCTCGACTGCCAACCCGGGGATCTGCTCGAGTACATTCCCGACGACGAGCTGTCCGAGCGCCTGGGTCTGGCGGATGAATAGAAAGGTGTCCTCTGGGGGGACGGGGTAGTTTGGTGCCACTCTGCGCCCGGCCGGGCGCAGAGTGGCAC
>NZ_JACJMB010000019.1 GCF_016902615.1 Collinsella tanakaei
ACCCAGCACGACACAGCCCTCCCTCTCGCCCCCTGTGAGCCGCCCGGCCCGCGGGGGGCTTCGCCATGTACGCAAACGACGTGCCCCGCATCGGCCATAATGGTGGTGCCTGCCAACACAGAGGAGGAACCCATGGACGAGACCCGTCGCGCCGCCCGGCGCACCACCGCCGAAACCGTCATCAAGAACCTGAAGCGCCGCAACATCGAGGGCTACTATTGCGAAACCGCCGACAAGGCCGTGCAGCTCGTGTGCGGCATGATCCCCGCCGGAGACTCCATCACCTGGGGCGGCAGCGTCACCTTCACCGAGTCCGGCATGAAGGCCGCGCTCGAGGCGGGTACCTGGCGCCTGCTGGACCGCTCGTGCGCGACCACGCCCGAAGAGCGTCGCGCGATGTGGCGCGACCGCGCCTCGGCCGACTGGTTCTTCATGAGCACGAACGCGCTCACCGTCGCAGGCGAACTCGTGAACATCGACGGAAACTCCGACCGCCTGGCGCTTCTGCTCCACGGCCCCGAGCACGTCGTCGTGCTCGCCGGCATGAACAAGCTCGTGGCAGACGTCGACGCCGGCTTCAAGCGCATCCGCACGCACGCCTGCCCGCTCAATGCGGCGCGCCTCCACCCGAACACGCCCTGCGAGCTTACGGGCGTCTGCTCCGAGTGCCACGGCGAGCACTCCATGTGCTGCCAGATGGTCGTCACGCGCCACTCGCGCCACCCCGGCCGCATCAAGGTCGTCCTCATCGGCGAGGACCTCGGGTATTAAGATACGAACAGGCGGCGGATGTCCGCGCAAGACGCGCACACGCGAGGCGGCAAGGCCGCACCCGCCGCACACCTTGGCATCACGCCCTCAGAAAGGATGCTCATGAACGATTTCACCTTCTGGTCCCCCACCCGCTTCGTCTTCGGCCGCGGTGTCACCGACCGCGTGGGCGAAGAGCTTGCGAAGCTCGGTTACAAAAACGTCCTGATCGTCTACGGCGGAGGCTCCGTCGTGCGCTGCGGCACGCTCGACCGCGTGAAGGCGTCGCTCGACGCCGCGGGCATCTCCCATGTGGAGCTCGGCGGCGTGCGCCCGAACCCCGAGGTCTCCTCGGTGCGCGCCGGCATCGAGCTCGCGCGCGAGCACGACGTCGACCTCATCCTGCCCGTGGGCGGCGGCTCCACGATGGATGCCGCCAAGGCCATCGCGCTCGGCACCCGCTACGACGGCGACGTGTGGGACTTCTACGCCAAGCGCGCCGTACCGCAAGACCGCATCCCGGTCGCCTGCGTCGTGACGATCCCCGCCTCCGGATCGGAGGCCTCCGACTCCGCCGTCATCAGCAACGACGAGCTGCACCTGAAGAGCGGCTGCAACACCGACCTCAACCGCCCGGTCGCCGCCTTCATGGACCCCGAGCTCACCTTCACGCTGCCGCCCTACCAGACGGCCGCCGGCATCACCGACATGATCTCCCACATCATGGAGCGCTTCTTCTCCGGCGCGCCCGCCGTCCCCGTGACGGACAACATCGCCTGCGGCATGATCCGCGCCGTCATGGACGCCGCCGGCCGCGTGATGGAGGACCCGAACGACTACGACGCGCGCGCGAACATCATGTGGGTCGGCACCCTTGCGCACAACGGCCTCGCGGGCATCGGCCTCAAGACCCCGGGCGCCGGCCGCGACGGCGACTGGTCTTGCCACGGCCTTGAGCACGAGCTCTCCGCCTTCGACACCTCGATCACGCACGGTGCGGGCCTGGCGGTCATCTTCCCCGCATGGATGCGCTACGTGTGGCGCGAGCACCCCGAGCGCTTCCTCGAGTTCGGCGGCCAGGTCTTCGGCATCGAGCCGATCGACCCCGCCATCGACGACCTGTCCGAGATCGACGAGGAGATCACACCCGAGCGCGCCATCGAGGACGCTGTCGAGGCCACCATCGACGAGCTCCAGGACTTCTTCGTCTCGCTCGGCATGCCGCGCACGCTCGGCGAGCTCGGCATCACGGCCGACGACATCGATACGCTGCTTGCGGGCCTGAAGATCAACAAGGGCGAGCGCTTCGGCACGTTCCGCACGCTCACGCTCGACGACGCCCGCGCCATCTACGAGAGCGCCCTGTAGGCGCCGAAACCCGCACCAAGCCTCCCTTTGGCCGCCCGCCAGGCGAAACGAGCCCGGCGGGCGGCCTTTTTTCCCAGCCACCTGCGCTTTTGGGGCACGCGCCGCCGCACCCGAGCCCGCCGGCCCGCCGCGCCCGCTGCATCAACCGTTGCGTGAAGGGTGGCGCTCCCCGCGCGGACGTGAGATTATGCTGGCCCGTACATCACGCACCGCGCATGCGGCGCACCCCGCATGAAGAAAGGCCCACCATGCCGCAACCCCCCATCTCGCGCAGACAGCTCCTCGCAGCGGGAGCCCTCGGCGCGCTCGGCCTGTGCACGAGCGCATGCACGGGCGGCGACGCGGACGCGCCCGTGACCGGGGCAGGCTCAAAGGCGAACGGGACGACGGGCTCCGCCGTCGAGGGCGCACAGACGGGCTCCGCCCCCATCTCCGCTCCCGCGCAGCCGGCTGACGCCGTAAGCCGGCTGCTGTCGACCATGACGCTCGAGCAGAAGGTCGCGCAGCTCTTCATCGTCACCCCCGAGCAGCTCACGGGCGCCGACGTCGCCACCGTCGCCGGCCCCATGACGGCCGAGGCCCTGGCGCGCATCCCCGTGGGCGGCCTGTGCTACTTCGGGAGGAACATCGCGGGCACCCAGCAGCTGCGCGACCTCCTCGCGGGCACGCAGGAGCTCGCGCGCGGCGTCGGGGCGGGCATCGGCGCCTTCCTGTCGGTCGACGAGGAGGGCGGCCCGCTCGTCGCACGGGTGGCGAACTCCGGCTACTTCGACGTCCCGCGCTTCCCCAACATGATCGAGATCGGCGCCACGGGCGACGAGGGGCGCGCCGCCGAGGTCGGTCGCACCATCGGAGGCTACCTGCGCGATATCGGGTTCAACCTCGACTTCGCACCCGATGCCGACGTGCTCACGAACCCCGCGAACCCCGTCATCGGCCCGCGCTCGTTCGGCTCGGACGCACAGGTCGTGGCCCGCATGGTCGCAGCCGAGGCCGCGGCCCTCATGGACGCCGGCGTGGCGCCCTGCGCCAAGCACTTCCCCGGCCATGGCGACACCGCCGGCGACTCGCACACCGGGGGCGTCCTCACCGAGCGGGGCGCCGACGAGATCCGCGCCTGCGAGCTCGAGCCCTTCCGGGCGGCCATCGCCGCGGACATCCCCTTCATCATGGCGGGGCACATCGAGACGCCGAATTTCGCCGCCGACGGCCTGCCGGCGACGCTTTCCCCCTACATGCTGACGGACGTCCTGCGCGGGGAGCTCGGATTTACCGGCGCCATCGTGTCGGACTCGTTCTCCATGGGCGCGATCACGCAGCGCTTCGCCGCAGACGACGCCGCGGTTCAGTTCCTCGTCGCGGGCGGCGACATCGTGCTCATGCCTTCGGACCTCGAGCTCGCCTACCGGGGCGTGCTGGAGGCCGTGGCGACCGGCGTCCTCACCGAGGACCGCATCGACGGGAGCGCCCGCCGCGTGCTCGCCGTGAAGGAGCGCCTAGGGCTCATCGCCTAGCGCCCGGCCGCGCGCACCCGGGCGCACGATGCGCTCGACCAGGTGGGAGACGAGGTCGACCTGGGCCGAAGAGGCGTTCAGGCAGGGCACGTAGACCATGCTCGAGCCGGCGGGCAGCGCCGCCTCGGCGCGCGGACGGAGCTCCGCCTCGACGTCGTAAAGCGTCTCCAGGCAATCGACGGCGAACCCCGGGCACGCGAGGAACAGCCGCCCCGCGCATCCGCGCGCGGCGCCTTGGAGCGCCTCGACCGTAAACGGCCCGCACCAGGTCCGCGCGTCCTCGAAGGGAGACTGGAACGCACAGGTCATGCCACCCTCCTCGATACCGAGCCGCGACGCCACGGCGGCGCACGTCTCCGCAACCTGCTGGGTGTAGGTGTCCCCCGCCTCGATATCGGGCTGCGGGACGGAATGGAACGAGAGCACGAGCCGGTCGCGCCCCGCATCGAACCCGGCGGAGCGCACCGACGCGGCCACGGCGTCAAGGTAGCGCCGCTCGCCGCCGTAGCGCTCGATGAAATCCAGCTGCGGGCGCCACCCCATGTTCGCGAGCGCCGCGTCCGTGCGCGCTCGCACCGCGCCGGTCGTGGAATGGGCGCTCTGAGGGTACATCGGCAGCACGACAAGGCGCTCGCATCCCGCCTCGCGCAGCTCGGCGAGCACGCAGGGCACGCTCGGCTCCCCGTAGGCCATGGCGGCGCGCACCGTGCAGTCGGCGAGATGGCCGCCCCTCCCCCGCAAGCGCCGCTCCACCGCGCGCGCCAGCTCGTGCGAGACCGCGACGAGCGGCGAGCCGTCCGGACGCCAGATGGCCCGGTACTTCCCCGCCGAGGCGACCGCGCGCCGCGGCAGGATGAACGCATGCAGGATGACCCACCAGGGCAGCGCCGGCATGGGCCGGATGCAGGGGTCCATCAGAAACTCCGCGAGATAGCGCCCCACCTCATCGGGTGTCGGCGCGGCAGGCGAGCCGGTGTTCGCGAGCACCACCCCGATGCGCATTCGTCCCACCATGCACCTCCCGGGTTTCGCCTTCAGATCGCTACGGTATGATAGCGCAAAGTTGAGATGAGCGAGCTTGTTGGCATGCTGCGCCCCGCCCTCAGGCGGTCTGCAGCCCGCGCAGCAGCTCGATCTCCCGCGCATACCCGTCGAGCTCGTTGGGTGTCTCCAAGATGAAGGGCAGGTCGCGCAGGGCGGGGTGCGACACGATGCGGGAGAAGACCTCGCTCCCGCCGCCGAGCTCGGGCGAACCCAGGTACCCCGCCCCGATCACCTCGTGACGGTCCTTGTGCGCGCCGCACGGGTTCTTCGAGTCGTTGATGTGCACCGCACGCAGGCGGTCGAGCCCCACCACCCGGTCGAAATGCGCGAGCACGCCGTCGAGGTCGCCGACGATATCGTAGCCGCCGTCGTTCACGTGGCAGGTGTCCAGGCACACGCCCAGGTGCTCCGCGAGATGCGGCGCGCGGGCGGAGACGCCGTCGATGATCGCCGCGAGCTCCTCGAAGCTGCGTCCCACCTCGGTCCCCTTGCCCGCCATGGTCTCGAGCAGCACCGTCGTGCTCATATCCGGAAACATCACCTGGCAAAGCGCGTCGACGATGAGGGCGATGCCCGCCTGCGCCCCCTGCCCCACATGCGCGCCCGGGTGGAAGTTGTAGCAGTTGCCCGGCAGCGCCTCCATGCGCCGCAGGTCGTCGGCCATGGCCTCGAGCGCGAACTCACGGGCGCGCTCCTTGGCCGAGCAGGGGTTGTACGTGTAGGGCGCATGCGCCACGAGCGGCCCGAACGCATGCTCGTCCAGGATGCGCCGAAGCGCCGCGACATCATCGGCATCGAGCTTCCGCACGCTGCCGCCGCGCGGGTTGCGCGTGAAGAAGGCGAACGTGTTCGCGCCGATGGACAGCGCCGTCTCGCCCATGGCGGCGAAACCCTTCGAGCAGGACAGATGGCAGCCGATCGTGAGCATGCGAAACCCTTTCCGTACGGTATCGAGCCTACGTATTGTACCGCGAGGCACACGGGGCGTCCGCGGCGCCCGCACCCCTCGACCTTGCGGGAAACGCGCGCAGGTGCTACACCTGAAGCAAGGGCGCGTGCGCGAGATCCTGCGTCCCGATCATCTCGGGACCCGGCGTCGCGACTCGGCCGGTCCGCTCAGGCCTGCGGGCGATGCCCGCAGGCGGTACGGGCTCACCTCGGCATACCGTCGTACAGGGACAGGGGGCACCATGGCCGCACGTCATCTCGATCTTCCCGACATCAAGACCGGTATCCAGACGGGCATGCTGCTCGGCCCCTGCCGCGCCGTCTTCTGGGCAGTGCTCGCAGTCGGCATCGGCTGCCTGCTGTTCTTCGGTTTCAAGGACGCCGGGACGTATCAGGGCTACGAGGCGGGGTCGCTCCTCAGACCCGAGCGCTATGAAGACACCGAGTGGACCGCCCTGTTCGGAGACCGCTACGGCCTTAAGGCCGACGACCTGAACGCCCAGGTCGCGTCGATGCGTGCCGCGAACCTGCCGGGGGCCGTCGCGGGCGGCGCCATCGCTGTCGCCTGCGCGGCAGCCGCCTATGCGGTCGGCGCGGGCATGGCGAGAACAGCGGGCGTGGTCGCCCGAGCGGTGCAGCTGATGGATGGCGAGCTGCTCGACTACCTCGTCGCCTCCTGCAAGAGGGATCGCCCCGCCTATAGCTACCGCGACGACTGCGCAGGCGGGCCGCCGCTCGAGCTCGGCGAGTACACGGTCCTGCTCGCGGGGCAGCCCTGGGCGGACGGAGGCATCTCGGGCACGCCGGTCGAATCCGAGATGGTCGCCGACATCCGCGGCGATCTGGACGATATCTGGGGCAAGGCTTATCTGCGCGCACTCGGCATGAAGCTCGATTGGAACGGCCACATCATCCCCCTCACCGCGCGGGCGCGCGCAAAGACGCCCACGCACCCGGATGAGATGCCCCATCCGGACACCGAGGCGATACAGGACCACGCGCCGAACGAGACCGCCTCGACGCTGCCGGATGCGGCCGCGTCGCGAGATACGGCAGCCGTCCCCGCAGATGCGCCCCGGGACGCCGTCTTCTGCCCGCAGTGCGGCGCCGAGCTTCCCGCCGCGGCGAGGTTCTGCCGCCGCTGCGGCACGTCGCTCGAGCGGGGCGCGCGGCGCACCGCCTCCCCGCTCGATGCCCAACCGCAGGCGCATGCGCCCGTCCCGCCCGCAACCGCACCGCAGCATGCCGCGTCACCCACCTCGCCCGCCGCCGCGAACGACCGGATGCATCCGGATGCGGCGGCGTCCGGCTCGGTAAGGGCACACACGCCCGCAGTCACCGCGCCCCGCAGGCGGCTCCGGTCGCGCACCGTCGCCATCGCCGCCGGTATCGTCGCCGTCATCGTGCTCGCGGCGTGCGGCGGCATCGCCCTCACCCGTCTCGCGCGCACCGGTGAAAGCACCCAAGATAGCCCCGTCACGGCATCCGAGGGCTCCGGCGAAAACGAACCCGCAACGGTGACGGACGGCGCCGCGACCACGCCCGAGGGCGTAAACGACGAGACCCTCGCCGACGCGGACGCCGAAGGCAGGCGCGACGCCGTCGTCGCGGGCAGCCCGGAGGCGGGCGGCGCGGATATCGCCGGGGTTCCAGACACCTTCCTCAAGGAGGTCTATGTCGACACATGCCCCAAAGATGGGCTCGCACCGAACATGACGTACCGCCTCGCGGCGGACGGCAGCTGGATCTCGATCGGAAACGTCCGCGACGAGCGCGATGCCGCCTGGTACGACCAGACGATATCGGAGATAGCCACGCACCTCGGCGATGCGGCGGACGCGATCGGGAGCGCCCGCACCGACGGCGAGGGCACATGGCATGAAACGACTTGGGACCGGTTCCGCGCAATCTGGCGCGGAGGCAGCGACCCCTCGCTCACCATTCTCGATACCGACCCTCAGGCGCAGGGTCCAGGTGGGCAGGCAGCGCATGGAACCGGCTCCTCGAGGCCCACCCCCGCCTCGACGAGCGATGAGATCGCGGCGTTCGCCGATGCGCTCGGGCCGTACAGCGACGGCTCGACGGGCACCTACGAGAGCATTCCCGACACGCCCATCAAGCAGGTCTGGACCGCCTGCATGCCGCAGGCGCCCATCTCGGGACTCACCTATGCGCTCGGGATGGACGGCTCCTACCTCATGTTCGCAAAGGATTCATCGTACCCGCCGGCCACCTCGCCGGACGATCCGTTCATGACGACGCTCGCGCTGATCGTCGATGCGAGCCTCGGGGGCTACAACCTGCCCGACCGTTTCTTCCAAGACGGCAGCGGCGCCTGGTACGCACAGTCCGACAACGGCTTCACAGCGCTGTACCGCTACGACGCGGAAGCCGGTGCGGCGACGTTCATCCTCATCGAGGCGGACGGACCGGACGCGGGATGACGGCGTTGGGGCCGAAGCGCCTGCTGCCGGGCGGGCGAAAGGGAGGCTGCCGGAAAGAACAGCCGTCCGCACGCGTGATGCGTCCGAGGCGCCCCGAACGTGCGGAATGGGAACGCGGCGCACCGCGCATGCGTTCCCAAAGCGCTCGCTCGCCTGAGCGGTGTGCCGGCGGCAAACGCCCGTCACCGTCTCACACGGCATCCAGGCGGACCCCCTCGAGCGCGAGCAGCGCCCGCTTGCGCTCGACGCCGCCCGCATACCCCGTGATCAACCCGTCTGAACCCACCACGCGGTGGCAGGGCACGATGATCGACACCGGGTTGCGCCCGACCGCGCCCCCGACGGCGCGCGCCGACGCGCGCCCGCCGTATCGCCGCTCGAGTTCCCGCGCGAGCTCGCCGTATGTCGTCGTCCGGCCGAAGGGGATCTTCAAGAGCAGGTCCCAGACGTGCAGTTGGAACCCAGATCCGATCAGGTGGAGCCGCGGCGCCTCGAGCGGGGTCGCCCCGGTGAAGTAGCGGTCGAGCCACGCTCCCGCTTCGTCGAGCGTGCGGGCGGCATCTTCAGCATCCAGCGGCCCGGGCGCGCGATCGTCCAGCCGGCGACGGGGCGACCCGAACTCACCGAAATGCCGCTGGCCTTCGAACCACACCCCGGCAAGCCCCGTCCCATCCGCCGCGAGGACGAGCGACCCCAGTGGGGAATCATAGGTTCGCGCGAGCATGGTCCTCACCGCCCCCTTTTCGATTCGATCGGCTTGGACTTGGGCTTGGACCTGGGCGCCCAATCCCTCATACCGGGAATCGCCCCGCCGGCGATCTCCCACAGATACAGGCTCGCCACGCTGCCATACGGGCTGTAGCGCCGCCGGTACCTCGCGAACAGCTGCGGGGTGATGCGCCGGTGGTGGTAGAGCATGCGCATGCCGCGCTGGATGGCCAGATCGTCATAGGAGAGCACGTCGGGGCGCTCGAGGCAGAACAGCAAGATCATCTCCGCGGTCCAGCGACCGACCCCCCGAAGCGACGCGAGGGCCGAGATCGCCTGCTCGTCGGGCAGCGTCGCGACCGCCTCGAGGTCGAACGCGCCGCCCTCGACGCGCTCGGCGAAATCGATCAGGTAGTCAGCCTTGCGATACGAGATGCCCGCGGACTGCAGCCCGTCGCGGCCGGCGGCGAGCACGTGCGCGGCGTCGACGGTCCCCAGGCGCCCTCTCATGCGCGCCCAGATGGTCGCCAGCGCCTTCGTCGAGATCTGCTGCCCGACGATCTGGTGCGCAACCGAGGAGAACAGGTCGTCGTCGACCTCGCGCCGGACCGGACCGATCGCGTCGATCGCCCAGGCCAGCCGCTCATCGCGCGAGCGCAGGTACGCAAGCTCGGTCTCCCCATAGGCAAAGCAGGCCATCGCCCGACCTCCCCGGCACACGGCGCGACGCATGCGCGTCACCTCGAGACCATTGTCGCATGAAAAGCGCTCGCGCGGCAGCATCCCGCCGCGCGAGCGCGACCCTATCGCGTCCCGCAGGTCGCCTCTGCTGCCCGCGCGCTACATGCGCTCGGCGATCTCCAGCACGAGGCGCTCGGTCTTCTCCCAACCCAGGCACGCATCGGTGATCGACTTGCCGAACACGCCGCCGTCGATGGGCTGGTTGCCGTCCTCCAGATAGCTCTCGACCATGAAGCCGCGCACGAGGCCCGCGATCGCCTCGGAGCGGCGGCACGAGTCGAGCACCTCCTTCATGATGCGGATCTGCTCGAGCGGGCGCTTGCCGGAGTTGTCATGGTTGCAGTCGACGACGACTGCCGGATGCGCGAAGTCGGCCTCGGTGTACTTCGCCGCCAGACGCTCGAGGTACTCGTAGTGGTAGTTGGGGTAATTGAGCCCGTCCTCACCGATGTAGCCGCGCAGGACCGCGTGGGCGAACTTGTTGCCCGTCGTCTCGACCTCCCAGTTGCGGAACAGAAACGTCTGGGGCTGCTGGGCGGCAAAGATGGAATTGAGCATGACGTCGGTCGAGCCGCCCGTGGGATTCTTCATGCCCACCGGCATGGGCACGCCCGAGGCCACAAGGCGGTGCTCCTGGTTCTCGACGGAGCGGGCGCCGACGGCGATGTAGCCCAGAAGGTCGATCAGGTACTGGTAGTTCGACGGGTAGAGCATCTCGTCGGCCGTGAACATGCCGGTCTCCTCCACCACGCGCAGGTGCATGCGGCGGATGGCCTTCACGCCCTCGAGCAGGTTCGGGGCCCCCTCGGGGTCAGGATTATGCAGCAGCCCCTTGTAGCCGGTGCCCTTCGTGCGCGGCTTGTTCGTGTAGACGCGCGGGATGATGAGGAAATGGTCGCGCACGCGGTCGGCGAGCTTGGCCAGGCGCGTGGCGTACTCGAGCACGGAGTCCTCACGGTCGGCCGAGCACGGGCCGATGATGAGCAGCCGACGGGGGTCCTTGCCGGACAGGACGTCCATGACCTGCTTGTCGAAATCCACCTTGCGCTTCTTCATGTCCTCAGACAGCGGCATCTCCTCGCGGATATCCCTCGGAATGGGCAGCAGGCGCTTGAACTGCATGGACATGGATCGGCTCCTCACGGTTTCTCGTTGCATGCGGACAGGTACGGGCGATTATCCATGACGGCCGCGCCGCGCACCACGCCCCTTGACGTCGGATGCGAAAAGTTTACAAAACGGGACGCGCGACCGTGTCCGTTCGGCCGACGTTGCGTTTGTGCGCGCGAGCGGCACCTCTCGTTACCGCCACGTTACCGATGGGTTTCCACGCCACATTCGATATGTTTTTGTATCTCCAGACGGGGTACAACGGGAAGCGTCAATTCGTGCGAATGGGAGGCCACCATGAACGCCAACCAGCAAAAAGCTTCCAACCAGGTTGAGATCCACTCGAACTCCGTGCGCTACGTCGACCCGCAGGGCACCGTCCTCGCCGAGGTCACGTTCCCCGTCGTCGCGGGCAACGTGGTCGATATCAACCATACCTATGTGGACGAATCGCTCCGCGGCCAGGGTATCGCCGGCAAGCTACTCGAAAACGTCGCGCAGGAGCTCGAGGAGACCGGGCGCCGCTGCAAGACGAGCTGCAGCTATGCGCACCTCTGGTTCGAGCGGCACCCCGAGCGCGCGTCGCTCCTCGCCTCGTAAGGCGGCAGAACCGCACACGGCGCGCTCGCGCGCATGCGAAGCAACAGGGCCGCACCACCGGCGTCATAGCGGGTGGTGCGGCCCCGCTTTGCGCATATCCGAAAGCGAACCTTCCGATGCGCCCGACTGCCGCCTGTGGGCAGTCGGGCACTACAGATAGGCGAACAGCAGCAGCACCACAAGGAACGCAAGGTTCCACAGCGTGAACATCACGAGATAGCGGCCCTTGTGCGCGGGCAGCCACAGCGCGAGCTGCTTGTAGGAGATGAGGCTCGCCATCGAGGCGATGAGCGTGCCCAGCCCGCCCAGGTTCGTGCCGACGATCAGGGCGGGGATGTTCGCGGTGAACCCCGACAGCAGGATGGCCGTCGGCACGTTCGAGAGCACCTGGCTCGCCACGACCGACACGATGAGCTCGTGGCCGGAGACGATCTGGGCGATCAGGGTGTCGACCGCCTCGATGCGCCCCATGTTGCCCACGAAGACGAAGAACGCCACGAAGGTGACGAGCAGGCCGAAGTCCACATGCGCAAGGGCGCCGCGGTCGAATATGAGCCCGATGGCGAGCGCCGCAAGCACCGGGACGCCCACCGGCACCGCGTGCGCCACGGCGAGCAGCGCGACCAGGAACACGACGACCCAAGGCACGATGGCGGCGGCCTTGAGCGCCGCGGGCTCGGCGGTAGCGGTCACCGGAGCGCGGCCGCACGAGGCGTCGGCGAGCTTCTCCACACGCGCACGCTTGAGCGCACGGCCCGCCACGACGATCACGAGCGCGAGCAACGCGAGCGCGAGCGCCGCATAGGGTGCCATGAGACCGATGAACGCGCCGAACGACATGCCGGAAGCCGAATACAGGTACAGGTTCTGCGGGTTTCCCACCGGGGTGAGCATGCTGCCGAGATTCGCCGCGATGGTCATCATCACGACGGTGAAGCACGTGAGGCGCGGCGAGCGCAGCGAATCGAGCGCAAGCAGGGCCAACGGCACGAACGTGACGAGCGCGACGTCGTTCGTGATGAGCATGCTCGAGAAGAAGGCGAGCAGGGTGAGCGCCAGGATGAGCGGGCGCGTGCCGCGGATGGTCGCGAGCAGACGGCGGCACGCGACGCGGAACACGCCGGCACGCGAAAGCCCGCTCATGGCCGCCATGAGGCTGAACAGCAACCCGATCGTATGCAGGTCAACGTAGTCGGCGTATCCCGCATCGGGCGGCACCGCCGCGCACGACGCGACCGCCAGCACCGCCGCCACGACGAGTACCGGATCTTTCGCCACAAGCCCCCGAACCGACCCGATCCGCCGCCTGAGTCCCATAGTCGTCCTCCCCCGAAAAACGCCGACATCCTCCCCACCGGCGCACTCCAAACCTTTGCAACAAAAAAGGGCTTCCACCCCACCAAAACGCGCCGAAGGCGCGCTCCTCTCCAATCCCGCGCGAATGAGCGGGCCCCGACACGGGCCGTCGGCCATCGTCCCGCGCACGTTCGCGCAGCACTGTCCGCAGCGCGACCGGGCCTGGGCACATCCTCGTGTGCAAGTTCGCGCAGCGCTGTCCGCCGCGCACGAGGATGCGCCCATGCCCCATTGAGCGCGACTACTTAATGAGCATCGCGTCGCCGAAGCTGAAGAACCGGTAGCGCTCCGAGACCGCCTCGGCATAGGCGTCCATAATCTGGTCGCGGGTCGCAAGCGCTGACACGAGCATCATGAGCGTCGAGCGCGGCACGTGGAAGTTCGTGATGAGCGCGTCGACCACGTGGTAGGTCGAGCCGGGCATGAGGTAGAGGTTCGTCGTCGCATCCGCGCGCGCCGTGATGTCGCCGTGCCCGAGCGTGTCGGCGCCGTCTGCTCGTCCCTCAAAGTAGCGGGCGACCATGGGCGGGCACGCCGCCGGCGCATCCGCATCGAAGGCGCTCTCCAGCGAGCGCACCGCCGTGGTGCCCACCGCGATCACGCGATGGCCCGCGGCCTTCGCCTCATGCACGGCGTCGATGACCTCTGCCGGCACGTGGTAGCGCTCGGTATGCATGACGTGCTGGGTGGGATCGTCCTCCTCCACGAGGCGGAAGGTGTCGATACCCACCTCGAGCTCCACGGCCACGAACTTCGCGCCCTTCTGCTCGATACGCGCCATGAGCTCGGGCGTGAAGTGGAGACCGGCCGTGGGGGCCGCCGCGGAGTGCTCCTCCTTCATGGCGTAGACGGTCTGGTACTTCTCGGGGTCGCCCTGGTAGTCGGTAATGTAGGGGGGCAGCGGCACGTGCCCGGCGGCATGGATCGCCTCGTCGAGCGTGCGCGGAGCACCCTCGGCGTTCTCGCCTGCCGGCGTGAAGCGCACCAGACGGCCGCCGCGACTCTCGGGCACGAAGTCGACGACCTCGCCGGTCAGCACGATAGGCGCCGTCTCGGGCGCATGAGGCCCGCCCGCGCGGTACTCGATGACCGCGCCGGGCTTCAGACGGCGGCCGGGGTTGACCAGGCACTCCCACACGTGCCCCATGGCGTCGATGTCCTCGCGGCGACGCAAAAGCAGCGTCTCGGCGACGCCGCCGGTCTTGGCCTTGCGGCCGATGAGGCGTGCCGGCATGACGCGCGTCTGGTTGATGACGAGCACGTCGCCCGGCTCGATGTAGTCGATGATGTCGCGGAAGATCCTGTGCTCCACGGTGCCGCCGTGCGCCAGCGCGACCTTCCCGTCGCCCTCATGCGCCTCGCCGTGGCGGTCGAGCACGAGCAGCCGGCAGCTGTCGCGCGGCTCGGCAGGGGCTTGAGCGATGAGCTCATCGGGCAGGTTGTAATCGAAATCATCGGTGCGCATGGGCAGGGCCTTCTCCTCGCAGCCGCGCGTGCGCGCGGCAGGTTCTCAAACGCTCCCTATCCTAGCGCACCGGACGCCCCGAGCAGCGCATCTCCCCCATTCTTCATGTCCTCATCGGGGACGGGGCTGCTCACCCCAAAGGCACAGCTGGTCGAGCACCTGCATGAGCGAGGCGCCGAGCTCCGTGAGCGAGTACTCGACCTTGGGCGAGATCTGCAGGTACTCGCGCCGAGCCACCAGCCCATCGCGCTCCAGCTCGCGCAAGTTGGCCGAGAGCGTCTTGTCCGCGATGCCTCCCAGGTATCGGCGCATCTCGTTGAAGCGCACCGGTTCGTACTCCATGAGGCAGTAGAGGATGGCCGCCTTGTGCTTACCCTGGATGAGCGACATGGTGTAGCTGTAGCCGGTATCCCCGTACCGCGCGCCCGCTATGCTCTTCGCCACGACGCCTCCCATCCCCGCTATCGCAGAACGCTTACTAGAAGGTGAGTACCTATATTGAAAGTAGGTACTGTCATTGTTATAGCAGAGCAGGATACTGGGCTGCAAAGGAGAACGCCATTTCGAAAGGAGCGACCATGAAGAAAAGCTTGGGCAATGCAGGCGAGCTCTTCCCGCAGTCGGTATTCATCATCGCGAGCTACAGCGAGGATGGAACGCCCAACGCCATGAACGCGGCCTGGGCCGGCGAATGCAGCCGCCACGAGATCTGCTTCAACATCGGCGACCACCAGACCACCGAGAACATCGTGAAACGGCGCGCCTTCACGGTGGCGCCGGCAACGGTCGCCACCGTGGTCACGGCCGACTACTTCGGCATCGCTACCGGTAGGCGCGTCAACAAAGCCCAGCAAAGCGGCCTCACTTTCACGAAGTCCGAACACGTGGACGCCCCGGTGATCGAGGAGTACCCGCTCACCATGGAATGCGAGGTCACCGCCATCGACGGAGACGAGCACGGTGCGCGCGTCGTGGGCAGGATCGTCAACGTGCTCGTGGACGAGAACATCCTCGACGCGGACGGAAAGGTCGATTTCGACAAGTTCCAGCCGCTCGTGTACGACGCCGCGCACATGACCTACCGTGTGGTAGGCGAGGAGGTCGGCGGCGCCTGGAGTGTCGGCAAGTCGCTCGCATAGGTGCAAGGCGTCAAGCGCGGCTCGCCACCCACTCGAAGAGCTGCGCGGCGAGCCCGGGCGCGCCCATGCGGACAACCAGAAAGAACGTCACGCATGCCGCTTCGTCCTCGATCGGCACGATTGCGCGGCCGGCCGGTAGCTCGCGCTCCATATACGGCGCATCCGTCACGAAGGTGCAGTGCGGCGTCGTGCGCGCGAGCTGAGCGAACACCATGCGGTCATCCTGGTCGATAAAGGTCGCACGCGGAATCGCACGCTCCACAAGGTCGCGCCAGAAGCCGATGTCCGTGAGGATCAGAAACGAATTGCCCGCAAGGTCCGCGAGGCGCACGGACTCGCGCGAGGCGAGCGGGTGGTTGGGCGGCAGCGTGACGGACAGCCGCTCGCGCATAAGCTCGCAGCTCCGCAGAAGCGGATTCGTCGGCATCGTCCGCACGATTCCCAGGTCAAAGCCGCCGTCAAGCACACCGCGCACCACCGCATCCCCTCCCACCGTCTCCGAGACGAGTGTCTCGCGCGGGAATGCCTCCGTCATGAGACCCGTGAGGCGCCAAAGCGGCGCCGGGGCGACCGTGCCCACGCGCAGGGCGCGCGCCCGCCGCGCCGCCGCGAGGACCGCATCGCGCATAAGGCGCTCGTCGCGCAGCAGCTGCCGCGCCCATTCCAGAGCGGCGCGGCCCGCCTCGTTGAGCTCCACATGCCGTCCCGAGCGCGCGAACAGCTCCGTGCCGAGCTCCTCCTCCAGCCGCCTCACCGACCTGCTGAGCGCAGGCTGCGACAGGTGCAGCTCGCGCGCCGCGGCGGACACGGTCCCCGTACGGGCGATGGCGTCGAGCTGGCGCATCTGCTCGAGTTCCATGCTCCTCCCCCCCTCTTCCGCCTCCGAATCTTATGTGCATCACGCATAAGAAGTGCCGATATAGGCATTTTACACCAGCGGTTTTGCCTTCGATACTATGCATGAGGAGACATCCAATCGAAGGAGGAAACCATGCAGTCGCTCACCCTTGCCAACGGACGGGAGATCCCCCAGCTCGGCTACGGCGTCTACACCATGACCTCGGCCGAGGTCGAGAAGCACCTGCCTGAGGCCATCGCCGCCGGCTACACCCACATCGACACGGCCAACGCCTACTTCAACGAGGTCGCCGTGGGCCGCGCCGTCAAGGCGTCCGGCGCGCGCCGCGAGGACCTGTTCATCACCACCAAGCTCTTCCCGCAGAGCTACCCCTACGAGCAGTGCAGCGTCGACATCGACGCCTCGCTCGAGCGCCTGGGCACCGACTACGTGGACCTCATGCTGTTCCACCAGCCCTACGGCGACTACGTCGAGGGCTGGCGCGCCATGGAGGAGGCGGTGGACGCCGGCAAGGCGCGCGCCATCGGCCTCTCCAACTTCCCCGTGCACAAGGTCGAGCAGATTCTCGAGGTCGCGCGCATCAAGCCCTCCGTCATCCAGGTGGAGATCAACCCCTATTGGAACCAGCATGCCCTGAAGAAGGCGCTCGCCGAGCGCGGCCTTGCCGACGCCGTCTTCGAGGGCTGGTACCCGCTCGGCCACGGCGACGAGGCCCTGCTCGCGGAGCCCGTGTTCCGCGAGCTCGCCGAGAAGTACGGCAAGACCCCGGCGCAGGTGGTGCTGCGCTGGCACATCCAGGAGGGCAACGTCGTCTTCCCCACCTCGCGCAACCCCGAGCACATGGCCGAAAACATCGACATCTTCGACTTCGCGCTCACCGAGGACGAGATGGCGCGCATCGACGCGCTGGCGCAGCACTGCTACTACACCGTCCCCGAGGAGGCGCCCGCATTCGTGCTGGCGCGCAACGACTACAGCAAGCAGGCGTAAAGGCACGCCACCAGAACGAACCCTGAAGGAGGGACCATGGAGTACAGGATCCTCAACAACGGCGTGAAGATGCCGATGCTCGGCTTCGGTGTGTACCAGACGCCGCCCGAGGACACCGAGCGCTGCGTAGGCGAGGCGCTCGATGCCGGCTACCGCCTCATCGACACCGCACAGGCCTACGGCAACGAGGCCGGCGTGGGCGCCGCCATCGCCAAGAGCGGCATCCCGCGCGACGAGGTCTTCGTGACCTCGAAGATCTGGGTCTCCAACATGAACTACGAGCGCGCGGCGGCCTCCATAGACAAGAGCCTGCGCGCCCTCGGCACCGACCACATCGACCTCATGCTGCTCCATCAGGCCATGGGCGACTACCCCGGCGCGTGGCGCGCGATGGAGGACGCCTACCGCGCCGGCAAGCTCCGCGCCATCGGCGTCTCCAACTTCTATCCCGAGCGCCTGGTGGACATATGCGCCCTCGCCGAGGTGCCGCCCGCGGTCAACCAGATCGAGACGCACCCCTTCCGCCAGCAGCGCGCGGCGCACGAGACCATGCACGCACTCGATGTGGCGCACGAGGCCTGGGCACCCTTTGCCGAGGGCCAAAACGGCATCTTCCACAACGAGGCGCTCGCCGGCATCGCCGAGAAGCACGGCAAGACCGTCGCGCAGATCGTGCTGCGCGCCCTCATCCAAAACGACGTCATCGTGATCCCCAAAACGGTACGCCGCGAGCGCATGGAGGAGAACATCGACGTCTTCGACTTCGAGCTCGACGGCGACGACCTCGCCACCTTCGCCGAACTCGACGACCCCGCCTTCCCGCCCATCTTCGACCACTTCGACGTGGGCACGGTCCGCTGGATGCTCGAGGAGCTCGTGCGCAACCAGCAGCTTGGCGGCGAGCCGCTGTACTAGCGCACCGGCGCCGCCCATCCGGGCCGCCCACCGGACAGCCTCTGAACTGCGGGGCATGCTCCGAGGTCTGCCCCAAGCGCATCCCCATGGCGGAGTACTTCGACATGTATAACGAGTTCTGCCAGATGCACCACTACACCAACGGCATGGTCTACTACGGAGCTTTCCCCACGGGCACCGGCAAGGCGTCCGAATGCGTGGGCTGCGGCGCGTGCGAGACGGTCTGTCCCCAGCAACTGCCCATCCAGAAGCTGCTGGGGGACGTTGCCCGCGCGTTTGAAACCACAACCCGGTAAGGAATCGGGTCGGCGACCGACGCGCCAGCATGCGAGGCGGCTGTCCGTCGAAAGGCGGTCGAGGCGGCCATCGACCACGGGCCCAATCCCGCGACGTCCCTTCCAAACGAAACGCGTGGCCATCCCCGGCGTCGCGATGCCGCCACCGCGCCAACCGATGTGGGAGCCTCTAGCTCTTCGGCTTCGGGGCCTTCCTCGTGCACACGTAGCGGGGCTTGCCCTGGCTGCGTTTGCCGTACTCGATGGCTTCCATGGGGCAGCGGTTGATGCACGCCATGCAATGGGTGCACGAGCTGCCCCACACCGGGCTGCCGTCTTTCAGCCGGATGTTATCCAGCGGGCACACGCGGGCGCACATGCCGCACGACACGCAGGCGCCCGTCACCCGGAACTTCTTCGCGTGGACGGTCGTCGGGTAGAACAGGTCGTTCACGATGCCGCTGCTCAGGCGGTCCACCAGCGAGGGTTCCTTTTCAGGAAGCGGGCCGCCCGCTTTGATGCGGTCGATCACCCGGTCGATGACGGGCTCCGCAGCGTCGATGATCCGTTCCGCCTCCTCGTGCCCCGGCGTCTGAAAGAGCGCGATGTAGTTCTCCGGCATGACGATCTCCGCGCAGCCCCGGTAGTCCAGCTCCTTTTTCGCACAGAGGCGCTTGAGGTAGGCGCCGGCATTCGCGATGCTCCCACCGCAGGTCATCACGAAGTAGATGCCCTTATCCGCCGTGATGGGCGTGCGCTCCAGCCACGACTCGATGATGCGCGGGATGCGCCAGGCGTACGTCGGCACCACCACGACGAGCGGCCGGGAGACCTCGACGGGCGTGTTGTCGGAGATGCAGATCTTGTCGAACAGGTTCACACATTCGTCGTTCAGCCCCGCGGCGATTCGACGCGCCACGTATTCGCTGTTTCCGGTTGCGGAAAAGTACAGAATCATGATTGCTCCTTTTGGCTGCGTGTCGCGTATTCTACCCACCGCGGCACGCGTCCAACATGAGGCGAACGTCCTGCCCCCTCCGGAGTATCATCGGGCATACGCATTTCGACGAGGCGGTCGCTGCGATCGCACTTGAGCATGCAGGCGCCATCTTGGGGAGGAGCAGGGCCATCATCAAGCAGAACCTCGCCGTTCTTGATGCTTGGATCGCAAGCGAGCCGCACCTCTCCTACGTCAAGCCCGAGGCGGGCACGACCGCCCTCGTGTACTACGACTACGCCATCGATTCGTATGCATTCTGCACCCGCATGATCGAGAAAACGGGCGCCATGGTAACCCCGGGAGATTGCTTCGAAGAGCCTCGAAGCATGCGCATCGGCTACGGCTATTCCGATAACCCCGAAGATCTGAAGAAGGGCCTCGAAGCAATTTCGCGCTATCTGCACACATTGGAGTAAACTACAACATCCGAAGATGGCTGCGGCCCGCGATGCACCTCGTCGTCATACGCATACACAGCGACGTGACGAGAGCCGCCGGATGGGCGCGACGGGTAATGCATGTCGATTCAGCGTAACGGCATACCTGAAAAGAAGCCGAACGGGGCACCCCTTTGTCGATACTGACGAAGGGGTGCCCTGCTTAGATGGCGATCTGTCCGCTATGGCAAAATTGCTTGAATTCCGCCCGTCGCGCGCGTTGCCGTATGGGTGGACCGATGAAATGCCCCAAGAAAAACACTGATCGTCAGGCTTTCGCAGCCTGAAGCCCAGACACTCGACACAGCGACACTGAGCGCAGAATGGCATATTCGGCGTTTTTCGAGAGAACTATCTCAAACTTATTTTGAAGAACAATTAATGCCACTCTAACTGTGCGAGCTTTTGCAATATGCACGCACCCGAATACAATAGCTCGTTGGAAGTGGTATATACCACCGTTCACCCAAATCAAGATGCCATACACCGAATAATAAACTGCTATTTGGGGACAATCACTTCACATTCACAGCGAGCGCCAGCGGCACGGCCGCCGACGAGAAGGGAGCGGTCCGATGTGTACAGGCATCCGCTTCACCGACAAGACAGGCGCAATGTACTTTGGACGTAACCTGGACTGGACGCAGGGTTACGGAGAGAAGGTGGTCGTCACGCCCCCGGCTGCCGAGGTTCCGAGCGCCTTCGAGCGCCCGGACGATCCCAAGCAGGGCCATACCGTGATGGGTATGGGCATTGTCGTGGCGGGCATCCCGCTGTACTTCGACTGCGGCAACGACGCCGGCCTCGCGGTCGCTGGCTTGAATTTCCCCCAGAGCGCCCACTACGCTCCCGATGCCGTGGACGGCACCACCAACGTGGCCGCCTACGAGTTCCCCTTCTGGGTCGCGCGCAACTTCGCATCGCTCGATGAGCTGCGCGAAGCGCTGAAGCGCGTGACCGTGGTCGCCAAGCCCGTCAACGAGCAGCTGCCCGTGGCCAACCTCCACTGGCTCATCGGCGACGCCACCGGCAGCATCGTGGTCGAGTGCATGGCCGATGGCCTGCGCGTCTGGGAAGACGATGTCGACGCGCTCACCAACGAGCCCGATTTCGGCTGGCACCGTCAGAACCTGCGCAACTACCTCATGCTTTCCGATGGCATGCCCGGCGAGTCGACCTGGGACAAGGCCGACCTCAAGCCCTTCGGCTCGGGCGGCGGCGTCCAGGGGCTGCCGGGCGATTACGGCGGACCGGCGCGTTTCGTGCGCGCGGCGTTCGTGAACGCGCACTACCCCGTCCAGGAGGGCGAGGCCGCCAACGTGACCCGTCTGTTCCGTACGCTCGGTGCCGCGGCGGTGCCCGAGGGCGTCGCCAAGATGGGTAATGGCGCCTATGAGAAGACCCTCTACACCAGCTGCTTCTCCGCCCAGTCGATGACCTACTACCACGCGACCTACGACGATCCGACCATCCACGCGTACCCGCTCGCAAACTGCGACCTCAGCGGTACGGCTCCGTTCATCGCCACCGCAGCTTAATCGAACCCGCATCAACCGAATCCATCCGTCAAACCCCGGACCCTACCGCCCGGGGGAAGGGAGTGCATATGTCAAGCACGACCCCTGTCTCATCATCTACCGGCAAGACCGCCGCAACAGCGGCTCCGGCCAAGACGCCGGCCGGTGCACAGGAGGTATTCCTCGTGCTGCCCATCGTCATCCTCGTCCTCGCCCAGATGGGCACCACCGGCGACAACGGCGCGCTGTCGCTCGCCGCGTCGGCGCTCACGAAGGTCCTCGGGGCGACCACCTCCGACATCCAGCTCGCCAACATGATCTACCCGCTGGTCGGAGGCTCGTTCATGATCGCAGGCGGCCTCGCCGGCACGCTGATCGGCTGGCGCAACACCTTCCGCATCGGCGCTGCGCTCGCGGCCGCCGGCGAGGTTCTGTGCGCCCTCTCCCCCAGCATGACCATCTTCATCTGGGGTGGCCGCGTGCTCGTCGGCCTGGGCGCGAGCTTCCTCGTGCCGTCCCTGCTCGGCATCATTCCGTTTATCTACCACGGCACCAACCGCACCGTCGCCTTCGGCTGCATCGGCGCGGCATCCGGCCTGTCCGCCGTACTGCCGCTCGCGCTGGGCGTCGTCATGCAGGTAGCGGGCATGCGTGTCACCTTCCTGGTGCTCGCCGTCTACTTCCTCGGCGTGCTCGCGCTGTCAATCGGCATCCCCAAGCTCGACCAGCCGAAGGAAAAGTCCCACTTCGACGCCATCGGCGTCGCCCTTGCCGCGACCGGGTTCTTCCTGGTGCTTATCGGCCTTTCGAGCATCTCCTCCTGGGGTCTCATCAAGCCGATGCGCACCGCGCCGTTCACCCTGTTCGGCATCTCGCCGGCCATTCCGTTCATCGTGCTGGGCATCCTGGTCCTCATCGCGCTCGTGATCGTCGAGGGTCGCTTGGAGAAGCGCTACAGCCTGGTCGTGCTTCCGCGCTCGTTCATCACCACGCCGCAGGTGCTCGCGGGTCTGTGCGCCAACGCGATCATGTTCTTCTTCATGGGAGCGCAATCGATTCTTATGTCCCCCTACCTTCAGCTTGTTGCTGACTGGACGCCTATCGAGGTCGGCACCATCTCCATCGCGACCGGCGTGCCCACCTTCGCGCTCGCGCTCGGCATCCCCAAGCTCTTCCCGAAGGCCAACCCGCGCCACGTAATCCAGCTGGGGTACATCGCCATGGCGGTGGCGCTGGGCATCATGGCCTTCTCGGTGACCCTGGACGGCGCGAACCGCATCGGTGTCTACCTCGGTGCGTTCATGGCTGGCGTCGGCGCCGGCACCGTCTCGTCCCATGCGAGCAACGTCGTCGCCCTCGCGGTGAACGACCGCGACGCATCACAGTCCGGCGGCATCCAGAGCACCATGCGCAACGTCGGCCAGGCGATGGGCGTCGCCCTGCTCGGCGCGATCTTGATCTTCGGCATCAGCTCCACGCTGAGCACCGAGATGGCCTCCGACTCCTCGATCTCGCACGATGTCGCCGAGCAGGTCTCCGAGCTCACCATCAACCTCGGCAGCAACACTGCCTTCGAGGATGAGATTGCCAACATCAAGATGAGCACCGACGAGCGCAACACGCTGGTCAATCTGGAAGCCAAGGCACGTTTCGACTCGACGCGCATCGCCTACGCCGTGGGCGCCGTCATCGTGCTGCTGGGCCTGCTCACCACCCCGGCGATCAAGACGCTCCACAAGGACGACACGGCACCCGCCTCGAAGTCGGGCAGCGCCGCGGCCGCCCCGAAGAGCAAGAGCTGACAACGCGTGGGGCCGTCCCCTTTTTCCGCCTGGCGGCCCCACCCCCCCATGCCCCCGGAAGGCCTGCGGGATGCGCCATACCCACGCCATCAGCCATCTCTCCCGCACGTCTTCCGGGCGGCCCTCGACGACGGCGCGGCCCGTGCCTCGCGCCGTCGCCACTCCCTGCGCGCCGCCTCCGGTCTCTCGCCGGCGGCGGCGCGCTGTTTTGAGCCCCTTGATGATGAGGGCGCCCACGACCCCATCGATACATGCGGTCTGGAGGACCCACCTCTCGTCGCGGTCGCACCCATCAACATCCTACGGGAAAGCGCCGCTCGCAGCGCCTCGGTACACTTGCGCCGAGGCGCCAGGTCCCACCCGGACTCCATGCGGCATTCAGGTGTGGGCGGCAAGTGGGCCTCGAACGGCCACGCCGCCCATCGGCACCGTCGCCTACAGCGTCCAGTCCGCCGAGGCCGCCTGCAGCCGCACCATGCGGGCGAACAGGCCTCCGCGCGCCATGAGGTCTGCCGGCGCGCCCTGCTCGACCACGCGGCCGTAGTCCAGCACCACGACCTTGTCGGCCGCCATCACGGTGCGCATGCGATGGGCGATCACGATGACGGTCCTGCCCGCGAGCAGGCGCGAGAGCGCCTCCTGCACCTGCGTCTCGCTCTCCACGTCCAAGCTCGCCGTCGCCTCATCCAAAAGCACCACCGGTGCGTTCTTCAGAAGCGCTCGCGCGATGGAGATGCGCTGGCGCTCGCCGCCGGAAAGGCGCGCCCCGTTCTCGCCGATCAAGGTGGCGTAGCCCTCGGGCATGCGGTCGACGAACTCGTCGCAGTTGGCGGCGCGCGCCGCAGCCAGCACCTCCTCGTCTGTCGCGCCGCGCCGCCCCAGGCGGATGTTCTCCATCACGGTGTCGTCAAACAGCGTCACGTCCTGGAAGACCACGGAGAAGTCTCCGAGCAGCACCTCGGGGTCGACCGTTGAGACGTCTACCCCGCCCACGGACACGCGCCCCGCACTCGCGTCCCATAGACGACAGGCGAGTCTTGCGCACGTGGACTTACCGGAGCCGGAGGGACCCACGAGCGCGGTGACCTCGCCTTCGCGCGCCGTGAAGGAGACGTCCGAGAGAACCTGTTCGCCTCCCTTCTCATACGCAAAGGCCACGTGCTCGAACGCCACATCGTGCCCGATAGGCGCATAGGCCTTGCCGCCCGCCGCCAACGGCTCCTCGAAGAAGGCCTTCATGCGCCCGGCCGCCGTGCGCGCCGAGAACAGTTCCGCGATGAGCATGAGCGCCTGGTCGAAGGGCGCATAGATGCGGCTCACCACGAGCAGGAAGCAGAACAGGGTGAGAAAATCGCACGATCCCTCGAGCACGAGCCCGGATCCGACCAGCAGCGTGGTGGCGAACCCCAGACGCAAGACCACCTGTGCCCCGTTCACGCACACGCCGCAGGCGAGCTCGCTGCGCACGGCGGAGCGCTCGGCCGCATCGACGCTCCTATAGATGCCCTCGAGGTAGCGCTCCTCCTGGTTGGTGGCACGCACCTCGCGCACGCACTCGAGCGCCTCCTGGATGCGCTCGGAGCAGCGAAGACCCGCCATGCGCGTCCGGGCCATCAGCGGCTGGAGCCGGGAGCGCACGCCGAACAGCAGAAGCAGCGCCACCGGACCCGACCACATGGACGCCACGGCGAGCCGCCAGTCAAAGGCGAACAGGCACACGAAGGCGATAGCCATCGTGGCGTAGGCTCCGTAGAGCTCGGGCAGCACGTGGCTGTAGGCGTGCTCGGTGGTCTTGACGTCGGTCATGAGGGTCTCGGTGAGGTCCGCGAGATCGCGTCGGCCGAAAAACGACAGCGGGAGCCTGCGCAGACGCTCGGCGAGCGCGATGCGTTGCCGTCCGCTCTCCTTGTAGATGACGCCGTACTGGTAGTAGTACTGGAAGCGCTCGCACACGAAAAGCACGATGAGGTACGCCGCGAGCACGACCGCCCAGGTCGCGACGGGGACGGACAGCGGGTCGAATCCGAGCGCGCCCCACGGCCCGAGCGTGACCGCGCTGCCCGCAAGCCGCGCCACGAGCGCGCTCATGATGATAAAGACGAATCCCACGCCCGCGAACACCACGAGGTTCGTGACGGTCGTCCATACTGCACCCAGCTTGACGTTTCGCGCCCCCTCATCGGTCAGGGCATATTTCTCTTTGATGGACATCTACGCCTCGCTCCCCTCGCCACTCGAGATCTTCCACGTGACCGCCTGCTCGTAGTCGGCCCACATGCGCGCATAGAGGCCGCCTGCCGCCACGAGCGCGTCGTGCGTGCCCTGCTCCACCGCGCGGCCGCGATCGAGCACGACGATCTTGTCGGCACCCCTCACGGTCGAGAGCCGATGGGCGACCATGAGCACGGTACGGGGCGCACCGTCGCGCCCGCGCGCGAGGCGCTTGAAGGCGGCCTGGATCTTGACCTCGTTCTCGGGGTCGGCAAACGCCGTCGCCTCGTCGAGCACCACGATGGGCGCATCCTTCAAGATGGCGCGGGCAAGCATGAGGCGCTGGACCTCGCCGCCGGAGAGATGGACGCCCTCCGCTCCGTACACGGTGTCCACGCCGTCCGGCAGCTTGGCGAGGATGTCGTCGCATTGGGCGGCCGACAGCGCCGCCATCACCTCCTCGCGCGACGCGCCCGGACGCGCCGCCCGCACGTTATCCAGGATGGACTGGGAGAAGAGCCGGTTGGCCTGGAACACGAAGGCAACGCGCTCCATGAGCTCCGAGGGGTCCATGGCGCGCACGTCCACCCCGCCCACGAGCACCCGACCGGCATCCGCATCCCAAAAGCGCGGCACAAGGGAGGCGGCCGTGGTCTTGCCGCCGCCCGAGGGACCAACGAGCGCCACCGTCGAGCCGGCGGGCACCGTAAAGCTCACGTGGTCGAGCGCCGGTGCATCGGCCCCCTCGTAGGCGAAGCTCACGTCCTCGAACACCACGGCGTTATCGTGCGGGATGCGCGGCGTGGCGGGAGCGTCGATCACGGGCGCCGCAAGGACCTCCTCCACGCGCGACACCGCATCGGCAGCCGACTGGAACGCCTCGGACATGAACATCACGCGCGTCATGGCGGTGGGGATGACGGCGGAGAAGATGGCGTAGAAAGCGAAGTTCGTCGCAAAGTGCGCGATATCCGTCTCGCCGGGCGCCACCAACACCGCAACCGGCACGAGAAAGACCGCCGCCGCGCTGATGGCCGTCAGCGAAAGCGACTGCGGCGTCTGGCACCACGTCACGGCGTAGTCCTGCGCGAGACGCGTAAACTCCTCGATGGCATCGTGAAACGCCCTGAAGGAATGGACCGTCTGCTGGAACACCTTCACCACCGGGATGCCGCGCACGTATTCGGTGCCCGTCTTGTTCATCTTCACGAGCGACTCCATGTAGCGCATCATGAAGTCCATGCCGCGACCGCCCATCATGTAGAACATGCAGGCGAGACTTATCGCGACCGGGACGAGGCAGGCGACGCCCAGGCGCCAATCGAACAGGAAGAAGAGCGCGAGCATGCCTGCGATCATGGCCACGCTGCCCGCGGTGTCCGGCAGCTTGTGGGCGAGCAGCCCCTCGGTCTCGGCCGCGCACCCGTCCACCACCCGGCGCAGCGCACCCGACGCATGCGTATCGAAATATCCGAGGCTCGTGTGCATGAGATGCTCGATCGTGCGCTTGCGCATATTGGACGCGCAGCGGAAGGCCGCGAGGTGCGTGCACATGAGTCCCGCGAAATACAGGGCGATGGATCCCACGGCGAAGGCGAGCGCCCACCAGCCGTATACAGCGCTGTTTGCCGCGGCGGCCCAGTTCGGCGCGACGGCGATGAGGTCGCGCGCGGCGAACCAGATGCACACGTACGGGCCGAAGCCCAAAAGCATCGAGATCGCCGAGAGCACGCAGCCCAGGTACGTGAGGGCGCGCCGCGATCCGGCGAAGGCGAGCAGCCGACCTACCGCGCCGCTCTGCCGGGAGCGCGCATCGGCAGGCGTCGTGCCCGCCCGTTGCGTCTCAGACATGTTGTCCTCCTCAAGAAGTCGGATTCTTGCTTGACGTTCCGCCGCACGGTATCATGCGAACACAGAAATGTTTGCTTAATGCAACTTATGCGCGACGAAACGGCAAGAACGAAGGACGGTTCTTCAACATGAAGGGTGCATCCGACATCGCCGGCGAGCTCCTTGCGCTCTGCCTCCCCCAGGCAGTACAGCTCGGCATCCGGCTTGAGCGGCACGGCGCGTTCTGGACAGGCGAAACGACAGGATCGGCCGCCGACGGCACGATGTGGTTCGCCTCGCCGACGGCGGGCTGCCTCGTGCTCTACCACGATGTGATCCCGCGCGCCGACATGCACCTTCAGGAGGAATCCACCGGACCGTATGCCTGCGCGTGCATGCTGGAAGATGCCTCCTCTGCCTGCTCGCGCGCCTGCGGGCTGGCGCTCAGGCCCGTCGGCGCGCGGGGCGGGGCCGCTCCATCGGAGCTCGCGACGTTTGTCGAGCGCCGGCCGCACACGCTCACCAGTCCCCTGCACGCCGGTGAGCGCTACCGCTCGAGCTCCATCATCCTGCTCCCCGACTTCTTCGATGCGCTCGAACGGCGCTATCCCGGGGAGTTCCGGGGCACCTTCGCCCTGTTCGACACCTGTCTCGGCGTGAATGAGAGCATAGAGATCAGACATGCCCTCGGCAAGATCTCCCGTCGGCCGCCCACGGAACCGGGCGGCACCCTCGCGCTGCGCGCCGCCGTGGAAGGGCTCGTGGCGTCGCTTGCGACGCGTCATGACACCTTGGCGCATGACGGGGATGCCGCTGAGCTGGTAGACCAGGCGAGGCGCCATATCGCGCGAGCCTTCGACGACAGGGCGGCTCCGCCTTCGGTCGATGGGCTCGCGAAGGCGCTTTTCGTCAGCCGATCTCGGCTCTGCGCCGCATTCCAGCGCGAAACCGGACGGGGCCCCGGTTCATTCATACGCGAGGCGCGTATCGAGCGCGCCCGCACTCTGCTGGGCACCACCGGCCTCGCCATAGCGGACATCGCCAAGATGCTCGGCTATCCCGGGCTGTCGGCATTCGACCACGCCTTCACCAGGGCAACCGGCCTCTCCCCGAGCGCCTGGCGCAACCAAAGGGAATGCGTCTCGCCGCAGCCGAGAATCCTGTGAGCACATCAAAACGGAACGAACCCGACCCCATCTGAACCGCATCCACCTCTCATCAGGCCGTGCCCCTAAGCGAAGGCAGGCGGCTGCGGCGCGGTCCTCGACGGGCAGTGTATATAAGGGCTGAGACGCATAGCGCACGGCGCGCATCCCTGGCGAGAGGCCCATCCATGGATGCCCCACCGATGTAGGAATCCGCTACGCGCTTCCCCTTTTCACGCCGGTATGCACTCGTGGCTGAAAAAGCATAGGGAATTTGAGACGAGCGCCCGCCGTTTGCCATGATGCTCGGCATGCCACGTCGCAACAGGCCTGCGTCGCGCAGGGAAATCGACGCTCCTGTACGGCGTTGTTCGCGGCCTTGTGAAGAGCGGCGTTGCGTGGGAGCGCATCATCTACATCAACTTCGAAGACAAGCGCCTGCAGACTTCACGCAAACCGACTTCCAAAACATCCTGCTCAGCCAAACCGGCTCACGGAGCAAGGCACCAGTTGCAATCGAAATCTCACTATGTAGCCATGATCGATACGAGTGTCATGAACCATTGAGCATCCCTTCTATCCGATTGCAAGCCGCAACAAACTACGCCCGGCGATACCGGGTCCACAGCCTGCGCTGTTGTCATGCGTTTTGGCTAGCGGGAAGTCGTCATACGCGTCTCCTCATTCATGCCTCTCGCTTCAGGTTCTATCCTTACAAAGCCCCGTTTTATCGACGAGGTGCCGCTCAGCGCGTTCGCCCTTTCCGAGCAACAGCTTTCAACTTGCGAATACCCGCTTCGAAGCAGTCAGCCATGATTTCCTGTGAAGCCTCGGATATACCATCCGCACGCGCAAGCCTCCGCCACCCGCCCAACACACGTGCCATACCGGCAGCGACGTCACAAGCCTCCGCACTGTTCACTCTGAAGAAATCACAGACCGCAAAAGCGACTTCCGGCTCCGTCTCTCGGTTGTCAAAATCGAGTCCCGTCGCCAAGTACTTCCGTTCCGACCCGGGTGTCGGGTTTACGTCGAACGCAGGAGACAGCATCCAGCCAGTTTTCTCCCGCAGAAATCCGTAATTTCTCAGATGGTTGTCCGTATTGCCCACCGCACACGAAAAGAGTGCGCGCATCCAGAGTTCACGAAGGTCCAAAGCGGGCCGAGATCCTTCTTCCTCTATGAATTCGGCCAGCTCAAGATAGGAATACCTGCCGCCATCTTCACCTTGAATAGCGCTCAGACCACTGATATAAGGCAATCGCGCATCGCCGGCGCGATCAAATCGTCGCACAAGCAGAACGGAACGGCCGCCGACACGCAGCAGACGAGAAGTAGGAACCGTTATTCCCGCTTGATCCATGAGCCGCAAGCAAACATGCTCCCACGCGCACACATCGTCGAGCGGCCCCTCATCGGCTTTGGGAAACTTCGCAATACACAGGAACCCCTGTTCATCGCGAACAGACGCCTTTGGCCGCGCGCCGCCCAAACTGGACCCAGCAGCAAGAAGGTCCCTTACGTCGGCATCGATGTCTTGAACAGCGCGATCAGACGCCTCAAGCAACGCCGGAACGCTCGTCTCGCGAGGGACCCCGTTGCGAACCGATGAGACTACCTCGCCATCTGTATTCCAGACTCGAATGGCACCTTGTCGCGCCTCGTCGTTCACGCCCGCAAGCATATCAACCTCAAAGAGCGTGCGTGGGGTTCTATGCTCAACGCGCGCCTGGGCCCGCTCTGCACGGAGCATAAGGTTGCGCCCCCAACGATCCGGCATGCAATCCTCAAATGCCCGCAGACCTCGAAGCCCCGTAGAATGGAACGAACCGGGCCCGAGAGGCATATCAGGGGCAAGCGAGAAAGAGCGCGGATCATCAAGGTACGAAGGGACATATGAGAATGTCGTAGTCTCATCACCATGGCGCACGCTTTGGTACAGCTTGCCTGCAAGGACATCCTTGCCCGAAATCTGAACAGTTATATCGAGTTCCACATCCTCATCCCCTGACGCGCTTGGGCACGTCCTGTTCGGCACGCGCCCTTCCGATGGGCGTACGGAGCGGGTCCGTCGCGCCTACGACGTTCTCGAGCATCCCCAAGATGCGCGCGACGCGCAGGAAGTTCTCGAACGTACCCGCCCCCTCGTTCAGAAGTTTTCGCACCGTCGGGACTGAGAGATTCGCGCGCTCCGCCAGAAGCTCAACCGTGATGCGCTGTTGACGGCGTGCCAGATCAATATTGGCCGCAACGTTTCGCATAGCCCGCGCGACCGGTATGGGAGTTCGACCCGCCATGGCACTCCTAACAGAAACAAATACTTCTTTTGTAGTTTATTGTAGCAATATTTATTTCTCTTAAAGAGTTTTCTTCCCGTATCCGCGGAGCATACCGCCAGGACGGGAGCGTGAGTGCCAGATGAGACGGATGATGGGAATCGCGCGCTGCGGCCTCGCGTGCTGCCTCTGCTCAGAAAACGACTGTGCGATAGCTGTGACTCCGGTTTATGCCCAGATGCTTTGACCTGCGAAGTCAGACCATGTTCCGCTGCAAAGGGGCTCACCCACTGCCACGAGTGCCCCACCCCTTGCCAAAAGGGCATTCTTTCCAAGATCAAACCCCGCGGGTTCACCGAGTTCGCCCGAAGGTACGGTCAAGAGCACCTGCTGGATTGCCTTGAACGCAACGAGGCTGCCGGCGTCGCCCTACCGATGGCATCCCCATCGCATCAGATAGCTGTTCTGCAGGCGTCGGCCCCGATACGCACGTGCGCGCCAGATTGTGCCCAACACGGCCGGCGTACCTGCCCAACGGCACCCGAGTTCAACCCAACGCGAAGCCGCGCATTCGAACATGAAGCTGCACCGGATAGGCGAGACGCGGGGCGAGGGCGCGCACAGCCGAGACTCCTCGCCTCACCTCCGCGCCCGGGTGCGCGCAATCGCGGCGCCCGCAACGGCGATCGCCGCGGCGAAGAGCAGCACGAGCCCCGTTTGCGCCATGACCGACCCCACGAGCTCGCCGGTCGTGCCGGATGCCGAGAAGACGTCGCCGAACGCATGGACCACCCACCAGATGGGCGTGAGCCGCGCCACGGCCGTGATCGCCGCGCCCATGGTCGCCTGCGAGACCCAGGTACCGCCCAGAAACGTGAGCACCATCGAGCACATGTTACCGGCAGCATGTGCGAGGTCGCCGGTCGCGCCCAAGCTCCAGAGCAGATATCCGTACGCCGCCCCCACAAAGCCGAGCGCAAGCAGCGGCACCTGCGCGAGCGCCACGAGCGCCACGTCGACCCCAGCCAGCGCCGGCGCGCACCAGATAGCACCCAGCGCGGCCATCGCCGCCCACACCGCAACCCCCACGCCAGCGCAGGCAAGCGCCAGCTGCGCCTCGCGCGCCGCGTCCGACACGCCCGCCGCGCTGAGCCGCGCGTGCACGGGCCGGTCCCGGGCCAACGAGCGCAGCCCCCGATGCGATGAGAATCGCCGTCCCGCCGAACAGCGCATAGGTGGAGAACTGCATGAAGATGAGGTACGCAAGCGGAAGGCCCGTGGCCTGCTGGGGCGTGAGCGCAACCTCCGCCCGCGCAGCCTGCGCATCCTCGGCCCACGCCACGGCCTGCTCGGCCGTCGTATCCCCCACCTGAAGCGGCGCATAGAGCTGCTGGGCGAACACGCGGACCCGCTCATCCATGAGCGACCCCTGAGCGTTCTGGAAGCTCACGGAACACTCGAGTGCAGGCGGCTCGACGTCCGAGCGCGCAGCGTCAGCAAGCTCCTCCCCATACCCTTCCGGAATCACGAGCACGTAGGTGGCTAGATCCTTGGCGGCCGCATCTTGCAGCGCATACGTCGTGTCGGCGCGTTTCAGCCGAAATATGGACAGGCGCCGCCCAGGCACACGGAGTTCTGATCGGACACGCGACAGACGATGTCCTCTTCCGCCAGGCTCTCAAGCCTCACCCCGAGCGCCCGCGAGAACCAGCCCGTCGCCTCGCCCACGGCGATGCGCGTGTCGCGCTTGCAGCAGCGCGGTGCGCCCGCACGGGCGATCGCGTGCAGAAGCTCGGCGACCATCATCTGCGCGTCGCTCCAGCCGTCCTGCTTGAGCGGCGCGTTATCCAGCTCGATCGCCAACGCCATCCCGCACGACAGAGCGGCCCCGCACGCACCCCACCGGGCGCACGTCCCACCGGGAACATTCGAGGAGCGCGCGATGAGCTCGTCGAGCTTTGCCGCAAGATCCCCATCGCCGCGGGCATTCGACACGCACGTCAGCAAAGCCGCGCCCGCAAGAACATGGTGAGCCGGACCGAACGCAGGGCACTCCGGCGCGCCCATCAGCTCCTCCACCAGCGCAGAGGGGCAGGTCGATGCGCTCTGCAGGCACAGCTCGCGCGCCCAGGCGTACTCGTTGCCGGCGTCCTTCATGACGGCTCCTTCCGCTCATATATCGAAATCCGCTTCCATACTACCGCATCGATACCCATCAATGTGTAGACTAGACGGTACGACAGCTAGCAACCCAAAAGGAGCCACCTGTGCCGCAGAGAGTCCGCGTCGCGTTCATATGCACCCACAACGCCTGCCGCAGCCAGATCGCAGAGGCGATCTGCCGCCTGCGCGCCGCCGATATCATCGAGCCGTATTCGGCCGGAACCGACCCTGCCCCCTCCCCCGACCAGCAGGTATTGCGCCTGCTCGCGAGCCATGGCGCCGACACGTCGCGCCTCTCCAGCAAGAAGCTCGACGCGATCCCGCAGCCGGACATCGTCGTGACGATGGGCTGCGGCGTCGCCTGCCCGACGCTTGCGTGCGCGCACCGTGAGGACTGGGGCCTCGAGGACCCCACCGGCAAGGGCGATAGCGCCATCGAGGCCTGTATCGGCGTGATCGAGCAGAAGGTCGACGACCTCGCCTGCCGCATACGGACGGAACAGCTCGCGTACGGGGAGTCCTCCCCGCAGGATACGCCGAACATCCCCGACATCGCGGCGCTGCGCGCGCTCGCCGACGAGACGCGCCTCGCCATCGTCGGCATCCTCGCACGCGAGGGCGAGCTGTGCGCCTGCAACCTGCTCGAGTATCTCTCCATCGGACAGAGCACGCTGTCGCACCATATGAAAGTGCTCGTCCAGGCACATCTGGTGGAACAGCGCAAAGAGGGCCGCTGGTCCCACTACCGCCTCGATGCCGCGCACTTCACCGGCCTCGGACACACGATCACAGCGCTGGGCTCATGCAGCGGTCAACGCGGGTAGCGCCCGCATCTGGCAGCCAGCCCCGCTGCGTCACGCCGCACGCAGCGAGCGACGGGCCGCACGCCTTTCGGCATGCGGCCCGTCGCCTTAAAACGTCACGTTGCCGAACTCCGACAGCTTGAGGGTCGGATTGTGCTCAACCGCCCAGTCGACGTTCCACGGACTCGTGAACAGCAGCAGCTTGCCGCCGCGCATATCCTCGACGCGCAGCGTGTCGCGCGTGAGGTTCAGCGCCTTCACATCCACCTCGCCCGGCTCGTTGGCAATCCAGCGGATGTCGGTGTAGCCCAGCGGCGTGCGGCGCACGTTCACGTGGTACTCGCTGAGCAGGCGCTGTTCCAGCACCTCGAACTGCAGCTCGCCGACCACGCCCACGATCACGCTCTCCATGCCGGCGCCGATCTCGCGAAAGATCTGGATCGCGCCCTCCTGGGCAAGCTCCTCCATACCCTTCACGAACTGCTTGCGCTTGAGCGTGTCGACTTGGCTGACGCGCGCGAAGTGCTCCGGCGCGAACGTGGGGATGCCCGCGTACTGCACCTTGTGCTTCGTCGAGCACACCGTGTCGCCGATGGAGAAGATGCCCGGGTCGAACAGGCCCACGATGTCGCCGGCGTACGCCTCGTCCACCGTCGCGCGGTCGTCGGCCATCATGGCCGTGCCCGTGGCGAGCTTGATCTTGCGGTTGCCCTGCACGTGCGTCGCATCCATGCCGCGCTCGAACTTGCCCGAGCAGATGCGCAGAAACGCGATGCGGTCGCGATGGTTCTTGTCCATGTTCGCCTGGATCTTGAAGACGAACCCGGAGAAATCGCGCTCCGCCGGGTCGACCGGCTCGCCCGTCAGCGCGTCGATGTGCGCGGAGGGCGGCGGCGCGAGGCGCAGAAAGTCCTTCAGGAACGGCTCGACGCCGAAGTTCGTGAGGGCGGAGCCGAAGAAGACCGGTGAGAGCTTGCCCGCGCGCACGGCGTCCAGGTCGAACTCGTCGGCCGCGCCGTCGAGCAGCTCGATGTCGTCCATAAGGTTGCGATGGTTCTCGGCGCCGATGAGCTCGTCGAGTGCCGGGTCGCCGAGCTCCGCCTCGATCTCGTTCACCTTCTTGGCGGCGTTGGCGCGCCCGTCGCCCTCGAAGGCCAGCACATGGCGGCTCGCGCGGTCGAACACGCCGCGGAAGTTCTTGCCGTTGCCAATCGGCCAGTTCATGGGACACGTGCCGATGTCCAGCACGTTCTCAATCTCCTCCATGAGCTCGAAGGGGTCGCGCGTCTCGCGGTCGAGCTTGTTCACGAACGTGAAGATGGGGATGCCGCGCAGGGCGCAGACGCGGAAGAGCTTCACCGTCTGGGCCTCGACGCCCTTGGCGCCATCGATGACCATGACCGCGGAGTCGGCCGCCATGAGCGTGCGGTAGGTGTCCTCGGAGAAGTCCTGGTGGCCCGGCGTGTCGAGGATGTTGACGCAGCATCCGCCGTAGGTGAACTGCAGCACCGAGGAGGTGACGGAGATGCCGCGCTGCTTCTCGATGTCCATCCAGTCGGACACCGCGTGCTTGGCGCTGCTTTTGCCCTTGACCGAACCGGCCGATTGGATCGTGCCGGTATAGAGCAAAAGCTTCTCGGTCAGCGTGGTCTTGCCCGCGTCCGGGTGAGAGATGATGGCGAACGTGCGGCGCGACGCAATCTCGTCGGCGATACTTGGCATGGGCTCCCCTGTTCTTGCGACCGCGCGCATCCCGCCACGGCCCCTCATATGCGTTTTACCGTGCGCTATCTTACCAGATGGGAAAATCGCTCACGCAGACTGCAAACATGGCGTCGACGAAGACGCCGCATCGCACAGCGCTTGGAAACCGACTACTTCTCTTCCGAAGTTTCACACCGCGGCCTCCCCGGCTTCGGGTCGCTCTCGATTCTCGCCTTCACGGAAGCGAGGGAGACCATCCTCGTGCCCCCGACCTTCCATGAGTCCAAATATCCGCTTTTCACGAGCTGCGCCACCCTTGCCGTGCTCACGCCCATCATGCGCGATGCCTCCGAGGCAGTGACGGCGGGAATGTCTTCCAGCTTCCTCTCGACAGCAACCGCTATCACCGTGCCGCCCCGTTCCGGCTTATGGCCAAACTCCATCTCTGGCAGCTCGGTACCGTTCATGAGATGGTCCTCGACCATGCACCCGAGCCAATCAACGGCGCTCTCGACGGCATCAGTGAAGTCATCGCCGAACGTGCCGCCTTCAAACGGGGGAAATGGGAACGCATCTACCGGCAAATCCCAGGTGCTCATGGGCAACCGACCCCATGACGAGCGAGTTGTTCGGCGACTGGAACAGCCCCGTGCCGACCGCCATCACGAGCATGCCGGCAACGATCACGGCAAGCGGGGCGGTTGCGGGCAGGCTTCCCGTGAAGGCGATGCCCACCGCGTAGACCACCAGGCCCGCGAAGCACGGCAGCGCGCTGCCGATGCGGTCGGACAGGGCACCGGCGGCGGGACCCACTGCCGCCATGCCGAGCGGGATGGCCGTGAGCGCAAGGCCCGCCACATTCGGCGCGATGCCGCAGGCGTCCTGCAGGAAGAACGGCATGAGGTACTCGGTGGCGCCCACCGCGGCGAAGCAGATCGACCTCGTGAAGGGCAACTTCAACAACGGCGGGCAGTTCCAGATCATCTTGGGCACCGGTATCGTCGACAACGTCTATGCGGAGTTCGTCCAGCTCGCCCATGTCAGCGAGTCGACCAAGGAGGAGGTCAAGCTCGAGGCCGCGCAGAAGATGAACCCGGTGCAGAAGCTGCTGAAGACCCTCGCCGACGTGTTCGTCCCCATCCTGCCGGCACTCGTCGCCTCCGGTCTGCTCATGGGCATCAACAACATCCTGACCGCCCAGGGCATGTTCTTCCCCGACAAGTCGCTCGTCGAGGCCTACCCCCAGATCGCCGACCTGGCCGCCATGATCAACATGGCGTCGAACGCCGGCTTCACCTTCCTGCCGGTGCTCATCGGCTTCTCGACCGCCCAAATCTTCGGCGGTACGCCCATCCTCGGTGCGGTCATCGGCGCCATCATGATCCACCCCGACCTCATGAGCGGCTACGATTACGGTCAGGCGCTGCTCGACAACACTGTCCCCTATTGGAACTTCTTCGGCCTCGCGGTCGCCAAGGTCGGCTACCAGGGTACGGTCCTGCCGGTCATCGTCGCGGTGTTCTTCATGTCCGTCATCGAGAAGCGCCTGCACAAGGTCGTGCCGGCCATGATCGACAACATCGTCACCCCGCTTCTCTCCGTCCTCATCACGACCGCTTTGACCTTCCTGTTCATCGGCCCCGTCATGCGCACCGTCGGCGACGCCATGACGAGTGCGGTCATGTGGCTGTTCTTCGACCTCGGCGCGCTCGGCGGCCTCATCTACGGCATAACCTACCCGCTGCTCGTCATCACCGGCATGCACCACAGCCTGGTCACGGCCGAGACGCAGATCCTGGCGAACATCGAAACGCTCGGCGGATCGCCCACGTTCGTCGTCGTTGCCTGCGCGAACTGCGCCCAGGGCGCCGCGGCGCTCGCCGTGATGTTCCTCGCCAAGCACAACGCCAAGATGCGCAGCGTCGCCTCGGCCTCGGGTGTCTCCGCATGGCTGGGCATCACCGAGCCCGCTATCTTCGGCGTGAACCTCAAGCTGCGCTTCCCGTTCCACGCAGCCCTCATCGGCGGCGGCATCGGCGCGGCCTATGCCACTATGGTGCAGGTGCTCTCCGTCTCGCAGAGCCCGTGCGGTATCATCGGTGTCATCTGCATCAGGCCCGACTGCATGCTGCAGTTCCTCGTCTCGGTGGTCATCGCGATCGTGTGCACGTTCATCATCACCTTCGTGTTCGCCAAGACCATCGGACGCAAGCAGCTTGCAACGTTGTAACCTGCAATCCTGCTACCCAGCAGGTTGCGCCCCCTGCAGCCGAAAGGCGGCGGCCGGCGTGCCGTCGCCTTTCGGCGTATCAGCGATACGGCGCGGCACCCGTATCGGACAGACCCCGCCAACCATCGGATAGAAGGAGCACGACGTGCGCGTCATCGAGCAGACCGGCCACCTCAAGGCACCGCTCAACTGGATCAACGACCCCAACGGGTTCATCTACTACCGCGGGCAGTACCATCTGTTCTACCAGTACTTCCCCTACGCCCCGAGCTGGGGGACCATGCACTGGGGACACGCGGTGTCGTCCGACCTCATCCACTGGGAGCACACAGGGATCGCCCTCTTTCCCACGAAGCTCGCCGACCGAAACGGCTGCTTCTCCGGCAGCGCCATCGAGCGCGAGGGACGCCTGCACCTCTTCTATACCGGCGTCCGCTACCTCGAGACCGACCCGGAAAACATCCACAAGCATCTGAACAACCGGTTCGAATCCTGCCAGATGGAGCTCATCTCAAGCGATGGGCAGCGCTTCGACAACCTGGGCGCCAAGCGCGTCATCATCCCGACGATCACCGACCCGGAGGTGGGTGATGCGACCCATACGCGCGACCCGAAGGTATGGCGCGGGCGCGACGGCTACTACCTCGTGCTCGGCACGACCGTCCACCGCGAGGGGCGCCTTCTCATCTACCGCAGCGACGACCTGCACACCTGGGAGCTCGCCGGCACGGCCGAGCATGCCGGCCTCGGCTGGATGTGGGAGTGCCCCGACTGGTTCGAGGTCGACGGGGCCGGTGTCCTCATGGTCTCCCCCATGGGACTGCTCGACGACGGGGCGGCGCCCACCGACATGGCCATCTGCATGCTCGCGGACTTCGACGAGGACGCCTGCCACATGACGCTTGCCGACCGCTACCAGTTCTTCGACTACGGCCTCGATCTCTACGCACCGCAGAGCGCGCTCGACGCCGAGGGGCGCCGCACCGTCATCGCCTGGCTGCGCATGCCCGCCGCGGTTGAGGGCGACGAGGGCGCCTGGCGCGGGATGATGAGCCTGCCGCGCGTGGTCGAGGTGAAAGACGGCCACATCTACTTCCGCATCCACCCCAACGTGCGCGCTGCCTACCGCCTGCCGGTATCCCCCGAGCAGGTCTCGGCGCGCACCGGCTACCACCTGGCCATCGAGCTTAACGAGGGCGAGTCGCTCGACCTCGGAGGATACCGCATCGTGCGCACGGGCGGCCGCATCGTCGCCGATCGCAGCGCCGTGTGCCCGCACAGCGGCAAGTGCCGCCTTACCTCCGAGACGCCCGAGGTCCGCGAGGGCGACCGACTCGACGTATTCGTCGACGCGAACATGGTCGAGACCTACGTGAACGACGGCGAGTACGTGCTGAGCCACGCGGTCTATGGGCTCCAGGATTACATCGAGGTGCGCGCCGCCGCCACACCGGAGCTCCACGCGCTCGGCTAACCGCCTCGATTCGTGCATGAGACCCGTCCTGTCCGGATCGGCTGCGCGGGCAGGGCGGGCGCCTGCGGCAAGCGCCCAAGCGACCTCACGCGCGCTTCGCACGCACGCGCGCTAGGCGGCCAAACGCCAGGCGACAGAGCGGCACCGCGTACAGGAAGACCGCGCACGCCATGCTCTCAACCGGCGCGCCCATCGACGCGAGCGGCACCCCGCCGGCGATGGACCACGGCACGAGACCCGCCACGAGCACGACCGAATCCTCGAGGTCGAGCGCATGGTCGACGGCAGGCGCCAGGTCGCGACTCAGCTGATGCGTGAGCATGATGGCAAGCGTCTGGTTGCACGAGATCGCCGACGCAGCGGCCGAGATGACAAGCGTCGTGGCGAACGGCGACAGGCGCGCAGCGAGGCGCGCCACGATCCCCTCGATGCCCCGCAAGAGATCGGTCTCCTCGAAGATGCCCGCGTACGCCGAGGTGATGACCACGATCTCCACGGCAGACAGCATCGAGGCGATGCCGCCACCCGCAAGCGCTGCCGTCGCGGGCGTGGGCGCGGTAAAGCCCATCACGGCGGTGCGGGCGACCTCCGCGACATCCATACCCTGCACGAACAGGCAGAGCGGCACGGCCGAGAGGATGCCCGCGACGATGACGAGCAGGATGTCCATGCGCGCGAACGCGAGCACGAACACGACGGCCGGCGGGATGAGCACGACAGACGACAGGTCGAACGCCGCCGCCAGGGCGCCCGCCGTGTCCGCCGCCGTCGATGCCGCCGGCACGAGCATGCCCGCGACAAGATAGACGACGCAGCTCAGGATGAACGGAGCGATTGCCGTCCGCACCATGTTGCGCAGGTTGCCGTAGAAATCGGTCTCCGTGATGCTCGCCACGAGCAGCGCGCTCGTGGAGATGGGAGACCATCGATCGCCGAAAAACGCCCCCGAGAGCGCAGCGCCGCCGGCGAGCACGAGTGGCACGCCCATGCTCGAGGCGATGGAGATGCAGATGGCGCCCATGGTCGCCGCCGTGCCGAACGAGGTGCCCGTGAGCACCGACACGAGGCAGCTGAGCAGAAACGTCATGAGGAGGAAGAGCTGCGGGGTGATGAACGGGACGGTGTAGGCGACGATCGCCGGAATGACGCCCGAAGCGCGCCACAGCCCCGTGAGAACGCCCACGGTGACAAGCATTCCCAGGATGCGCGTGATCGGCCGGATGCCATGCCAGCACATTGCCGCCACGCGGCCCGCGGGATTCCCGGTGCGCCAGGCATACAGGCAGAACAGGGCAAGCCCTACGATCAGGGCGATGGCCGTCGGCACCCCGGTGGCGACGCACACCACGAGCACGACCAGAAACGACCCGAGCGTCAGCAGCTCCACGAGATAACCTCCTGTATCGAACGTTCTCATGCCCCGGTGGGGTCGGCGCCCCCAAAGCGGCGAGCGCATCTCACGGGAAACGGGACGGCGCCCCCACGGGCGTCACGCGGACACCGGCCCTGGCACCTCACACATCGATCGCGCGCACCACGCGGGCCGGCACGCCCATCGCCACCACGTTCGCCGGGATGTCGCGGACGACCACGCTGCCTGCACCGACGATGCTGTTGTCGCCAATCGTCACGCCCGGGCAGATCGTGACGTCCGCGGCGATCCACACGTTCTCGCCGATATGCACGGGCAGGTTGCGCTGCACCTTGCGGCGGCGTAGCTCTGGCGACTCCGGATGCAGCGCCGTGGCGATGGTCACGCCCGGCCCGAGCATGGTGTCCGAGCCGATGAAGATATCCCCGTCGTCCACAAGCTTCGCGTCGAAGTTGATGAAGACACCACGGCCCACGTGCACATGCGCAAGCCCCCAGTTCGCATGGACCGGCGGCAGGATGCACACGTCCTCGGACCAGGTGCCGAGCATGCGCTGGAGCATCTCGGTGCGCTCCCGCGCGCCCTCTTCTGTCTCGGGCGTCAGGTTGTAGAGACGCAGGCGCTCGCAGCACGTGCGCTGCAGGGCCATGATCTCCGGGTCCTCATAGTGGTAGAGCTCACCAGAATTCGCGAGCTCATGGAGCTGTTCGGAATCCACCGCATCCCCTCTCGTCCCTCGATACGCCGCCGGCATGCCGCGGGCAGCCGCAGCGGGCGCAACCTCCGGCACCGCCGCAGCCAGCCCGGCCCGTGTATGCAAGCGCCCGGGCCGTCCTCATTACGCCTGGGGCTTCTCCGCACAGGTCGCCCAGAACGTCGGGATGCCGAGCTCATGCAGGCGGCCCTTGCCGTTCGTGTCCTCGTAGAGGTCGAGCAGGCTAAAGCCCGCCTGGATCTGCCCGCGGATCTGCTCGTCGAGCGTGTGGGAGAACTGCATGCCCCAATCGGCGAGCTCGTCGGCCGGAATGAGTGAGGGGTCGCGCAGCGGGTTGAACGGCAGACCGTGGATGACGCGCTCCTCGCCATCGTCCACCACGTAGTTGAAGCCGTTGTCGAGGCCGGCGAGCAGCCTGCCGCCCGGCGCCAGCACGCGGAAGCACTCGCGCCAGATGGGCCGCACGTCCTGCACGTAGCAGTTGGAGACGGGGTGGAAGATGAGGTCGAACTCCCCGTCCTCGAACGGCAGCGGGCGCGTCATGTCCGCGCGCACGGCACGGATCTCGTAGCCCTCGCGCTCCGCCACCATGCGCTCGGACGCGATCTGCTTTTCGGAGTAGTCGAGCACGGTGCACACGGCGCCCATCGCGGCGAACAGCGGCATCTACTGGCCGCCGCCCGAGGCGAGACCGAGCACGCGCGCGCCGCGCATGTCGGGCAGAAACCATTCGCGCGGCACGGTACGGGTGGGCGTGAGCACCATGGACCAGTCGCCCGCGACCGCGGCGAGGTAGCGCTCGTGCGAAATCGGCGTCCCCCACTCCCATCCGTCGTCGATCCACTGGTCGATGATGCGCGCGTTGATATCGGTATATGATTCGGCGGCGCCCGCGTCGTGCGCGCCCGTGCCGCCGTGCTTTGCCAAGCCCATGGCGATCCCCTTCTCTTTCATGGGGTGCATCCGGTCTGGCTGCACCGCCACCATGCTACCGTAGATGAACCGAAGCCATGCTGACGGACGCGCCCAGCCGTCATCGCGCGCCCGTCAGCCGCCGAACCCTGCAAGGAGCCCCCCATGGATACAGCTACACCGCCCGCCCGCGCCCTTGTCGTGGGCAGCCCCGGCGCCGGCAAGAGCACGTTCGCCCGGGCAATGCGCGATGCGTGCGGCCTGCCGCTCATCTACCTGGATATGATCTGGCACACGCCCGACAAGGCGAACGTCACCTGCGAGCAGTTCGACCGCAGGCTCACCCGCGAGCTCGCGCGCGACCGCTGGATTATCGACGGCAACTACCTGCGCACGCTCGAACGGCGCCTGGAGCGCACGGACACGGTCTTCCTCTTCGATCTGCCGGTGGACATCTGCCTTGCCGGCGCCGCCGCCCGCATCGGCCAGCCGCGCGAGGACCTGCCCTGGGTCGAGCACGAGCTCGACCCAGAATTCGCCGACTACATCCGGCGCTTTCCCACAGAGCAGCGTCCCCAGCTGATGGATCTGCTGGCCGCGCGCCCGAGCGCCTGCCGGCTCGTCACGTTTCGCACGCACGCCGAGGCGGACGCCTATCTCGCGCGCCTTCGCGCGGGCGACGATTAGCGGACGCGGACCGCGCAAGGCGCCTTCATTCCGGGCGGGCGGCGCGGCGGGCACGTAGACGCTAGCGTGCGAGTCAACGGCGACTCCTACTGCTCGGTCTCGATGGCGCGAATGCTCGGGATCGCCCAGGTCGCAGCGGCGAGCAGCACCATGGCGACACCTGTCCCCGCAAACCACCGGGGCGCTCCGACCGCATCGGCGAACAGGCTCGACGCGGCAAGGCCCACCGGCATGGCCCAGGACATGATCGCGCCGTAGAGGCCGAACACGCGGCCCAGGTACTCGGGCGGGACCTTCTCCTGCATGAGCGCCGTCTGGGGACCGGAGTAGAACGGCGAGCTCGCGCCCATCAGGAAGCTCATGGCCAAAAACACCAGGTAGCCGTTGGATCCGAGCAGACCCGTCGCAAACGTCGCGATGCCAAAGAGCGCCGTGGCGCACACGACCGTGAGCGCACGGTTCTTGAAGCCGCCCGTCGAGGCGAGCAGGGCAGAGCCCGCGATCATGCCCACCGAGAACACGATCTCGGCCGCGGCGGCATCGGCGGTCGTGCCGCCGAAATGATCGAGCGTCATGAGCGGGAAGAGCGCCGATATGGGCGAGAACACGAGCGTGAACGCGAAGCCGCACCACAACAGCGCGAACAGGCCGCGATAGCCCCGCAGCACCCGGTATCCGGCCGCCGTCTCGCGCATGAGCGTACGCGCCTGCTCGGCGATACGGCCGATCCCGGCCGCATCCGCCGCCTGCGCGTCCTCGCCTGCCGCCGCCTGCGCACCATCGTCACCGGTCGCGCCCGCTGACGCCCGCGCACCGCCAACGTCGAGCCGGGCCACCAGAACCGCCACCGTAGCCAGAAGCGCCCCCGCCACATCGAGCGCGATCATGGCGGTAAGGCCCCATAGCGGGTAGATGACCGCCGCGACCGCCGTACCCAGGATGTAGCCGCCCGACTGCACCGCCTGCGCCACACCCGCCAGGCGCGTGAGATGCTCCGGGGGCGCCACGAGCGGCGTCAGCGTCTGGAACGCCGGCGTATGGAAGGCGCTGCCGCATGCCCGGAAGAAGAGCGCCGCGATCACGACCCACACGGGCAAAACACCCCAGGCGGACACGAGCGCCACGGCGGCGCTCACCGCCGCGATGAACAGATCGGCACCGATGAGCACGCGCGTGAGCGGCAGGCGGTCGACGATGGCACCGGCAAACGTGCCGATCAGCGCCAACGGCAGAAAGCCCGCGAGCGAGGCGAGCGACAGCATGCTCGCGGAGTTCGTCGTCAACGTGATGTGCCAGATGAAGCCCATCTGCAGGATGGAGCTCGTGAGCACCGAGACGAGCTCGCCTGTCCACACGCAGGCGAGTTTCGCCCGCCACGACCGATCGGCCATGTCTTCCCCTTCTCTCTATACCGCAATCACCTGGCCGGCTATGCGCCCGTGATCTCACGCTGGACGCGCCGCGGCAGCCGAGCGAACACGAGGCCGTAGCTCGCGTCGGCAAGGTCGCACACGAGCGTCTCGGGTATATCGTCCGCGTCCAGATCGATGGAGATCCACGTCCGACCATCCGAGTAATACGCCGGCAGCACCGTGTCGGGAAACTCCGCGCGCAGCTCGGCGATGCGCTCGGGAGCGCACTTGAGCGATAGCAGGCGGCGCCCCGCATAGGGCGCCTTCGCCGTGGGCGCCGCCGTGAACTCGCAGGCGAACTGGCGCCCACCCACCCAATAGACCATCCACCCCCACGACGGATGCAGGGCACGCGTCGCGCCGGGATGCCCGAGCAGCCGCCGCTCGATCGCACGAAGGTCCATCGCCGCCTCCTTGTAGATTGCACGGGTTAGCCGCCGCAGCAGCGGGAACAATGATGGTATTCCCATTGTCCCATAGGAAGAAAGGATGCGACCGCGGTAACGTACAATTTCTTGCGCACTTTGACAGCAGCATAGCGTCCAGATAGACAGGAGGGCACGGCCCGCCCCGGTATGATTCGAGTTGCCTAGATTCGATCAGACTG
>NZ_JACJMB010000020.1 GCF_016902615.1 Collinsella tanakaei
GGCAGGGGGCTGCGCCCGGGGCACGGCGTCGCAAAACGCTTGGGAAGAGGTCGCAATAGTTCATATGGCGCTTCAGCGATCCGGCGCGCGCCCGCGTCGCAAATGGCGTCGCTTGCCGATGCGGCGAGCGTGGCGCCACGATGCGCGAAATGGCAGGTAATTTAGCAAATCCGCACGTAGATGCCCCCACATTGAAGCTTAGGTTGAAGCTTAAGGACCTATGGAGGGCGCATGGAAGGATTTGGTACGTCCGTATCCGGCTGCTAGAATGACCCTACCTTTGCGCTCCCGTCAGACGGGAGCACGACCGACACGAGCGCTTCCGCGCATGCGGTGCGCACCGTTAAGGAGATGTAACCTATGGTGCACCTTAAACGCAGCCTCTTCGCCATTCCCACCTTGGGACTCGGTCTCGCGCTCACTGCGGGCCTGTGCCCCGCACCGGCGGTGGCAGAGACTTCGGCCGAGCTACAGCAGCAGCTCGATAGCGTGTCGGAGCAGCTGTATTCCCTGTACTCTGCGGCTGAGCAGGCCGGTAACGACCTCGCTACCGTTACCTCGAACCTGAACGACACCAAGGCGCAGATCGAGCAGACCACCGCGGATATCGCCGAGGAGGAGGCCCAGCTCGCCGCCTATCAGGATGAGCTGGGCGAGCTCGTGAGCACCCAGTACAAATCGGGTGGCAGCACGAGCATCGTCACGCTGCTTCTCAGTTCGGGAAGCTTCACCGACCTCATTTCCAACCTGCACTACGCCGACAAGGCCGCCCAGCACAAGCAGGGCGTCATCACGGCCGCGCGCGAGCTCAAGGACTCCCTCGAGCAGAATCGTCAGGCGCTCGAGGAGCAGAAATCCGAGCAGGAGAAGCTCGTTGCCGATCAGCAGGTGAAGACCGAGGCCGCCCAGGCTGCGGCCAATGAGGCCCAGGGGTACTACAACCAGCTCTCCGATGAGCTGAAGGAGCAGATCGCTGCCGAGGAGGAGGCGGCCCGTCAGGCTGCCGAGGCCCGTGCGGCCGAGCTCGCCGCGCAGCAGGCTGCCCAGCAGGCGGCTGAGCAGCAGGAGCAGCAGGCCTCCGGCGGCGATGCATCCGGCGCGACCGACAGCGGCGACACGTCCACCACGACGGAGGAGGACACCTCATCCGACACGTCTGACGAGGTCGAGCAGCCGAGCCATGACACAGGCGCCAGCGATGATGACGTGGACGACACGCCTGCCGGCGGCGGCTCGAATGTGAGCCCGAGCGGTCCCACCGCATCGGCGAGCAACCTCGTGGCCCGCGCCCAGTCGGTTATCGGCTCGGGCTATTCCTACACCGGCTACAACTGGACCGGCTCCACGAGCTCCTCGTGGTTCACATGCTCCGGTCTCGTCGACTACGCGCTCGGCCTGCCGTCATGGTCCAACAGCCCCGAGTCGCTCTACGGCAAGGTGGCCTATATCACGACCGACGTCAGCCAGCTGCAGTACGGCGACCTCGTGTTCTTCGCGTCCGGCGGTCGCTGGTGCGGCCATGTGGGCATCTACATCGGCGGCGGCGAGATGATCGACTCGATTCCGGGCTCCGGCGTCGGTTACCGTACGCTCGACTACATCGGCGGCTTCATCGGCGGCGGCCCCATCGTCTAGCGGGTTGCACGCGCAGGGCTGCTCATGCGGGTATGCGCCCGCGCACTGAACGGTTCGACGGCCCCAGGGCATTGCGCTCTGGGGCCGTCTGGTATTGAGGGAGGGCGATTGCTGTGGCCCGCAAGGAGAAGGTGGCCAAGACGAATGCGATGCGCGAGCTCGAGCGCGCCGGCATCCCGTTCGAGGTGCGTACCTACGAGGTGGATGAAAACGACCTGTCGGGCATCCATGTGTCCGAGCAGCTGGGTGAAGATCCCGGCCAGGGGTTCAAGACGCTTGTGACCCAGGCGCCCGACGGCACGCACGTGGTGTGCTGCATTCCGGTGGCCGCAGAGCTCGACCTCAAGGCCGCGGCGCGCGCCGCCGGCTGCAAGGCGCTCTCGATGCTGCATGTCCGCGACCTGCTTCCCGCGACGGGCTATATCCGCGGCGGCTGCTCGCCGGTGGGCATGAAGAAGAAGTTCCCGACGCTGATCGATGAGCGTTGCATGCACTACGACCAGATCTTTATCTCCGGTGGTAAGCGGGGCATACAATTGATGCTCGCCCCGCGCGACCTGATCGACCACACGGGGGCGACCGTTGCCTCCATCTGTGCGGAAAGGGCGTGAGATGCGCATGACTGACGAGGAGTACCCGAGCCGTCCCGCCGGCGCTCACTTCAAGGCGGCTCCCGATACGGTCCCGGCGCCCGTTCCGACGCCTGCCCATGCGGCGACCCCGGCGTCCGAAGGCGAGGCACCGCTCGCGACCGCGTCTTCGTCGGCCGCAGCGGCGCCGGCCCATGCGGCGGCTGCCGGCGCGCACGCGGCGACGCCCGATCCCGTCGAGGTGCCGTCTTTCGCCCGCGCTACGGCCCCCGTGTCCGATGCGGCGCCGGCACCGGTTGCCCCGTCTGCGCCTGCTGCTTCGAATCCGCAGGCAGGTGCTCCTACCCGGCTTCCCGCGCCAGATGAGACCACGGCGTTTCTCATCTCTGCCGGCGTGGACCCGGCGCGCTTGGCCGCACCCGGCCGCCAGGCGCCGGTCCCGCACCCGTCGGCGGACGAGACGGCGGCCTTCATGGTCGCCGCCCAGTATGACTCCGTGTCGTTTGCGGGCTATACGTCCGTGCGCCCCGACGAGACCGCGCAGTTCGCGCTGACCGAGGCCCAGGCGACCGACGGGTGGGACGCCGACCCCTTCGACGCGGCGCCGGTGGCACCCATCGAGACCGAGCGCGAGGAGGCATTCGTCCCCGCCGCCATCACGGTCGATGACGCTGAGCAGATCGGGCAGATCGAGGAGGTCGAGGAGCTCGAGGAAGCGAGCGCCGAGGACGTCGGCAAGTCGGCCGCGCTCATGAGCGGTCTGGTCATCGTGAGCCGCATCACCGGCTTCTTCCGCACCTGGGCGCAAGCCTATGGCATGGGCACGACGCTCGTGGCGAGCGCCTTCACGGTGGCGAACAACCTGCCCAACGCCCTCTACGAGCTCGTGATGGGTGGCATGCTCGTCACGGCGTTTCTTCCGGTCTACGTTTCGACGAAGAAGAAGGCGGGCCGCGCCGGCGCGTGCGCCTACGCGTCGAACCTGCTGTCGCTCGTGACGCTGCTCATGGGCGCGCTGTCGGTCATATCGTTTATCTTCGCCGGGCAGATCATTTGGACGCAGGCGTTCAACGCGTCGTCGGAGTTCGACTTCGACCTCGCCACGTACTTCTTCCGGTTCTTCGCCATCGAGATCGTGCTGTACGCGCTCTCGTCGGTCATATCGAGCATCCTGAACGCCGAGCGCGACTACTTCTGGTCGACGGCGGCGCCCATCGCCAACAACATCGTCATCACGGTGGCGTTTTTCCTCTACGGCATGCTTGCCGATACGAACCCGACCGCAGCCATCCTCGTGCTGGCCATCTCGAACCCGCTCGGCGTACTCGTGCAGGTGCTCATGCAGGTGCCCTCGCTGAAGCGGCACGGCGTGCATCTGACCCCGCGCATCGACATCCACGACCCGCTCATCCGCGAGACGCTCTCCATCGGTATCCCGACGCTCGTCGTGACCGTCGTGTCGTTTGCCACGACCTCGGTGCAGAGCAGCTGCGCGCTGTCGGTCAACCCGAGCGGCGCCTCGATCACCTATTACGCGCGCATCTGGTACATCCTGCCGTACTCGGTGTTCGCGATCCCCATCACGACGGCCATGTTCACCGAGCTCTCGTCGTTCGTGGCGGGCGGCAAGCTCAAGGAGTTCGTGCGCGGCCTTGCGAACGGCTCGGGCCAGATCCTGTTCCTGCTCATCCCGTTCGCGCTCTACCTCATCGTCTTCTCGCCCTGCCTGTCGAACATCCTGCGCGGCGGCCAGATGTCGGCCGAGGACGTGGATATCCTGGCGACCTACATCGCCTGGTTGTCCATCTCGCTGCCCGGATACGGCCTGTGCACCTATCTGCAGAAGGCGTGCTCGAGCCTGCGCAAGATGAAGCTGTTCGCCGTGGCCGAATGCATCGCCGGCGCCATCCAGATCGCCATCTGCCTCGTGTTCACGCCGATTTTCGGCTTCAACGTCGTCGGCTTCAGCTCGACGTTCTTCTTCGTGTCGATTGACGCGGTGACCCTGTTGTTCCTGCGCCATGAGCTCGGGCACATCGGCTTCAAGTCGATGGCGGTCTCGGGCGTCCGCGCGCTGGCCCTCGGTGCCGCCGGCGCCGCCGTGGGCGCAGCGATCCTGTTCGCCCTGCAGACGTTCGCGGGCCCGCTGGGGGGTGGCGGCATGCTGCGCGCACTGCTGTACGCCTTCGCCGGCGGCATCCCCGCGCTCATCGTCACCTTCGGCATCGCCATCAAGCTGAACCTGCCCGAGGTGTCGTTCATCCGCTCGATGCTCGGGCGCTTTCTGCCCGCCCGCGGCTAGATTGAGGAGTTGATCGTCCATGAACCGCAGCCCTGAGGAGCGCCGCGTCGCCGAGATCATGGCCGAGCGTACCGGCACGTGCGCCGATGACTGGTACCTGGTCTATCGCGCCCGCCACGGCATGCTCGTGGCGCTCGAAGCCGTCCGCGAGGAGCTGGGGGAGGGCCACGTGGTGACGCAGCTGCTCACCTGCTGCACCGCCGTCGATCCCATCCTGGCCGCGGGTCTCGAGCCGGTCTATGCGGAGATCTCGCGCTGTGCCGCCTCGATCTGCCCGGAGAAGCTCGAGATGCCCGCGAGGACCCGGGCGGTCATGCTGCAGCACACCTACGGCATCGTGGACGAGCGCGACAGCGCCCTGCTTGCCGAGAAGGCGCATGCCGCGGGGGCGCTTGTGATCGAGGACTGCGCCCACGGTCTGGGGCGCATGGCGCGCACGGCGGGTGGGCGCGCCGTGGCCGATATCTCGGTGCATTCGTTCGGCGTCGAGAAGATGCTGCATACGCAGTTCGGCGGTGCGATCTGGGTGAACCCGGACGCTTCGTTTGCCTCGGTGCGCTCGCGCATCCGACAGCGCATGGAGGCGCTGCCCGTCGCAGGCTCTCACCTGACGTCGCTTACGCGCACGTTCGTGTTCTGGAACCGCGTGTACAACCACCTGCCGCACGGCATGGCGCGCGCCCTGCGCCAGACGCTCACGGCCGTGGGGCTGTTCGAGCCCGCGGTCTCAGACGAGGAGCGCCGCGGCGCGGTCTCGCATGAGCCCCTGCGCCCGAGCTCCGAGATCTGCCAGCGCGTGATCGATGCGTTCGCGGCGCTCGATGGCGATATGCGCACGCGCGCCGAGGCGACGGCGACCTACGCCGCCGAGCTTGCGGACGTGCCCGGCGTCGAGCTGTTCAGCAGCGGCTGCACCGATCCCGCCCAGCCCCTGCTGAAGTTCCCCATCCTCGTCGGCGACCGGCAGACGGCCGACCGCATCACCGAAGAGGTGTGCGCGGCGGGTTACTACACCTCCACGTGGTACCGCCCCTACTTAGGCCCGGGCGTGCTCGACGAGGCGGCTTACCGGGTGCCCGCCGACACGCGCTCGATTCCCTCGTGCATGAGGATCATCGACACGGTGGCGACCCTGCCGACCGATCAGGGCGAGGCGGGTGCGCGCGCGGTGGCCGCCATCGTGCGCCGCGTGGTCTCTTCATAGATTGGCGCGCCCAGGCGTCGCCCGCACGGGCTTGCGATACCATTGACTGCTGGTATATGAGAGGTGGGGGTACCGCGTGCGGGCACGGATGCGCCCGGTTGCCGGCGGGTCCCCTGAGGCCGGATACGAGAGATGAGGAGCGCGACGCGATGCAGGTTCACGAGCTCTCGCGCACGGAATATGAGATCGGCATCGGCGGTCTCGACGTCAACGTGCCCATCGAGCAGCTGCCGGTGTGGCAGGACTATGAGGCGACGATCCCCGGACGCTCGCCATGGGGCTTCGCCGTCATCTGCGAGGGCGACGATATGCTCGCGTTCGTGTCGTTCGTGCAGTACGAGACGCACGGCTACCGCTATCTGCGCGCGCACCACGGGCCGGTGTGGACGGTCGAGCCGACGCCCGAGCTGGAAGCCGCGGCGCTCGATGAGCTCGCGGCGTTCGTGCGCAAGCGCGATAGGCATCAGGTCTTCATGCGCCTGGCGGTCAAGCACGAGCTGCCCATCACGAGTCCCTGCCTGTCGACGCTGCCCTACGACACCACCGTCATCATCGACACCACGGGCGGCGATGAGGCCATTCTCTCCCGCATGAAGCAGCGCGGCCGCCGCGACGTGCGCAAGGCGCTGCGCGAGTGCGAGCTGACGTTTTCCGATGAGACCGAGCGCGCCATCGAGTCGTTCGACGAGTACTACGAGATCATGGTCGAGACCGCCGAGCGCGATGGCTTCACGCCCTCGCCCGCCGAGGACTACCGCAACATGCTGCGCATCCTCGGGCACGACCACTGCCGCCTGTTCGCCGGGCGCGACGGCGACCGCGTGATCACCTGGACCATCGCCACCATCTCCGGCACGCGCGCCACGCGCTACTACGGCGCCTCCCGCTCCGGCGCGGCGCGCAACCTCGCGACCGACCGCCTGATCTACTTTGAGTGCTGCGAGCTCGGGCGCGCCGGCATCACCGAGTACGACCAGATGGGCATCGGCAGCGAGTTCCAGCCCGCGACGATGGGCCTCAACACGTTCAAGACGAAGTTCGCCAAGGACGGCGTGCGCATGATCGCACCCGACCGCGACGTTTCCATCAAGAAGGCGTTCTACCGCGCGCTCCAGACGGCGAAGTCACTCCGCGCGCGCCTCCGCTCCGCCCGACACGACCAGTAGGGGTATCCACCATGACGGCTCACTCCCGTACCATTTCCGCATCTGAGCTCTCCGACCGCCTGGCTCCCGTGGCGCTCGGCGGCGAGATCATGTCCTATTCTTTCGCCCGCTGCTTCTATGAGGCGTACGGGGTGAAGACGATCGTCGTCTCCGCCGTCGACGTGCGCGTGACGTCGTCGAGCCGTCTCACCGACTATCGCGTGGTGCCGGCGATGGGCGAGGGCGAGGACGCCATCATGGACTACCTGCGGCACCTGGGCGCTGAGCTCGCCGCCGCGGGCAAGGTCCCCATCATCTTCGGCAGCGCCGACTGGCATGCCCGCATCCTCTCCTCCCACAAGGAGGAGCTCTCGCAGTGGTTCGCCGTGCCCTACAACGATTTCGAGCTGCTCGACGAGATTACGCAGAAGGAGCGTTTCTACGAGATCTGCGAGGAGCTCGGCATCGACTATCCCCGTACCTGGACGTTCGACTGCGCCGATTCCAACGTGGAGATCGACGCCGACGCCTTCACCTATCCGCTGATCGCGAAGCCCTCGAACTCCGCGCGCTACGACCTCATGGACTTCCCCGGCAAGGAGAAGGTCTATGAGGTGAAGAGCGCCGAGGAGCTCACGCGCGTCTTCGACCTGCTGCGCGGCGCCGGCTACGATCGCGAGCTCGTCGTGCAGGATTTCATCCCGGGCGATGACGCCGCCATCCGTTCGCTCACGACGTTTTCCGACGCCACGGGTGAGGTCCGCGTCGTGTCGGGCGGCCGCGTCGTTCTGCAGGACCACTCGCCGGCTCGCATCGGCAACCCCATGTGCATCCTGCCGGAGCGCGTGGAGCCCATCATCGAGGCGGCGAAGCGCTTCTGCGCCCATGTGGGCTACCGCGGATTCGGCAACTTCGACATCAAGTACGACGCGCGCGACGGCAAATACAAGTTCTTCGAGATCAACACCCGTCCGGGGCGCAATACCTACTACGTGGCCCAGGGCGGCGCGAACATCGCCAAGCTGCTCGTGGACGAGTACATCCTGGAGGCGAAGATTCCCTACCAGGAGGCCTACGGCGACGTGCTCTACACCTGCGTGCCCGCGCGCGTGATCGAGCGCTCCGTGCCCGACCCGGCCCTGCGCGAGCAGGTGCTGGCGATGTACCGCGCGCACAAGACGGACTACCCGTATGACTGGCGCGGCGACACGCTCGCGCACAAGCTGTGGGCTTGGGTCACCTACCTGCACCAGATCGAGAAGTTCAAGCGCTACGTGGGCGACGTGCGTCGCGAGGACGCACGTTAGGCATGGCGCGCCCGCTGTCCCCCGAGGGGCTTCCCACATCGAGCGTCACGGTGTCGCCCTTCGACACCCGCGCCGCCGCGGCCCATGTCGCGCAGGCAGGGGAGGGCGGCGCCCTCTCGATTGCCGACCAGGTGGCGCAGGTGCCCACGAGCCCGGGGTGCTACCTGTGGAAGGACGCCGAGGGCACCGTCATCTACGTGGGCAAGGCCAAGAACCTGCGCGCCCGCATGAAACAGTACGTGCAGCTGTCCGATGACCGCGAGAAGATCCCGCTCATGATGCAGATCGTGGCGAGCTTCGACTACATCGTCGTCGACTCCGAGCACGAGGCGCTCGTGCTCGAGCGCAACCTTATCGGGCAGTACCATCCCTATTTCAACGTCGACTACAAGGACGACAAGAGCTATCCCTATATCGCCGTCACGCACGCCGACCTGTTTCCCGCCATCAAGTACACGCGCGAGAAGCACAAGCCCGGCACGCGCTACTTCGGCCCCTACACCGACGCGCGCGCCGCGCGCGAGATGATCGACACGCTGCGCAAGGTCACGCCGATCTGCTCGGCGACCTGTGCGGAGTGGAAGCGCGTGCGCCGGCTGCTCGCCAAGCGCCCCGACGATGCCGACATCATCGGGCTGGTGTGCGCGCAGAAGGGCCGGCCCTGCTTCGACTATCACGTGGGCCGCGGCCCGGGCGTGTGCGCGGGCATGATCTCGCCGGACGAGTACGCCGCCAACGCGCGCCGCGTGGAGCGCTTCTTGTCCGGGCAGCGCCGCGAGCTGGTGGGCGAGCTGAAAGACGAGATGGCCGAGGCCGCCGCCGACCTCGACTTCGAGCGCGCCGGCCGCATCAAGCGGCGCCTCGAGGTGATCGATGGGCTCGACGACCGCCAGCAGGTGGTGTTCCCCACGAGCGTGGACATCGACCTTGTCGGCTTCTACCGCGAGGAGACCATCGCGGGCGCCTGCGTGTTCGTGGTGCGCGAGGGCCGCACGGTCCGCACCTGCGAGTTTATTTTGGACAAGGGCCTCGACGTGCCCGAGGAGGAGCTCACCGCCGGGTTCGTCAAGCGCTACTACGACGAGACGGCAGACATCCCCGCCGAGGTCGATGCGGCTTGCGAGCTGGAGGACGCCGAGCTCATCGGCGAGTGGCTGACCGAGAAGCGCGGGCGCAAGTGCACGCTGCACCGTCCGCAGCGCGGCGAGAAGCGCCATCTGCTCGTGACGTGCGAGCGCAACGCCCGCCATGCCCTCATGCGCTACATGATGCGCACGGGCTACGCCGACGACCGCACGAACCAGGCGCTGCTGCAGCTGGAGAGCGCGCTTGCCCTCGACGCGCCGCCGATGCGCATCGAGTGCTTCGACATTTCGACCATCCACGGTCGCTTCACGGTGGCCTCGATGGTCGTGTTCACGAACGGCAAGCCCGACAAGAGCCAGTACCGCCGCTTCAAGATCAAGACGCCGCTTACCGAGGCGAACGACTTCGTGTCCATGTCCGAGGTGCTCGGGCGCCGCTATGCGCCGGAGCGCATGGCCGACGAGCGCTTCGGCAGCCGCCCGGACCTGCTCGTGGTCGACGGCGGCAAGCCGCAGCTGACGGCGGCCATGCGGCAGCTCGAGCAACTCGGGCTCGACATCCCGGTCTGTGGCCTTGCAAAGGCCGACGAGGAGGTGTTCGTCCCCTGGGATGACACGCCGGTCGTGCTGCCGAACGGATCGGCCTCGCTCTATCTCATCAAGCAGGTGCGCGATGAGTCGCACCGCTTCGCCATCACGTTCCACCGCGAGCTGCGCGACCGCGCCATGACGGTGTCGGTGCTCGACGAGGTGGAGGGCGTAGGTCCCACGCGCAAGCGCGCCATCATGCGGCACTTCGGCTCCATGAAGAAGCTCCGCGCCGCGAGCGTGGAGGAGATCGCCGCCGTCAAGGGCGTGCCCGCGCAGGTGGCGCAAGCCGTCTACGACACGCTGCGCGCTTGGGAGGCCGAGCGCGCGCGGGCGCAGGGAGACGACGAGGCGTAGCGGGTGCGCCGAGCATGGGGCGCGCTGCCGGGGACGCGCGGGAGCAGCGGATGCCGGCGATATCCGAAAAGGAGCGCATCGGGAAGATGCCGTCGTGCCGGCGCTGCAAGCTTTTGGCGGCGGGGTTCTCGGGCGCCGCGCGCCAGCGGTCGTTTGCCGCCCGCCGGGCGCTCATGTACGCCGGTTTTAGGTCAGCCTGCGCGCGGCTTCGCGGCAAAGGCACGCGCAGACCGCAATCGGCGCAGGTAGCACGGGGCGCGCGGCTCCGCCGTTGGGCCCCGGGTTTCGGGCAGGAACCTAAAAGCGTCCTGCAGGAGCAGGTGCCGGGCGCGCACCCTCCTCGGTCCTTGCGGATAAGTCGAACAGCGATCCGTCCGACGGTTGTTCGGGTATCGAGCGAGAAGAGCGCGTGATGATATGTTTCTCCGTTACTCGCACTTCGGGTTCAAGCGCGTTTTTCGGCAGACGGGTGGGGGTATATCGAACCGAGCGCGAGAGGGTGCAGGCCGAAAAGGTTTAGACCAGTACCAGCGCGTCATCATTGCCATGGCGCTCACCCGCAACCCCTCGCTCGTCATCTGCGACGAGCCCACGACGGCGCTCGAGGCGCAAAGAGCCTGTCATATAACCCCGTCCCCGATGGAGACAGCCCGGCGCGGGTATACTGAGGTGCGTGGCCGAAGACGCCGCAGAAAGAGGGTTCCCATGAGCGACAGCACCAGCAACTCCATGACCGCAGCCGAGCTCGCCGACCGCGTGCCGGACATCGTCATCATCACGGGCCTGTCCGGCTCGGGCCGCACGCAGGCCATGCACGTGTTCGAGGACATGGGCTACTTCTGCATCGACAACCTGCCGCCCCGCCTCATCCTACAGCTCGCGGAGCTCGTGGGCATCAACGCGGGCATCGGCCGCCATCTCGCGGTGACGTGCGACCTGCGCAGCCAGGGGCTGTTCGACGAACTGCTCGATGCGATCCAGGAGCTGCGCGCCCACGAGATGAGCTGCAAGATCGTCTTCCTTGAGGCCTCCGACGAGGTCCTCATCCGCCGCTACAGCGAAAACCGCCGCCGCCATCCGCTCGCCATGGCCGGCGAGACCACGGCCGACGCCATCCAGCGCGAGCGCGTCCAGCTCGCGAGCGTCCGCGACCGCGCCGACATGATCATCGACACGAGCCGCATGCGCACCACGGCGCTGCGCACCCGCCTGCGCCATGCGTTCTCCGAGCTCACCGACCAGCAGCTCATGGAGGTGCAGGTCTTCTCGTTCGGCTTCAAGCACGGCATGCCCGTCGAGGCCGACCTCATGATTGACGTGCGCTTCCTGCCGAACCCCTTCTACGACCCCGAGATGCGCACGATGACGGGCCTGGATGAGAAGGTCGCGCGCTTCGTGTTGGACAACCCCAAGACGAAAGAGTTCCTGGACGCGTGGTTCCGCCTGCTCGACGCGGTGATGCCCGGCTACGTGGCCGAGGGCAAGCCGCAGCTGTCCATCGCCATCGGGTGCACGGGCGGCCAGCACAGAAGCGTGGCCATCGCCGAGGCCACGGCGCGCTACCTGGAGCGCCAGCAGTACCACGTGACCATCTCGCATCGCGACCTGCCGCGCGCGAACCGCACGGCGACGGGCGAGGCGCACTGAGCGGCTTCGCCTGCCATGTGGAAATGGGGCGGCTCGAGGCCCTGCGTGCCGGCAGCCGTCTACGATGCGACAATAGGGAAGAGAAGAACACGTCCGCGTGCGAGGGGAGGCGTCCATGTCGTTTACCGCAGAGGTCCGCGATGAGCTTGCGCGCTGCGCGCCGACCTGCGAGTACTGCAATCTCGCGACGCTCGCCGCGCTCACCCGCGTGTGCGGCACCCTGAGTCTCGCCGGCCGGGGACACTACCGCCTGCAGGTCGCCACCGAGACCGGCGCGGTCGCTCGGACCATGATCGGCCTTACGCACCAGATCTTGAAGCTGAAGACGGAGTTCACGGTGAGAAAGAGCGTGCTCCACCGGGTGCGCAACTACCTCATCGCCCTGCCGGATCAGCCTGACCTCGAGAAGGCGCTCGTGCTGCTCGGCATCCTCGATCGCTCCGGCGCGCTCGTGCGCGGTGTGCCCCATCATATCGTGGCGCGCGACTGCTGCCGGCTCGCCTACATCCGCGGCGCACTGATCGCGGGCGGTTTCGTGGCCGACCCGCGCGGAGACTTCCATCTCGAGATATCGGTGCAGGGCGAGGACCTTGCGCAAGGGCTCGCCGACCTCATCGGGCAGGTCGGCATCCGCGCACGCGTGAACCGCCGGCGGGGGGCGTACGCGGTCTACATCAAGAGCGCCCAGGACATCCTGCAGCTGCTCATGCTTGTGGGCGCGAAGCGCTCGGTCGCCGAGATCGAGGAGGCCCGCGTGGTGAAGTCGGTCAAAAACGACGTGAACCGCCGGGTGAACGCGGAGCTCGCGAACCAGGGGAGGAGCGCCGGCGCAGCTCAGCGCCAGCTCGAGCTCATCGACGAGGCGGAGGCGCTCGGGATTATCGACAGCATGCCCCGTGCGCTCAGCTCGTTTTGCGAGCTGCGCCGGGCACACCCCGACCTGTCGCTGCGCGATCTCGGCGAGATTGCCGACCCCCCGCTCAGCAAATCGGCCCTGTACCATCGCGTCCTGCGCATCGAGAAGCTCGTCGAAGCGGCTCGATTGAACAAATGAAGCGCTCCAATACCCTCTACGCTGGTGTTTTGAAGCGAATCAAACTCCCGAAAATTCTCAAAACACGCCGTTTGTCGTGAAACTGGAAGGGAAAAAACGGTATATTCTAAGAGGTTTGTTTGTAGGCCTCAGCGGCAGGCAAGGGAACCTGCGGGGGCCTCGCGAAAGGAGACAAGCATGGCAGTAAAGGTTGCGATTAACGGCTTTGGCCGCATCGGTCGTCTCGCGTTCCGCCAGATGTTCGGCCACGAGGGCTCCGAGATCGTCGCTATCAACGACCTCACCTCTCCCGATATGCTCGCGTACCTCCTGAAGTACGACTCCACGCAGGGCAACTACGCTCGCGACCACAAGATCACCTCTGACGAGAACTCCATCACGGTCGACGGCAAGCAGATTACCATCTACAAGGAGGCCGACGCCAAGAACCTCCCGTGGGGCGAGCTGGGTGTCGACGTCGTGCTCGAGTGCACCGGTTTCTACACCTCCAAGGCCAAGGCCCAGGCTCACATCGACGCCGGCGCCAAGAAGGTCGTCATCTCCGCTCCGGCCGGCAACGACCTGCCCACCATCGTCTACAACGTCAACCATGAGACGCTGACGGCTGAGGACAACATCATCTCCGCCGCTTCCTGCACCACCAACTGCCTCGCCCCGATGGCCAAGGGTCTGAACGACTTCGCCCCCATCGTCGCTGGCATCATGACCACCATTCACGCCTGGACCGGCGACCAGATGCCGCTCGACGGCCCGCAGCGCAAGGGCAATAAGCGCCGCAGCCGCGCCTGCGCCATCAACATCGTCCCGAACAGCACCGGCGCCGCCAAGGCCATCGGCCTGGTCCTGCCCGAGCTCAACGGCAAGCTCATCGGTGCCGCCCAGCGCGTCCCGACCCCGACTGGCTCGCTGACCAACCTCTACGCCGTCGTCGACAAGAAGGTCACCGCTGACGAGGTCAACGCCGCCATGAAGGCTTACGCCGAGACCATCCCCGACACCTTCGGCTACAACGAGGACGACATCGTTTCCACCGACATCATCGGCGAGACCCACGGCTCCATCTTCGACGCCACCCAGACCATGTGCAACGATCTGGGCAACGGCCAGACCCTGGTGCAGGTCGTCTCCTGGTACGACAATGAGAACTCCTACACCTCTCAGATGGTCCGCACCATCAAGTACTTCGAGAAGTTCGTCGGCTAACGAACGACTGAAGAGCTTCTAGCGTCTTGAATTGAGAGGGCGCGGCCTCAAGGCGAATGCCCTAGGTCGCGTCCTCTCTTTCATTCCGTACGGGCCTTTGCGCCCGCCCGGCAAGAGAAAGGTAGATTGCACATGGCTTTCACCAAGAAGACCGTCCGCGACATCGATGTCGACGGCAAGCGCGTCCTCATGCGCGTTGACTTCAACGTGCCGCTGAAGGACGGCGTCGTGACCGACGACACCCGCGTCCGCGCCGCCATCCCCACGATCCAGTACCTGAAGGATCACAACGCCAAGATCATCCTCATGAGCCACCTCGGCCGCCCGAAGGGCGACGGCCCCGAGCCCGAGCTCTCGCTCAAGCCCGCTGCCGACAAGCTCGCCGAGCTGACCGGCTTCGAGGTCAAGTTCGTCGATGACACCTATGGCGAGGCCGCCAAGGCCGCCGTCGACGCCCTCGAGCCCGGCGACATCCTCGTGCTCGAGAACGTCCGCTTCGACAAGCGCGAGAAGAAGAACGACCCCGAGATCGGCAAGATCCTCGCCTCCTACGGCGACGTCTTCGTGCTCGACGCCTTCGGCACCGCGCACCGCGCCCAGGGCTCCGTGGTGGGCCCGGCCGCGTACCTGCCCGCGGTCGCCGGCTTCCTGCTCGAGAAGGAGGTCGACACCCTGACCGGCATCTTCGCCGACCCCGAGCGCCCCTTCGTCGCCATCGTCGGCGGCTCCAAGGTGTCCTCCAAGATCGGCGTCCTCGATCACCTCATCGACTCCGCTGACACCCTCATCATCGGCGGCGGCATGGCCTACACCTTCTTCCTGGCCAAGGGCTACACCGTCGGCACCTCCCTCAAGGAGGAGGACTGGGTCGAGCGCGCCGGCGAGATGCTGAAGAAGGCCGAGGAGAAGGGCGTTAAGATCCTGCTGCCCGTCGACAACGTCGTGGCCGATCACTTCGGCGAGGACGCGGTCGGCGAGGTCGTCGACTCCGACAAGATCCCCGATGACCGCATGGGCATGGACATCGGCCCCAAGACCGAGGCTCTCTACACCGAGGCCATCAAGGGTGCCAAGACCGTGTTCTGGAACGGCCCCATGGGCGTGTTCGAGATGGATCAGTTCGCTCACGGCACCGAGGCCGTCGCCCGCGCTGTCGCCGAGTCCGACTGCACGTCCATCATCGGCGGCGGTGACTCCGTCGCCGCTATCAACAAGTTCGGCCTGGCCGACAAGATGAGCTGGATCTCCACCGGCGGTGGCGCTTCCATGGAGCTCGTCGAGGGCAAGGCCCTTCCGGGAGTGGAGGCTCTGAACGATGCCGAATAGCCGTGTCCGCCTGATTGCAGGCAACTGGAAGATGAACAACGACGTGGCCGAGGCCGCCAAGCTCGCTGACGAGCTGGCCGAGGCTTTGAACGAGGTGCCCGCAGGCGTCGAGGTCGTCGTCTGCCCGCCGACCATCGACATCACGACCGTGCACGACCGCATCCAGGCCGCGCCCGTGAAGCTCGGTGCCCAGAACGTGTACTGGGAGGAGAAGGGCGCCTACACCGGCGAGTCCTCCTGCGCGATGCTGAAGTCCGCCGGCTGCACCTACTGCATCATCGGCCACTCCGAGCGCCGCGACTACTTCCATGAGACCGACGCCGACGAGAACAAGAAGGCCAAGGCCCTCATCGCCGCCGGCATCACCCCGATCTTCTGCTGCGGCGAGTCGCTCGAGACCCGCGAGGCGGGCGAGCACGTCTCCTTCGTGTGCGCGCAGATCAAGGCCGGCCTCGAGGGCATCGAGCTCACGAGCGCCGATCAGCTGGTCATCGCCTATGAGCCCATCTGGGCCATCGGCACGGGCAAGACCGCCACGGCGGCCGACGCCCAGGAGGTCTGCGGCGCCATCCGCGCCACCCTCGTCGAGATCTTCGGCGAGCAGCTCGCCGGCGGCATCCGCGTCCTGTACGGCGGCTCCGCCAAGCCCGAGAACATCGCCGGCTTCCTCGCTGAGGAGGACGTCGACGGCGCCCTCGTGGGCGGCGCTTCGCTCAAGGCCGACGCGTTCTCCGCGATGGTCGAGAAGGCGGGGGAGTAGACTGTGACCAAGCATCTTCCTGCACTTCTGGTCATCATGGACGGCTGCGGCCTGGCGCCCGAGGGCGCCGATAACGCCGTCGCCGCCGCGAACACCCCGTTCCTCGACAGCCTGTACGAGCAGTACCCCCACACCACGCTCGGTGCGTCCGGCGAGGACGTGGGCCTGCCCGACGGCCAGATGGGCAACTCCGAGGTGGGCCACCTGAACATCGGTGCCGGCCGCATCGTGTTCCAGGAGCTCTCCCGTATCAACAACTCCATCAAGGACGGTTCCATCCAGGAGAACGAGACGCTCGCCCGTGCCATGGACGACGTCGCCAAGACGGGCAAGACCCTGCACCTGCTCGGTCTCGTCTCCCCGGGCGGCGTGCACTCCATGCAGCGCCACGGCGAGAACCTCGCCGCCATCGCCGCCATCCACGGCGTCGAGCACATCCGCTTCCACTGCTTCATGGACGGCCGCGACGTCGATCCGCATTCCGGTGCGGGTTACCTCGAGACCCTGAAGCAGAACCTCGAGGCGCTCTCCACCTACACGGGCGTCGACGCCCGCATCGCCACGGTCTCCGGCCGCTACTGGGCCATGGACCGCGACAACCGCTGGGAGCGCGTCGAGCGCGCCTACGACGTCATCACCCTTCCGTGCGATGAGGACCGCGACCCCGTCGAGGGGGTGCGCGCCTACTACGAGAAGGACGATCGCGGCGACGAGTTCGTCGAGCCGTTCGCGTGCCACAACGAGGGCGTGCACGACGGCGACGCCATGGTGTTCTTCAACTTCCGTCCGGACCGCGCCCGCGAGATGACGCGCGCCTTCACCGAGGTCGATTTCGACGGCTTCGAGCGCAAGGTCTTCGCCAAGCTCTCGCACTTCGTGTCCATGACGGAGTACGACGATACGTTCAAGAACGTCGAGGTGGCCTTCCCCAAGACGTTCCCGCAGAACGTGCTCGCCGACGTCATCGCCCAAAACGGCCTCAAGCAGCTGCACACCGCCGAGACGGAGAAGTACGCCCACGTGACGTTCTTCCTGAACGGTGGCGTGGAGGAGCCCAAGGAGGGGGAGGAGCGCGTGCTCGTGCCCTCGCCGAAGGTCGCCACCTACGATCTGCAGCCCGAGATGAGCGAGCCGGAGGTTACCGAGAAGCTCGTCGAGGCCATCAACGAGGACCGCGCCGACTTCTACATCGTCAACTACGCCAACTGCGACATGGTCGGTCACACCGGCGTGTTCGATGCCGCTGTCAAGGCGGTCGAGGCTGTTGACGACGGCCTGTCCAAGGTGATTCCCGCGATCCTCGCCAAGGGCGGTTTCGCGCTCATCACCGCCGACCACGGCAACGCCGACCACATGTTCGACGTCGACGCCGAGGGTGAGAAGCACCCGTTCACGGCGCACACGACGAACCGCGTGCCGTTCATCGTGGTCGATCCCAAGGCGAAGCTCACGGGCATCGAGGACGGTCGCCTGTCCGACATCGCCCCGACGATGCTGACCCTGGCAGGTCTCGAGCCCTCCGCCGAGATGACGGGCCGCGTGCTCGCCACCGAGGAGTAGCCTCGAGCTCCCATCCGCATCGCGAGCCGCCAGCGCGCCACGTGCCGCTGGCGGCTTCTTTTATGGCGATGGGGGAAGTACAAGCGGACCCGCCGCCGACGAGGCCCGGCATTGTCTTCATGCGAAAGGCACACGAAGAGGTACTTCGTGTGCCTTTCGCATGAAGACAATGAAGCGGTGGCTCGGCAGCGCGGCGTGCGTGCTCGGATGCGAATGCATGGCGATTGCGTGCGCTGCGCGCTTGTGTGCTACCATATCGCCTGTTCGTACGTACAACGAAGGAGTGTCCCCGTGGGTCCGTTCCAGATTATCCTGTTCATCGTGTGGGCGCTGTCCACGATTGCCCTCATCGCGCTTGTCCTGATGCATTCGGGCAAGGGCACCGGCGTGTCCGACATGATCGCCAGCTCGCTGTATAACGCCAGCGCTGCTACCGGCATCATGGAGCAGAACCTCGACAAGCTGACCGTCATCGTCGCGGTCGTCTTTGCCGCCTGCGTCGTTCTCGCCATGTTCTTCTTCCCCCAGGGCATCGTCGGCATCTAAGCGACGCGTATCGCCCAGATCGAGACGTGAAGGCCGCCTTCGGGCGGCCTTTTTGCTATGAGATGGTCTTCCTCGGACGCTTGCACCGCATGTCCCATATATTGTTGCAGACGTGTAAACAAACCATACGGATTTATGTTTCGAGTCGGTAAAGCCGCCCGGGAACGCTAGGTGAAAAAACCCGCAGCATACGCGGTATCTATACATGGGCGTGCATCATTTAGCATGGAATTGCTTTCATCCGATAAAGAAAAAAGCGAAGTTTAACCAAAATGTACGCTTTACCTTACCGAAGTTGGGTTAAGGTATTGCCTACGTTGCGGTGGCAAAGATCAGTCAGCCTGGGCCTTTGGCGCCGCACTGTGCATGGGCGGACCGCAAGGTCCGCACAGGTTCCTGTATTAAGGAGGATGGAATGGCTGAATTCCTGAACAAGCCGGTCGGTCGCCGCACCTTCGTCGGCGGCGCGCTGGCTACCGGCGTGCTCGCTGCGCTCGCCGGCTGCGGCCAGAAGGGTGGAAGCACCGCTGCCACCGGTTCTGGCGAGGGCAGTTCCGCTACCGGCGGCACCCTGCGCTACTACATCAACAACCCCGTGTGCATCGAGCCGTTCAACCTGCAGGAGGATCAGGGTACCCAGGTCGGCTTCCAGCTGTTCGACTCGCTCACCCAGTATAACTTCGAGGAGGGCAAGCTCGAGCCCCTCGCGTGCGAGAGCTACGAGGTCAACGACGACGCGACCGAGTTCACCTTCCACCTGAAGCCCGCCAAGTTCCACGACGGCACCGACGTGACATCCGCCAACTGGAAGTACGGCTGGGAGCGCATCGTCAACCCGAACACCAACACCGAGAGCCCCTCGGTCATCGGTTACCACCTGGCTATGATCGACGGCTACGACGCCCTCGCTGCCGGTGAGGCCGAGGAGATGACGGGCCTTTCCTGCCCCGATGACGAGACCTTCGTCGTCAAGCTGTCCTACTCCTACGCTGATTTCCCCTACGTCGCGTCTCACCCCGCGCTCGCTCCTATCCCGGATTGCGCCAAGGACATGACCCAGACCGAGTTCGGTCTGGCCCCCGTGGGCAACGGCCCGTTCAAGATGGACGGCGAGTGGGTCGACGGCCAGTACATCAACCTCGTTCGCTTCGATGACTACTATGGCGACAAGGCTGTTCTCGACGCCGTCAACTTCATGATCCAGAAGGACGTGGAGACCGCCTACAAGGAGTTCCAGGCCGGCAACCTCGACGTCTCCGACGTCCCCGTCGCCTCCCTCGAGACCGCCGCTAAGGAGTACGGTACCTCCGAGGACGGCTACACCATCACCCCGGGCCACCAGTTCCTGAACGGCACCGAGCCCTCCACCTACTATCTGACCTGCAACGTCGTGAACGGCCCGTTCACCGACGTGAACCTGCGTCACGCCGTGTCTTTGGCCATCAACCGTCAGGCCATCTGCGACACGCTGTTCCACGGCTCCCGTACGCCGGCTGACAACATCGTCCCGCCGGGAATCGATGGTTACGAGGAGGGCGCGTGGGAGTACTCCCGCTACGACGTGGACGCCGCCAAGGAGATTCTCGATCAGTACTATCCCGCTGACGCCGACGGTAACCGCGGCCTCGAGCTGACCATCACCTCCAACCAGGATGGTGGCCACAAGGAGGTCATGGACTCCATCATCTCCGACCTCGCCGCCGTGGGCATCACCTGCGTCGCCGACACCCCCGACTGGGCTACGGTCCTCGACCGCTACCAGAAGCTCGACTACCAGTTCGGTCGTCTGGGCTGGGTCGCCGACTACCCGATTCTCGACAACTTCCTCTATCCGCTGTTCTACACCGGCAACGGCGACAACCGCGCCGGCTACAGCAACCCCGAGGTCGACGAGGCCCTCATGGCTGCCCGCTCCACTGTCGATGACGACGAGCGCAAGGCTGCCCTGCAGGCGGTCAACAAGACCATCGGTGAGGACATGCCGGTTATCCCCATCATGTTCTACACCCACACCATGGTCGGTGGCCCCAACGTCGCGACGCTGTACCTCGATCCGCAGAAGAAGGCCGACCTGTCCAAGGCCGAGCTCGTCAGCGCGTAGCATTTCGGTGAAGACGCAATTCTAGTGATACACTGGCGATTATGTCTGTGTAGGGCGCCTGTCCTTCCGGGGCAGGCGCCCTACTATATATGTCCACCAACTAGGGGAGAAGAATCATGGGGAAATATATATTGAAGCGCGTGCTTCAATTCATCCCTGTCTTCATCGGCGTGACGATCATCCTGTTCGCCATGAAGGCAATCGTTCCCGGCGATCCTATCTCGATGATCACCGGCGGACGTTCCGTTCCCGAGCAGACGCGCCTGCAGCTCGAGGTCGAGAACAACCTGATCTACGGTAACGACAAGGGTCAGCCGATCTACGACGAGAACGGCGACACCATTCCCGTGCCGCTGCACGAGCAGTACTTCCGCTACATGAACGACCTGCTCCATGGCGACTTGGGCACCTCGTACTCCAAGAAGCGTCCGGTCACCGACATCTTCGCTGAGAAGTATCCCTACACCGTGAAGCTCGCCGCGTGCGCCATCTGCCTCGAGGCGGTCATGGGCATCGGCGCGGGCCTCATCTCGGCCGTGAAGCGCTACTCGTTCTGGGACATCCTCGTGACGCTTGTCACCTCGGTCCTCGTCGCCGTGCCGGCATTCTGGCTCGGCATGATCTTGCAGCTGATATTCGGTATCTGGCTGAAGGATCTGACCCACGGCGCGGTCGCGCTCCCCATCTCGGGCGCCGGTGGCCCCAACTCCCCTTATCAGGACTGGATGCACTACATCCTCCCGTCGTTCACGCTCGCTGCGGTCTCCACGGCCTACACCGCGCGCATCATGCGCTCGCAGCTGCTGGACGTTTTGAACCAGGACTACATCCGCACGGCGAAGGCCAAGGGTCTCTCCCGTCGCTCCATCATCATCCACCACGCGCTGAAGAACGCCCTCATCCCGGTCGTCACCTACATCGGTATCGACTTCGGTGCCATGATGGCCGGCGCGATCCTCACCGAGACGGTCTTCAACTGGCCCGGCGTCGGCTCCGAGATCTACAAGGCGATCTCGGCGCGCGACTGGCCGCTCGTCATGGGCGGCGTCACGATCATCGTCGTCGTGGTCATGGTCGTGAACCTTATCGTCGATATCAGCTACGCCTTCCTTGATCCGCGCATCAGGCTTGGCAGCAGCAAGAACGAAGGCTAGGAGGAACGTACATGAAGTACCCGGGTCTTTCCCAGCATCTTGCCGCAGAGGGTGCGCCTGCGACCTCCGCTGCCGCCGTCGCTGCCGGCAAGGAAACCGTTTCCGGCGAAGCGTCCCGCACCCTGTGGGGTGACGCCTGGAAGCGCCTGCGCAAGAACAAGCTCGCCATCATCGCGGCGATCTGGATTCTGTTCGTGGCGCTCGTAGCCATCACCGCCGACCTGTGGGCCCCGCAGCTCCTCGGCTCGCCGACCGCGGCCGACACCACGGCCATGGCGACCTCGTCGCTGCTGCCGCCTTCGCTCGAGCACCCGTTCGGCACCGACGTCACGGGCCGCGACATTCTGGTCCGCGTCATCTACGGTGCGCGCATCTCGCTCACCATCGGCCTTCTGGCCACCGCGATCTCGACCGTCATCGGTCTCGTGATGGGCGCGCTCGCCGCGTACTACGGCGGCATCTTCGACACGATCATCATGCGCGCCGCTGACATCTTCCTGGCGTTCCCGTACGTGCTGTTCGTGCTCTGCCTCATCGCCGCGCTCGGCCAGAGCATCACGAACGTGTTCGTGGCCATCGGCATCCTCGGCTGGCCCTCCATCGCGCGCGTGTTCCGAAGCGCGATCCTGTCGGTCAAGGAGAGCGACTACGTCGACGCCGCCCGCGCCATGGGCGCCTCCGACGCGCGCATCATCGCCCGCCACATCTTCCCGAACTCCGTCGCCTCCATCGTCGTGTACGCCACGATGAACATCGGTTCCGCCATTCTGACCGAGGCCTCCATCTCGTTCCTCGGCATGGGTGTGCAGCCGCCGAATCCCTCGTGGGGCATCATGATTCAGGACGGCCAGGCCTACCTGATGACCGCACCGTGGCTCATGATCATGCCCGGTCTCGCGATTCTCTCCACCGTGCTCGCGTTCACGCTGCTCGGTGACGGCCTGCGCGACGCGCTCGATGTCAAGATGAAGGATGCATAATGGCCAAGAAGAATTCGAACTACACCGACCTTAAGGAGAAGCCCATCCCCGAGGGGCGTCACCTGCTCGAGGTCGATAACCTCAAGATGTTCTTCCATACCGAGGACGGCATCGTCCACGCGGTGAACGGCGTGTCCTACACGCTCGACCGCGGCGAGACCCTCGGCGTGGTGGGCGAGTCCGGCTCCGGTAAGTCCGTGACCGCTATGACGATTATGGGCCTCATCGACATGCCCCCGGGCAAGATCGAGGGCGGCAACGTCTACTACCGTGGCGAGTCGCTGCTCGAGATGACCGAAGAACAGATGCAGCACATCCGCGGCAACGACATCGCGATGATTTTCCAGGACCCCATGACCTCGCTGAACCCGGTCTATAAGATCGGGCGTCAGGTGGGCGAGGGCCTGCGCCTGCACCGCGGCTGCTCCAAGCAGGAGGCGCAGGAGCGCGCTATCGAGCTGCTCCGTCTCGTGGGCATCCCGAACCCCGAGAAGCGCGTGAACGAGTACCCGCACCAGTTCTCCGGCGGTATGCGCCAGCGCGCCATGATCGCCATGGCGCTCGCCTGCGACCCCGACATCCTCATCGCCGACGAGCCCACCACGGCCCTCGATGTGACGATCCAGGCGCAGATCATCGAGCTCATGCAGGAGATGCAGCAGAAGAACGGCAACGCGATCATCATGATCACACACGACTTGGGCGTCGTGGCCGACATGGCCGACAAGATCATGGTCATGTACGCCGGCCGCCCGGTCGAGTTCGGCACCGCCGACGAGATCTTCTACGATTCGCGCCACCCCTACACCTGGGGTCTTATCCGCTCGATTCCCGAGCAGGCGATTGACGAGAAGAAGCCACTCAAGCCGATTCACGGCAACCCGCCGTCGCTCGTGAACCTCCCGAGCGGCTGCCCGTTCGCGCCGCGCTGCCCGTATGCGGTGGATATCTGCCACGAGAAGGAGCCCGTCCACATCACGACGGAGACCGGCCACTACTCGGCCTGCCACTTCGCCGACGATCCCGAGTTCCTGAAGTTCGCTCCCGATACGTCGCGGTCTCGCGGCCATATTGCCACGGGTACGCCCGACACCATCGAATCCAAGCCCCAGGGAGGTGAGGCATAAGATGGCCTCCAATACCACAGGCGAGCCCTTGCTCAAGGTTGAGCACCTCACCAAGGAGTTCCCCGCTGAGGCCGGCATGATTGCCGGGCGCTTCTCCAAGCGCGTCGTCTCGGCCGTGAACGACGTTTCGTTCGAGATCTACCCGGGTGAGACGTTCGGTCTCGTTGGCGAGTCCGGCTGCGGCAAGTCCACGACCGGCCGCACCATCATGCGCCTGACCAACCCCACCGCGGGCAAGGTCTACTTCGAGGGCAAAGACGTCTCGAAGATGAACAAGCATGAGCTGAAGGACCTCCGTCGTCAGATGCAGTTCATCTTCCAAGACCCCTACGCGAGCCTGAACCCGCGTATGACGATCGGCGAGATCATCTCCGAGCCCATGACCATCCACAACGTGGGCACGAAGGAAGAGCGCATGAAGACCGTGCGCGAGCTGCTCGATGTCGTCGGTCTGAACCCCGAGCACATCAACCGCTACCCGCACGAGTTCTCTGGCGGTCAGCGCCAGCGTATCGGCATCGCCCGCGCGTTCGCTCTGCGCCCGAAGCTGATCATCTGCGACGAGCCCGTCTCCGCGCTCGACGTCTCCATTCAGGCTCAGGTTCTGAACCTGCTGAAGGAGCTGCAGGACCGCTACGGTACCGCGTACCTGTTCATCGCGCACGACCTGTCCGTCGTGCAGCACATCTCCGACCGCGTGGCCGTGATGTACCTCGGCAAGATGGTCGAGCTCTCCGACTGGAAGACGCTCTACACCGAGCCGAACCACCCGTACACGCAGTCGCTGCTCTCCGCCGTGCCGGTGCCCGATCCGGACGTGCAGAAGACGCGCGAGCGCATCATCCTCGCAGGCGATCCGCCCTCGCCGATCGATCCGCCGTCCGGCTGCCGCTTCCATACTCGCTGCCCGATCGCCAAGGACATCTGCAGCAAGGAGCAGCCTGAGTTCAAGCAGGTCGCTCCCGGTCACTTCTGCGCGTGCCACTTCGCCGAGAAGTTCCCGATCAAGCAGTCCTCCATCGAGCTGTAGCGAGCAGCTTGCATTGCTTTTCATGTGGGCCGTCCCATCTGGGGCGGCCCTTTTTGATAGGGTGAGCGCTCTCGGCGCGGTCCGGCGCGCCAGGGGGCAAGTTTCCTGGGAAAGATGCGCAGCCCGGCCGTTCTTGTGCATACGCGGCACGGCATGCGGGACAATGGGCCTACATGCACACGTATTGCTTGACATCGATAGGGTGACGATATGGCTCGCTTCGATCTGATGATGAACAGAAGGGCGCTGCTCGGCGCTGCTGCCGCCGGTCTCGGTGCGCTGGCGCTCGGGGGCTGCTCGACGGGCGGCGCCGACGAGGGGTCGGACGCGGGAATCGCGTCGGTCGATGTGGTGGATGATTCGACGATCGTGGTGGGTATCGACCAGCCGGTCTGCCTCGACCCGTACTTCGCGAGCGCGCCGGCGAGCGCGCAGGCGGTCTTCCAGCTGTTCGATCCGCTCACGCGCTATGATTTCGAGACCGGGGCGCTCACGTGTCTTGCCGCTGAGAGCTATCGTGTGTCGGAGGACCAGCAGACGTTCACGTTCACGCTGCGCGACGCGACGTTCCACAACGGCGACTCGGTGCGCGCAAGCGATTTCAAGCGCGCTTGGGAGCGCCTGGTGAGCCCTGAGAGCGCCGCTGCGACGGCGTGGGGCGGGCCGTCGTGGGCGGGTCATCTGCTGGCGCTCGTGGAGGGCTACAACGAGCTCCGCTCGGGCGCGGCTTCAAGCCTTTCCGGCGTGAGCTGCCCAGACGACCGGACGCTCACGGTGAAGCTCACCCGTCCGTATGCCGAGTTCCCCTATATCGTGTCGGCGCTGGGCCTCGCCCCGGTGCCGGCGTCTGCCGAGGATGATCCCGTTGCGTTCGGGGCGGCGCCGGTCGGCAACGGCCCCTTCATGGTCGCCGCCGAGCAGGGGCATCCCGATGATGCCTTCGACCTCGTGCGCTTCGAGGAGTATCTGCCCATGCCCGCCCAAATCGAGCGGGTCCGCTTCAGCTTTCAGGAAGGCGTGTCCGAATCGTACCGTGCGTTCGAGTCCGGCGACCTGATGGTGTCGGCCTGTCCCTTCAACGAGGTCGACGCCAACGCCGCCAGCTGGAAGTCGAACGATGATGAGCGGCTGCAGCTCAATTCGAGCCGCCATATGGTGCTTGGCAGCGAACCCGTGGTGTCGTATCTCGTGTGCAACACCACCGTGGGGCCTCTGAACGATGCGGCTATCCGTCGCGCGCTGTCGATGGCGATCGATCGCGACGCGCTGTCGAAGCGGGTGTTCCGTGACGCGCGCATGCCGGCCTATGGCATCGTGCCGCCCGACATCCCCGGATACCGAGAGGAGGGATGGGCGGCTGCCGAGTACGATGTGTCGGCGGCCACCGACGCGCTCGATGCGCTGTACCCCAAGGGGGGCGATGGCGAGCGCGACTGCGCGATCTCTCTCCTCTACAGTGCAGACAGCGGTCACAAGAACGCAATGGAGCTGATCGCGGAGGACTTCGAGGCGGTGGGAGTGACCTGCGAGCTCGAGGAGGTCTCCTTCGAGGAGCTGTACGAGCGGCTCGAGGCGGGTACCTTCCAGCTTGCACGCATCGATTGGACACCGGATGTGCCCTGCATGGACAACGTGCTGTTCCCGCTGTTCCATTCGTCCGCCCAGGGCGGGTTCAACTTCTCGCGCTATGCCAACCAGCGGGTCGACGAGCTGATCGACCAGGCGCGGGCGACGGCAAGCGATACGGAGCGCATCGCGCGCCTGCGTGAGGCGGAGGACGTGATCGCTGCCGACATGCCCGTGATCCCGTACATCTTCGGTGCGCATGCCGTGGTGGGATCGCGCCAGGTCGAAAAGCTCCTCATCGATCCATATGGCTATGCGCATCTGGGGGAGGCGGAGCTTGCCTAGCGCGGCTGTCGGCAGGCATGTACGCCGGTGAGCAGGCATGATGCCGGCGGAAAGGGCACACGCCGCCTGGACGAAAACTTTTTCAAAAAAGTTGTTGCATCCGGCGTGCGCCTTGGGCTAATATATTCCTCGCCGAAAGGCACGTCGGAGTGGCGGAATTGGCAGACGCGCTAGCTTGAGGTGCTAGTGACCACATTTCGGTCATGCGGGTTCAAGTCCCGCCTCCGACACCATCGGAGATACACCCGAGCTCCTCAGGGGTTCGGGTATTTTTTTATCTATATACCAAAACTAACTATCAACCCTTGCAGCAACCATTCACACGCCCGTCCGGGCATCGCGCGGTGGGCGATTTGCGCTGCCTGCGATTGCTCCTTTGGATATACTGCACTCGTGTGCCGCGTGGCGCCGCATCGGCGGGTCTGCGGCATGTGGACGGCGCGTCATCGGAGGTGCGACGATGGAATCCATGATGGGGGAGCGTTTTGCCGAACTCGCGCGTCTCGTGGAGCTCACGAGCGACGCGGTTGCCCTCTGCGAGGCGAACGGCACGGTACTGCATGTGAACCACCAGATGGTCATCCTCGCGGCGGCTCAGCGCGACCGCCTCGTCGGCACCGACATCAAAGACATCATCTATAGCGACGATTTCGAGCGCGCCGAGGACCACCGCATGCCGTTCACGCTCGATGGCAAGGATGCCACCTGTCGCATCAAGCTGCCGGACGGCTCGTTCGTCCCCATACGCGTGCGCGCCCGCACCGTATCCCCCACGACGTTGGCTGAAGACGGCGAGCGCGACCCGGTCGGGCGCATTCTGGTGGTCATCAACAGCCTCGAGGAGCAGTACACGCGCGACCGCCAGACGCAGCGCCTGTTTGCAGAGCTTCAAGCGGTCAACAGGCGCCTGTCGGGCACGCTGTCGGTCATCATGACCGCAGCGGGTTCGAAGGATCTGCCCTCGCTGCTCGACGCGGTGCTCAACAAGCTCGTGGACGCCCTCGATGCCGACGGCTCGTCGATCTACTTCTCCGAAAGCGGCGGCTTCAAGCTGCGCGGCGTGAGTTACGGCCTCATGCACGACTACGTGCCCGAGTTCATCCCGTACGGCTCGGGTATCCCCACTTACGTGCTGCGCGAGCAGCGCCCCTGCAGCCTCGCCATCGTGCCGTCGGCATATGGCAAGGGCATCGAGGCGAGCGTGTTCTTCGACTTCGATACCCACATGAGCACGCGCCTGCGCCTGGAGAACGTGCCGCCGTACCGCACGCTCATCGCGGTGCCGGTGTTTTTCGGTACGCAGGTGCTCGGAATCCTCGAGCTCGGCTGGAAACGGCCGTGCCGTCCGCGCGCGCTCGACGCCCGCGTGCTCGAGGTCATCTGCGACTACCTGTCCATCGAGCTCGTGGGGCTGGTGAGCAGCCTGCGCGCCCAGCGCACCGAGGAGCTCACGCGCTCGCTCAACCGCATGCGCGAGCATCTGTTCGACCAGAGCGAGGACCATGCCGCCGTCTGGCGCTTCGTGTCCGACGAGGTGCGCCGCGTGCTGAAGTGCCGCACGTGCTCCGTTGAGCTTGACCCCGACACCGGGCGCTACGTGATCGACTTCGAGGGCGGCAGCCGGGTGCACCTGCCCGACACGATCGAGGACATGTTCTTCTCGACGACCGCGCCGGCCGCTCGCGTCGACCCGGGGGCGCACGCGCCGTTTTCAAACGGGGGACAAAGTTCGTGGCTCTGCTCACCTGAGGACCTCACGTCCGTACGCTTGGTGCGCGTGGACCAGACGATGAGGGCGGGGGAGTGGCTCGCCTCGCGTGGGCTGCCGAGCCAGGGCGTGTTCTTCGACATACGGGCGGATATGGCGGCCGATGGCTCGGGCGAGCCGGTCGGCCGCACCGAGGGGGTGCCCGGCATGGTGCTGCTTCTGCGCGACAGCACCCAGGAGCCCGTCGACGATATCGAGTACGACTATCTGGTGCGCTTGGCGCACGATTTCGAGATCATGATGCGCGGCGTGCGCAAGACGAACTCTGAGCGCCATATCGCCCAGACCCTGCAGGTGGGCCTGCGCAGCGACCTGGGCACCGTGCCGGGCATCACGACCGATTCGCTCTATTCATCCGCGACGCGTCAGGCGCTCGTGGGCGGCGACTTCTACACGCTCATTCGCCTGCCCGATGACCGCGCCGTCATGATTCTAGGCGACGTGTCGGGTAAGGGCATCGAGGCGGCGTCGATGTCTGCGCTCGTGAAGACCGCGCTGACGGCGTACGCCTGGGAGGGCACGAGCCCGGTTTCGATGGTCCGCTCGCTCAACGGCATGCTCATGAGCTTCTCGCGCGTCGAGACGTTCGCGACCATGTTCGTGGCGAAGATCGACCTGCGCGCCGGCGTGGCCGAGTACTGCTCGGCCGGCCATCCGCCCACGGTGCTCATCCATCCGGCGAAGGCCGATCCGGACGACCCCGAGGCCGGCAGCCCCGCCGAGATCGAGCTTCTGACCGTGCAGTCCGGTGTGGTCGGCGCGTTCGAGGCCATGGTGTATGAGGGTGGAACCTTTACCTTCGAGCCGGGTGACATCCTGTTCATGTACACCGATGGCGCCATCGAGGCGAGAAGCCCGGACCGCGAGTTCTTCGGCGAGCGGAGGCTGTTTGACGAGCTTCTGCACGCGTCGGCCAACGGGGTCGAGGGGCTGTGCGGCACGGTGCTCTCGGCGCTCGATGCGTTCAGCGACTCGGAGCTCGACGACGATATCGCGCTCGTGGCGCTGCGCTTCGATACGGTGGGGGCAAGCGATGAGCAAAAGTAGCGCGCGCTGCCGCGGACAGCGACACGCTCCTGCCGTCTGCGTGCCAGCGTCTGCGCAGGTGAATAGTCGGTACGGTCTGCGGGAACCATGAGCGTATGAATGAGTGGAACGACATAGCCGTGATCACACCGGCTCACGACATCGACATCTCGACGGTGAGCGAGCTGCGCGACAAGATCGACAACTTGATCGTGTCGGGCATCTATCGCGTGATGGTAAACTGCCAGCACGTGACGTTCATCGACTCGTCGGGTCTTGCATGCCTGATTTCCCGTTCGCGGCGCCTGAGCCGAGAGGGTGGCATGCTGTCGCTCGTCAATACCTCACCCAACGTCACGCGGTCGTTGCAGATCGCCCGCCTTATCGACGCCCTGCACGTGACGGCGGCAACGCGCCCACCGGTGCCCGTGCTCAAACCCGGGGCGATGCCGCTGTGGAGCAAGAGCATGTCGGTGCGACAGGGGGTGGAGCACCTGGGGTACTACCGGCATCGAGTCGTGGACATGATCTCGGCGCTTCCCCTGAGCGACAGCGACCGGTTCGACATGGCGCTGGCGACCGGCGAGGCGCTCTCGAACGCGTACGACCATGCGAACGGGGCGGAAGGGTGTACGTGCATGGTGATCGCCTATCCCGACCGCGTGGTGATCGAGGTGCGCGACACCGGCGATGGTTACGAGATCGCGCCCGATGAGGTGCCCGATGGCAGCGAGGAGCGCGGGCGCGGCATCAAGCTCATGCGCATGCTCGCTGACAGCGTCGAGGTGCGTCGCCGCAAGGACACGCACGGGACGCTGGTTCGTCTGATCAAGCTGTTCGCCCTTCCCGTCGCCGCGGCATAAGGCGAGCGGCGATTCGCTGTTTTCCGTTTGCAAATGAATATGGTTCGAGGCTGCGCGCTGCTCGAGGAGGTGCGTGACGGGGATGACGCTGCATACGAGAAAGGGGCCCCGAAGGACCCCTTGAGCTGTCTGGAGGCGAAGCCCGGATTCGAACCGGGGGTAAAGGCTTTGCAGGCCTCTGCCTTACCACTTGGCCACTTCGCCATCAATATGAGAAGGGCCGATTGAAGAATCGGCCCGAATCATGCGATGGAGCGGACAACGGGGCTCGAACCCGCGACCCCAACCTTGGCAAGGTTGTGCTCTACCAACTGAGCCATGTCCGCTTGCGAGGAAGTACTATACGCGAGTTTTTCGACCTGTGCAAGCGTCCTTAACTTCTTCACATTTCCGGTTGAGCTAAGCGCGGGCTGTGTAATGCGAACCGCCGCGGTCCTGTTTGGTGGGGCGCGGTGTTTGGCTGGCGGACGATTGCGACCGCAGAAGGCGCGCCGCTCCAAGTGGGGATTCCAAGAATCGCAGACCAGGCAAGTAGGCGCCGGCTGGGGAGGCCCTTCACAGAGATAGCGCGCTGAGCGGAAGAGTGATGGCAACCAACTTGTCAAAAGTCTCGCTTGGAGATCTCCTTAGAGAGACTTTTGACAAGTTGGTTGCCGCCGATGCAGCTGATCGCTCGCCGAGGGCGCCAGATCGCCGCCAGGCGTCCGCAAGGGGAAGAGGGGAGCGCGGTGCGCGCGAGGGAGGCCTCGAGGAGCGTCTGATGCGGCACAGGAGGTGTGTTGGCGCCTTCGCCGCCGCCCGTGTCGTTTTACGCACCAGATTCGGGTGCTGAGGGTATCTGAGACGCCAGCTACATCCGCTCATCACGTTCGCCAACGAGAGCGCTCTCCGAGTGGCGAGCAGCGTGGGGTCTCCATACATGAAAAGGGGTCCCGAAGGACCCCTTGAGCGTTCTGGAGGCGAAGCCCGGATTCGAACCGGGGGTAAAGGCTTTGCAGGCCTCTGCCTTACCACTTGGCCACTTCGCCGATATGAAAAGAGCCGATTAGAAAACCGGCTCCTGACATGCAATGGAGCGGACAACGGGGCTCGAACCCGCGACCCCAACCTTGGCAAGGTTGTGCTCTACCAACTGAGCCATGTCCGCTTGCGAAAAAGTAATATACGCGAATCGGGTGAGGTGTGCAAGAGATTTTGAAAAAAAGTTTGAAGTCGGTCGTGAGGGCACTACAGTATCCACCATGGGTACTGCGAGATTGCTGCACGGGAGGGTAGAGCTTGTTTAGGATTCTTCTCCTTGTCGTCTTGGTGTTTTTGCTTGCACGGGGCGTAGGCTGGCTGATCAGAAAGCGGCTGGATGCGCATAGCCCCGCGCGTGTGGTCACGAAGCTCATCGCGGAGGGGTATCTCAACGAGTCCTCCTTCTTCGCAGCGGCAAACGAGAAGGTTCGAACGGGCAGGCCGTCGCGCGCGCAGCGCCAGCTGATTCGGGACGCACGGGTGCGACGCCGTGACGCGTATCTCGCGCATTGCACGCCGTCGCCCTATCAGTACCTCATCATCTTCCTTTTGGCATCGGTCCTCGGGCTTGTGCTCGAGACCATCTATACGTTTGTGGCGTTCGGCGTCGTGGAGAGTCGCGTGGGACTCGTGTGGGGACCGTTCTCGCCGCTGTACGGTTTGGGGGCGGTGCTGCTCACGGTATGCCTGTGGCAGGTGAGGAGCCGACCGGGCTGGCAGGTGTTCTTGATATCGGCTACGCTCGGCGGCACGCTCGAGCAGTGCGCCGGCTGGAGCCTGGACCATTTCGCGCATCTGCAGTCGTGGACCTATCTCGGCCTACCTGATCACATCACGCAGTGGATCGCATGGCGCTTCCTGTTCATGTGGGGCGTGATCGGCCTTGTGTGGTGCCGCCTCATCATGCCGGAGCTCATCTACCGCATCGGCGAGCCCTCGACGCGCGGCCAGGCGGTGGTTGCGACATTTCTGACGATCTTCACGTTGCTCGACATCGCCTTGACGCTCGGGTGCTTCTGGCGGGCGGGACAGCGCCATCAGGGGGTTCCGCCGCAGAACCCATTCGAGGTCTATATCGATACGCACTTCGACGACCGTTTTATGGCCGAGACGTTTGAGAACATGCGCATCGGCGAAGATATCCCACCGGCGCCTCGATAGGGATGACCTGCACAAACGTCCCCATTTTCAGCAACCGGAAAAGTTTTTTGAAAAAGTGCTTTACACGGTCGCCGGGCTTATGTATATTATTCCTCGCGCTGAAGAGCGCACCACCTGAACGGGCGTTTAGCTCAGGGGGAGAGCGCTTCCCTGACACGGAAGAGGTCACAAGTTCAAATCTTGTAACGCCCACCACGAAAGATAAGGTCAGAGCATTTGCGCTCTGACCTTTTTTCATTATGTCCAAATAGCTGTCCAAACTTTTGTCCAAATTCATTCGGATTTGTCGGACGATTTGGAATGTCAAGTTTATGCATGGACTAGTGCAAGACGCTTCCTCCTGATGCAGAAGAGAAATACAAAAACACTATAAATCATGGGTAAGACGACTTTCATTCTATTTGGGGCAGATTGTCTTCGGCTTATGGGTCTTAGCCATGCTGATACAATTTCGAATAGGAATTAGTTGAAGTGCTGCCTCTGAGATGAGGTGCAGCTTTAATTAAATCGGGGGAGCTCACGCATGGCCGGTCAGGTTGACGTAAAGAAGCAGATAGACACCGTTTTCAGTATTGCCAACACCCTGCGTGGAACGTATCAGGCGGATAAATATCGTGACGTCATCATTCCCATGACCATCCTCCGTCGCCTCGAATGCGCCCTTGCGAGCACCAAGGATGCGGTCTGCGAGCTCTATGAGAAGGACCCTGGGACGCCAGAGCAGATCCTGCGCCGCAAGGCAGGGTACGACTTCTACAACACGAGTCGTTGGTCGCTTGCCAAGCTGCTCGGTGATCCCGCTCAGCTGCACAAGAACCTTAGAACTTATATAGACGCTTTCTCGCCCAACATCAAGCAGATCTTCGCGGACCTCGAGTTCGACAAGGAGATTACCAAGATGCACAAGGGCTCCAAGCTTACGGGCGTCGTCCGCAAGTTCTCGGAGCTCGACCTGGATCCAGGTGCGGTCAGCAACGTGGCCATGGGATACATGTTCGAGGAGATCATCCGCCGCTTCTCGGAGAACGCGGAGGCGGGCGACCACTACACCCCTCGCGAGGTCGTTCGCCTCCTCACGCGGCTCGCCCTCGCGGAGGGCTGCGAGGACCTGAGCGAGCCGGGGAAGGTCATCAAGGTGGGCGACTTTGCGTGCGGAACGGGCGGCATGCTCTCCTGTGCGAAGGAGCTCCTGGACGAGATCTGCCCGGATGCGGACGTCTACCTCTACGGGCAGGAGATCATTCCCGACACGCACGCCATCTGCCTCGCTGACATGCTCATCAAGGGCCAGCGCGCGGAGAACATCCGCCAGGCGGACACCATGAAGGAGGACTGCTTTCCCAACGACAAGATGCGCCTCGTGCTCATGAATCCGCCCTTCGGTCAGCCGTGGGGAGGAAAGGACGCAGGCGACGGCGTGGAAAAGGCTGTCAAGGACGAGTACGCGAAGCTCGACAGCAGGTTCCCGGCAGGCCTCCCCGCCAAGAGTGACATGCAGCTCCTGTTCATGCAGCACGTCATGTATAAGCTCGACGACGAACATGGGCGCGCCTGCGTGATCTCCAACGGCTCGCCTCTCTTCTCCGGCGGGACCTCGTCGGGTGAGTCCCAGATTCGCCGGTGGCTCCTGGAGAACGACTACGTGGAGGCCATCGTCGGGATGCCGGGGGACCTCTTCTACAACACGGGAATCGCCATCTACGTGTGGGTGCTCTCGAAGAACAAGGCCCCATGCAGGCGCGGGCTCGTCCAGCTCATCGACGCCACCTCCGAGTGGGTGCCCATGCGCCGCTCGCTTGGCAACAAGCGCAAGCAGGTCTCGGGCGAGCAAATCGAGGAGATCGTCAAGCTCTACACGGACTTCCAGGAGGGCGAGAAGTGCTGCATCCTCCCCAACGAGGAGTTCCTCTATCACGAGTACGCGGTGTACCAGCCCCTTCAGCGAAGCTACCAGATAACACCCGAGCGTATCGACGACCTTGCCGCGCGAAAGTTCAAGGACGACTTCCACAACCCGGCAAAGCTCGAGGAGCTCTCGCTCATCGACGAGGCTGACATGAGCTCCAGGCAGAGAAAGCAGCTCGAGGGCCTGCGCGCTGCCGAGCCGGTCTTCGAGCGGATGCTCGCGCTCTTGAGGGACAATGTCATGAAAGAGCCGACTCAGGACTACAAGGCCTTCGGCAAGATGGTGAGTGACCTTCTCTTCACCCTTCCGGACTACAGGGACGGCGAGACTCCCGCCCAGAGGAAGAGCGTCGTGGACAAGGTGGTGGACGCCATGTCCGAGATGGACAAGACGGCGCCCCTGCGCTACAGGCGTGATGGGTCCGTGGAGTACGACCCTTCCACCAAGGACACGGAGATCGTAAGGCTCTCCGAGGACGTCGAGGAGTACTTCGAGCGCGAGGTCTATCCCTATGTTCCCGACGCGAAGTGGTTCGACGAGGAGACCGACAAGGCGGTGAAGACGGGGGCGGAGATTCCGTTCACGCGCTACTTTTACGCGTACGTGTCACCTGAGCCCTCGGACAAGCTGCTCGCCGAGTTCAGCCGCCTGGAGATTGAGCTGCAGGATCAGCTCAAGGAGTTGATGGCATGATGGCGGAGGGGATGAGGCCGAGCGGTGTCGAATGGATCGGGGATATTCCGGTCTCTTGGAAGATGGGGCGCCTTAGATATCTGGCATCCTTTGAATCCGGTGCAACACCGAGCAAGGACATCTCCGACTTCTGGGACGGCGAGATTCCCTGGGTTTCCTCACAAGAGGTCAAGACAGACGTTCTGACCGATACTTCTCTTCATATTTCCGTTAAGGCTGTTGAGAGCTGTTCCACAAGACTGCTTCCCGAAGGGACTGTTGTTATGGTGGCTCGCTCCGGCATCCTTCAGCACACACTTCCAGTCGCGTTGCTTGCATGCCCAATGACAGTCAATCAGGATATCAAGGCGCTGACTTTCAATGACCAAGTGCTGGGCAAGTTCTTTCTTTACTTTGTCAAGGGAAATAACGACAACCTTTTGAAGGTTCTTCTTAAGGATAAGTCCACGGTCGACAATATCAGTTTCGATTATCTTCTCTCCCTCAGGGTTCCGGTGCCGCCCATTGAGGAACAAGAGCGTATAACGAAGTATCTGGATACATTCTGCAAGAGCGTTGAGTTCTGCATCGGCTCAATCGAACGGCAGATCGACTTGCTGGAACGGTATCGCTCCTCCGTAATTCACGAGGCCGTAACCAAGGGCCTTGATTCAAATGTACCCATGAAGCCAAGTGGCGCGGAATGGGTCCATTCCGTGCCGGAGTCCTGGCGGGTTGAACCTTTGAAATACCACTGCTCGATGTTCAAGGGCCTCCCGATACTAAAGACCGACCTTGTTGAGGAGGGCGTGCCCGTCATAAGCTACGGGCAGATTCACTCGAAGGACAACACGGGAGCCCATTTGGATGACAGCCTGCTGAGGTTCATCCCGGCGAACAGAGTGTCGGGAAGCGAATCGTCAAAGCTCCAGAGGGGCGACGTCGTATTCGCCGACACGTCGGAGGACGTCGAGGGGATAGGCAACGCTGCGCTGATTGATACGGACGACGTCGTCTACGCCGGCTATCATACCGTGACCTGCCGTTCCGACCAAACGAGCCTGAGCGGCCGTTATCTCGCCTATCTGGCCAGAACCGATGCCTGGCGCTATCAGCTCAGAAATCTCGCGATGGGCGTCAAGGTGTTTAGCATTACCCAGGCTATTCTCAGAAAAGCCGAGGTTCTCCTTCCGCCTCGCGATGAACAGGAGCGCATAACGGATTTCCTCGACGATCGATGCTCAGCCATCGACGCCGTCATCAACACAAAGCGCAAGCAGCTCGACGTTCTCAAGAAGCGCCGGCAATCCCTCATCTACGAGTATGTTGCCGGCAAGCGCCGTGTCGGTACGAAAGGATAGCTATGGCTGGGCAAGGTGTCTCTATAGAGTACGACTCCATGGCTCCTCGCAGGAGCCCTCTTACGGAGCGTGACTTTCAGAACATCATCATCGACCAGCTCGTGCATGAGAACGGGTATGTGCGCAGGCTCGCGAAGAGGAGCTACGACCCGATTCTCGCCATGGACTCGGAGCTGCTGATTGACTTTCTCGAGCGGACGCAGCCAGAGGCGATCGCTCGCCTGCAAGCAATCTATGACGGGGGTTGGCGGGAGACCGTGATCGCCAGGATTGCCAACGAGGTCGCCGAGCGCGGCCTAGTGAGGGCCATCTGGAACGGGGTCTCGTTCGATTCCGGAGTCGAGCTCAGTCTCGTGCACCCGCGCCCCTCCGCAGGCTTCGACCTCGCGGCGGCGGAGCTCTACGAGCAGAACGTCCTCTCCTGCATGGACGAGGTCTACCACAAGGAGGATGAGCGGATAGACCTCGTCATCTTCCTGAACGGCCTCGCAATCTTCACCCTGGAGCTCAAGTGCGAGAGCTCGGGTACCGGTTGGAGTTACCGGGACGCCATCAGGCAGTATAAGTTCGAACGAGACTGCAAGACGCGCCTGCTCATGCCCAAGGTCGGCGCGCTTGCGCACTTCGCCGTAGACCTGTCTGAGGTCTGGGTGTGCGCCGAGCTCAGGGGTGGGGACTCGAAGTTCCTCCCGTTCAACAAGGGCGTGCGCGAGGAGGGGGCGGCACACGAGACGCGCGCGGGCAACCCCGTGGAGGAGGGGAAGATCCCCACCTCCTACCTCTGGGAGGAGGTGCTCAAGCGGGACTCGGTCTTCTCGCTCATCTACGACTTCGTGTACTACGCGCGCGACCGGAAGTCCAGGAAGAAGAGGGACGAGAGGCCCATATTCCCTCGATACCAGCAGATGCGTGCCGTCACGCGCATCGCGGGGGACATCGCGAGGAACGGGACGCTCAGAGACTACCTCGTGGAGCACAGCGCCGGATCAGGTAAGACGAACACGATCTGCTGGCTTGCGCACAAGCTCGCGGGACTCTACGCCGAGGGTGAGGATGACCTGCTCTTCTCAAAGGTCCTTATTGTCACCGATCGCATCGTCGTTGACCGCCAGCTCCAAGCGGCGGTGACCGACATGGCGAAAGCGCCTGGGACGGTCCGCGTGATCGACTCCGAGGGAAGGGCCGACGAGAACGGGGAGACGAGCAAGTCGGGCAAGCTCTCAAAGGCGCTTGCAGGCAATTACCGCATCGTTGTGTGCACCATGGCGACGTTTCTCAACTTGGAGCGAGGCTTCTTCGATGGAACGGGCTTTCGCTTCGCCGTCCTCATCGACGAGGCCCATGGATCGACCTCAGGTGAGACAATGGCGGCGGTCAATGGTGCGCTGTCGGACATTGATCTCCAGGAACCCTCGGCCATCGACCGCGTCTCCCAGCTCGTCTCGGAGGACATTGCCCGTTCTGGCAGACAGCGCAACGTCTCTATCATTGGCTTTACGGCAACTCCGACCGGGCGGACGCTAGACATGTTCGGCACGCTCAACAAGGAGGGCAAGAAGGAGGCCTTTGACCTCTACTCCATGCGGCAGGCGATCGAGGAGGGGTTCATCCTCGACGTCACCTCCAACTACACGACCTACGACTCGTTCTGCCGCGTCGTCAAGTCCATCCCGGACGACCCTGAGCTCGAGACCGCCTCCGCGAAGCGGCAGCTAGCGCACCTCATTTCCGTGAACGACGGGACCGTCGAGGGAAACCTCCGCGTCATCGTCAACCACTTCACGTGCTGCGTGCAGGGGGACCTTGGCGGCAGGGCGAAGGCGATGATTGTGACGTCGAGCCGCGAGGCGGCGGTTCGCTATCGCTTGGCGTATGAGGCGCTCCGACGGGACAACATGGGTAAGCTCGGGCACGTTCGGGCTCTCGTTGCGTTCTCGGGAGAGATTTGGGTCGATGGGGAGCGCTACACGGAGGTTCTGATGAACGGGGGCCTCGCCGAGAGCAAGCTGCCCGACGTGTTCGCGCAGGACGGGTACCGCCTGCTCATCGTCGCCGACAAGTATCAGACCGGCTTCGACGAGCCGCTCCTCTCTGCGATGTACGTCGCCAAGAAGCTCCACGGGCTCTCCGCCGTTCAGACGCTCTCGCGTCTTAACCGCATATGTCCGCCGTATGAGAAGCGTCCCTACGTGCTCGATTTTGCTAACAGCTACGAGGACATTGCGGCGGCGTTCGCGCCCTACTACGAGACCACCGTGCTCGAGAACCCCATGACGATCTCCGACCTACGCGAGACCGAGCGCAACCTGGAGGAGACGGGGGTGCTCGACGCGGACGATGTGCGCGAGTTCTACCGTCTTCTCGCCAAGGGGAAGCAGTCCAACTCGGACAAGGAGCGGATGTGGTCTCTTCTTGCGCGCGCAGCGTCCTCGGTCAAGGCGATGGACGGTGAAGATGCCGAGGTCACTCGGAGAATCATCCGCCACTTTTGCCGGCAGTACTCGTTCCTCATCATGGCGTCGCCCTTTATGGACGAGTACATGCACATGGAGTACCGCTTCTGCCAATATCTGATTCACGAGATTAGCGTGACTCACGGCGGCGGGGAGGGGCTCGACATTTCCGACAAGGTCGAATTCGCCGATTTCACGGTGGAGAAGTCTGGCGAGTATTTCGGTAAGGCGCTCGAGGCCTCGCCGACCGTGACGATAGCGAGGGGCATCGGCACTGCGCTCACCAAGGACCAGATGGAGACGCTCTCGAGAATCGTGGCGGAGTGGAACGCGAGGTATGGCAAGAGCTTCGACACGGACGTCGCAGCGAGCTCGCTCTTGACGCTGAGAGGCACTCTGAGCGCCAACGAGAAGGTGCGGAGGAGCGCCCGCGTCAACTCAAAGAGGGACTTCGCCAACACCGTGGAGGACCAGGCGGAGGAGGCCATCGTGGAGAACTACGACAAGAACAGGGAGTGGTACAGCTTCCTGCTTAGCCAGCCGCAGGTGGGGCGGGATCTCCTCCATCTGCTGGTGGACGGCCTCTACGACGGGATCCGGCGAGAAGAGGAAGATGGGCGCTGATTGGTCCGCCGGATGGATTAGAAGGAGTTTGGGAGTAATGGGCAATCTGAATCAGAGCGCGTCCTCGACGGCAACGGGACAAGTCGGGGTTGTGAACAACGAAGGGGGCGTCACCGTCAACTTGAGCCCCAGCTTTAAACTATCTGGCTTTGCGGGAGGCTTCCTTGCTCCAAGAAGAGCGAAAAAGGCTGCTGAAGCGATGGCCGCGATGAACAAAGCAATAGCTGAATCGATGGCCACATACATGTCCTTTTCACCGACGGTATCGCCGGAGAGGGCGTATCTTATGGCTGTAACCGGCCTGATGTTTACAGAGAGGCAGGCGGATAATCTTCTCGCCGTGTTGAATCGTGTAGCAGGGTCCATAGACGGGGAGGCTGACCCGGACAACTTATCAGATGCAACGCGAGACAAAATAATAGAGGGTTCGCGCGAGGCCGATGAGCAAGAAGTGCGCGAAATATGGGCAAAGCTGATACTTGGTGAGCTTGAGTCTCCCGGGCTTTACTCCAAGAGAAGCATGGACATTCTTGCTAACATGGAACGGAAGGATGCCGAGGATTTTCAGGCCCTATGCTCTATTTGCGTTTATCCTTTGGGAGGAGAGGGTGATCCGAACTCGCTTTTGGTAGTCGAAAATATCAGCAGCGGATTAATCAATGGCGGAGTAATGTCCTTGCTTGATAGAACGAACCTTGAATCAATGGGCTTGGTTGCCACTTCGATAGTTTCAAATAGGCATGTCCCTGCAGGTGGGTTTGTCGGGCTGGCAACAAAGGATGGTCCGGTTTTTATCGTTAACGGCGGGGAACGGGAAAAGGAGGTCGCTTTTTCACCAGTGCTTACAAACGAGGGGAAAGAACTGGCCCGCCTTTGTGAAGATTACATTGGGTCATCGAAGAATCTGCGCGAGCAGATATCGATTAAGGCGGAAAAAAGCGGACTGAAGGTAGGGGACTTAAGCGATTTTGCCCGCGTTGACGTTAAGATAACTGACGTGTCGCATTGAGTCGTTTTTGTCCTTCCAAGTGTGTCTTCCAAGGTCCTCGCTATAGTGGAAAGCGCATCATAAAAGGTGCGTATGGCGGCCAGAGGCTCTTCATGGTTCTGCCGGTACCAATCTGCAACGGCAGTCATGGCTGCGGACGACTAGCGCTCTTCCGGGGCACTATGTCTCGTATCTCGTAAACCCCCGCATGCTTAATCGTGCCCCAACATAGCGCTGCCTGACGTCTTGCGGGGGCATGCCCGCCGCCGCGGCCGCGATGACCTCGGCGTCCCTCGCGTCGTTCCTGGCCACGCCCGGGACAGCTCGCGCGCCTTCTTCTCGCGCTTCCCGGTGAGGCAGGCGACCTCGCAGCCGGCCGCACGGGCGCGCCTGACCACGGTGGATTGGCTACACTAGGTTGGACAGTTTCACGAGGGCCTATGGAAGGAGGCTCGATGGCCGATCCAAAGCACCCGAGGCATTTCACCGACGATTTCAAGAGGCAGATT
>NZ_JACJMB010000003.1 GCF_016902615.1 Collinsella tanakaei
GGCGCCGGTGCAGGCGGCCTTCGGGTCCTCGGTCAGGGTGATGGTGCAGCCGTTGGCCTCGGCGATGGGCTTGCAGGCCTCGATGACGTCGTCGGTGGGCATGCACTCGGCCGGGCCGCAGGCCACGAAGTTCATGCCGAGCTTGGCGCACACGACCATGAGGGAGCGGGCCACGTTGTTCTTGGCGTCGCCCATGAACACGAGGGTCTTGCCCTTGATGTCGTAGTTGAAGTTCTCCTGGACGGTCAGGATGTCGGCGAGCATCTGGGTGGGATGCCACATGTCGGTCAGGCCGTTCCACACGGGCACGCCGGACTTCGCGGCGAGCTCCTCGACGTCGGACTGAGCGAAGCCGCGGAACTCGATGCCGTCGTACATGCGGCCGAGCACGCGGGCGGTGTCCTCGATGGACTCCTTCTTGCCCATCTGGGAGCTGCCCGGGTCGAGGTAGGTCACGCCCATGCCGAGGTCCATGGCGCCGACCTCGAACGCGCAGCGGGTGCGCGTGGAGGTCTTCTGGAACAGCAGGACGATGTTCTTGCCCTCGAGGTACTTGTGCGGGGTGCCGGTGCGCTTGAGGTCCTTGAAATTCTTGGAGAGCTTGAGCAGGTACTCGATCTCCTCGGTCGTGAAGTCGAGCAGACGCAGGAAGCTGCGGCCGGAAAGGTTAACGCCCATTGATGGTTCCTTTCGGTAGAAAATCAATCGGATGCCGAGTCGAAAACGGACCCAGCGGACAAGTATGACGGCGCGCCGAAGCGCGACGCACCGTCATCGTAAGATTTAAAGATCCTCGCGCCAGAACGGCATGCTCATGCAGCGCGGGCCGCCACGGCCGCGGGAGAGCTCAGCCGAGGGCACGACGAGCAGCTCCATGCCTTCCTTGTACAGCACGTCGTTGGTGACGGTGTTGCGCTGGTAGACGCAGATCTTGCCGGGGGCGACGGCCAGGGTGTTGGAGCCGTCGTTCCACTGCTCGCGCGCCGCCGCGATCGGGTCGCCGCCGCCGCAGGGGATGAGCTTCACGGCGTCGATGCCGAGGGCCTTGGCCAGGATGTGCTCGAGGGTGTCGTTGATCTCCACGATCTCGACCTCGCCGGGGTTGGAGCCCGGGGTCAGCTTGTAGACGGTCAGCGTGCCCATGATGGCCGGATGGATGGTGAACTTGTCGACGTCGATCTGGGTGAACACGGTGTCGAGGTGCATGAACGCGCGGGACACCGGGATGTCGAACGCCAGGATGGTGTCGATCTTGGAATCGGAGTTCCAGAACATGTTCTGAGCCATGACGTCGATGGCGGCAGCCTGGGTGCGCTGCGAGATGCCGACGGCGATGGTGTGCTCGTTGATGTTCAGGACGTCGCCGCCCTCGGTATGGAAGGTGCTGTCGCGACGGTAGTACAGCGACACGTCCTTGTAGTCGGGGTGATACTTGAAGATGTACTTGCCGTAGATGGTCTCGCGGTTGCGCGTCACGGAGTACATGCGGTTCAGGTTCACGCCGGTGCCGACGACCGCGAACGGGTCGCGGGTGAAATAGAGGTTGGGCATCGGGTCGACGAGCAGGTCGCTTTCGGACTCGGTGTTCACCAGGGAGTCGAGCGTGACGGAGCTGGTCAGCGGCAGGTCGATCTCGGCCTTGGTGATGCCGGCCATCGTCTTCTTGACGAACTCGAGGTTGTCGGTGATGGAATCCAGCTTCTCGCGAACGGCAGCCGGGGCGATCTTGCCCTTGATACCGGCCTCGGCGAGCCACTGCTCGAGGAACTCCGCGCGCGCCTCGGGCACGGCGTCGAACGCCTCGGCGACGAGCTTCTCGAGGTACAGGACCTCGACGCCCTGCTCGCGCAGGATCTCGGCGAAGCGGTCGTGCTCCTGCTGGGCGACCTCAAGGAACGGAACGTCGTCGAACAGAAGGCGCTCGAGCTCATCGGGCGGCAGATTGAGGAGCTCCTCGCCCGGGCGATGCAGGCAAACCTTCTTCAGCTGCCCAATCTCACTCGTGACATGCAGTCCCTTCGTCATAGCCTCCTACCTTTCTCTATCGGGGCCGCCGGTGCGACCCGCCTATCTCAGCGCCCCTCGTGCTTGGGCGCTAACCACTGACAGTAATAGTTCTATCCAAATCCAAACATGAATTGCATGAGGCCCCCAAGCGGTATCAATGGAGGGATAAACGGTATATTTCTAGAATATCTGCATGTCATACTCTTATGAAATAAAGTGCACCGCTATACCATATCTGCAGTTCATAGTGGATTTTTTGTCTGTAAACAAATCACATCCTTACACTTCAAGATGCATATTTTTACCTTACTTACGTATATTCATTTGTATTCGACATGTGGCAGTTCTCGCCTCATCCGATTCATGAATTGCCGAAATTTATTCAGACTTTTTCTGAAATGAGCCGCTTACCGGACATATGATACCGCTCACCTCCGCCCACACGCCGCCCGCCCGCACTCCCCGGTCATCCCCATACATACCCATGCCGCACCCGTCGTGTAAGCATCCGGACAAGCTTTGCGAATCCCGGTACAAATGCGATGCGAATACGCCTATATTGGAAGTTCCCAGCAGGGGTCTTCGCGCCCTCGGAGCACGCAAGCCGACCTGCGCGGACGAGCACATCGACGAGCAACGAGTACAAAAAGGGATGGACCATGGCAGTCAAGGACAAAGACCGCAAGAAGAGCGAGAAGCGCAAGGGCGGAGATGCCGACGCCTCCGCCGAGCGCCACGACTTCAGCTATACGCAAAACCGCGAGCTGTCATGGCTGCGCTTTGACGACCGCGTGCTCACCGAGGCGTACGACGAGACGGTGCCCCTGTTCGAGCGCCTGAAGTTCGTCGCGATCTTCGAGAGCAACCTCGACGAGTTCTTCATGGTCCGCATCGGAGGCCTTTCCGACCTGGCGACCCTCAAGCACCAGCCGCGCGACAACAAGAGCAACCTGACGCCCGCCGAGCAGATCGACCGCGTCTTCGAGGCCCTGCCGACGCTCTACACGCGCCAGCAGACCGTGTTCCACAGGCTGGAGGACGAGCTCGCCAAGCGCGGCATGATCCGCATGGAGCCCGCCACGCTGGTGGGCGACGAGCGTATGTTCGTCGAGAACTACTTCAAGGCCTACATTTCCCCCATCATCTCCCCGCTCGTCATCGATCCGCGCCACCCGTTCCCCAACCTGCGCAACGAGGGCCTGTACCTCGTGTGCGGCCTTGAGGGCGCCCCCGACTCCGACGAGAGCGGCCTGCTCGGCCTCATCGAGGTGCCGCCCGCGCTACCCCGTGTCATCCAGATTCCGTGCGGGGCGGCCGAGTACCACTACATCCTCGTCGAGGACATCATCATGGCCTGCATCGACCGCTGCTTCGGCACCTACGTCCCGCTCGACCGCGCCGTCATCCGCGTCATCCGCAACGCCGATATCGACCCGGACGGCGAGGGTGTCGAGGAGGACGAGGACTACCGCCAGCACATGAAGCGCATCCTGAAGAAGCGCCTGCGCCTGCAGCCGGTCTATCTCTATATCCGCGGGGCGCTCGAGCGCAGCACGGTGAAGTTCATCCGCCGCGCGCTGGAGCTATCCGGCCGCGCCACCGCCACCGTCGACATCCCGCTCGATCTGGGATATGTGTACTCGCTTGAATCGCACATCCCCGAGGCCGCCAAGAAGGAGCTTCTGTTCGAGCCCTTCCAACCCCAGCCAAGCCCCGTGTTCGACCTTTCGCGCAGCATGCGCGAGCAGGTCATCGAGGGCGACAAGCTGCTGTTCTACCCCTACGAAGCCATGACGCCGTTTTTGAACCTCGTGCACGAGGCGGCCTACGACGACGAGTGCATCTCCATCCGCATCACGCTCTACCGCGTGGCCAAGCAGTCGCGCCTGTGCGAGTCGCTGATCACGGCCGCCGAGAACGGCAAGGAAGTCACCGTCTTGATGGAGCTGCGTGCTCGCTTCGATGAGGAGAACAACATCGAGTGGGCGGAGCGTCTGGAGGAGGCCGGCTGCACGGTCATCTACGGCTCCGAAGGCTTCAAGTGCCACTCCAAGATCTGCCAGCTCACCTATCGCGAGGGCATGGCGGTCACGCGCCTGACGCTGCTCGGCACCGGCAACTTCAACGAGAAGACCGCCAAGCTCTACTCCGACTTCATGCTCATGACCGCGCACCCCGGCATCGGCGAGGACGCGAACTCGTTCTTCCGCAACCTGTCGCTCGGCAACCTGCGCGGCGACTACCGCTACCTGGGCGTGGCGCCGGCGGGTCTGAAGCCGCTCATCATGACCGGTCTCAACCGCGAGATCGATCGTGCCCAGGCGGGGCTGCCCGCACGTGTCTTCTTGAAGATGAACTCGCTGACCGACCGCGAGGTCATCGACAAGATCTCCGAGGCGAGCTGCGCGGGCGTCCATGTCGAGATGATCATCCGCGGCATCTCCTGCCTGCTGCCGGGCATCCCGGACAAGACCGAGAACGTGCACATCCGCTCTATCGTGGGCCGCTTCCTCGAGCATGCGCGCGTCTACGCCTTCGGCGAGGACGCCGATACCGTCTACCTGTCCAGCGCCGACATGATGACGCGCAACACCGAGCACCGCGTGGAGATCGCCTTCCCCGTGCTCGATGCCGATATCCGCGCGCAGGTCATTGAATACATGGACATCCAGCTCGCCGACAACGTCAAGGCTCGCGAGCTGACAAGCGCCGGCACCTGGGCGCCTGTCGAGGTGGAGGCTGACGCCGCGCCCTTCATCGCGCAGGAGCGCCTGATGGAACTTGCGACCGAGCGTGCGAGCAAGGCGGAAAAGGCGCGGGCCAAGCGGGCGGTCGCACGCCCGTCGGTCCCCATGGGCACGCCTCCCGCCACGGCCGTCGAGGCAGGCGGCGATGACGCTGCCGCGGCCGCTCCGGCACCTGCCCCGGCAACGTCCTCGGCACCGACGCCGCAGGCGCCGACGCCGGCCGCATCTCCGATGCCCGCGCCCGCCGCGCATATGGCCGCCCCGAAGCCCGAGACCGCGCACGCCGCCCCCGCGCACGCCGCAGCGACAGCACCCGAGACAGCAGCGGCACGCACTCCCCAGCCCCAGCCGACCCACCTCAAAGCGACCCTCATCGAGCCCGAGCCGCCCCGCAAGTCGACCGCATCCGACGAGAACACCGTCGTCGTGCGCCGCCATGGCCGCGTGGGGACGGGCATCGCCCTCGTTGGCCTCGGCCTGAAGACGCTGCTGTTCGGCTCCAAGAAAGACAAGAAGCGCAGGTAGTGCTGCGCGTCGCGCTCGCCGCGCCTCGCCACCGCTACCTTTTCGGGCCGCGCCCTTCGGGACGCGGCCCTTTTCGTGTTTGTGCTTCCTGCTCCTCGGCAGGCTGATCTCCCCTGCGCTTCCTTCGTCTGCACGCGCCGCCCCAACAGCCAAAACCCTCATGGAGCTCGCTAATCTTCGCCCCACAGCCCGCCCGCCGTTTTCCCAGATAGCGCACTCCGCCGTGTTCGAAACATCATGATGTTCCGAACACTCGTCCACGTAACCGCCGCCCCTAGCAGGCAACGCTCCACGCGCTGTTTGTGCAGTGAAAGCAATATGCAAGTTTGCAAGGCTAAATTTTCGCATTGCCCCTGATATCCAAGAGGGGTGCGCTGCCCTGTCCGCATGGATTGGGTGATTTGCGACATACAGGCATTGCGGTTCTGGCTCGGACCCCAGAAGGTCACGAGGACCTTCTCGCATGGCGCGCGCTGCTCGCAGGTGAGCAACATGGGTGCGTCGAGCAAGCTCCCCATCGCCGACCTCCGCCGTCTGGGCTTCACAGAGACCCCGACGCACCTCCTCGTTCCCGAGCAGCGCTCCCATCGCTTCTCGACGCGCGTCGTCACGCACGTATGGAAACTGCCCTATCCGCCCGAGACGTTCGTCCGACTGGCACCGAACACCTACGTGCTCTCGCCCATCGCGTGCCTTGCGCGTCTGGCGCCCTCTTTGGGTATCGCCAAGACGCTCCAATACGGATACCGCCTCCTCGGTACGTATCGCCTGGACGACGAGGGCATCCACGAGCGGCCGGCACTCGCCACGAAAGACGACGTCGATCGCTACGTACAGGCCGCCTCAGGCATCCGGGGAATTAAGCAGCTGCGCCTGATGGCAACCTATCTCGTCGAGGGCGCGGCATCGCCCGAAGAGACGAACCTCACCATCATGTTCGTCATGCCCCAGCGGCTTGGCGGCTACGGCCTTCCGCTGCCGGTGCTCAACAAGCCGATCAACATCCCGGTCGGTGACGGCGTCGAGGAGCGCCGTCCCGACATCATGCGCAGAAGACACCGGCATCATCGCCGAGCACCTCGGCAATCAGCACCACAATCGCCCGGAGCGCTTCGGTCAGGACGCCGCTCGCAAGACCCATCTGCAGGGCGCGGGCTTCACCGTGATCGACGTGACGAGGCTGCAGACTGCAAGCAAGCGCGAGCTCGACGCGATCGCCGCGCTCATCCGCACGCGCCTGGGCCTCGCGCCCCTGCAGCAGGATGCGATGTTCGCCAAACGCGACGAGAAGCTGCGGGCGGAGCTGTTCGATACGCCCACAGCGTGAGGCTGTGGAACCCAACCTTGGCGCACGCGGGCGGCCGCGCCCGCCTTGCTCCCCCCGCGCATGCGCGCACAGGGGTGTCGTTCCCGCTTTCAGCACGCACCCTCCACCGGAAAGGGTGACGCACTTTGGAACATCATGATGTTTCGACAGCGCATTCGGCATTCTCCCAGATAAACTCGTTTATCACGCACGGAACATCATGATGTTCCGAAGACGCCGGGGGCATCGGGGGCGCCGGGGCGCCCCCGACCGTTACACTTGAGCCCTATGTACACGACCTGAGGGGACGATATGAGACTCACGATCGACAGCATGACCTATGGACCGGACGGATTCGCCCGCACCGAAGACGGCAAGGCCGTCTTCGTGGCAGGAGGCGTCGTGGGCGATACGGTCGAGGCCGACATCGTGAGCACGGGCGCCTCCTTCGACCGCGCCGTCGCGCGCGAGGTCGTCGAACCCTCCCGCGACCGCGTCCAGACCCCGTGTCCCTTCGTGGGCATCTGTGGCGGGTGCCCCTGGGGCGTCCTGTCCGAATCGGCACAGCGCTCCGCCAAGGAGGAGAACCTCCGCTCGACGCTGAAGCGCATCGGGCACTTCACGGAGGAGGAGATCGCGCGCATCGTGCAGCCGATCCGCCACGCGAAGGACGCATGGGGCTATCGCAACAAGATCGAACTCGCTCCGGTGCACGACGGCGGGCGCTTCCGCCTCGGCATGCACGGCACCGACCCCGACCAGATCATCCGCGTGGATGCGTGTCCCCTGTTCGACAAGAAGTACCCGAAGGCCGTGAAGTCGGTCGTGGGCGCCCTCTCCTACCTCGGGAACTCTCGCGACCTCGGCATCGAGCGCGTCGGCATCCGCGCAAGCCGCCGCACGAAGGCTCTCGAGGTCGCCCTGTGGACCCCCACCGGGCCCTTCCCGCGCGCCCAGGTCGCGCGCGTGCTCACCGACGCCGTGAAGCCGACGAGCGTCGTGCGCGTCATGTCGAAGGGCGACCGCCGGGCGCGCTGCGTGGCGGGCGTCGAAGCGCTTTCCGGCGAGGGCTCGTGGACCGAGCTGATCGCGGGCGAGACGATGCGCTTGTCGGCACCGTCGTTTTTCCAGGTGAACACCGCCGCCGCGGAGATCTTGATCGAGCTGGTGCTCGAGGCGCTCAAGCCCTCCGAGGACGAAGTGGGCATCGACCTGTACTGCGGGGCGGGAACGTTCACGCTGCCGCTCGCGCGCCGCATGGACTTCGTCTACGCCGTCGAGGCCTACGGTCCCGCCATCCGCGACCTGCGCCGCAACCTCGAGAGCGCGAACCTCACGAACGTCGACGCCATCGGCGGCGACGCCGTGCGCGAGTTCCCCGACGACGATGCGGACGTGCTCGTGGTCGACCCGCCGCGCGCGGGTCTCGACGAGGGCGCCATCTCGCTCATTGCATCGACTTCCGCCCGCGACGTCGCCTACGTCTCCTGCGACCCGGCGACCCTCGCGCGCGACCTGCGCCGATTCGCCGACGAGGGGACGTTCAAGGTGGTGTCCGCCACCCCGGTCGACCTCTTCCCCCAGACGTTCCACTGCGAGACGGTCGCCCATCTGACACGCGCCTAGGGAAGCGCCTCTGTTGGCCATCTCGCCAGGGGGCGTGCAAACAGGGCGGAAGCGCACGAGGAAAAAGAATGCTGCCGTGGCGCCGTGCCGATACGGCGCGCCCGCCGCGCAAACCGTCCGCCAGCGCCTCCCCAGCGTTTAAGTTCCCCAGGGCATGCGCCTGAAAAACTGGGTATAACAGCCAAAACCGACTACTCCGACCATGAAAGGACCCACTATGCCCGCCGTTGCCGTGCTTTGTGCCGATGGATTCGAAACCATTGAATGCCTGACCGTCGTCGACGTGCTGCGGAGGGGCGGCGTGCGCGTCTCGCTCGTCTCCGTGATGTCCACGCGCGACGTCGTGAGCGCCCAGCAGATCTCGGTGACCTGCGACTGCACGCTCGACGAGATCGACATCAACGACTACGAATACGTCGTCTTGCCGGGCGGTATGCCGGGCACGAAGCATCTGCGCGCCGACGAGCGCGTCTGCGACATCGTCCGCACGTTCGCGGCGACCAAGCACGTGGCCGCCATCTGCGCCGCCCCGTCCATCCTGGGCGAGCTGGGCGTGCTCGAAGGCCACCGCGCGACCTGCTTCCCCGGCTTCGAGGAAACCCTTCCCGAAGGTGCCTATGCCGGCCCCAAGACCGTCGTGGTGGACGGCAACATCATCACGGCGTCGGCCATGGGCCAGGCCCTGCCCTTCGCGCTCACCGTGCTGGGCGACATCGCCGGCGACGTGGCGGTCAAGAAGGTCCGCGAGGGCATCCAGCTCTAGGGGCCGCGCACATGATTCTCGCTTCGCAATCGCCCCGCCGCATCGAGCTCATGCGCGAGGCGGGCTACGATTTCCGCGTTATCCCTGCCGATATCGATGAGACGCCACGGGACGGTGAGGGACCGATCGAGCTCGTGGGCAGGCTGGCCCGCGCCAAGGCGCTCGCCGTCGCGAACCAGCACGGCGAGGCCGGCGAGCTCGTGGTGGCGGCCGACACCATCGTCGCCCATGACGATGAGGTGCTCGGCAAGCCCCGCGACGCCGCAGACGCACGCCGCATGCTGCGCGAGCTCTCCGGCCGTACGCACCAGGTGGCGACGGGCGTCTGCCTGACCATCGCAGGCGAGGACGCCACCCGCGCCGTCTCGTTCGTCGACGTCACCGACGTCACGTTCTACCCGCTCGCCGATGCGAAAATCGATGCCTATGTGGCGAGCGGAGAGCCGCTCGACAAGGCGGGCGCCTACGGCATCCAGGGCGTCGGCGGCCGCATGCTCGTCAAAAAGATCGACGGAGACTTCTACACCGTCGTCGGCCTGCCGATCGCCCGCGTCGCGCGCGCCATCGAGGAGCTCGAGCGAACCCGCACCGCACACTAGCGGAGACCGTCACCATCCATCGTCATCCGAAGGGACCAACCATGCCCTCACGTCTCACCCCTATCCCCACGACCGAGCTTACCGATTTCCGTTTCGGCCACTGGACCGACCGCGCAGGCGCCACCGGCTGCACGGTCATCGTCGCGCCCGCAGGTGCCGCCGCAGGCGTCGACGTGCGCGGCGGCGCGCCCGCATCGCGCGAGACCGACCTGCTGCGCCCCGAGAACACCGTCGACGCCATCCACGCCGTCTGCCTGTCCGGCGGCTCGGCCTTCGGCCTTGAGGCCGCCTCCGGCGTCGCCCGCGAGCTCGAGGCCCGCGGCATCGGTCTCGACGTGGGGCCCACCGTCGTACCCATCGTGTGCTCCAGTTGCCTGTTCGACCTCGCCTTCGGCGACGCGCACGCCCGGCCGGGCGTGGAGGCGGGCATCGCCGCCACCCGCACCGCGCTGGACGAAGAGTCCGCGCCGCTCGCCGAGGGCACCGTGGGCGCGGGCACCGGCGCCACTGTGGGCAAGCTGACAGGGGCCGAAACCGCCATGAAAGGCGGTCTCGGCGCACGCGCCCTAGCGCTCGGCGGCCTCAAGGTCGCAGCGATATCCGCCGTCAACGCCTGCGGCAACGTCGTCGACCCCGCGACGGGAGCGGTAATCGCCGGCATGCGCAGCGAGCCCGACGCGTACACCATCGTGAGCATGGAGGACGCCATGATCGCCAGCGCGGACACCATGGCCATGCCGCTCGACCGCACCAACACGACCATCTCCTGCATCGTCACGAACGCGCGGCTCACGAAGGCGCAGGCGACCAAGGTCGCCCAGATGGCGGCAGACGCCTACGCCCACACCATCCGCCCCACCCACACCACGAACGACGGCGACACAATCTATGTCATGGCCTCCGGCACGGCAGAGAGCGACTACCCGCTCGATCTGGTGGGCCTGGTGGCGACGCGCGCGCTTGAAGCGGCCATCTGCGAGGGATGTCGTGCCGCAGACGGAATTTGCGGCCTTCCCGCATACAGGGACCTTGCGCACTAGGCTAGTATTTCACGAGGTATAAGCTGCCCGCCGGTATCGCGGTATGCGTGCCGGCGGGCGTTCTATTCATCCTCGTTCATAGGAGCCCTCCCATGGATTCCGGAACCCCTGAGACCGCATCCGCCGCGACCCCGAGCTCCAAGCGGGGCATCGGCCTGTTCGGCCTGATCGCCCTCGTCGTGAGCTCGTCGATCGGTTCGGGAATCTTCGCCCTCTCGACCGACATCTCCGCCGCAGCGGCGCCCGGCCCCGCGCTCATCGCCTGGTTCATCAGCGGCATCGGCTTCATGGCGCTCGCCACCTCCTTCGGCCGTCTCTCCCTCGTACGGCCGGACCTCAACGGCATCGTCGCCTATGCGAAGGAGGGCTTCGGCCCGTTCGCCGGGTTCGTGTCGGGCTGGGGCTACTGGCTTTCCATCTGGATCGGCAACGTGGCGTTCGGCGTCATGCTGACCACCGCCATCGGCTACTTCTTCCCACCGTTTTCCGGCGGGCTCACCATCGGCTCCGTCGCGTTCATCTCGGTGCTCAACTGGGTCATCGTGGCGGTGGTGAACCACGGCGTCGAGGAGGCGTCCATCCTGAACGCCATCGTCATGACGTGCAAGCTCGTCCCCATCTTCATCTTCATCGCCACGATGCTGCTCGTGTTCGACCTCGGCGTATTCACCGCCGACTTCTGGGGCAACCTCGCCAACAACCTGGGCGGCGCGAGCGCCCCGGGCAGCGTGGGCACCCAGATCGTCAACTGCTTCATGGTCATGATGTGGGTGTTCGTGGGCATGGAGGGCGCGAGCGTCCTCGGGCACCGCGCCCGCAACAAGGGCGACGTCAGCCGCGCGACGATCCTCGGCTGCATGGCGCTCGTGATCATCTACATCGCCGCGTCGATCCTGCCCTACGGGTACCTGTCGCGCGAGGAGCTCATGACCATCGGGTCGCCGTCGATGCCCTACATCTTCCAGCACGTCGTGGGCCCCTGGGGCGGTGCGTTCATCTCCGCCGGCCTCATCATCTCGATCTTCGGCGCCTGGCTCTCCTACACCATCCTCGCCTCCGAGGCGATGCACGAGATGGCCCGCATGGAGCTTCTGCCCCGCACCTTCGCGAAGCTGAACACCTACAGCGCGCCGACGTCGTGCCTCATCGCCACCGGGGCCATGATCCAGCTGCTCTCCATCGTGATGCTGCTCTCCGAGGAGGCCTACCAGTTCGCCTACTCGCTGTGCACCGCGGCGATCGTCATCGCATGGGGTCTGGCCGCCGCCTATATGGTGCGCTACGCCTGGCCGCGGCGCCACGAGGGGATGATGGGGTCGTTGGTGCTGGGCGCCTTCGCCACGGCCTTCCTCGTCATCGCCATCACGCTATCGGGCCTCCACCAGCTCATGCTCTGCTGCATCGCGTTCGTGCCCGGCATCCTGTTCTACATCCGCGCGCGCCATGAGTACGGCGAGGCAACCGTCCTCAGCGGCCGCGAGAAGGTCCTCGCCGCCGTGATCATCGTCGCCGCCATCGCCGCGATCGCCATGCTCGCCGCGGGCGTCATCACGATCTAGAAACCGCTGGCCGCACGTCTTCGTTGCCGGGAATGCGGAAAGCTCTGCGAGCGCAAGCGAAAGGCGCACCGCGGCGCCACGCCGGCCCACCATGCGGTAAGCAGGCGCCTCGGCACGGCGGCATCGGGTGCCGCACCGAAGCGCGACCGCGCGCCCTCACGCGGCACCTACCTGTCGCCGTCGAGTGCGGAAAGCGCCGCGGGGATCGGCGCGAGGCTTCGGCGCAAGATGCCGTGCATGTGCGCGATCGCGACCCCGTAGTTCGTCATGGGCACACCCGCCTCGGCAGCTGTAGCCTGGCGGCTGCGCATCTCGCGCGCGTTGAGCATGCAGCCGCCGCAATGGATGACAGCCGCGTATCCGGACAGGTCGCAGGGAAACTCCACGCCGCTCGTGAACGAGAACTCGAGGTCAGCCCCCGTGTGCTCGGCGAGCCAATGCGGAATCTTCACCGTACCGATATCGCCGCACTGGCGATGATGCGTGCAGCCCTCGCTGATGAGCACGCGGTCTCCGTCGCGCAGGCCATCGAGCGCCGCCGCGCCGCGCACCGCCTCGATAAGGTCCGCCTTGTAGCGCAGCATGAGGATGGAAAACGACGTGAGCGGCACGCTTTCGGGCACGATACGCGCCACCTGGCCGAACACCTGCGAGTCGGTCACCACGAGCGCGGGCGGCGCCTGGAGCGCCCGAAGCGCGCCGGCGAGCTCGGTCTCGCGGCAGACCACGGGCACGCATCCCCCGTCGAGCAGGTCGCGGATGGTCATCTGCTGCGGCATGATCAGGCGGCCCTTGGGCGCCGAGGCATCGATCGGACATACGAGCACGACGGTGCTGCCGGGCTCCACCAGGTCGGCGACCACGCGTCGCGGGCGCGCATCGGGCGCGGCAAGGCCGGCCAGGCGCTCCTTCAGCTCATGGACCCCCTTGCCGGTGCGCGCGCTGACGGACAGCGCATGGCTCGCGATATTCGGATCGGCTCCGTAGAGCTCCGTCAACATGCGCGTCGCGCCCGCATCGTCGCACTTGTTCCACGCGATGAGATAAGGCACCTGCCGCACGGAGAACTCGCCGATCAGCCCGCGGTCCGCTTCGCTCAGACCGCGCGTGCCATCGACCACGAGCACCGCGATGTCGCAGCTCGCGAGCATGCGGCGCGCACGCTCGACGCGTTTGACGCCGAGCTCCCCCTCATCGTCGATACCGGGCGTGTCGATAATCACGACCGGGCCCATCGGTAACAGCTCCATGGCCTTTTTGACCGGGTCGGTCGTCGTACCGCGCACATCGGACACGACGGCGAGCTCCTGGCCGGTGACGGCGTTCACCACGCTCGACTTGCCGGCGTTGCGCACGCCGAAAAACCCGATATGGACGCGCTCGCCCGAGGCGGTATCGTTCAGACTCATGGTATGGCCCCTTCCGCGTCTCGACACGCAGCCGCCGTGCCGCCCCTCGTTTGCGAGCAGGCGACGCGGCGATATCGATTGAATCAGCCCCCTGTCATGATTATGACACTAAGGAGACTACATTTGTCGTGCTAAAAGCGAAAATCGCGGCGATTGGAGGTGCGGATGTCCGCGATGCGCTCCGTCGCGAGCGCGCGCGTCCGCTCCTTCGGGATGCGGGCGAGCTCGCGCTCGATAAGCGGCCAACCCACCTCGGCCGTGGCGGGCGAAGCGTAGTCGACCAGGTACTCGGCGAGCGTCATAAGGGCGTTCGGATGGCAGCAGTTCAGAATCTGGCCGCTCTTGCACAGGCTCATGAAGCGGTCGCCCGTGCGGCCCTCGCGATAGCACGCCGTGCAGAAGCTCGGGATATGGTCGAGCTGCATGAGCCAGCGGACCACCTCGTCAAGCGAGCGCTGGTCGGACACGTCAAACTGCTCGGAGTCGTGCGGGCGCACCTCCTCCTCGTAGCCGCCCACGCTCGTGCGCGAACCGCCCGAGATCTGCGAGATGCCGAGCTCGAGCGCCCGGGCGCGCACGGCCTCGTTCTCGCGCGTGGAGATGATCATGCCCGTGTAGGGCACCGCGATGCGGATGCAGGCGATGATCTTGGCGAAGGTGTCGTCGTCGATGCCGTTGTCAAACGCATCGGGGTCGATGTCGTCGGCGCGCTTCAGGCGCGGCACGCTGATGGTATGCGGGCCCACGCCATGCACCGCCTCGAGATGCTCGGCGTGCATGAGCAGGCCGGCGAACTCGTAGCGGTACTTCTCGAGGCCGAACAGCACGCCCAGGCCCACATCGTCGATGCCGCCGTCCATCGCGCGGTCCATCGCCTCGGTGTGGTAGTCGTAGTCGTGCTTGGGTCCGGTCGGGTGCAGCTCGAGGTAGCCCTTCTTGTCGTAGGTCTCCTGGAACAGGATGTAGGTGCCGATGCCCGCATCCTTCAGCATGCGGTACTCCTCCACCGTCGTGGCGGCGATGTTCACGTTCACGCGGCGGATAGCCCCGTTTTCGTGCTTGATGGAGTAGATGGTGTCGATGCACTCCAGGATGTACTCGATGGGGTTCATCTTGGGGTCCTCGCCCGCCTCGATGGCCAGGCGCTTGTGCCCCATGTCCTGCAGGGCGATGACCTCGCGGCGCACCTCGTCCTGGGTGAGCTTCTTGCGCGCGATGTGCTTGTTCTTGGCGTGATACGGGCAGTACGTGCAGCCGTTCACGCAATAGTTCGACAGGTAGAGCGGCGCGAACATCACGATGCGGTTGCCGTAGTAGGCGAGCTTGATCTGACGCGCAAGCTCGAAGATCCGCTCGTTCAGCTCGGGTATGTCGCACGCGAGCAGGACGGACGCCTCGCGGTGCGAAAGCCCCGCGCAGTGGTAGCCGCCGCCACGGCTGACCGGCTTCGCCTTTTCGAGCAGGTTCTCGATCAGCCGCCGGTTGCGCTTGTTCGCCTCGGCGTAGTCGAGGGTCTCGCGAATCTCCTCGTCGTTGATGAAGTCCTCGGCGAAGCGGGACCTCGGGTCATAGATCGCCATATGTTCCTCCCCTTCGCGGTCAGGCGGGTGCCTTTCCCCTCAGTTGCGAGCACGGGTCGCCCCTATGCTCGGGCTCGTTTCGGGTCACCGCGGGCGATAACGACGCGGTGCCCGATCTTCTCCATGCGCCGCCGCAACTCGGCGAGCCCCTCGGCTGCCTCGCTGCCGGCGCAGGCCTTATTATCGTACAGTTCGTATTTTTGTCGAACGTCGGCCGGCGAGAGGTTCGGCATCACGACGTTCGCCCCGGACAGCATGGCGCGCTCGCGCCCGTGCGCATCGATCGTGCCGAGGGCGGTCGTCGCCGGCAGCAGCACCGCCGCGTCGATGAGGCGCACGAGGCTCAGCAGGTAGCATGTCTCCTCGAGCGCACCGGCGCGCCTGCGCGCAAACGGCGTCGCGTGATGCGGGATGAACGGACCGATACCCACCATGTCGGGCCCGAAGCCCTCGATGAACTTGAGGTCCTCCGCGAGCGCGGCGGCCGTCTGGTAGGGCGAGCCCACCATGAAGCCGCAGCCCACCTGGTAGCCGATCTCCTGCAAATCTCGCAGGCAGGCTATCCGATGCTCCCATGACATCTCGGATGGGTGCAGGCGCGCATAGTGGACGGGATCGGCCGTCTCGTGGCGCAGCAGATAGCGGTCGGCGCCGGCGTCGAACAGCGCCTGATAGCTCGCGCGGCCCCGCTCTCCGAGCGACAGCGTGACCGCGCAATCGGGGTGCGCGCGCTTGATGGCGGAAACGGTATCGCACACGACCTCGTCGGTGAGCGCCGCATCCTCGCCGCCCTGGAGCACGAAGGTGCGAAAGCCCAGCGCATAGCCGACCTCGCATGAGGCGAGAATCTGCTCGCGGGTCAGCCGGTAGCGCTCCGCAGTCGCGTTCGAGCGGCGCAGGCCGCAATAGAGGCAGTCGTTCTTGCAGAAACTCGAGACCTCGATAAGCCCGCGGATGAAGACGTCGTCACCATAGACCGCGCGGCGCAGTGCAACGGCGCGCGCCGCCGCGAACGCTGCCACCCCAGGCGTGCGTCCGCGCACGAGTTCCTCGTATTCGCCGAGGTCAAGGGTATGCTCGCAGGCCAGTCGATCGATAAGCTCCCGCATGCGCGCGGGCACGGCGGCACCCTCGCCCGCGCCGGGCGCGCCCTCGCTACCCAACCTCACCGTCATCCTCTCCGATGACGTTCGAGTACAGCGTCTTCACGCTCACGCCGGAAAGCGATCCCACCTTGCCGGCGAGCGCCGACGTCACATCCTGCGGCGCGTCGAGCGCCACCGAGATCACGCTCACGCGACGCTGGCGATACGGCACGCCCATGCGCCCGATGATCCACGTCCGATACTCGTGCAGAAGCTCGTTCAGCCCCTCCACCGCATCGGGGTTCTCGACGATGATGCCCATGATGGCGACACGTGTCTGAGCCATCTGATCTCCCCTCTCTTGCGGGGCGACGCCCGCCGCGCACGCCCCAGCGGTATGAAAACGGAGCGCTGCGCGCATGCGCACGGCGCTCCGCAAACCTATCACACAGATGCCCTCCCGGGGCCATCTGGCCTAGTTGAACTTGAAGATCTTGCTCGCCAGATGATAGGCGCCGACGGTGAACTTGTTGCCCACGCGAGTCGGCAGGTTCGTGCTCACACCGAGCACGCCGTAGCGCGCGTGGCGGTACATCCGCTCGTCGTAGGTCTTGAGGTCACGCCACAGGTCGCGAGTCCACACCTTCGCCTCGGGATTGTCCGAGAGCTTCGAGAACACCGTGCAGATCGTCATCATCATCGTGAAGTAATGCATCATGTAGGAGCGCAGGCGCGTCGGCTCGACCTCATCGTAGAGGTGGTAGGCCTCCATCATGATGCGCGTGATGCGGAACTGCTGGTCGAGCCGCTTGACCATGGTCTGCTCGTTCACGCTTTGGCCCTCGCGCCCGATGAAATAGCGGTAGAGGTCGATATCTGCGTAGTAGAGCGTCTTGCAGCGCGGCAGCGGCACGTACGCGTAGATGTTGTCGACGTAGAACGTGTGCGCGGGTAGCGGCAGGTCGGCCGCGCGCAGCACGTCGGTGCGGTAGCACAGGCTGTGCATAAGCAGGTTCTGGTCGGGCCGGAAGTGGCCGACCTCCTCCCACCCGAAGATCTTCTTGCGCGGCAGGGCGCTGCGGTAGCCGATCGTCTGATGGGTGCCCTCGTGGACCTTCTCGTACACGTAGTTCGAGATGAACAGGTCGACGCGCAACCCGCGCTCCTCGAACCCGCGCAGGATGGTGAGCATGGTCGAGAGCGCGGAGGCGTCGAGCCAGTCGTCGGAGTCGACGACCTTGTAGTAGGTGCCCTGGGCCTCACGCAGGCCGGAGAGGACGGCGATGCCGTGACCGCCGTTCTCCTGATGCACCGCGCGGATGATGCCCGGGTAGCGCGCCTCCCACTCGTCCGCCTTCGCCGGTGTCTCGTCGACGCTTCCGTCATCGACGATGATGATCTCGATGTCGGGCGCATAGCCCGACCCCTCGAGGATCGACGTGATGCAGTGGTCCATGTCGGCCGCGGCGTTGTAGGACGGGATGCCGAACGTGACGACCTTGTGGGTCTCGTGGCTACGCATGGCAGGCGATGATCTCATCCGACAGCGTGAGGGCGGAATCCGTCACGGCGTCCATGTCGTAATAGCGGTACTCGGCAAGGCGACCCACCGGATGGAAGTTCGTGAGGTTCACCACGCGGTCGAGATAGCGCTCGTACAGGGCGCGGTTCTCGGGGTCGAGGATCGCGTAGTACGGGGTCTGGCCGCTGCCGGGCTCGTAGGCGTGGCTGTACTCCTTCATGATGGTGGTCTTGCCGGGCAGGACCTGACCGGTCATGTTCTTGAACTCGGTGATGCGCGTGTAGTCCTCGCTCGTGGTGTAGTTCACGGTGCCGACCGGCTGGAACTGGTCGACGTCGAGCGTCTCGAACTTCATGTCGAGCGTGCGGTAGGGCAGCGCGCCGAGGTCAAGGCCGAACAGCTCGTCGAGCGGGCCGGTGTAGACGATCTCGCCGCCGTAGACCTTGCCGCACACGCTGACGCTGGTCTCGCCGATCTCGAAGATATCGCGAGCGTCGACGTTCACGAACACGTCGATCAGGTCATGGTCGAGCATGTTCTCGAACAGGGCCGTGTAGCCCTTGGCCGGCATGCCCTGATAGGGAGCCTGCGGGAAGTAACGGTCGTCGTCGCCGATGAAGATGGGGACGCGGCCGGTGACGGACGGATCGATCTGATCTGGGGTCTGACCCCACTGCTTCATCGTGTAGTAGAGGAAGACGTTCTCGTACACGTAGTCGGCGATCTCGACGAGCTCGGGGTCATTCTTGGAGCGCAGCTCCATGATGGGGACCTTCTTGTCCTCGCCGAACGTGTCGACGAGCTTGCGGTAGAGCTGCTCGCCGCGCTCCTCGCCGAAGGCGAGCTTCATGCTCTTGTGGTTGAAGGGCACGGGCATGAGGGTGCCGTGGATGTTGGCGAGCACCTTGTGCTGATAGTCCGTCCACTCGGTGAAGCGGGACAGGAAGCTATGGACGCGCTCATTGAAGGTATGGTAGATGTGCGGACCATACATATGGACGAGAATGCCGGCGTCATCCAGACAATCGTAGGCGTTACCAGCGATGTGGTTCCTGCGCTCCAACACGGCGACACGGAATCCCGAGGTCTCCGCCAGACGACGGGCGCACACCGCGCCCGCATAGCCTGCGCCGACGACGATCATGTCGTACGAATCGGGATTGAAGTCTTGCGGTAGTCCAGACGTGACCTGCATCACAACTCCTTGTGCTATTCCCAATACCAAAAAACATCAGCGGCGCACGCGCACGCAAATTGTTTTCAGGATTATAGCGCTCAAATCATATAATGTTCATTGCCACACAAGGAAAGCTCAACACCTGTATTGTGCTGGGCCAAGATGCAAGGAGAATCATGAGCGATTTCCTTAACCGTATGAAGGCTGCCGCCAAGGCCGACCTGAAGACCATCGTGCTTCCCGAGGGCGAGGATCCCCGCACCATCGAGGCCGCCAAGAAGATCGTCGAGGAGGGCCTGGCGAAGCTCGTCATCCTGGGTAAGCCCGAGGATATCGACGTCGAGGGCGTCACGGTCATCGACCCGACGAGCCCCGATGCCCCCAACCACGAGGCCTATGCGCAGAAGTTCGCCGAGCTTCGCGCCAAGAAGGGCGTGACCATCGAGCAGGCCCGCGCCCAGATCATGGACGCCACCTACTACGGCACCATGATGGTCAAGATGGGTGACGCCGACGGCCTCGTCTCCGGCGCCTGCCACTCAACCGCCAACACCTTGCGTCCCGCGCTGCAGATCCTGAAGACGGCCCCGGGCACCAAGCTCGTCTCCGCCTTCATGGTCATGTGCACGAAGACCCCTGAGTTCGGCGCCGACGGCACGCTCGTGTTCGCCGACTGCGGTCTGAACATCGACCCGACCTCCGACGAGCTCTCCGAGATCGCCATCGCCTCGGCGAACTCCTTCAAGACCTTCATGGGCGATATCGAGCCCAAGGTCGCCATGCTCTCCTACTCCACCATGGGTTCCGCCGGCGGCGACACCGCCAAGAAGGTCCAGGAGGCCACCGCGTTCGCCAAGGAGAAGGCTCCCGAGCTCGCCATCGACGGCGACCTGCAGCTCGACGCCGCCATCGTCCCCACCGTCGCGCAGCTGAAGGCCCCCGAGTCCACCGTTGCCGGCCACGCCAACGTGCTCGTGTTCCCGAACCTCGAGTGCGGCAACATCGGCTACAAGCTGGTCCAGCGCTTCGGCCAGGCCGAGGCCTACGGCCCGATCCTGCAGGGCATCGCCAAGCCGGTGAACGACCTGTCCCGCGGCTGCTCCGCCGACGACATCGTGGGCGTCGTGGCCATCACCGCCGTCCAGGCGCAGATGGCTGAGTAACCCTCAACTCATCTGATTTGGCAGAAGGCCTCCGGGTTCGTCCGGAGGCCTTCTTTTTTGCTTCGAAGCTGTTGGCGTTCGGGTGACGCTGTTTATGCCAAATCCCTCATTGATAGGATGCTCGATATTCATCGATGACACTCACGATAAAACTAATCGTTGTCAGTGGAAATCAAGTCGCTCGGAGAAGCTGCAAGGGAAGGAATATCTTCGATAACAACCTTCCAAGCTATGGCGCGATCGATTTCCGCATATCCATGCGCCACGAAATTCCTGAAACCCCTGATGTTCTTCCATGCCACCGAAGGGCATGCATCTTGAACTCTATCCGAAAGGTGAATTGCGTCCTCAGCAACCCGATATACAGGATTCATCACGGCGTCGTACGCAAGCTCACCTTCAAACGAGCGATCATCGCAAAACGATTCCCTTGTCATTGCGAAGTATTCGATACGTTACCTGATGATGTTTGCATCGTCGATTATTCGAAGCATGATATCCATGTCGCGATCAGCTGGCAGCATAAAGCAACACCTCATCTTGCTTTATACGATCATAGAATCGCGGGCGCATCTGCGACGGAGGGGCGGTCACGATATCGAGCCGCACGCCAAGGCGATGCTCGAGCGCCACTCGTATATCATCCAGGTCCCCAAACGTGATGGTATCGCCACACAGAAACCGCAGGTCGAGATCGCTTCGATCCGATTGATCGCCACGAGCGTAAGATCCGAACAGATACGCCTCTTTAACGTCATAGTGTTCCAGCTCTTCTGAAAGGGCACGCTGAACATCCTCTCGCGTCGGCACGGGTCCTCCTCTCATCCTATTTCGCAGTATACCCATCAACAATGCACTGGCCTCTCAAGCTTAGACCCCATCAGATGCGGTAATACAGCTCCATGTTACGGCGGACGCGAGCGGCCAGCTCATCGCTGTCGAAACCGGGCACGGCGCGCCAGCACCAGTTGCCGCCTGTCGTCGAGGGCACGTTGATGCGCGCCTCGCTACCCAGCTCCAGCAGGTCTTGCATCTGGACGATGGCGAGGTCGGCGGGGCTCGCCCAGATGGCGCGCATGAAGCCCCAGCCCTCCCCTTCTGCCGGATCGAGGTGCAGATAGGCGCGCGCATGGGCGACATCGTCCGGAAGCGCCGTCACGAGCCATCCCAGGGCCGTGTCGTTGTCATGGGTACCCACATAGGCCACGCAGTTGGTGGGATAGGAGAAGGGCAGGTAGGATGCCCCGCCACCGTCGCGCGAATCGAAGGCGAACTCCAAGATTTTCATGCCGGGAAACCCGGTATCGGCCAGCAGGGCGCGCACCGAGGGCGTGAGGTAGCCCAGGTCCTCGGCAACGATATCCACGGCCCCGAGCTCCTCCTTCAGCGCACGGAAGAACTCGATGCCCGGCCCCGGGCGCCAGCGGCCGCCTGCCGCGGTCGTGCTGCCCGCCGGGATGGCGAAGTATGAATCGAATCCGCGGAAGTGATCGATGCGCACGATATCGTAGAGCGCGAACTGGGCGCGGACCCGGTCGAACCACCACCGGTAGCCGTCTTCGCGCATGCGCTCCCAATCGAACAGCGGGTTGCCCCATACCTGGCCGATCTCGGAGAACGCATCGGGCGGAACGCCGGCGATCTCATGGGGTCGCAGCTGCCCGTCGAGCTCGAACTGCTCGGGGCGCGACCACACGTCGGCGCTGTCGCCGGCCACATAGAACGGCAAGTCGCCCATGATGCGCACCCCTGCAGCCCCAGCATAGGCGTGCAGCGCCTCCCATTGGCGGAAGAACAGGTACTGGACGGCTTTCCAGAGCTGGATGTCGTCCGCATGGTCTTCCCGAGCGCGTGCGATCGCATCCGGCTGACGCCTGCGCAGACCGTCTTCCCATCGGTCCCACGGAGCGCCGCCGTGCGCGTCCTTCAGCGCCATGAACAGGGCGTAATCATCGAGCCAGGCAGCCTCGCGAACGCAAAACGCATCGAGGCCCGAGCATCCGGCCGCAAGCAGGCGGCCGGTGGCACAGCGGAGCACGTCGAAGCGCTCGCGATAGAGCGCACCGTAGTCCACCCGCTCCGGGTCGTCGCCCCACGGGCGCTCCGCGTACTCGCTGGGCTCGAGCAGGCCCTGCGCGGCCAGGTCGTCCAAATCGATCAGATAGGGATTGCCGGCAAACGTCGAGAAGCTCTGGTACGGGGAGTCGCCGAAGCCCGAAGGCACGACGGGCAGCACCTGCCACACCGACATCCCCGCCGCAGCGAGGAAGTCGACAAACCGCCGTGCCGCAGCGCCCAGGGTGCCAACGCCCCACGGCGACGGCAGCGATGTCACCGGCATCAAGATTCCCGCAGCCCTCATATGAACCTCCCGCGCGACAGATGGGTCGTATCCGTTATAGCATGCGCGCCGGAAGATAGTCAGCGGCAACGACCCCGGAAAACCCGCCGCGCGTCGCCGGCGCGATCGTGCGTGCCGGGCGCACCGCAGCCCGCTCCGATACGAACGAAGCCCCGCACATTCCGGCGGGGCTTCGAGCACATGCGACTATCGGCTGGATTCGCGCAGACCGCTTACTTGCCGAGCAGCGCCTCGACGTCGAGGGCGATCATGAGCTCCTCGTTGGTGGGGACCACGAGGACGGTGATCTTCGAATCCGGCGTGGAGATGACGCGCGGCTCGTCGGAGCGGATCTTGTTGAGCTCAGGGTCGATCTTGACGCCCATCCACTCGAGGCGCTTGGCGACACCGGCGCGCATGGTGACGGAGTTCTCGCCGATGCCCGCGGTGTAGGCCATGGTGTCGACGCCCTCCATGGAAGCGGCCATCTCGCAGAACAGCTGGGAGGTGCGGTAGTAGAACATCTCCATGGCCATCTTGCAGTTCTCGTCGCCGTTGTTCATGCCCTCCTCGATATCGCGGGAGTCGGAGGACTTGCCGGAGACGGCCAGCAGGCCAGACTTCTTGTTCATCATGGTATCGATGTCATCGATGCTCATGTTGGCGACGCGGTTGAGATAGAAGACGGTCGCCGGGTCGACGGTGCCGCAGCGGGTGCCCATGATCAGGCCGTCGAGCGGGGTGAGGCCCATGGTGGTGTCCATGCACTGACCGTCCTCGATGGCGCACAACGAAGCGCCGGAGCCGAGGTGGCAGGAAACGAGCTTGTGGGTCTTGTCGCCCATCATCTCGTGCACGGTGCGCCAGATGAAGCGGTGGCTCGTGCCGTGAGCACCGTACTTGCGCACGTGGTACTTGTCGACGATGTCGCGCGGGATGGCGTAGCGCCAGGCCTGCTCGGGCATGTTGTAGTGGAACGCGGTGTCCGGAACGATGACGTTGCCGAGCTCGGGGAACATGTCGCGGCAGATCTCGATGACGTCGGCCTCGGCGTAGTTGTGCAGCGGGGCAAGCGGCGCGACCTCGCGGACCCAACCCAGGGTCTCGTCGGTCACGACAGCGGACTCGGGGAAGTACCAACCGCCCTGAACGACGCGGTGGCCGATGCCCTCGATGGGCTGATCGACGGTCTTCAGGATCTCGAAGACATGGGAGATGGCCGTCTTGTGGTCGGGCATATCGACCTCGAGCTTGCCCTTGACGCCGTTCTCCTCGTGGCCGATGAAGGAGCCGTCGATACCGATGCGCTCGCAGTTGCCCTTGGCGAAGACCTCGCCGGTCTCCGTGTTGAGCAGCTGGTACTTAAGGCTGGAGCTGCCTGCGTTGATAACGAGAACGTTCATGTATCTCCCATCTCAATCAAACGGTACCGCCGACAGACGCCGACGGACTCACAACGTTCTTATGATACGCCCAAAAGCGCGGCGGGTGGTCAAAAGAAGCAACATGAGGACACTTCAGGTACAGCTACCATGCGCTTTTGCGCTTGCACCCGATACGTCCGCCCATGCTGCGCGCGATGTCCTACAGCAGGTTCTCGCCGAGGTCCGTGCCACCGAGCACGTGCATGTGGAAATGCATGACCGTCTGCCCGGCAGCCGCGCCCGTGTTGGCGATCACGCGGAAACCGTCTTCGAGCCCCTTCGCGCGCGCCACCTCGGAGATCGCGTGCGTCATGGCGGCGAGCACCTCGCCCGGCACGCCGTCGACGATGTTCGCGTAGTGCTGCTTCGGGATGACGAGCGTATGCACCGGCGCCTGGGGATTCAGATCGTCGAACGCCATGACGAGGTCGTCCTCGTACACGACGGTCGAGGGAATCTCGTGAGCAGCGATTTTGCAGAAGATGCAGTCGTCCATGGATGGTCCTTCTCTCTATCGGCGAAATGCGCGTCGGGAGCGCACCTCCGTGCGCCCGGCCGACGCCTGTTCCCTATTGTCGCATGACGGCCGCGGGTGCGCAGGGGAAATGCCGACGGCTGCGCGCGCACTCGCGGCACCGTCGCCAAGACGCAACCGCTTCGCTCTCGAATACGTCCCGCATACGCAGGGCCGACCAGCGCGAACGCCGCCGCGATGCGGACCGCTATCTCCGCGCGCCCCGCAGCATCCCCGCTGCGCACCCGAGACGGCAGGCGCGCGGCGGGAGCGTTCCTTAGAACGACAGGGTATCGCTCGTATCGGCCGCCTCCGCGGGCACAAGCGTGTCGGTGCCGTCGACGTCGGCAAGCAGCACGCTCACCTTCTGCTCGGCATCGGCAAGGCGCGCGCGCAGGCTGCGCAGCAGCTCCACGCCGCGCGTATAGCTCGCCAGCGAATCCTCGAGCTCCATATCGCCGGACTCGAGGTTGCGGATGATGAGCTCGAGCTCCGTGGAAGCCTCCTTGTAGGTGAGCTCCTCGACCTTCTTGTGCGAATCTGCCATGGTATGTCTCCTCATCTATCGTGTGGGCGCGTCGGCGCCCACATGGCGCTCGACCGACCCGACCTGTGCAAACACGTCGCCGTCGACGAGCCCGATGCGGACCTCGTCGCCCGGCGCGACATCACCGGCGTGCGTGACGACGCCCGCCGGACCGTACGTGATGGAATACCCACGCGCGAGCACCTTGAGCGGCGAGAGCGCGTCGAGCGAGGCGGCGGCCGCCGCAAGGTCCGCCGCGCGCGCGGCGGTGACGGCGCGCCCCTCATGCGCCAGGCGCGACGCGGCGAGGTCCAAGGCATGCCGGTGCGCCGTGAGTTCAGAGGTCGTCGCCACCAGGCGTGGAGCCGCCCCGGCGAGACCCACGGCGAAGCGCTCCTGCGAGCGGGTGATGGCGCTCGCGAGCCGGTCTGCCGTCTGCATGAGATCGGCCTCCCGCCGCTCGAGCATCCCCGTGGGACTCGCCAGGCACGGGCGGCGCGCCGCGGCGTCAAGTGCAAGCACCAGGCGCTCGAGACGGGCCGCCATCGCGCGCTCGAGGCGCGAGCGCTGGCCGTCCACATCCCCCGCGACCCCGCGCACCAGAGCCGACATCGACACGCCCAGGCGCCGCTCGCGCGCGTCCAGCACGTCGATCAGGTCGCTCATAGCCGGCGCCACCGATTCAGCCGCCGCCGTGGGAGTGGAACAGCGCCGGTCGCTCACCATGTCGCAGATGGAGGTATCCGGCTCGTGCCCGATACCCGTCACGACGGGCACCGGGCAGGCGGCCACGGCGCGGGCGAGGCCCTCGTCGTTGAACGTCATGAGGTCCTCGAACGAGCCGCCGCCGCGCACGAGCAGGATGCAGTCGGGCGCGGGCTCGATCGCGGCGGCGCGGGCAAGCCCCTCGATCAGCTCGGCCGGGGCGCCCTCGCCTTGGACCTTCGACCCCACGCAGATGAGCTCCACCAGCGGGTTGCGCCGGCGCAGCGTCCGCTTGACGTCGTCGATGACCGCGCCCGAAAGCGACGTGACCACCGCCACGCGCGTGCAGAACACCGGGATGCGGCGCTTGCGGGCGTCGTCCATCAGCCCCTCGCGACGCAGCTTCTCGGCAAGCGCCGCCACCTGCTGGCGAAGCAGTCCCTCGCCGGCCAAGCTGAACGAGCGCGCCACGAAGCTCATGCGGCCCGTCGCCTTGTACAGGTTGAAGTTGCCCGTCAGGTTCACCTGCATGCCGTCGCGCAGATCGAACGTGCGCTTGGCGTACGAGCCGCGCCAGATGATGCAGTCCACCGCGCAGCTGTCGTCTTTGATCTGGAAGTAGCAGTGCCCGCTTCGGGCGTTCGGCCCGCGAAAGCCCGTGACCTCACCGAGCACCGTGAGCTGCGGCAGCGCATCGAGCGCACCCGCGGCCATCTCGACGGCCTGCGACACCGACAGGGCATCGCCGTCCGTATGTCCGGACGAGGCCGTCCCGGTCAGATTCCAACCCGGCATGTCACACTCCCCTCTTCGTTCTCGCCGTGCATCGCAACCAGTCTATCGCATCGCCGGGACATAACAGCACGCCCGTGCGCGCACATCGAATCGGGCGTAGCGCCGTCGCGCATGCTGGCGACGCGCGCGGAGCCACGCCCTCTTCCCCTCATTCACTCCGTCTGGTATTCGCTCATTCCGCACGCGATGAGATCACGGGCGGACGTGCTAGGATTATGCCGCATGATGCCCACCACCCCCGAATCGAAAGAGGGATGTTTCTATGTTCAAGACCAAAAGCCCGGTTCCGTTCATCATCATGATGGTGATCGTCGCGATCATCGCGATCGCGCTCATCTTCGTCGTGCCCGCGCTGCTGGGCGACCCCACCGTCACCACAACGGACGGCGCGACGACCTGGAGCTGGAGCGGAAGCTTCGAGTTCTAGCGACACGCCGGCTGTCCGGCTTTCGCGGCCAGGGACGCGCAGGCGAGACGGGTGCGGGCGAGGATAGCTCCGCGCGCCCGCACCCGTGCAGCGCGCGTCCGCAGGCGCCCGGCACGGGAGCGCCGGGCGCGAGATAATGCATTCAATGGCTCCCGAGGACGTTCCGGCAACAACGGGCTGCGCCCCAGGATGTACACAGCCGAGCTGCGGACATCCTGGGGCGCAGTGCATAATCCGTGACTGTACGCGTCCGCAGGCGCGACGCCACGATGCGCAAGGCGCCTAATCCCGATCGTTACGCGTGCGGCTGAGCAGGTAGAGCAACTGCAGGATGGACGTGAGTGCCGCCGCGACGTAGGTGAGGGCGGCAGCCGTGAGCACCTTTTTCGCTCCGCGAACGTTCACCTCGCTCATGCCGGACTGCTGGATGTAGGCCACCGCGCGACGGCTCGCGTCGATCTCGACGGGAAGCGTCACGAGCTGGAAGATCACCGAGAAGGCGAACAGGCAGATGGCGAGCGTCGTCAGGCCCGCGATGTTCATGATGACGCCTAGGAGGAACACGATCATCCACACGCTCTGCGACAGGTTCACCACCGGCACGAGCGCAGTGCGCACCCGCATCATGAAGAAGCCCTGTGCGCGCTGGGCGGCGTGCCCCGCCTCGTGACAGGCAACCGCCACGCTCGCGACCGACCCGCCGGTCATGTTGTCGTTCGACAGATAGAGGTTGTTGTCGCGCGGGTCGTAGTGGTCGGTCAGGTGGCCGGCGACGCGCCTGATGCCCACGGATTCGCACCCGTTGGCGTCAAGCATCTCGCGCGCCACCTGCTCGCCCGACTCCCCGTCGCTTTTCACCTTCGACCACGTGCGGTACGTCTTGTTGATATAGCTCTGCGTGGCGAGGCCGAGCACGAGCGACACCACCACGAGCACGAGATAGGCCGGGTCGATGTACATCCCGAGCCCGTATCCATAGCCATAATACGGAAACATGTTGACTCCTTCGTCGAACCCCTTCTTGCAGGTCTGTTGGCATCCCTTGTACCCAAAGTGCGCGCATTGCGATGTCTCAGGCCTTCGGCTAGAGCGTCTCGACGCGTCCGTCTTTCACGGTAAGGCCCATGTTGCCCGACAGCAAATCGTCGAGCAGCGACCCGACGAGCTCGAAGCGCCAGCCCTCGCGCAAGGGGCTGCGCTCGGGATGCTCGATATAGCCGCACAGGTCGTCGCGGCTCGCGATGATCGAGGTCGCCACGCCGGAGCGCTCCGACACCAGACGCAGCAGGGCGTACATGAGGTCGCACACGCTGTCGGTCTCGGGAGTGGGCGCATGCCGCGCGTGCCCTGCGCTCGGCAGGTTGTCGACCGGACAGCGCGTACCGTTCCCGATGGCGATCAGCGCCGCCTCGACATCGCGCTCGGAGAGCTGGTCGGTACCGCGCACGCGGCGGAAGTCGCCGACATCGCGGGGGGCGCGCTTCACGAGCGCGACCAGGGTCTCGTCGGACATGACCCACTTGCGGGGGATGTCCTGGCGCTCGGCGCGGCGCTCGCGCCAGGCGGCGAGCTCGCGGGCGATCGCCAGCTGCCGGCGCGTGCAGGAGTTGATGCGCTTGACGCGCTTGTAGGCCTGGCGCGGCTCGACCACGTAGTGCGCGCGATCCGCCAGCGGGCGCATCTCGTCGACGACCCAGCGCATGCGGCCGAGCTCCTCGAGGCGCGCTTTGATATGCCCGTATGCGTCGATGAGGTAGCGCACGTCGTCGAGGGCGTACTCGATCTGCTTGTCGGTGAGCGGCCGGCGCGACCAATCGGTCAGCGACTCGCTTTTCGGCAGCGTCACGCCGCAGAAGGCGTGCACAAGGCCGTTGTAGGATATCTGCATGCGCTCACCGAGGAAGGCCGCGGCGACCTGCGTGTCGAAGATGGGCGCGGGAAGCGCCCCGAGCGCATGGTAGATGACCTCCATATCCTGCGAGCAGGCGTGAAAAACCTTGAGGACGGCCGTGTTCGCCATGAGGTCGGCAAGCGGCGCGAGGTCGTCGAGCACGATGGGGTCGATCGCCACGCACTCGTCGGGGGTTGCCACCTGGACCAGGCACAATTTGGGGTGAAACGTCTTCTCGCGCAAAAACTCGGTATCGATCGCGACGGCCTGGTAGGACGCCGCGCGCGAGCAGAACGATTCCAGCTCCTCGTATGTGGAGATATACATGCCTCACCTGTTGATGTTTTGGTTCAACCTCCAGTCGGAGGTAGGATAACGACATTCATAACTATACTCGGCTTCGATACATCGGGAAACTCATGCGCTGCCTCATCATCCATAACCCAGCATCCGGACCCAGCTCCGATGAGATCTTCGCGTTCGCCCGCGCGCTCGCGACGGGCGGCGATGAGATCTGCATGCGCTTCATCGGGTCGGGCATGGAGGCGGCCGACGCCACCGCCGACGCGCGCGCCTTCGACCGCATCGTCGTCTCCGGCGGCGACGGCACCGTAAGCAACGTCCTCGACTGCCTGCGCGACACCCACGTCCCCATCCTCGTGTTCCCCTCCGGCACGGCGAACCTGTTCTTCAACAACATCGGCAACGCTCCCGAGGCGGCGGCGCTCGCGGCCGCCTGCCGGCGCGGCAAGACGAAAAGCGTCGACATGGGCGAGCTGTTCTGGAGAGACGAGGCGGGCGACATCCAGCGCCACGGCTTCACCATCATCGCCGGCTCGGGCTTCGACGCCGCCATCATGCAGAAGGCGGCGCCGAGCAAAAACGAGATCGGCGAGATCGCCTACGCGCTCGCGGCCCTTGCCACCCCCGAGCCCCCGGTGGCGCACTTCACGATCGAGCACGACGGCGTCGTCGACGAGTACGACGGCATCGGCTGCATGGTGGGAAACACCGCCGTCATCCAAAACGACATCAACCTGTTTCCCGACTGCCGCATGGACGACGGCCTCATCGACGTCACGATCATCCGGCCCGCAAAGACCGTCGAGCTGCTACCGACGCTGCTCGCCGGCGTGTTCGACCCCGCGGGCAAGGGGCTCGGCCGCCCGCAGTTCACGATGTTCCAGACGCGCGAGGTGAGGATCACGGCGTCCCCGTCGCTCGGCATGCAGTTCGATGGCGAGCTCATCCCCAACAACAGCGGCGTGTTCGGCGCCCGCGTGCTGCCGAACTGCCTCGACCTCATCATCGACGACTTCTCGAAGCTGAACGGCTGACGGCAGGCGGCAACCCGCAAAAGGCGGCGGGCTTCGGCTCGGGCGGGCCGAAGCGGTAACAGTGTCGAAATAAAAATGCAGACCGTCTTCCCAGTTGGAACTCTGCTGTGCTATAGTGCCCCCAACGCGGCACACGCTGCACGATCTTCGATTATCCAGAAAGGAGCCACCAGCATGAAGAACCTCTCCTCCGCTCTCAACAACTGGTGGTGGCGTGATGTGGATCCGGTCGGTCGACGGTGAGTCCCTCACGCTCGTCTTTTCGTAGCGCGCATAGGCCTCCGGTCTGACCGGGGGCCTTTTTTCGTGCTCGACCGAACCGCCCGCATCACGCGCCTCCGCCTCGCCCCATCCCCCAACGACGCACCTTTTCCATCTCGCGAAAGAAGGATGATCACCATGACCCAGACCACCACCTCCCAGGCGCGCACCGTCACGACCTCCGACCACGGCAAGCTCGACATCAAGGCCCTCGTTCTGCTCGCGGTGCTGCTCGCCGCCGGCTTCATCCTGAACATGTTCCTCGGCAAGGCCATCGGCGCCATGTCCGCCGGCATGATCAACCCCGAGTTCATCATCTCCGCCTTCTGCCTCACCATCCTCGTCGTACGCCCGAACGCGATCCAGGCGCTCATCATCGGCCTCATCTCCGCTGCGGTCATCCAGCTCACCACGAGCCTGCCCGGCGCCGACTTTGTCGCCGAGGGCGTCGCCGCCGTCCTCATGGCCCTCATCGTCAACGCCGGCATGAAGACCAGCGCCCGCGCCATCATCCCCACGCTCGGCACCTTCGTGACCACGTTCGTCTCCGGCTTCATCTTCATGGTCATCCGCATGGTCCTCATGCAGTTCGACATGGCCATCGCCGCCGCGATGCTGCCGGTCGTGGCCATCACCGCCGTGTTCAACGCCGTGCTCGTGGGCGCTCTCTACGTGCCCATCAAGAAGGCCCTGAAGCTCAACGACTAGCGCCCTTCCGCCCGCCCGAGCACAACCGCCCGGGCGGGCGTCTTCTTGTCTTGCACCTCGACCTGTATCGGAAAGGCAACCATGGCAGCAATCATCGAGATGGACGGCGTGTCGTTCTCATACGGCTCCGATGCCGCCCACGCCCTCGACAACGTCTCGCTCACCGTGGAGGAAGGCGATTTCGTCGGCATCATAGGGCCGTCGGGCGCCGGCAAGTCGACGCTTGCCGCCTGCCTGTCGGGCGCCATCCCCCACCACTACACCGGTGAGCTGTTCGGCAGCACACGCGTGGCGGGATATGACACCTGCGACGTGTCACTCACCGACATCTCGAGAACCGTCGGCTCGGTTGCCCAGGACATCGATGCGCAGATGGTCGCGTCGATCGTTGAGGACGAGATCCTGTTCGGCCTCGAGAACTTCGGCGTGCCCCACGACCAGATCGAGGGGCGCATCGCGCACACGCTCGAGACGGTGGGCATCGCCGATCTGCGCCACCGCGAGATCGCCACGCTTTCGGGCGGCCAGAAGCAAAAGGTCGCCATCGCCGCCATCCTGGCGCTCGAGCCGCGCGTGCTCGTGCTCGACGAGCCCACCGCGGCCCTCGACCCGGTGAGCTCGAGCGTCGTGTTCGAGACGCTGTCCGACATCAACCGCCGTCTCGGCATCACCGTCATCGTCATCGAGCAGAAGGTCGCCCTGCTCTCCAGCCACTGCAGCCGCATCGTCGTCATGGACCGGGGGCGCATCGCGCTCACCGGCACCCCGCACGAGGTCTTCGGCGCATCAGAGCGCCTGCGCGCCATCGGCGTCGACAGCCCGCGCACCGTGCGCATCTCGAACAGCCTCGCCGCCTGCGGCATCGCACCCGACGCCACGCCCTGCCTGAACGTCGACGAGGCCTACCGGCTGATCGCCGGGCTCGTCAAAGACCTGCCGCACGCCGCCTCGACGCCGGCTGACGCGCCCGCGCCCTCCCCCCATGTAAGCGCGCGCCCGCACGCCGAAGGGGCCTCGCCCGTGCTCGAGCTGACCGGTGCGGGCTATAGCTACCCGAACGGCGGCGCCAGCGTGACCGACCTCGCCATGTGCGTGTACCCCGGCGAGCTCGTGGGCATCGTCGGGCAGAACGGCGCGGGCAAGACCACGATCACCAAGCTGCTGAACGGCCTCATCAAGCCCGCGCGCGGCAGCGTCGTCGTGGCCGGGCTCGACACGCGCGAGACCCCGGTGTCGCGCATCGCCGCCCACGTGTCGACGCTCTTCCAGAACCCCGATCGCCAAATCTGCAAGAACACGGTGCTCGACGAGGTCGCCTTCGGCCTCGAGCTCACCGGCGTCGACTCGGCCTCCGCGCGCGAGAGCGCCCGCGACGTCATCGAGCGCTTCGGGCTGCCCGCCACCGAGGCGCCGTTCTCGCTGTCGCGCGGCCAGCGCCAGATGGTGGCACTCGCCGGCGTCGTCGTCATGGAGCCCGAGATCGTGCTGCTCGACGAGCCCACGAGCGGCCTCGATTACCGAGAGTGCATGACCGTCATGGAGACGGTGCGCGACATGGCCGACCACGGGTGCGCCGTCGTGATGGTCTGCCACGACATGGAGGTCGTGAGCGACTTCGCCGAGCGCATCGTCGTCATGGCGAACGGCCGCATCCTCGACCGCGGCCCGGCGCGAGACCTGTTCGCCGACGCCGCCCTCATGGACGAGGCGAGCGTCACGCCGCCGCAGGTCATCGAGCTCGCCGCACGCCTTGCCCGCGACGTCTCGCCCGCCTTCGCCGGCATCACCGAGGTCAGCGATATCGTCCGTACCGTGAAGGAGCTGATGGGCCGTGCTTAACGTCATCGATTACGTCCCCGGCGACACCCTGCTGCATCGCCTGAACCCCGTCACGAAGCTCGCGCTCGCCGCGGCGATCGTGGCCGCGACGTTTCTGGCCGACAGCTACCCGGCGCTCATCGCCCTGCTGGCGCTCACCCTGGCGCTCGCCGCGTACGCCGGCGTGTTCGGACGCCTCGCGCGCCTGCTGAAAGTCCTCGTGCCCATCGCGCTCATCATGCTTGTGCTCCAGACCGCCTTCACGCGCAGCGGCACCCCGCTTATCGGCTTCGTGACCGACGAGGGCCTCATCACGGGCGGCAAGGCCTGCCTGCGCCTGCTCGGCGTCGCGCTGCCGCTCGTCCTCATGCTCATGGTCACGAAGCTGAACGACCTGGCGAACGCATGCGTGGAGAAGCTGCACATCCCCTACCGCTACGCGTTCACGTTCAGCACCGCCCTGCGCTTCGTTCCGGTCTTCTCGCAGGAGATGAACGCCATCATGGAGGCGCAGACCGCCCGCGGCGTGGAGTACGACACGCGCAACCCCTTCAAGAAGCTCAAGCTCATGCTGCCGCTGTGCGTGCCCCTGCTCATCTCCAGCGTGAGCAAGACCGACGCCTGCGCCCTCGCCGCCGAGCAGCGCGGCTTCTATCTGCGCACGCGCGAGAGCTGCTATAGACGCTATCCCTTCGCCGCCCGCGACGCCGTGGCCTTCGCGCTTGCCGTGGCGCTCATCGTCGGCGGCATCCTGCTGTAAGGCCGCCCGCCGCCCGCACGTCGTCCGGTGTGGATAGGCGCGTGCGGGCGGCACGTTTTTGGCGACGTGCGGCACACAGGCGCCCCGGTTGGTTCACAATGGGTGTGAACAGGTACCGCCACCGACAGGAGCACCCATGCCGACAACGCGCGACATCCCGGAATTTCTCGCCCAGCGCCTCGACGACGCCTACGATGCGGACACCGTCGCCCGCATCCGCGACGGCTTTCGCGCGGCATGCGACAGGCCGGTGACGCTGCGGGCGAACACCCTGCGCGCCGGCGCCGACGAGGTCGCCACGGCGCTTTCGGACGCGGGCATCCCCTGGACGCATCTCAGCTGGTACCCCGACGCCTTCATCCTCGACGGCGTGCGCGAGCGGGCTGTCTGGGACCTCGAGATCTACCGCGCGGGCAAGGTCTACCTGCAGAGCCTGTCGTCCATGATGCCGCCGCTCGCCCTCGCCCCGCGCGCCGGCGCGGACATCCTCGACATGTGTGCCGCCCCGGGAGGCAAGACGAGCCAGATCATGGCGCTCGCCGGCGGGCAGGCGCATCTGACGGCCTGCGAGATGAGCCGTCCGCGCGCCGAGAAGCTCGAGTACAACCTGGACAAGCTCGGCTGTGTCAACGTGCAGGTCATGCGCGTCGATGCGCGTCGGCTTGACGAGTTCTTCTCGTTCGACCAGATCCTGCTCGACGCGCCCTGCACCGGCACGGGCACCATCAGCACGGGCGACGAGCGCGCTGAGCGCCGCATCAGCCCCGAGCTCCTCGCCAAGGTCGCAAAATCGCAGCGCGCCCTGCTCGACCGCGCGCTCACCGTGCTGAAGCCCGGCGGCACCCTCATCTACTCAACCTGCTCCATCCTGCCGGAGGAAAACGAGCGGCAGGTCGCAGCGGCGCTCAAGCGCCACCGCGACTGCGAGGTTGCCCCCGTTGCCATCGGGGGTCTCGACCGTGCGGCGGACGACGCCCCGCAGACGCTCCCCTGCGCCCTCGACGGCGCGCTCACCATCTGCCCGACGCGCGACTACGAGGGCTTCTTCATCGCCGCGATCAAGAAGGCAGCGCGCAAGCGCTAGACATCGCCGACGGGCGGCAGGTTACCTGGAACAGACACGTAGTCGTCGCCGCCCCGCCTCATCCGCTCACCCCGGCATCAACCAACTTGTCATACATCTCGCTAAGCGACCCTCTTAGCGAGATGTATGACAAGTTGGTTGTGCTGGCATCCAGCGCGCCGGCATGAAGCCGCTCGTACTCAGAACACACAGCCACGCGTGTCGGCGAGCGGCAACGCTGGCAATCGATTAGATACAGATATAGATATGTATGAGCGATACGCCGCGGCTACCGGCTGTGCTTGCCGCGCCCGGTCCGCTGCCGGTCGCGGGCGCGCAGCGCCTCCTGCTCGCGACGACGCTCGCCACGCTCCTTGATCGCAGAGTAGATGCTATACAGCACCGCGGCAACGATAACCGCCCCGATGCACAGGGCGACTGGAGCGAGTATGTCCATGATGCCCATGCATCCCACCGCCAATCTGGTATCGGGCACCCCGAGCGGGCGCCCCGTCATGTCAGCTAGCTTACCAAAACATCGGTGACCGCACCTGAGACCGGCGGTCTTCACCCAAAAGAACAGGAGGGCACCATGCGCGAAGGGAGTGCGCAAGATCGAGCATCGCGCGCACCCCATGCAGCGCGCGGGATGTCCCCCGTGGCTTTCGGCATCGATGCGGAGCCTTTGCGATGAGGGGCGCCTTGACGTATCATGCAACACCCCGAGGGGTACATTTGGTCTGAACAGACACATTGCCCTGTTGCCCTACACACCTGAACACGATGAATACGAGGCCGCCATGAGCCATGACGATATGGATACCCAGCAGATGCCGACACCCGGACGCGATGGCGGCGAGCCGCCCCTGCGCGTGCCCGCCGAGCTGTCGGAAGACATCGTTGCCGCCGTCGACTTCTCCGAGATCGAGCTCGACCCGGCAATCACCGAATCGCCCCATGTCGTCACACCCGTGGGCGTGCTGCCGCTCGAGCCCTCCCCCATCGAGGGAACCCTGCGCAAGGCCGCGCTGCGCGTGCCGGACGAGATCGAGGAGGCGACCGGCTTCTCGCTGTTCGGCCGACGCATCCGCTCGATGCTCTACTCCACCGACGTCGCCGTCATCCGCAACGCCAACGCCGACGCGGTCTTCGCCGTCTACCCCTTCACCGCGCAGCCGGCCATCACTCAGGCGCTCCTCACGGCCGCCGAGTGCCCCGTGTTCGTGGGCGTCGGCGGCGGCACGACGCAGGGCAAGCGCTCCGTCCAGCTCGCTGCGGTCTCCGAGATGCAGGGCGCGGCGGGCGTCATCGTGAACTCGCCCGCCTCCGCCGAGATGGTCTCGCAGATCGTCGGCATCGTGGACATCCCCGTCATCGCGACCGTCGTGCGCACCGACGACGCGCACGCCAAGGTGCGCGCGGGGGCGAAGATCATCAATGTCGCCGCCGGCCGCGAGACGCCGTCCGTCCTGCGCGCGCTGCGCGAGAGCTACCCCACGCTGCCGCTCATCGCCACGGGCGGCAAGACCCCCGACAGCGTGCTGGAGACCATCCGCGCCGGCGCGAACGCCATCATCTGGACCCCGCCCTCGGCGCAGATGCTGCAGGCCGACATGATGCAGCGCTATCGCGAGCTCAAGGCGGAGGGCGAGGACCCCGTGCCCTCGATCGACCCGATGTCGGCCGGCGAGGTGAACCCGCTCGACGCGCGCCCGGACATCCCCTTCCCCGACGACGTGATCGACAACGTCGCGGTCGAGCCCGAGCCCAAGCCGGGCTTCCCGCGCTTCTTCTTCCGCAACCGCGGACGGCGCTCGTAGCCGCGCGGGACAGAACACGGCGCGATATGGAAAACGACGCGGAGCGATCCGCGTCGTTTTCCATAAAACCGATGTTGTCGAACGGACCGATCGGCCCGCCCCGTCGCGGCGCCTAGTCGACGCGCTCGTCGCCCATGAAGAACAGGGCCACGGTGCCGGGGCCCGTGTGGGCGCCGATGACCGTACCGATGTCGGAAATCTCGACCTTGTCCTTGAGCGCGGGGATGCGCTCGCCGATGAGATCGGCCACGGCAAGGGCGTCCTCCAGGCAATCGGAATGCGAGATCGCGCAGCGGCCGGTGTAGGCGGCGCCGTCCTCCACGTGGTCCATCATGTTGTCGACCACGCGCACGATCGCCTTCTTCTTGGTGCGAATCTTCTCGCGCGGGATGAGCTTGCCCTCATAGTCCACGTTCATGACCGGGCAGATCTTGAGCGCCGTGGCGATGAGCGCGCTCGTCGCGGACACGCGGCCGCCGCGCTTCAGGCAATCGAGGTCGCTCACGAAGAACCAATGGTTCACGTTGAGCTTATGCCCCTCGGTCCACTCCACGAGGTCATCGAAGCCCATGCCCGCATCGCGCTTGTCGGCCATGTACTCGACGAGCAGGCCGAATCCGGCGGAGGCGGCAAGCGAGTCGATGACGCGGATCTTGCGCTCTGGATACTTCGGCGCAAGCGTCTCGGCCGCAAGGCACGCGGAGTTATAGGTGCCCGAGATGCCGGAGGACAGCGACACATGCAGGATGTCGAGTCCCTGCTTGAGATAGGGCTCCCAGAAATCGACGTACTCGCCCGTGCCCACCTGCGACGTCTTTGCCTGGGAGCCGGCCTTGAGCTTGCCGAAGAACTCCTGCGGGGTCGTCGACTGGTAAAGGTCGTCGGTATAGGTCTTGCCGTCCATCTCGTAATGGAAGCACACGTAGCCGATGTTGCGCTGCTCGAAGAACTTACGCGGCATGTCCGCCGTCGACTCGCAGGAAATCAGGTAATCCGCCATACGCACTCCTTCGTGATGTTGCATCAACCCCCGCCGTGCGGGGTCTTCCCTGCCGGTAATCGATTATCGCACGACGAGGGGTGCGACCGGCGCTAAACTTCTACGCCCGACAGGTCGACGTCGAGCTTCAGCTCGGGTACGCGCGCGAGGTCGGCGAGCGTCACGCCGTCGACGTAGGTGTCGATGGCCTCCTCGAGGCCAGCCCAGAACTTGACGGTCGAGCATAGGTCAGAGCGCACGCAGGCGCCCTCGAGGCCCTCGCAGGCGACGGGCGCCGTCGCGCCCTCGGCCGCGCGCAGGATGTCGCCGGCGCGCACCTCGTCGGCGGGCTTGGCGAGCATGTAGCCGCCGCCCTTGCCGCGCACGCTCTTGAGGAGGCCCGCCGCCATCAGGGGACGCACGAGCTGCTCGAGGTACTTGAGCGAGATGCTCTCGCGCTCGGCGACCTCGCGCAGGGCGATCTTGCCCTCCGCATCGCCGAAGGCGGCTATGTAGATCATCAGGCGCAGCGCGTAGCGGCCCTTGGACGAAATCAGCATCGCACCCTTCCTCGTTCGCGACAGAATAGACGGACCGCATGACCATGCGTTTCGGCATGTGCGCGAGTCCTTGGAGCAATCGGCGAAGACCCTTGCGGAAGCGCTCCGTGCGGTCCTCTCATAATCTTAGTGGAATGCTCGGATTACTCCTTGACTATCATCCGGTACATCTTATCCTTAATCCGAGAGAATTCCTAGGGTTTATCCCACAAAGCGAGGAAGGACACCCGATGTCAACAGATGCGCTCCTCAGCGTAGCCGACCTGACTGCCTCGGTCGACGAGAAAACCATCCTCCACGGCGTGAACCTGCAGGTCGCCGCCGGTGAGACCCATGTCATCATGGGTCCGAACGGCGCCGGCAAGTCCACCATGGGCCATGTCATCATGGGCGACCCCGTCTATACCGTCAACAGCGGCTCCATCATCTTCGACGGGGCCGACATCACCGAGCTCTCCTGCGACAAGCGCAGCCGCGCCGGCCTGTTCCTGTCGTTCCAGGCGCCCGTCGAGATCCCCGGCGTGCCGCTGTCGAGCTTTTTGCGCGCGAGCATCGCGGGCCGTCCGGGCCTCGAGATGCGCGGCAAGGAGTTCCGCCGTCGCGTGAAGGAGCTCGCCGCCCAGCTCGACATGGACACCGCCTACCTCAACCGCGAGCTCGGCGTGGGCTTCTCCGGCGGCGAGAAGAAGAAGGTCGAGATGCTCCAGCTGCTGCTTTTGCAGCCGAAGCTCGCCATCCTCGACGAGACCGACTCCGGCCTCGACGTCGACGCGCTGTCCGTCGTCTCCCGCGGCATGGACGCCTACCGCTCCACCTGCGACGGCTCGCTTGTCATCATCACCCATAACACCCGCATCCTCGAGCACCTCGACGTCGACCGCGTCCACGTGATGGTGTCCGGCCGCATCGTGCGCGAGGACGACGCGAGCCTCATCCCCTGGATCGACGAGCACGGCTTCGAGTCGTTCGAGCGCGAGGCGGACGAGACCGCCGACGCGTGCTAAGGGGGACCCATGGCGAAAAAGCGCACCGAGGTCGCGGACATTGACCGCAGCCTCTACGATTTCAAGGATTCCGAGGAGGGATTCGAACGGCTCGACGCGGGCCTCACGCCCGAGATCGTGACCGAGATCTCTCAGCGCAAGGACGAGCCGGCCTGGATGCTCGACTTCCGCCTGAAGTCGCTCGAGATCTACAACTCCATGCCGAACCCCACGTGGGGGCCGTCGATCGCCGGCCTGGACATGGACCACATCGTCACCTACGTGAAGCCCAACACCGACCAGAAGGCCGATTGGGACTCCGTGCCCGATGACATCAAGAACACCTTCGAGCGCCTGGGCATCCCCGAGGCCGAGCGCAGCTACCTCGCGGGCGTGGGCGCCCAGTACGACTCCGAGCTCGTGTACCACAACATGCAGGACACCGCCTCGAAGATGGGCATCGTCTACTCCGGCATTGAGGAGGCGCTCCACGAGCCGAAGTGGGAGGCGATCATCCGCGAGAAGTTCATGACGCTCATCCCGCCCACCGACCACAAGTTCGCCGCCCTGCACGGCGCGGTGTGGTCCGGCGGCTCGTTCGTCTACGTGCCCGCCGGCGTGAAGCTCGACTTCCCCCTGCAGAGCTACTTCCGCCTGAACGCCGCCGGCGCCGGCCAGTTCGAGCACACGCTCATCATCGTCGAGGACGACGCTGACCTCCACTTCATCGAGGGCTGCTCGGCGCCCAAGTACAATGTGGCCAACCTCCACGCCGGCGCGGTCGAGCTGTTCGTGGGCAAGCGCGCGCACCTGCGCTACTCCACGATCGAGAACTGGTCCAAGAACATGTACAACCTGAACACGAAGCGCGCCCGCTGCGACGAGGAGGGCGAGATCGAGTGGATCTCGGGTTCCTTCGGCAGCCACGTGGGCTACCTCTACCCCATGAGCGTTCTCGCGGGCAGGAAGTCGAAGTCGAGCTTCACCGGCATCACGTTCGCCGGCGCCGGCCAGAACCTCGACACCGGTTGCAAGGTCGTACTCGGCGCGCCCGAGACCACGGCGACCGTCGAGACGAAGGGCATCTCCAAGGGCGGCGGCATCCAGACGTTCCGCAGCTCCATCGTGGCCACGCCCGCGGCCGAGGGCTCCGCGGCGACCGTCTCCTGCCAGTCGCTCATGCTCGATGACGAGAGCCGCTCCGACACCATCCCATCGATGGACATCCGCGCGAAGAACGTCGACATCGGCCACGAGGCCACGATTGGCCGCATCGGCGACGACAAGGTCTTCTACCTCATGAGCCGCGGCATCTCCGAGGAGGAGGCCCGCACCATGATCGTGAACGGCTTTGCGAACCCGGTGTCCAAGGAGCTGCCGCTCGAGTACGCCGTCGAGATGAACAACCTGATCAAGCTCGAGATGGAAGGGGCGATCGGTTAATGGATGCCCTGAAGATCAAACAGGCTAGCGCCATGCCCGCCCCCACCTGGGGCTGGCTGCGCATGAACGATACCGCCATCGAGATCCCCGCCGGTCTCGAGCGCGCCCGTGCCGTCACGATCGAGGCCGACGAGGACCTCACCGAGACCCACGCGAGCTTCGAGGGCGCCGTGGAGAAGCTCCAGGAGCGCCTGGACGCCGTGCGGGCCGACGCCCCCGACACGCGTGCCTGCGTGCGCGCCGCCGAGCGCGAGCAGGAGCTGTTGGACGACCTCGATACCCCCGCGCTTTCGGCCTACCAGCTCGCCGCCACGCGCGAGGAGATCGCAGGCGACGTGGCGCACGCCTTCGAGACCGGCATCGGCATCGATGCCCGCTCCTACCTGAACTTCCTCGCGGGCGGCACCGTCGTGCTCGCGACCGAGGAGGGCGCCTGCGAGCAGGCTATCGTGCGCGTCGCCGGCACCTCCGGGCACATGGCGGGCGCCGCGGTGGACGTCGTGGCCGCGAAGGGCTCCACGCTCGATGTCGTCATCTCGCTCGACGGCGTGGCCGACAGCAGCCGCGCGGCCGGCCTTATCGGCTCGGAGCTACGTGTGTTCGCCGGCGAGGGCGCCCGCGTGAACGTCACCGTCTACATCACCGCCGACGACGTGTTCACCGTGCTCGACGACGCGGGCTACGTGCTCGATGAGGGCGCCCGCGTGAACGTGCGCCACGTGGTGCTCGGCGGCGCCCACACCTACACCGGCCTCGCCTCCGACCTGCGCGGCGACACCGCCCGCATGGAGATCGACACGCGCTACCTCGCCGCAGGCGACGACACGCGCGACTTCAACTACATCATCCGTCATCGCGGCCGCCGCACGTTCTCCAACATGGATGCGAACGGCGTGCTCACCGGCACCTCGAAGAAGGTCCTGCGCGGCACGATCGACCTCATCCACGGCTGCAAGGGCGCCGAGGGCTCCGAACGCGAGACCGTGCTGCTCGCCAACAAGGGCGTCGACAACAAGACCGTTCCGGTTATCCTCTGCGACGAGGACGACGTCGCGGGCAACCACGGTGCGACCATCGGCCATGTTCGCCCCGAGCAACTGTTCTACCTTGGCTGCCGCGGCCTGTCCCAAGAGCAGGCGGAAGCCCTGTTCACCGCAGCCAAGCTCGAGGACGCCGCTCTTTCGGCCCCCGACGAGCAGATCCGCGCCAACGTCATTCGCCTCGGCTCCGCCCTCATCGAGGACTTCGCCGACTTCGAAGAGGAGATTGCATGATCGACATCGCGTCGAACCCCTATAAGGCCGACTTTCCCCTGCTGGCCGCCAAACCCGAGATCGCGTTTCTGGACAGCGGCGCCACCGCGCAGCGTCCCGCCTGCGTGCTCGACGCCCAGCGCACCTTCTACGAGACCATGAACGCGAATCCGCTGCGCGGCCTCTACTCGCTGTCCGTGGAGGCGACCGAGGCCATCGAGCGGGTGCGCGCCCAGATCGCGCGCCTCATCGGCGCTGTCGACGACCGCGGGCGCGCGCTCGCGCGCGACGTCGTGTTCACGCGCAACGCGAGCGAGTCACTGAACATCGTGGCGAAGTGCTTCGCGCCGTGCGTGCTCGAGCCGGGCGACGAGGTGGCCATCACCATCATGGAGCACCACTCCAACCTCATCCCCTGGCAGCAGGCCTGCCGCGCGGCGGGCGCCACGCTCGTCTACCTCTACCCCGAGACCGACGGCACGCTGACCGACGAGGAGATCGCCGCCAAGATCGGGCCGCGCACCAAGATCGTGTCCGCCGCCCACGTCTCGAACGTCCTCGGCGTCGAGAACCCCATCAGGAAGCTCGCCGACGCCGTGCACGCGCAGGGCGGCTACCTTGTCACCGACGCCGCGCAGTCCGTGCCGCACATGGCGGTCGACGTGCGCGCGTTGGGCGTCGACTTCCTGGCGTTCTCCGGCCACAAGGCGCTCGGCCCCATGGGCATCGGCGTGCTGTGGGGGCGCCACGAGCTGCTCGAGATGATGCCGCCCATGCTCACCGGCGGCGAGATGATCGACTCGGTGACCGAGCAGGACGCCGTCTGGGCGCCCGTGCCCGAGAAGTTCGAGGCGGGCACGCAGGACGCCGCGGGCATCTTCGCCACCGGCGCCGCCCTCACCTACCTCACCGAGACCGTGGGCTACGACGCGGTGCGCGAGCGCGAGGAGGCGCTTATCGCCTACGCCATGGAGCGTCTCGCCACCCTCCCCTACGTGCAGATCATCGGACCTGCCGAGGCCAGCCGCCATCACGGCGTCATCAGCTTCAACGTCGAGGGCATCCACCCGCACGACGTCGCGAGCATCCTCGACATGAGCGGCGTGTGCGTCCGCGCCGGTCACCACTGCGCCCAGCCGCTGCTCACGTGGCTTCGCGTCGAGAATCTCGCGTGCTGCCGCGCAAGCCTCGCGTTCTACAACGACGCGTCCGACATCGATCGCTTCATCGATGCTCTCGGCAGCGTCTGGTCCACCTTCCACGGCGACAACTAGGACCCGTCCGGCTGCCGCCGTCCGCACAGCAAGGAGTATCCCGCATGGGCAACCTCTACACGTCAACCACCTTTATGGAGCACAACTCGCATCCCGACTACAAGTACGAGATGGACGCCCCCACCCACGAGCACGATGGCATCAACCCCAGCTGCGGCGACGAGCTGACGCTTCAGCTGCGCGTTGAGGACGGCGTGATCGAGGAGGCGAGCTTCACCGGACACGGCTGCGCCATCTCCCAGGCGTCGGCCGACATCATGGCCGAGCTCATCACCGGGGAGACGATCGAGGAGGCCCTCCGCCTCTCGAACCTGTTCCTCGCCATGATCCGCGGCGAGGAGCTGAGCGAGGAGGACATAGAGGTCCTCGACGAAGCCGCGCAGCTGAAGGACATCTCGCATATGCCCGCGCGCGTGAAGTGCGCAGAGCTCGCCTGGCGCACCCTCGACGGCATCCTTGTGCCGGAGCAGGACGCCTAGGCGCATCTATCCCGGTTGCGCGGACCGCGCCGGAGCACCCCGTCCCGATAGCGCGGGGTGCTCCGGCGCGGTCGGGACGGTTCGAGGTGGAAACCGCGGACTCCCAATCGGGCTTAATCGGCGTTTCCCTAGCGGTACAAATTGCGGCTGTCTCGATGTACCGGGTCGCCCATCTATCGGGATGGGCACCGCTCACGCAAGCCTACGATATGTGATCTCGAACTGCTTCACGCGACGCCTCTCGGGCATAAGTGCTTCGAGAGAGAATGCGTTCCCGCCGTCGAACTTCTGCCAGATGTCGAGTCCGCGATCAAGCTGGATGTCCCAACGGTCATCCACGTAGACATGGCGCGCATGGAGCGTGCCCGTCGCGTCCAGCTCCCATGTGAATTCGATTCCCACGGGGGCCACCGCATCGGCGACCTGCTGAAGATAGCCGACCTGTTTTTGGACGCCCCGCTCATCGGGACAGGTCACAAGATGCACCTCGACTTTAGGTATCGCATCGCCGCGATGCCTCAGCACGACCTCGACGAACTCCATGACGTTGCGGCACTGATGAAACGCGCGCACATACGGATCAACGATGAGCACACATCGCGCTCCTTCAAGGTAGGGGCCGAACAGAGCTTCAAACGACGCACCGCGCTGATTCTCGCGATACGCCTTGAATCCCTCGAACAGTTCAGCCGCCGGCTCCCCACCGTGGCGCGCAGCGGCATCACCAGCTTGGTCCCCAGAAGCGTCACGGGGCGCCGCGCCGTCCACCCGTAGCGGAGCCTGCGCCGCCTCGGCCGAAACCGACCCGGCATCCACCAGATCGCGCACATGATAGGTCGACGGATACTCCGCCTCCTCAAGCGTCCGCACCGCGCGCACCTCGCCGGTCGCCTTATCGGTGTAGGAGAACTCCACGCGCTCAAACGTGCCGTCGATGCGATACAGCTGGTCCTTCACGCGCTCGCGCATCTCCATGGCGATCTCGAGCAGCTCGCGCGCCTGCTCCTTGTCCATATCCTTGCTGGGGAACAGGATCTTCGCTAACCCGCTGAACGTCTTGTTCACGCCGTCGCGGTCGCGCGTCGAGATGCTCTCGGACACCGAGAACCACCGCTCGTAGAGCCCCGAATAGTCGAGTGCGCGCAAGGCCCGCAACGCCTCGGCCAGGTAGTCCACGATGAGGCCGAACCCGTTGCTGAACATATCCCCCCGGATGATGGACATCTCCCAGCCCGGCACATAGGCATGGATGCGGTCGATGAACGCGGGGTCGTGGTAGAGCGCCGGCAGGTCGTCGAAGAGGTCGGCGTTCTGGATGAGGTAGCCCACGTCATGGCTCGTGTTGCCGATGAACGCCATGGATGCCTCCGCCGTCACCTGCTCGATGCCGCGCGAGAAGCTCTTGTTGGCCATATAGTTCTTCATGATGTCCACGACATCAGGCTTGGGGCGCTTGTTCTTGCCGGCGAACTCGTCGAACGCCACCGCGTCCCAGTAGCCGACCAGCCCGATCTTGCCCGTCGAGTTGTTCACGAAAAGCTTGGCCGGCGTCACCTCTCCGCCCGAGATGAGGATGCCGTGCGGCGAGAACTCGCTGAACACGTGGCTTTTACCCGTGCCCTTGGGCCCGAGCTCAACATAGTTGTAATTGCGCTCGCAATAGTTCACGAGACGCGTGAGCAGATAGAACTTCTCGCGGCGGCCGAGCTGTGCCGGCTCGAGTCCCACCGTGCGCACGATGACGTCCGTCCACTCGTCCATGGTGAACGCCGCACGCGCTTGCACGTGCTCATCTATATCGAACCCGGCCATCTGGATGGGCTTGAGCGCCTGCAGCAGAAACGGCGATTCGTCCTTGGCCTCGTTGGCGCTGTAGGTGAGGTCCGCGATGCACCATACGCCCGAGACGAGCAGGCGGCGATTGGCCTTCACCACGTCGGAGCTGACGAGCACGCGCGCGATGCCCAGATTCTCAAAAGCGGCCTCGTAGGCATCGCGTTTAAGATTGAGCTCCACCGAAACCTTGTCAATCACCCGCTTGTAGCCAGACTGCTTGATGTCCGACCGCACGGCCCCCGCCTCGGCGCGCTGCACGTAATGCTTGGCAAGGATGTCCTTGACGCGCTCGACACCCGTCTCGATCTCCGCCTCATCGTCGGTGGCGCAGTTCTGTCCCAGCAGAAATTCCAGCACGTAGCTCGGCACGGCGGCGTTGCCGCGCACGCGCTTCACCAAGTCCTTGCGCACCGCGTATCCGGGAAAGGCCTCGTTTATCTTTCGATCAAGATCGTCCATGTCACACCCTTAGAAGTCCATGCCGAAGTTGCGGCGCACCTTGAACGTGCGCTCGTCGGCCGTCTCGTAATGCGTCGTGCGCTTGATGCGCCGTTCGGTTCGCAGCGTCAGCTCCTCTCCGTTGAGCACGTTGCTGCCGACGGCGATCGTGACCGCGAAATGCCGCTCAAGCTCCGATACCGAGGCGCTCGCAAGCTCGAGGTTCACCAGCTCGGAGACGCGCGTCCCATCCTTGCGATAGAGCGCCGTCCGAATATGGGCGGGCAGAGCATCCTCCCCTACCGGCTCGCTTTGGTAGACCTCGAAGGAGAGCACCGCACCCGTGATGGTCTTGTGCCCGCCCGTGAGCACGTCGAAGCCCACGGTATGCTGACGACCGGCCTTGCCCTTGACGGGAGCGACCTCGATGCAGGGCACCACCGTCTCCTGCAAGGTCATGCCGCCATGCACGTAGCGGGCGCCCGACCCTTGGAGCTTCAGGCGGCGCGTCCCCTTGGGGACGGCCACCTCGAAGTCGCCGGCAAGTCCCAAATCCTGTGCGGAAAAGCGCATGAGGTCGGCATGCTGGGGAAGCTCGGCTCCCATCAGATACCGGCGCGCGTGCTTCGCGGAGCCCGCCGACACGATGGTCGGCAGCAGCGGGAAGTCGACCAGGTCGAAGAAGGCGGAATCGTCTTGATACAAAAAGCCGTGATCCGCCGTCACGAACACCCGCGAAAAGCCGTCGCGCAGCAGCTTGGCGACGATGCGGTCGAGCTCCTTAAACGCATCCTCCACCGCCTCGAAAGCACGCCGCTCGGTGGTCCGGTCGTCACCCACCGCATCGATGCGGTCATGGAACACATACAGCAGCGGAATGCCCGCAAGGTCCTCGCGCGGCTGCGCCAACAGCTCGTCTGCGGCCATCGCCCTGGCACCGGGCACGGCGGCATCAAGCAGCTTCTCGCGATTCGCCGTTCCGACCGTGGGCTGCCCGTCGGATGAGACGTTATGCGTTGCCGGATCGATGGACAGCGCGCCATGCGGAAGCAGTGCCGCCATGCCCAGCTGCGTGTACGAGGGCAGCGCTGCTAACAGGGCGGACACGACGATGCGGCATCTGGATCGCAGCTCGGTGCGCTCCGCCCAGGAAGCACCGACCTCGAACCGCAGCGCATCGGAGACGACCACGGCCGCTCTGCCGGGAGCGATGTGCGGATAGCGCTGGTAGAAGTCCGCCTGGAAGGGAAGCTCATCGCTCGGCGGCCACCGCACGGCATCCGCAACCGCGCGCTGCCATGACACGGCCAGTTCGTTGACCACATGGGCATAAGCCACCTCGGCAGGCCGGTACAGCGCCTCGATGCCGGAGAACCCGAGGTCCTGGATGCTGTCCTTGAGGCGTACGAGCACGCGATACGAGGTATCGTAGCGGAAAAGCTCCTCCGTATAGCGCGCGAACAGGGCGTCCGCACCGTCTGCTCCCGCGATCTCGGCGAGGACACGCTGCTCGCCGGCAAGCAGCTCATCGGCCGCGCGCAGCGCATCGTAGGCAGGAAGCCACGAGCGCGCGATCACCATCGGGGCGCGCCGCACGCGGATGTTGTCGATGCGCTCGACGATGTCGATACGCTGCGCAACGTCCGCCGTCAGGCGCCTGAGCAGCTCGGTATCCGCATGCGGCAGATACGAATGCTCGGTGAGCACCTCAAGGGGCAGCGTCTCCCATGAGCACTGGGTGGCCACGCCGTCGCCCGTCTTGTCGAGAAGGCCGAGGTAGACGCTCCCCTTCCGTGCATCGTTTTCCATCTCGCTCAGCAGCACGTTGGCATCGGGCGTGAGGACGGGCTCGGCCCCGGTCACATCGGCGCAAGCGGAAAGCATGCATGTGAACGCGAAGTCCTCGACACTCGGGTCATCGCTGGCGTAGCCGAAACCGTCACGGAGCGCCTGCCAGAGGGCATCACTCAGTCCGAAACGCGCTATGCTCCTCCATACCGTGTCGACGCTTTCGGCATACTGCTCAAGCAGCCGACGGGCGATGGCACGGTTGGCATCCACGCGATGCGCGCTCTTCGACCCGCAGCACACCGCGAGCATCGCGAACTCCACGACCTCGAGAGCATCATCGCCACCATCCAACCAATCCGTCGCGGCCATAAGGTCCTTCAGGCCGCTTCGCCGGTCTTTTGCGTTGAAGAACTCGGCATGGCGGGCGAGTCCCTCGGTGCATGAGAGCGGAATCCCCAGCTCCTCCGCCCAGGAAGCCGCCTGTGTGGCGGCAAAGGGCTTAGCGAACGCCTTGATGTCGGCAAGGAAATCCTCATCGAGTTCCGGCGCCCCGCCTGCGCGGTACACCAAGAAGCGCGCGTCGGCATCGTCACGCAGGATACGGCGCTTGAGCGCCATCTCGTTACCCTGCGCAACTGCAACCGTCACACCCGGAAGCTCAAATCCGGCTATGTCCTCAGCAAACTCCCCCGCTGTGTCCTCCCAGAAGACCACACGTACCTGTGCGCACGCATCGGCGAGCTTCGCGGTAATGTTCTCATCGAGTGCCATGGGTCAGTCCTTATCGTTAAGCCTGTAGCGGGTTGATCGGCTTGTCCCCGTCCGAACGATAATGCCCTCGGCAACCATCTGGGACAGGATTTCCCTTGTTCGAGAAAGGCCAAGACCAAGCTCGTCTGCCAGCGAAGCTATCGGCAGTGAACGCCCACTGGAGAGACACTGGACAACATGCTGCTTAGTTATTGCCGATTGCCGCCGTTTTTCATGTATAGCCGCCGGTTCTTCATCAATTTGTCGCCGGTTGAAGCTGGTTGCCGCCGGTTTATCGTCGATTGAGGCCGTTTGCCGCCGGTTATAGGGATTTGTCGCCGGTTCATCACCGATTGCCACCGGTTCTTCGCCGGTCTCCGCCGGTCGGCGCTCGCCCGTCTCCCGCTTTCCGTTCATGGCAAGCGACAGACCACCCGTCGCGAGCGGCAACGCGAGCGTAACGCGGTCGGGGTCAAGGGACTCTGTGAGGGTCGGAGCACCAACGCCCGCCCATTCTGCAGATCGCCGCAGCACGTCGAAGCCGCTCCCCGCCTTATCGCCCATACCGATAAGGTTGAACATGGTGAGCATCGTGAGGTTGCGCGGATCGGACACGCCGCCGCCCTCGATCACATCGAGCGGCAGACGCAGCGTGCCGGGGTTCGTAAGCTCGATGCCCTTCGAGGTGCGCAGCGCCACGAGCCCGGTGCGACCGTAATAGTCCGCGTGGACAAGCATGTTGGTCAGTGCCTCGCGCACCGCTTTATGCTGCGGCGTGTCGTCGATGCGCGTCATACCAGGCCCCAACTCAAAAGGAACCGGCAAGCCCTCGCTCAGCATGGGGTACGCCTTGTACCAGAAATCGAAGACGTTACCGCTCCACTCACCGCTTGCCGAGGTAACGCGGTTATCCCATCGACGGTGCGAGAACTCCTGACGACAGTCGAGGAAAAACTGTGGGAACTCCTCGACGATGCGCCATGCGTGGCCGAACATGAGAAGCCCTGCCCGCGTGGGATGGAGCCTCCCGTCTTCCCGTGAGCGCCCGACAGCCCCCAGGCGAACGAGCAGCTCCTCGTTGTCAAGGTCGCGCCACGGATGGTCGGGGCGTTCCGCGCGCAATGCATTCCGGTACCGCTGCACGGTATCCATGCAGAACGCATCCAGCCCGAGCTCGGGCAGCACCAACCGATCCGTAGCCCCCTCGGCGCTGTCGCGTATGAGGGATCGCACCGTCTCGGGTGTACAGCGATAATCGCCCTCGCCGTTACGGCGAAAGGTTCCCGTGTTGGGATTGTTGTTGATGTAGACCGGGCGGAGCGTGCGATCGGCACGCGGCACGCGCACGACAACGATGGGCGAACCGTCGAACTCTTCGATAGACACATCGCCATCAAGCAAGAGATTCGCGCTCACGCGTAGCGGATTGTTGAGCGCGTTCCAGAGGTCTTGCACCAACGTGTCGGGGCTCGCGATGCCGGAGGGATGCGGACTGCCATCTGCAGCCTCCATCACACCGAGTACGATAACCCCGCCGTTGGTGTTAGCGAACGCTGAATAGGTCTCCCAGAAGCTGCGCGGCAACCCACCGCGCGCGTCCTTGAACTCAAGGCGGTTGTCCTCGCGATAGCCTAATAGCGATTTACGATCCATGGGGGCAAATCCTATCTAAAATGGAATCTCATCATCGGTTTCGTCTTGATAGCTTACGACACTGAGAAGTTGCTCACACTGAGCCAGTAGGTTGTCATAGGTCATAATTTGAATACCGTTAAGCCGGCTGTTTAATCCATGAAGCGCTTTGCGCTTTTCCTCATCCCAAATATGTGATCGGCCAATAACTACTATAGCCCTAGGACAATAGGAAACTATCTCGCTGTGATCACGTAAACCGCCTGACGCCTCTTCAGAAAGAACGTCTAGATAACGATGACACTGGCCAATGACTTTGGATACCTCCGCTGAAAAGTAATAGTCTCTATGAGAGTCGTCAAAGTGAAGAACCTCAAACTTTGGACTTTTTAGCTCGACAATGTCTCGATAGCCGCTCATAAGGCGAGGTAACAGCATGTCAACTGAGTCACTTGTCGAAATGTTTCTTACCTTATCCCGAACAATATACGCGCTACCAAATGCCCAAGAATTATTGAAGCACCACTCTTGATAGAAAGATTCACTTATTTCACCAGAATCCAATAAGCCTCTGAGAACAGAAATGGCACTACGCATTTCCGCCAAATGGATAGATGTTTTAATTGCTGAAACAAATTCATTCGTCAACTCAACAGCTCTTAAATGCTCGACTATTATTTTATCTTCCAAAGCCGCAATCAACGCTTTGGCAACAAGCTCTGGGGAAAGGTCGCTGTAGTCAACCGTGCCATCAGATAGTCTCACGACGAGATAATCGCCTGCGTCTTCATTGCGCAGCTTAAGACCGCTCCCGATTAATTTGGAGAGCTTTTCACAGGACTCGTGATCGAGACTTATCGATTTTTCGTCAACTGGAATCGGATATGCAGAGTTCGGACTTTTTCGATAAGTGGTTATCTTACATGACAGCTCATCCGGACCAGTGTTATGTGGAATGTAGAAAAGGACAGCTTCAACTCGAGTCTTGCTATTGTCCTTTAGAACAGCCGTCTCGCTGTGGTCAACTTTGGGATTGTAAAGCGACGCCTTCCTTGAGGTAACTGTAAAGTCATCGTTATGAGCCATATACCCTCCTAGCTCAATCCCTGAACCTTAGCGAGCGCACGGCCGAACTTCTTGTAGTTGACCTTGACGCCATCGTCGAGATCGATCTCCACGTGCTGCTGCGAAAGCGGATAGAGCACGTCGCGCTCCCATTGCTCTACCTCGGCGACCATCTGGCGGTAGCGGTTGGCCTTTGAGGCGTCACGCGCGTTGCCGGTGGCCACGAGCTCGGCCGCACGAGTGGCAAGCCCCGTGCGGAAGGGGCGCACGTACTCGGTGAGCACAACGGACACCGTATCGCGCGTCATGCGGTGCATGTAAACGAGCGCCTGGAAGCTGCCCTTGGGGCTCGCGAACAGCCAGTAGATGGGCCGCTTTCCGGAACCCGTCACCTGGTAGGTAGCGCAATGATCCTTGTAGAGATCCTTGGCGAAGTAGGTGCGCAGGTCCATACCGAGCGCATTCTCGATGAAGGAGATATTGTCGTCGAGCGTATCGGGGCCATAGGTGTCTGCAAGCCATGCGCGGAACACGCGCGCCGCATCGTCGGCAAAGCTGAAATCCTCGACGTTCGTGATGGGCAGCACATTGGTCTCGGCGGGCATGAAGGAGGCCTCGGGCACCTTGGCCGTGAAGTCGTCGACCGTCTGCTGCGCATCGGCAAGCACGAGGCCGGGCGCAGAGGTTGAGTATCGCCCGAATATGCAGCCCACGCCATAGGAGATGAGCGATTTGACGTCGCGCACGAGATCCGCCCGACGGACGGACACTTTGTCATCCGGCACCTCGATGGGCACCTCGCCCTCCATGCCGTAGATGCACGCGAAGATGCGATTCAGCTCTTCCTCGTTGGCTTTGAGCTGACTAAAGCGCTCGTCGCACTCTTGCTGCCAACGGGAGAATTGGTTCTTGATGAGGGGTTCGCCCGGCTGTGTGAGAGGGTGGGTCGAGAAGTCCCACGAGGTTTCGAAGGAGTCCCAGTCGATACGAGAGAGATTTATACATTCCTCAGTCAACCCGATAGATCTTTCTTGCTGAAATACAGCATCAAGAACAGGAATTGAGCATGCCTGACCTACCCCGTAGTGCAATGTAGGGGACAAAATCGAAAGTGCTTCCCGAATCACCGTCGAGTTCAACAATCCCAGTAGCGACAGTTGTTTGTCACCGGTAACAGGAATTGCATTGGCGCAGTGTTCGATAATCATTCCTATACCCCGGTACCTAAAGGACGGAGTGCCAGAAGAAACATCGGACCAGGCAATGTACGGCTTGAAGTAAATATCAGGATTCCTTATGACAGAGTTTTGAAAGCCATTGAGCTCCTTGCCATCGTTCTGCCAGTTAATCAGATAGAGAAGGTTGCCGTACCATTTTCTAAACTGCCCGCCTTTATCGCATGGAAACCACTTGGCGCATGACGAAGATGCATCATCCCTTGATTTAATATTGAAATCCATTGTTGAGAGCATAGGCTCCCACCACATTCTCATAAAACGATTGTTGTCAGCAGTAGCAAGCCCCTGCCTTGGCGCCGCAATCGCCTCCAAAGGGCTCCCCAAAGAAAATGCCCTCAACAAATCATAACTCGCCCAATACGCAATCGGACTGCCGGGGATGACGTCGAACTCGCCCTGATCAGCGCGGTAACGCCAGGGGCAGTCGGGGTTCTTGATGGCCTTAGACAACGCTGCGGCCTTCTCATCCCCGCCGACCACATCAACAAGTCGCACGTAGGCTCCTTGACCCTCGTAGTGCGCATTCCAAAACGCGGCAGCGCTCACTTGCACGACCTCGCCAGCAATCTGATCGAACGCATGCGCACCGAGATGCGCCATCGTGAGGATGCCCTTGTTCTGAATAAGCCAGGTGCGCATCTTCTCGTACCCACCGAGGAACATCCACGAGTGCATGGTGACCATGGCGCTGTACCCGCGCGCGCACGTCAGCGTGAATCCCCGCCGGATAAAGCACGTGCACAGATCGTTCTTCTCATCCGGATAGTTCTCACGGGCCCATTTCGCCATGAAGGGGTTGAACTTGCCCGATCCCAGATACGGCGGGTTGGCGACTACACAGGTATAGGGGCCGGTAAGCGCATCGAGCGCCGCGCGCATGCGCGCGAGCTTGTCGATGGTTGTGCCGGCAAACATGCCCTCGGCTTGGGTCAGGTTGTCGATGGCGATGTCCACCAGCTCTTTATCACCAGAATCGGGCACGTAGAGACTACCGATCTCATCCAGATGCGCAAACGCTTCGAGCAGACGCGTATTGCCCACGATGAGCCCCGCTTCATCCAGCTCACCCTCATCGAAGCGCACGGGTTCCAGCACCGCAATATGCGCGTCCACGCCCTTCTCGAAGAAGCGCGGATCCTTCTCGCGGGCGCACATCTCCAACGCAAAGCAGGCGATTTCCGCTGCGCGACGGTCGATCTCCATGCCGAAGAGGTTGTGCTCCAAAATGAGCTGGGGGATCTCCTCCGGCAGATACCCCTCTTCCTCGTAGATGGCGTAAAGCAGCTCAAACGCGTAGACCAAGATGTGCCCGCTGCCGCAGGCCGGGTCGCAAAGCGTCAGCTCCTCGGGGCCGTCCACCTTGAGAAAGCCCTCGGTATCCTCGGGATCGGGCGCGATGCAATACTCCATGCGCTCCGCGAGCGCACTCCCGGGGTTGTTGAGCATCCAGAGGCGGCCGAGCGAGTTCTCCACGAGGTAGCGCACGATCCAGCGAGGCGTGAAGAGCTGCGTCGCCGCCGGGATGTCCTCGGCAGCGGCCTTGCGCTTGCTGCCGTAGAACTCGTCGTGCTGCTCGGCGATATAGAACTGGTAGAGCCAGCCCAAAACCTCGACGGACTGGCAGGTCTCCGCATCCATGCCCTGGGTGATGCGCTCAAGCACCGAACCCTCGTTGAGAAGGCCGGCCGGCGCGAGGAGACGCATGGCATGGCGAAGCCCCACGTCGCCACCAAAAAGGTAGCCCATGGGAACGGCGTACTCATCGCACGCGGCGAGAAGCAGTATGAGATAGGCTTCGCCCAGAGGATCGCGCGCAGCGCGGCCTCCATCCAGCAATTCCGACACCTGGTGTCGCTGACCCTCGCTCAGGCGAAGCCCCTCGGTGAAAAGCCCCCGCCGCGCATCGGCCAACACGGCGGGAAGAGTCTCCCCCGCTCGCGCCGTGACGATGCCCACGGGCGTGTAGCCGCGCTCGTCCATGAAACGCAGGGCGCACAGGCGGTTGAACCAGGTATAGGCCACCCGCTCCACGAGCACTTCGTGCCCAAGACGGCCGGCAAGCGCCTCGACACGCGCCACCACCGTGGGCTCGGATAGGCGCGCCGGACTCTCGGAACGCAACACGCGGTCGAGCGAATCCCCCACCTCTTTGACGAGGGCCGTGCGCACGCCCTGCGCGAGCTTCTGGATGCGGTTGGAATCCATGCCATGCGACCTTTCTCTTACTCTATCGCCAGTACGAGATGCTGGACCACGCCTTCACGAGGCACCCATGAGGACGTCTTTCCAATCGGAAGGGAACCCCATGGGGTTCAGCGAAACATCCGGGTGGTGCCCGATGATACCTGCCAAGCGCTCAACCAGCTCAGGCCACTGGTCCGACCATGACCGTTCATACATCCGCTTGAGCACCATAAACGTAGGGAACTCCTTGCTGCCGCTATACTGCACATCGCGCCGGAGCAGCTTTGGCCTGATGCGCATGATTCGGTTATAGAAACGATTGTGATGCCCGCAGATGTTTCGGATGCTGCACAAATGGTGCATCCAGCTCTTTACATTACGCGGACTCAAGCCAAACGAATCAGCAATTTCTCTCCTTGCTTCTGCAGCAGCAGAATCCACCTCCTCGTCGTGCTGAAGGTTCCCAAACAGATTCGAAACAAGTCCCATGCTCATTATTTCAACGGCAGCCCAAACGGGAAGCTCTCCGTACTTTGTAAGGTTGTGCAGAACGCAGGGTTCCCCAGCTTGCCTGGCCCTGTTGAGTTCTCGCCAAAAGTTATCCATAGACTTGGAGTGATCTGCCTCGTTCGCAAAGTGCCCAGCATCGAGATAGGCAACTGGTCCGCATTCCTTGGCGAAGCAATAGGCAAACTGCGTCCTAAACTTCAACTCAATCGGTTCTATTGCATTCCAAAGCCATGACCTCACATCGCGGTCAAGGCAATAGATGTCCCAAATATCTTGAAAGGTTGTGCCCGGGGCAACGACATCATCGTGCTCGAACGTCATCCAGTAGGCTCGCAGCCGATAATAGTTGAGATTCCTGAGACATTGCGCGGCAAACGCAGGATCTTCAACGCGTATTCCATGGCTGTTCAAGCGTTCGAGTTGCTCATCTATAGTCAGAAAAGGCTTCATCGAGACAAAAAAGGACCCAGCCTGGTTCGCTGCATCGCTGCGCGCGTGCTGGGTACTATCGTTTGATAGTTTACCCGCATTCGCCTTCTCGTTGCAAGCGGAATTCTTGCCCTCGGAAACCATGTCTGCCACCTCGCCCTACAGGATGATCTTCTCGTTGCGGTCGATGCGCTCCATCAGGTCCACACGGAGCGCATCAATGAACGCATCGACCTCTTCCTGCGTAGAGAGACTGCCGTTCTTGTAACGCGCAGGGATGCTGACCTGCTGGTACGGAACCGTCTTGACCGGCGGCTTCGGAGACACGGGGACGTCGGGGTCATCATTCGGTGCAGGCTCCGGCTTGGGCTCGACGAGCGAGTACAGCCGCGATGCCTCACGGTTCTTGAAATCCTGCACCAATCCGCGCACGACGGCAATCTGGTTTTGAGCATCGATGCTCTGCGCGCAGGCAGCAATGATGCTGTCGACCTGGTGCTTCACTTCATCCGTTGCCGCACGATACGCATCACCCAGGCGGAACTTGAGCGAGAAGTCGTCCAGATCGCGGTGCGCATCGCTGCGGGCTCCGGCAAGCGCCTCGTCTATCTGGGCGCTCATGTTCTTGACCAGGCTGTTGGCCTTCGGAGCGGAGCTGTAGGTGTAGCAATCTTCATCCGCAAGAAGCGCTCGGAGCTTGGCCTGATCGTCGTTTGCCCCTGGCACAGCAGCGATGTTGGCGGCCTGCTCCATGAGAAAGCGACTAGCTCTTGCAAAGATCTGCCCGGGCTTGCCGTTGGCGAACGCCTGCATCCTGCCCAGGTCCTCCAGGGTCTTCGCCATATCATCGATGACCGTCTCGATGTTCTCAATGAACCACGCACAACCCTTGTCGGCCCATACGCGGAGCTCGGACACCGCGTCGCGGCAGAGCTTCTCAAACGGAAGCCCCTCTATGTGCTCGGGCACGACCGCGCGCTGCCTCAGCTGGTCTGCGAGGGCGTCGGCGAGCTCCCGGGGATCAGTGGAGACGGGATCCATACCGGTGACGCGATGATAGGCCGCGCGAAGCGCTTCGACCTTTTCCGGCGAGGTCGCTGTGACCGGCTTGACCCGGATGCTGTCAAGCTGCTTGCCCGTCGAGAGCGCTGCCGCCAAATCGGGGCCCTCAAGAGGTTCATCGCCTCGCGTGCACTCCACGAGGTTATTGAGCGCCAAGATGCCGACGGCCTGGCGCACGGACTCGACAGGCCAGCCATGGTCACCCGTGCGGAAGCGCGCCTCGAGAGCGTTGTCGGTCGTCCCGCCCACGATGCAGTGGGCTGATGTGGCTTGTACGCGCCTGATGTCTTCCAGCACCTCGCGGCAATACTCGGCAAGCGGCTCGCCCGGCAACAGCTTGGTGCCGGTCGACGCGTCGTAGACGGTCTTGCCGCTGAACGCCATGTCGAGCATGCGCAGGTGGGGGTAGGACGCCTTGACCATCTGGAGCGCCGCGCACTCGAAGCGGTCCTTACCTTGACCGGTAAGCTCGTCGGTCACATCGCGCATGGCCGTACCGTAGAGCGCGCGATCGAGCTGGTCGGTGAGCATGGCGATCAGCTCGCGGCGACGCTGCTCGTTGGTGGTTCCCTTCTCCTTGATAATATTCTTCTTGCGGCCTTCGTTCTGGTGGTTCAGGCTCACGTAGCTCACCGTCTGCCTCCAGAGGCGCGCCTCCTGTGTGAGGCGCGTATTGCGCGGAAGCGCCACATGGAGCTGCTTGACTTGCGCGAACTTGAAGTTCTCATCGGCCCCCGGTGTGAGGTCGGTGAACACGTTTACTTTGAGCTCGCTGCGCCGCGCGCCGATGGCCTGGCCGTCAACCAGCAAATCGTAGGAAAACGTTGTGGAGAAATCGCCGTTAGCGTAACGCACCTTTGTCTGACCGATGACCTCCTGGAGCATCTTACCGATCTCCTTGGACACCTCGGAATCCGAAACCGCCTCGCGCTTGATTTCCTCCTCCACGTCCTTCTCGTCATCGGTCAGGTATTCGTATGCGTCACCGTTGCGACGAATATAGGTCTGTGCATCCAGTTCCTGGCAAACTTCAACAACCTGCTCCTCGAGTTCCGCCTGGTTCTCAGAGAAGCTGCTATAGAGAAGCACGGCAAGGTTTTTGGGTGTCGCCCTGAAGCCGTTGCAGTATTTCACCAAAAGCAGCGCCTTGAGCACCCGGACACCCAGCCTATGAGGGAAATGCTCCTCAGCTTGGCTGATGGCGTTGAAGACCTCGCTTTTGAGCTCGTCGCGCAAGCCCTCGAACATCGCGTCGAAGGGAATGAGGTCACCCTTGTCCACCTCGCCTACGTCCTTGCGCGCGACGAGCACTCGGTGCGTCGTGCCCAACATATTGCGCGCGCCGGTGGAGACGTATTCGCCGGTAAAGGCCGCATGCTCGGAAAGGCCCGTCAGGGCCTCATGGAACAGGTCGAACTGGTAGCCCACCAAAGGGTAGGTCGATGTAAAGTCCTCGCGGTCCGCATAGGCCCGGTAGTGCTTGGCGCCGTCGGGAAAATCGAGCAGGACCTTAAAGTCACCCGAATAGGCGTCGTACAGGCGATCGAGCGCCGGCAGCGCGTCGTCGCTTTTGGCCAGCAGACGCTCGCGCACCACGGTGTTGGCGTCGTTGGAGGGAATCTTCATGAGCACGGTGAAGCGCGCCTGGATCTTTGAGAACTGCCCGGCGGCGTTTTGCTCCAGCCGCCCGGTGATATCGGCCATCTCCTCCTGGGAGACCACCACGAGCCACGCCCTGCGGCCGCAGCGCGTGTTGAGGTTCTCGACGATATCTTGCAGCATCTGCAGAAGCGGAACGCTGTCGGCGATGTACTGGCCCATCTCGTCCACGAAGAAGTTCAGACGAAAGCCGGGCTCGTCCTGTTCGCGCTTCTCGATGTATTCCAGGCACCATTGGGCGAAGTCCTCCGGCGTGGGGTGATAGCTGTCGAGGTAGTACTTGAAGATGTTGGGACTGGTGCCCTCGGCGTTGCCGCAGACCCGGTCGTATACCGCGCTCACCTTGCCAGCGAAGATGGCCGGGTTCTTGCGAACCGTCTCCCATGAGCGCCCCATGGACCGCTGGATCTCGTCCTTGAAGCTCTCATAGAGCCCCGCGCGATCGAGGTCGCGCTCGAGCGCCGCCACATGGGCCTGCTCGCCCGCAAAGTAGCCGCATTGCTCGTTGAGGACCTTGATGAAGGCGTTAAGCAGACTCTCGCCCGTGTCGCGGCGCTGCGCATCCGACTTGCCGCCCACGTTGAAGAGGATCGATTCGCTTGGCGTGCGCGCGCAGGCCCGCTCGAGGGCGGAGGCAAGCATGGCATCGTTTTGAATCTTCGGGAGAATGAAGTCGAGCGCGCTCTTGTCGCCGACGGTCTGGTTCTCCAGCAGATAAGAGAGCATCTTGAGCAGGTGCGACTTGCCCGAGCCGTAAAAGCCCGAGATCCATGCACCGTTACCGGCGGCGCGCGGGTTGTTGTACTCGTCACAGAAGCGCGTGAGGAAGCGCCTCACCTCGGGCGTGAGCACATACTCCTCGAGCTCATCCGCCACGTAGCGGCCGTCGTCGGACTTGATGACGGAGTCCATGTGCCGGTCGATGTCCCTGGCGAAGATATCTTTGAACTTCATGCGTCAGCCCTTCTAGAAGTCGAAGATGTTGCGTGCGCGGTACTTGCCGCCGCCCGTGCCGGCGGGCGTGGTGAGGACGTCGAGCGTGCGCTTGCCGTTGGGAAGCGTGGTCTGCCGCCCGGGGAACATCACCACCACGGGCACACCGGGGTTCAGCAGCTCCACCAGGCGGTGCGCGCGGATGATGGGATGGCATGCCCCCATACCGGTAACGATGAGCAGCTCCGCCCGTGCGCTCCGCACCGCCTCGTGCATGCGCGGAACGAACACGTTCTCGATGTCAACGGCGTCACGGAGCGCATTGATGAACTCGGCTGGCGGCATGTCCCGCTGCGCCTCGGCATAGGGTTCCCAGATCTCGTCCTCGTCCATGATTTGGAGAAAGAGGTCATAGGCGTTGACCACGCACGCGATGTGCCCGCGGGTGGCGAGGTCATGTACGAGGGCAGCGACCATCTGCTCGCATTCGGGCTGCTGGGCCGGATCATAGGGCGCAACGAAGCAGGAGGAGTTGGAGAAGTCGTCAGCGCTCTGCAGGAAGCGGGTGCTGGAAAGCGTGTCCGCCAGGTAGGGCTCGCCCTGCGTGATGTGGTCGAAGGTGAACACGGCTATCTCACCGCCGTAGGGAAGAGCGCGAGGTCGTCATCCGAGAGCAGGGCGGCCACGTCCGAGGGGATGAGATACGGAAGCAACGAGCCGCCTTGCGAGAGGAAGCCCATCGTCCGCAGCATGGTGAAGAGCTGCGAGCGCAGGCGCGCAGCAGTCTGCTCCTTGAGTTGTGAGAGCTCGGGGTGGAGAGCGGCCTGCTCCGTCACGAACGCCTCGTATACGCCATCGTTGAGGGTCGTCACACCGTCGTGCCAGCGCTCCCTGACGACCTCCGTCGTAAACGATGCAATGAACGGATACGTGCGACAGATGGCGAGCCAGATGACCGCATCCGCCGACGCAGACGCGGGGACGTTCGCGAGAAACGCACACTCCGCAGGCGCGAGGTTCTTGAGGCGGCGAATAAGCTCGCCTGCCACCCGGCGGCGCGAAGACACTTGTCGAATCATGAGGAGGTCGTCATCAACCGCCTGCCGGCGCACCTCGTCCCAGTCGCCCAAACGGGAAAAAGCCTGAGCAAGGGCCACGGTCTCGTCTCTCCTGAGCCCTGCGGCGGTATAGGAAAGCGGATAGATCTTAGACATGATCAGCATCCTGTTCACAGTTCGAATCGTGCTTGCCGGCTTGGAGGCGCACCACGTCATCGGCAATGAGCGCCGAAATGTAGGCCGAAAGGCTCATGCAGCGCTCCTCCGCCATGGCGGTGGCGGCATGTTTGAGCTCAGGCGAGGCAGCGAAGATGATTCGTTCGCTCTTCCTGCCGTTGAGAAGGGCCATCCGCAAGCTGCGATTGTCTGCCATGGGCGCTCCCGTCGACGCTTGTATAAAAGTTATATAAATAGAGTATATCGATGCTCCGCTTGATTTAACAGTCCACCCCCGAAATACTGAATCGAGGGAGAACCGCGAAAGCCGAACGAAGCCGTCCTCCTGAAGGGCAACTCCGCACGCTCGCCCGTGTGATATGCTCCGGGCTCGCCTGGAAACGTGCTCGGCAGTGCGCTTTTGATAGATGCGGGCGACAAACCCGCTGTCTATGCGCCGCCCTATGGAGCATCCCCTCATATACCAAGCGCTGGAACCGAGAGGGGCGTCCGGTGCCGAGGGGGGGCGGCTGGCGACAACGTGGGCCGCAGTCGCCTCGCTATTCATTCTGTAGGCTCGCTGTACTACATGGCGCGAAAACCGGCTTGCGGCTACACTGCTTTGGAGACATCGAATCAACGGGAGGCCGCATGGCGCAAGAGCACACAGGTGACACCGACACCGCGCGCCCCGGCGCCAAGGGGGCCGCATCCGCCGAGCCCCGTCGCGGCGGCGCGCCCAAGCTGCATGTCGGCAGCACCGATGCGGCACGCGACCGCGATGCCGATCGTTCCTCGATGAAGCAGGTCAGGATCACCTTCGTCTTCCTCGGCATCGTCGCCTTCATCTACGTGGGCTATCTTTTCATGAGCGGCCAGATCGACGACTTCTTCCGCGCCCTGGTGGGTGTCGACCTCGGCTGGATCGTCTCGGGTGTCGCCTGCTTCCTGTGTTATTACGTCTTCGGCGTCCTCGCCTACGCCGTGCTCGCCTCAACCGATCACGACTCCCCCGTCGGATTCCGTGACCTCATGAGTGTCGAGGCCTCCGGCGTCTTCTTCATGCGCCTCACCCCCGGCGGCGCGGGCGTCATCCCCTCGCAGATCTACCGCCTCACGCGCGCGGGCCTCTCGCTGACCGACGCCTCGGCGTTGCAGTTCGTCCGCTTCACGCTCTACGAGGCGGGCGAGGGCATCTTTGCCGGCCTCATGCTGCTATTCTGCGGCAGCTACTTCCTCGAAACGTTTGCCGACGTCAAGATCCTCGGTCTGAACGTGACCCTTATCGGCATCTTCATGTTCGCCTACAAGTTCGTGCAGGTGGGAGGTGTGCTGCTGCTCTGCCTGCTTCCCGGCCCGATCCAGAAGGTCGGCGGCGTGGCGCTGAAGATCGGCCGCGCGCTGCACATCCTGAACGCCACGCGCTACGAGAAGTTCCAAAACGTGCTCGACACCCAGGTGACCACGTTTTCCAGCGCCTTCCGTGCCGCCGCCCGGCACGGCCGCGCGCTCATCGCCGCCGAGATCATCACCCTGCTGCAGCTCGGGTGCATGTACGCCCTGCCCTATTTCGTCCTGCGCTCCTTCGGCCTCGAGGCGAACCTGCTCATCTGCCTTGCCTCCGGATCGATGGTCGAGCTGCTCGTGAACGCCATCCCCCTGCCCGGCGGCGCGGGCGGCGCCGAGGTCGGCTTCTCCTACCTGTTCGGCGGCATGTTCGGCTGGCACCTGTCTGCCGGCCTGGTCATCTGGCGCAGCATCGAATACCTGCTGCCGGTGCTCATCGCCGCGCCCTGCATGGGCATGCGCTCCACCACAAGCGAAAGCATCTACCGCCGCTGGACCCGTCGCTTCAGGAACCTGAAGCGCCTCTTCCGCGGCGGCAAGGGCGCGCTGGAGCGTCCCGCCGGCATCGAGTACCACCCGAAGCGCAAGCCTGTAGCATCGTCTTCGTCCGACAAAGATTCTAAGAGCGCGGAGGACACGCGCTCCTCTTAAGCGTCAGAGCCCTTGAGCGTAAAGCCCGTCAGTGCCCCCAGCAGCGTCGTTGCCCACGGAAGGATTGAGCTGCCGATTTGCCCTAACGCGAGCACAAGAACACCACGAACCTCGCCGGCAGGCAGCACCAAACATGTAGCATACAGCGCGATAGGCGCCACAAGCACTACCGCATCCGCAATCCGAACCAGTCGCCGGGCGCGCTCTCCCCTGCTCGATGCACCGAACAGCGAGGCGACAAACAGCGCCGATGAGAAGCAAAAGGCGGGACGGAACACGAGAAGTTGGAGCACCGAGGGAAACAGCCAGTAATGCACCGTCATCCAGTCGGTCAGCACAAGCTTGTACAACACCAGATAGACAAGCGAAATGACAGCGATGAGCGCCGAGACAAGACGAACGCGCCTCATGATGCACCTCCCGGTTCCTGTTGTCGGGATTATACCCGGGATTCCGCGTGCGCCCCATCCTCGTGCGTCCCCATCCACTCCAAGCCAAGCGACTGACACCAGGACTTTGAACCCGGACGATAACCCCTGATGCGCTACACACGGACGAACTGTAGAGCGTCAGTCTCACGACACCGCCCCAAACGCCACCAACCGTCAGCGCAGGCGTTCTGACAGAAGGTATTCGCAAGAACAACCGCATCCGAGAACGTGAAGGTGCCACTTTCGGTACTTTTTCAGAACCCTCCTGAGTAGACTTAGAAAACGGCCAAAACGATATAACCTTCTACCTGCAGGTTTGTTCTTTCAGCCTCAGCCAGATACGCCGTCTTCACCGAACGGCTCGAAAAAGTACTGAACGTGGCACCTTCTCGTTTTGGCGAGGTTGATCTCGCTGCGTCGGCATGGAAATTCGTCGTCCGAGGCCCTTCCTTGGGTCCGCCGGCCATGAAAAAAACCGCCCGGGCAGCGAGAGCTACCCGGGCGGCACGATGACAGCAGATGCCGTCAGCCAGTTGTCAATCGCTTACGCGTTCAGCGCGGCGTTGATCGCGACGGCGCAGGCGACGGTGGCACCGACCATGGGGTTGTTGCCCATGCCGATGAGGCCCATCATGTCGACGTGCGCAGGCACCGAGGAGGAGCCGGCGAACTGGGCGTCGGAGTGCATACGACCCATGGTGTCGGTCATGCCGTAGGAGGCGGGGCCGGCAGCCATGTTGTCCGGGTGCAGGGTACGGCCGGTACCGCCACCGGAGGCCACGGAGAAGTACTTCTTGCCGGCGGCCAGGCGCTCCTTCTTGTAGGTGCCCGCAACGGGGTGCTGGAAGCGCGTGGGGTTGGTGGAGTTACCGGTGATCGAGATGTCGACGTTCTCGTGCCACATGATGGCAACGCCCTCGCGGACGTCGTCGGCGCCGTAGCAGTTGACCTCGGCGCGCGGGCCGTCGGAGTACGGGATGGTCTCGACGATCTTGAGCTCGCCCGTGAAGTAATCGAACTGAGTCTTCACGTAGGTGAAGCCGTTGATGCGGGCGATGATCTGAGCGGCGTCCTTGCCGAGGCCGTTCAGGATGACACGCAGCGGCTTCTTGCGGGCCTTGTTGGCGTTCATAGCGATGCCGATAGCGCCCTCAGCGGCCGCGAAGGACTCGTGACCGGCCAAAAACGCGAAGCACTCGGTGTCGTCGCCGAGCAGCATGGCGCCCAGGTTGCCGTGGCCCAGACCGACCTTGCGGTCCTCGGCGACGGAGCCGGGCACGCAGAAGGCCTGCAGGCCCTCGCCGATGATAGCGGCGGCCTCAGAAGCGGTCTTGGCACCCTTCTTGATGGCGAGAGCGCAACCGAGGGTGTAGGCCCACTTGGCGTTCTCGAACGCGATGGACTGGACGCCTGCGACGATCTCGCGCGGGTCGATGCCCTTGTCCTGGCAGATCTGCAGAGCCTCCTCGAGGGAGGAGATGCCGTTCTCGGCGAGGCAGGCATTGATCTTGTCGATGCGGCGCTCGTAACCTTCGAAGCTAACAGCCATTGTTCTTTCCCTCCCTTTCTACTCGTGAACCGGGAACACGGACTCGACGGTGTGGGTCTCCTCGTCGGTACGAGGATCGATGTACTTGGCAGCGGCCTCCCACTGACCATAGTGACCCATAGCGCCAGCGATGGCGTCCTCAGGCGTGGCGCCCTTCTTGAGGGCGTCGGTGAACTTGCCGAGGTTCAGGAACTCGAACGCGATGATCTCGTTCTTGTCGTTGAGTGCCATGCGGGTGACATAGCCCTGGGCGAGCTCGAGGTAACGAGCGCCCTTGGCCTTGGTGCCGAACATGGTGCCGATCTGGGAGCGCAGGCCCTTGCCGAGGTCGTCGAGGGAGGAGCCCACGGGCAGGCCGCCCTCGGAGAACGCGGTCTGGCTGCGGCCGTACACGATCTGCAGGAAGATCTCGCGCATGGCGACGTTGATGGCGTCGCAGACGAGGTCCGTGTTCAGGGCCTCGAGGATGGTCTTACCGGGAAGGATCTCGGAGGCCATGGCCGCGGAATGGGTCATGCCCGAGCAACCGAGGGTCTCGACGAGGCACTCCTCGATGATGCCCTCCTTGACGTTCAGCGTGAGCTTGCAGGCGCCCTGCTGGGGAGCGCACCAACCAACACCGTGCGTGAGGCCGGAGATGTCGGAAATCTCCTTGGCCTGCACCCACTTGCCCTCCTCGGGGATGGGCGCGGGGCCGTGGTATGCGCCCTTGGCGACAGGGCACATGTTCTCCACTTCTGCTGTGTACTGCATGCCTCTCCTCTCTTTCGTGTTCAATCCCCATCGGCTCAAGGCGACCTGAAACCGACGGGGCACTGACATGCATATTCATTTTACCGCGAATACGGGCCGGCGAATTCGTGGAGAGGCGTCGAATTTGAGGCGGAAGGTCGGATTCCGGTCGGGGGCGCACGGCACCTGCGGCGACGCGGCCCGCCGCTCACGGGGCGGTGGGCGCCGCCGCGAGGTTCCCTGGCACCTTTCGCCCCCATTCGGGCACAATGGGAACCGGCAAGGACCGCCCCGACCGCAAAGGACCCACGCGATGCCCCATGACCACGACCGCATACGGACCGGCACCACCGACGTGCTCGTCATCGGATCCGGCATAGCGGGATGCTGCGCCGCCGTCGAGGCCGCGCGCGCCGGCGCGCGCGTGACCATCGCGTGCGCCGGCGCCCTCTTCTCGGGGTCGAGCTTCTTTCCGGGAACCTGGGGGCTGGGCCTGATCGGCCCTGTGGACGATGGGGACGCGGGGGACCTCGTCGACACCATCTGCCGGGTGGGCTGCGGCGCGGCGGACCGCGACCTCGCGGAAACGCTCGTCGACGGCATCCGGCCGTCCATGGCGTGGCTCGAGGGGCTCGGCGTGGAGCTCAAGCGGCCCCAAAGCGAGCGGTCGGCGCGCGAGGCCGCCTTCATCCCCTGCTTCGACCATAAAAGGCGCCTGTGGCGCGGGCTTACCCGCGACAGCATGCAGCGCGCCTTCGCCCGGGCCTTCGAGGGACTGGGCGTGCGCATCCTTGCGCGCTGCGAGCTCATGGACCTCATCGAGTCCGACGGGGACGCGGGGGCGCGCATCGTCGGCGCCGTGCTGCTCGACCGCGACGGAATGCGCTTTCTCGAGCTGGGCGCACGCGCCGTGGTGCTCGCGGCGGGCGGTACCGGCGGCCTGTTCGAGCGCAGCCTCACCTCGCGCGACGCTCTGAGCTCATCCCACGGCATCGCGCTCGCCCACGGATGCGGGCTCGTGAACATCGAGTTCATGCAGATGATGCCAGGGCTCATCGCGCCTAGGCGCGGCATCGTGTTCAACGAGAAGAGCTTCCGCTTCGCCCGTATGGACCCGCAGCCCGACGCGGACCTGCTCGAGATGCGCGCGACCTACGGCCCCTTCACCTGCCGCCTGCCGTCTTGCGCGATCGACCTCGCCATCGACCGCGCGGGGGCCGAGGGCCTGGCGGTGCGCTACCGCTTCCCCAAAGACGATGTTCCCGAGTTCGTGAGGACGTTTTGCGACTGGCTCGAGCGTGAGCAGGGCATAGCTCCTGACGAGGAGCTCCGCATCGCCATGTACGCGCACGCGGCCAACGGCGGCATACGCATCGACGCGGACGGCTTCACCGGGGTCGCCGGCCTGTACGCCGCCGGAGAGGTCTGCGGCGGCATGCACGGGGCGGACCGCATCGGCGGCCTGTCGAGCGCCAACGGCCTCGTGTACGGCAGGCGCGCGGGGCGCGCGGCGGCCGCGTGGGCGACGAGCGCGCCGGCGCCCGCCCGGGGAGCTTCCCGCGGCGTGCCAGCAGAGGGGCTGGACGACGAGGCGGCGCGCGCCCTCACCGCCCGCATGCGGCGAACCATGAGCGCGCACGCCATGATCTTCCGTACGGACACGGGCCTCGCGCAGGCGCTCGCCGACATCGATGCGATCGGCGGGGAGCTCGAGCGCAGAGGGGTACCCGCGTCGGGCGATGCGGCATCTGTCGGCCGTGCCATCCGCCTGCGCTCGCAGCTCACCCTCGCCCGGGCGATGCTTACCGCCATGCGCGAGCGCACCGCGAGCGCAGGATCGCACTACCGCGCAGACGAGCCGCGCCGATGACCGCCGGCACGAGGCCCCCGCCCGGCACACCCGTGCATGCCGGGCCGGGGCCTCGTGCATACGCTCGAGCGGCATGAAAAAAGCCCCGTTGCCGGGGCGTTAAATCGAAGATGGTGGACCGTCAGGGATTCGAACCCTGGACCTTGGGATTAAGAGTCCCCTGCTCTAGCCAGCTGAGCTAACGGTCCATATATGACCTCGTCGAGAGGAAAGCATGGATGGTGGACCGTCAGGGATTCGAACCCTGGACCTTGGGATTAAGAGTCCCCTGCTCTAGCCAGCTGAGCTAACGGTCCATGACATGCTGTGCGCAAGAGAGAGGATGGGGTGGGTAAAGGGACTCGAACCCTCGACCTACGGGACCACAACCCGTCGCTCTAGCCAACTGAGCTACACCCACCATGTGCCCCTCTTGCAAAGCGCTTGATTATTATGCACGCAGAACCGTGGCGATGCAAGCATCTTTTTCAAAAAAGTTCACGTGCTGCATACAGCACCCACCGATCCGCCCAAACACCCTGTTTTACCTGCTAGAACCTTTCCTTCTGCCGACATCTCGCCCAGCGCGGCGCGACGGACGTCCGCCCGACCTCGCCCGCAGCCGCAAGCCCGGCGCCGCCCGCACGTGCCGGGGGCGTACATTCATGGCCCGTGCCCAGACGAAGCGCGACGGAGGTCCGCCCGCACGCGCAGGGGTGCGGCCCGGGCGCCCCCTGCGCGCGCCTGCGCCCCGCGGGGCCCCGGCGACCGCCTCCCCACCCAAATTGGCGCCCATTCGGCGGTGCTGGACCCAACACTCCTTCGATATCGTGGGACATGGCAGGACAATACCCGACGATGCGCCGCCCCTGCCATGCGGGTCCGTCCATCGGCACGCCTGACCTCGCATGTCGCGCGCATCCACGACGAGAGGAGACGATATGGGAAAACGATTCCTTGCCGCCCTGGCGTGTATCGCCGCGATACTCGCCATGATCCCGTCGTTCGCCGTGGCGAACGATACCGCGGAGAAGACGTATCTCGCGCTGGGTGACAGCATCTCGACCGGATACGGGCTCGACGGCGAGGGCGCCGTCTCGTTCGTCAACATCTTCTCCGGCGAGAACGGTCTCACCGCAGACCCCACGTACGCGCGCGACGGCATGACCTCCTCCGAGCTCTGCGCCCTCATCGCCGATGAGGACGCGGCCGCGCGCGTGGCGGCGGCCGACGTCATCACCGTCACCGTCGGGAGCAACGACATGCTCGGCGCGCTGTACGGCTATGTCGCGAGCGCCTGGAGCGCCGCCAACCCCGACGCGCCCCTGACCGGCGACGAGATCCAGCAGATCCTCGCCGGCGACCGCGACCTGCAGACCAAGCTCGCCCTCATCGAGTTCGCGAGCGGGCAGCTTGCGACCTTCGCCGCCTCGGACGAGGCGAGCTCGGCGCTCGCGGAGCTCACCGCCAACCTGACGGCCGTCGTCACGGGCATCCGCACCCTCAACCCCGACGTGCGGCTGCTCGTCGCCAACCTGTACAACCCCTACGGCCATCTCGCGCAGAGCATGGCGGGAAGCGCCTGGGCGGAGACGGGCCTTGCCATCTCGGCCGGCTTCGACGCCGCCACGTCGGCCGTGAACGCCGTCATCGAGGCGGGCGCCGCCACGGGCACCTATGCGGTGGCCGACCTCCACACCGCGATCGCCGACGCCTCCGAGAACCCCTGCAACGCGGGCATCGAGATCGTCTCGTACGACCCGTCCGCCATCGACATCGACCTCGACTTCCACCCCAACGCCTACGGCCACGGCCTCATCGCCGATGAGTTCACCCGCGCGCTGCACCCCTCCTACGCCTATGCCGACGTCGAGCCCGGCGCCTGGTACGTCGACGCCATCGACTGGGCGATCGCGGCAGGCGTGCTCGGCGGGTACGGCGACGCCGGCGTGATGGGCCCCACAGACCCGCTCACCCGCGCCCAATTCGCCGAGATGCTCTGGCGCATCGCGCAGAAGCCCGAGGCGGACAGCTCCGTGCTCGAGGGCTTCGCCGACGTCGACCTCGACGCCTGGTATGTCGACTCCCTCTCCTGGGCGATCTCGATGGGCCTTCTCGGCGGCTACACCGACGGCTCCGGCCTCATGGCGCCCGACGCCGCGCTGACCCGCGAGCAGCTCGCGGTCGTGCTCGAGCGCCTCGCCGCCTCGAGCGGCCAGGACACCTCCGCGCGCGCCGACCTGAGCGCGTTCCCCGATGCCGACACCGTCTCCACGTGGGCCGTCGACGCCGTGTCCTGGGCGGTCGCGACCGGCGTCGTCCAGGGCGTCGAGACGCCCGACGGCACCCGCGTGCTCGCGCCGCTCAACACGACCCGTCGTGCGGAAGCGGCCGCGGTGCTCATGCGCATCATGACCGTCACCGACGTCGAGTAGCGTCTGTGAGATAGCGCCCGCGCGCATCTGAGCGAATCGACGGGCTGCAGCGGCGGCGCCCCCGGAAGGCGCCCGGCTGCAGCCCGTCTTCCGTGCGCATGGAAACCCGGCAGGGCGCGTCCCTTCGCGCCCTGCCGGCGCGCCCCTACGACGACTCCCGCCGACGCCGCAGGCGATAGAAGGCGCCCCGGATAAGGACGCCGGCAGCCGCGCCGCCACAGTCGAGCGCGACGTCGGTCACCTGGCCGGACCTACCCGGCACGAACAGCTGGATGCCCTCGTCGATCGAGGCGACCAGCACCAAGACGGCGGCGATCACCAGCGCGCGGCCGCCCGTGCGGCGCGCCCCCGGGTCGATCGCCTGCGACACCAGGACGCCGAGCGCGGCGTACTCCATCGCGTGGGCGCATTTGCGCACCGCGAAGTTCGTCACCCAGCCGCTGGCCAGCCCCAACGCATCGAGCGCCGAGCGCAGGCCGTCGACCACCGACAGGCTCAGCGCGGAGCTGCCGGTGCCGGGCACGAGCGACGCGCCCCAGATGCAGGCGACCATCGCGCAGGATGCGATGCAGAACGGCAGCGAGATGCCACCGGGCATATGGAAGGTTCGGCGGGCCAAGAGTGCTTACGCCTCGGCCGTATAGCGCGGCATGGCCATCGTGCCGCCCTGGATGACGCGCAGGTACTCGCGCCCCGTGGTACGCACGCTCTGCGAGGGGACGCGCCCGAGCTCCTCGTTCAGGATCTCGTTCACATGACTGTGCACGCCCGTGGCGTTTGCACCCTCGGCCAGAGCGCCCATGCGGGAGCGGGCGATGCCGTCAGTATCCTCGAGCATCGCGTCATACTCGAAGGAAGCGGGAATCTTGTCCAGACCGTCGAAGATCTTCTCGATGGGCTCGTCCTCCTCCGCCTTCGCAGGTGCGCTCGCGACCGGAGCGGGTGCGGGCGCGACCTCCTCGGCGAGGATGGCCAGCGCCTCAGCCCACATGCCCTCGTGACCGCTATAGTCGACCATGGGTGCCTCGACCTCGGTGACAGGTGCAGGCTCGGGCTCGGGCACCGACCCCGCTGTCGTCGCAGCGGGAACGGAAACGCTCGGCACGCGGGCACCGAGTGCGTTCGTATCGCCCGTACCGGCAGATTGGACGGCCTGCGGGACGGAGGCGGGTGCCTGCCCCATATCGAGAGAAATGGACGGCACGCTCGAGGCGGGCACCGCGGGCATGACACCGGAAGCCTGCGCCGTCGTCACGAAGACCGCCGGGACGACCGGTACCATGGGTACCGCCGTCGTGCTCGGCGACATGGCGGCACCAGGCGCCACGGCAGCGCGAGCGGCAGTGGCCTGCGCCTGCGCGCGGGCAGCAACCTGCTGGATGCGCATATAGGTCGCCGTCACTTCCGGCCCCGCCTGCGCCATCGGGCGCGCGGACGCGGTCTGCTGGGCGGGAGCGGTATACATCGACCCCATATCCATCGTGGCGGTCGTTTCCGCACCTTGGGCGGTCGCGCTTGTTCGGTATGCGGTCTGCGCGGTCGCGTCGGCACTCGCAGTGCCGCGCGCCATCTCCTCGAGGGCGATCTCGTAGATGTCCTTCGATTTCAGCGGGTCGCAGCTCACCGGAGAGTCGGACGTGAGCAGCGAGTCGATCTCGGCCCACGCCTCCGCCTCGGACAGCGCATCCTGGGCGCGCGCGATCACGGGCACGCCCTTCGGGGTGGCCTGACGGCTCGCGGCGAACGAGACGGGAGCCGTCGCGCGGGCGGACGAGCGCTCGGCTGCTGCAGCAGCGTATTCAGGCGAGGACACATGGTCGTCGATCGCCGTCGCGACCGCATGGATGCCCACGCCGATGATCGATCCGGCGGCAAGCGGCAGGATCACGGGCGCGATCGCCTCATGGACACCCTCGAACGGGATGGTGGCGGCGAACGCGACGGCGGAGAGGGCGATGCCGCCTCCGATCGAAAGCCCGGCTGTCAGAGCGCGATGCGTGTGCGTCGAAGAGTCCATATGCCGCTTCCTTCTGCTTCGGATACGTGTCCAACCGAGGCGCTGCCGACGCGAGAGCCGGCGCACCTGCACGCGTTCGCGGGAAACGAGGACTGTGAAGCGTGGGGGCCGAAACCCCCAGCAACGGATGTGGTTCGATTCATCTGCGTTTTCCGTCGCGACCGTTAGAGCTATTATGCGATAACGCCTGCATACATGCAATATCGACCCGCCGAGTGTCAACGACGCTTTGGGTCGATTCGCCGAGCGGCGCACCATCGGTTTTCTTACCCGTGTTTTGGGGAACAAGTCAAGCAGCATCACCGCGACACAAAGGAGATCAGCCATGCCCACTATCGCCATCGTCACCGGTGCCTCGTCCGGACTCGGCAAGGAGATCGTCCGCCGCATCGACCATGGCGAGGCGGGCTCCGTCGACGAGATCTGGGTCGTCGCCCGCAGGCCCGAGCGCCTCGACGCCCTCGTGCGCACCTGCTCGTGCACCGTGCGGCCGTTCTGCCTCGATCTCACCGACCCCGATTCGTTCGACATCTTGGAATCGGCGCTGCTGGAGACCCCTGCCGCGCGCGTGCGGCTTCTCGTCAACAATGCGGGCGCCGCTTCGTTCGGCGATTTCGCCGGTATCCCGCGCGACGAGGTGAGCCGCATGATGGCCCTGCTCATGCTCGCCCCCGTCGAACTCGCCTACCGCACGCTGCCGTTCATGCGCGCCGGCTCCCGCATCATCAACATCGCGAGCGTCGCGGCGTTCCTCCCCCAGCCGCGCCTCGCCGTGTACGCGGCCGCCAAGCGCTTCGTACTCGACTTCTCCCGCGCGCTCGACACCGAGCTGGGCGACATCGACATCCATGTCACCGCCGTGTGCCCCAAGTTCATGAAGACTGAGTTCCTCGACGCCCCGGGCGATGCCGGGTGCGCGCAGCGCATGACCCGCATCGGCTTCGACAACGTCGGGCACGTCGCTGAGGCCGCCCTCGCCGCCGCGCATGCCGGACGGAGCCTCTGCATCCCCTCGCTCGACATGAAGGCGCTCTATGCGGCAACCCGTGTCGTCCCCTACCGCGCCGCCATCGCCCTCGAGCGCGCACTGGGCATCCTCTAGATTGTCGAGGCGCCCCACCACGCCGCTTCCGTCCCTATCACGAACTTGCCAACAGTCTCGCTAACGCAAGCTCTTAGCGAGACATTTGACAAGTTCGTTATCGCGGGAGAGCTTCCGCCGTCAGCATTTCCGCAGACCCGCGCACAACGGATGAAACCGAACGAAGGCCGGCGCCCTCGGGACACCGGCCTTCGTGCATACAAAGCGATCTGGAAAGCGAAGCCTACATGGCCTCGGGATAGTCCGCAGCCTTCTTGGCGGTGCGGATGAGGAACTCCTCGTTGGAGTTCGTGCCCTTCAGGCCCTTGATGAAGGACGCTGCGGCGCGCTCGGTGTTGTTCATGCCGGCGAGCACGCGGCGGATGCCCCACACGAACGGGCGCATGTTCTCGGGGATGAGCAGGTCCTCGTTGCGCGTGCCGGAGGCGACCGGGTCGATGGCCGGGAAGATGCGGCGGTCGGCCAGGTCGCGGTCGAGCTTGAGCTCCATGTTGCCCGTTCCCTTGAACTCCTCGAAGATCACCTCGTCCATCTTGGAGCCGGTGTCCACGAGCGCGGAGGCCAGGATGGTGAGCGAGCCGCCGTTCTCGATGTTGCGCGCCGCGCCCAAAAAGCGCTTGGGCGGGTAGAGCGCCGCGGAGTCGACGCCGCCGGAAAGGATGCGACCCGAGGCGGGCGCAGCCAGGTTGTAGGCGCGAGCGAGACGCGTGATGGAATCGAGCACGACCACCACGTCACCGCCCATCTCGACGATGCGCTTGGCGCGCTCGATAACGAGCTCGGAGACGCGGGTGTGGTTGTCGGCGGGCATGTCGAACGTGGAGGCCACGACGTCGCCCTTGATGGAGCGCTCCATGTCCGTGACCTCCTCGGGGCGCTCGTCCACCAGTAGGCAGATGAGGTGCACCTCGGGATTGTTCACGGCGATGGATTGGCAGATGTGCTTGAGCACCGTCGTCTTGCCCGCCTTGGGCGGCGAGACGATCAGACCGCGCTGGCCCTTGCCGATGGGCGAGACGATATCGATGGCGCGGCCGGTGATGGAATCGCGACCGTGCTCCATCTTGAGCGGCTCGTTGGGGTAGATGGGCGTGAGCTCCGAGAACTTCGGGCGCGTGCGCATCTGCTCGGGATCGAGGCCGTTCACGGTGTGGATCTTGGCGAGGCCGGGGAACTTGTCGTTCGCACGGCTCGGCCTCAGCGTGCCGGAGATGAGGTCGCCCGGACGCAGGCGCGCCGCACGGATGAGGTTCGCGGGCACGAAGGCGTCGTCGCGGCTCGGCATGTAGCCGTGCGCGCGGATGTAGCCGAAGCCCTCGTTGGTGATATCGAGAATGCCCTCGATGTCGCGGAAGCCCTCGGCGCGCGCCGCGACCGTATAGACCTCCTCGACAAGCTCCGCCTTCTTCTTGCCGGTGGGGTCGATATCGAGCGAACGCGCCTTCTCGCGCAGCTCGGCAACCTTCATGCCGGAGAGCTCATCGCGCGACAGGCTCGGCTCGGTCGGCGCGTTGTAGCGGTTGTTGCGCTTGTTGTTGCGGCGATCGTTGCGGTCATTGCGATCGTTGCGGTTGTTGCGACGGTCCCGATCCTTGCGATCGCTACGGTCTCCGCGCTCGTCGCGGTTCTTGCGGCCGTCGCGCTCGCCGTGATCCTGCTCATGGCGCTGCGTCTGGCTGCGACGCTCGCGCTTCTCGCCCTCAGCCGCCTTGCCCTCAGCCTGCTTGATGCGCTCCTGGTCAGAGGCCTCGGCAGGCGCCTCGACAGCATCCTTCTCCGGTGCGCGTGCGGTCTCCTCGGAAGCCTCTGCCTGCTTGGCCTTGGCGCGACGACCGCGGCCGGGGCGAACATCCTGCGCCGCGGAAGCCTCGTCGGCAGCCTCGGCGGCTCCGCCCCCGGCGCGCTGCGCCGCTGCGGGTTCGGAGGTTGTGCCCTCTGCAGGCGCGGCAGCCGCCTGTTGCTGGGCGAGCAGAGCCGCAGCAGCTGCTGCAGCGGCGCGCTCGGCCTCGACGTAGGCCTTGGGCTTGCGTCCGCGGCGATGCGGGCGCAAGGCGGGATCGACCTTCGGAAGCGCAGCCAGCAGCTCAGGGGTCATACCCTCGGGCAGGGCAGCGGGAGCCGCAGCGGTCTCGGAGGCCTCGCGCTTCTTGCGCGTACGGGTGCGCTTCGGCGCCTCGGCAGCAGCGGGCTCAGACGTCGTCTCGGCAGCGGATGCGGCGGCCTCAAGCAGCTCGAGCGCATCTTCTGCAGCCCGACGCTGCTTGCGGGCGACCTGCGCCTGCGACACCTGGGCAAGCGCGCGAGCCTGGGCAACCTCGGGAGAGACCTCATGCTCGCCCGCATCCGCGCTCTTCGCCGCCGTGCGGCGGGCGCGGGTGCGGCGCGGGGCCTCTTCCCCATCCGCCGCCGGAGCGGAAGCGGCATCGGCCGCCTCCGCCTTCGGCTTGCGCGTCCGGCGCGTGCGCGGGGCCTTCGCCGCCGCCTCGTCGGACGCCTCGTTCAGCGGCGCGGCGGCAGGCGCCTGCGCACGCTTCTCTTCGGTGGCCTCCGGTGCCTGGGGCACCGGGGCCGCCGTCTCAATCGGGGTGATTTCGTTATGATCTTCAGCCACTATGCCTGCTCAACTACTTTCTTCCAGTCGGCCTCGAAGCTTGCGAGACCCTGATCAGTAAGGGGATGGCGCACGCACTTCTTGAGCGCCGCGAACGGCACGGTCGCGATGTCCGCGCCGAGCAGCGCCGCCTGCGTGACGTGGTTGGGGGTGCGCACCGAGGCGGTGATGATCTCGACCTCGCCGTCGACGTTCCTGCCGGCCCAGTCGTAGTTCTTCACGCAGGCCACGACGTCGGCGAGCTGGGAGATGCCGTCCTGCGCGATGTCGTCGAAGCGGCCGACGAACGGCGAGATGTAGCGGGCGCCGGCATTGGCGGCCAGCAGCGCCTGCGGGGCGGAGAACACGAGCGTCATGTTGATGCGGACGCCCTCGTCCGCGAGCGCGCGGCACGCGGCCAGACCGGCCTCGCAGACCGGCAGCTTGACGACGATGTTGGGGGCGAGGCCTGCCAGGCGGCGGCCCTCCTCGATCATGCCCTCGGCCGTGGTGGCGGTGGACTCGGCGGAGACGGGGAGCCCCTCGCAGAGCTCGGCGATCTTGAGCATGTGGGGCTCGAAATCGGCGAGTTTGCCGCCCGTGCGGGCGTACAGCGACGGGTTCGTGGTCACGCCTGCCAGGCAACCCCAGCTCTTCGCCTCGGCGATCTCGTCCAGATCAGCGGTGTCGATGAAGAATTTCATTCCCATACCTCCTTATAGGTTGCCGCGGCGCGGCATGTACACAAGATTGGAGAAAAGGATATCGCCCGCGTGACGAACGGCACACCGCCATGTCGGCGGCAGCGGCACAATGGGGCGTGCAACATGTATCGGGATATGCAAACAGATGCAAGGCAACTATACCACATTGGTAATCACGCGCCCCCATCTGCCAAAGCTGCCACGAAAACCCACGTGAACGGTAGCTCACCGGGACGCCAGCGGTTGCAGGCGAGCCGTCCGTCCGCCCGCGCATGAAAAAAGGACCCCGCCGGGCGGGGTCCTTTCGCGCTCATTTTCGCGAGGCGCGCTACATCTGCATCGGCGCGGAGACGCCGATGAGCGACAGCACGAGCTGCAGCACGGAGCGCACCGCGTCGCAGGCGGCAAGGCGCGCGCGGGTGAGCTCGGGGGCGATCGGACGGCCCTCGCTCGGCAGCACCTGGCAGGCAGCGTAGAAGCTGTGGAAGAGGCCGGCGAGCTCCTCGAGGTAGTGGGTGAGGCGGAACGGCGCGCGGTCGCGGGCGCAGCCGGCGATGAGGTCCTCGAGCTCGGAGAGCTTGCGGGCGAGCGCCAGCTCGGTCGGGTCGGTCAGCAGGCCGTAATCAACGTCGCTGCCGATAGCCTTCACCGCGACGGCCTCCATGCCCATAAGCTCGGCCTGCTCAGGCGTGACGCCGGCGGCGCGGCGCAGGATGGAGCAGATGCGGGCGTGCGCGTACTGCACGTAGTACACGGGGTTGGACTGGCTCTTCTCCTTGACGGCGTCGATGTCGAAGTCGATGGTCTGGTTGGAGGAGCGGGAGACGAGCGTGTAGCGGGCGGCGTCGGCGCCGACCTCGTCGATGAGCTCGCGGAACGTGATCATCGTGCCCTTGCGCTTGGACATGCGGACCGGCTTGCCGGAGCGCAGCAGGTTCACGAACTGGCCCAGCGGCACCTCGAACTGCCCGGGGTAGCCGAGCGCGTCGCAGACGGCCTTCACGCGGGCGATGTAGCCGTGGTGGTCGGCGCCCCAGATGTCGATGACGTGGTCGACGCGCTGGAACTTGTTCCAGTGGTAGGCGATGTCGGAGGAGAAGTAGGTGTAGTCGCCGTTGGACTTCTTGATGACGCGGTCCTTGTCGTCGCCGAAGGCGGTGGACTTGAACCACAGCGCGCCGTCATCGGTGGTGTAGAGGTAGCCCATCTCGTCGAGCTTGGCGTAGGCGCGCTCGACCGGCGAGGTGCCCGTCCAGTCCTTCTGGTACATGGTGCGTTCGCTCATCCAGACGTCGAAGTCGCAGCGGACGTCATGGCAGGTGTCACGCATGTCCTTGAGCATCTTCTGGTAGCCGCGCTCGCGGAACGACAGCATGCGCTCCTGGGGATCGGCGTCAACCCACTTGTCGCCATCGGACTTCCAGAAGGCAGCGGCCTCGTCAATGATGTAGGTGCCGCCGTAGGAGTCCTTGCCGAGATCGGCCGTGAACTCATCCATGTAGGGATGGCTGTCGGGACGCTCATCAAGCTCGTCCTGGACGTAGTTGTCGCGATCCTGGGCGAGGAAGTCGCGGGCGGCGTCGATGTCGCAGCCCTGCTTGGCCATGATGTCGGCGAGCTGCATGTAGCGCTTGGAAATGGAGTTGCCGAACGTGTTCATCTGGTTGCCGTGGTCGTTGATCCAGAACTCGCGCTCGATGTCGTAGCCGGCATGCTCCATGACGCGGCACATGGAGTCGCCGAGCGCCGCCCAGCGGCCGTGGCCCACGTGCATGGGGCCCACGGGGTTGGCGGAGACGAACTCGACCTGGGTCTTGAGGCCGCCGCCGACGTTGGACTTGGCGAAGTCCATACCCTGCTCGCGCGCCTCGGCGAACACGGAGTTCTTAGCGGCGACGGACAGGTAGAAGTTGATGAAGCCGGGGCCGGCGACCTCGACGCTGTCGATGACCTCGTCGGCGGGCATGTGGGCGCAGATGGCGTCGGCGATCTTGCGCGGGGCGCAGTGCGCGAGCTTCGCGGACTTCATCGCCATGGTGGACGTCCACTCGCCGTGAGAAGTGTCCGCCGGTCGCTCGATGCCGCAATCGTCCAGCTCGAACGCGGGAATCTCGCCCGCCTCGATCGCCGCAGCGAGGGCTGCGCGCACCAGCTCTTCGATCTTCTCAGGCATGGGTCCTCCTCCATGTAGGGTCTCGCCGCGCCCTTTGCGGCGAGCTGCAGGTATACACATGGCCCATACTCTAACACACCGCATCGGCAAACCCGACGGCCGTACACCCAACTGCGGCGATCATGGGAAAAAACCGCCTAAGACGGGGCGCCCAGACAACAAAAACCAAGGTTATCGACGGGTTGCGGGCGGTGGTACACGGGGCCGGGCAGACGCTGCGGACCCGCTTCGAGCTGCCCGAACGACCGCGCGCTCCCCTTGGGTGCGCCGGAGCACTTTATGCATCGAGCGCACGTGCCCAAAACCGACAGGACGGCCACCTACCTGCGCAAATGTGCTCAAAATGTGATGCACGCCAACAAACGCGCACGTACGCGTGGTATTCTTATCTTCGGTACAGCTTATGAGTTGGAGGCAGCATGTTCAGCATCGGAGAGCACGTTATCCACCCCGGCCAGGGCGTCTGCACGGTCATGGACTATGAGGACACGCCTTCGCCGATGATCGTTCTGGAAGCCAAATCGGGCCACGCGAAGACCCGTCTTCTCTACCCCGTCGCCCAGGCGGACCGTCTGCACACCATCATCTCCCGCGAGGAGGCCGAAGCCCTGATCGCCGATTACGGCGACCTGGAGTGCGACCCCTTCACGGAGCGCAACAGCTCGCTTGAGGAGAGCTATTTCAAGGGGCAGATCAAGCTCGGCGCGCCCGAGACGCTGCGCGTCGCCAAGACCATGCGCCGGCGCATCAACGACGCCGAGGCCCATGCGAAAAAGCCCAGCAGCTATTACCTGCGCGTGCTCAAGGAGGCGCGCCGCCGCTCCGTCGAGGAGATCGCCGTCGCGCTCGACGTGAGCGAGGAGGACGCCGACGCGCGCCTCCACGCCGCCGCCGTCGCCGCCGGCGAGATCTCCGACAACTGATATCCCAATTGTCCTCATCGGGGACGGGGTAGTTTGAGGACATCCGCCGCGCCGATCGCCGCAAGGAGCACCATCCGCCGAATACCGGCGCGCAGGCGCTGCCGTGTGGTACAGTACAGCCATGAAGCCTCCCCCTTCACCGGATGGGGGATCGAAGGTGTCCGGTCCCTGCCGTAGGTACGGCGCTCACGCGCTATAAGGCAGGGTCCCGGGCACCTTTTTGCATAATGTTCGCGGGCGCGGCGCGGGCGACGCCGCACCTGCAGCGACGGTTTGGAGGAAACCATGGCGGAAGCGCTTTCTGCGGGACTCAGCCGCGAGCAGGCATACGAGCTGCTCTGCGAGCACAACAAGGACCCCTTCCACATCGAGCACGCCGAGACGGTCGAGCAGACCATGCGCTACTTCGCGCGCGAGTACGACCCTGAAAACGAGGAGTTCTGGGGCATCGTCGGGCTTCTGCACGACCTCGACTGGGAGGAGCACAGCGACGACCCGATGAACCACACCATCTACGCCGCCAAGGACATCGAGGCGGCAGGCGGCACGCCCGAGCTCATCCGCGCCATCCAGACCCATACGAGCGACTTCAACACCACCCTTCCCCGCCCCGAGCTCATGATGGAGAAGATCCTGTTCGCCACCGAGGAGCTCACCGGGCTCATCGGCGCCGCCGTGGTGATGCGCCCCTCCAAGAGCGTCATGGACTTCAACGTGAAGTCGCTGAAGAAGAAGTTCAAGGACAAGCGCTTCGCCGCCGGCGTGAACCGCGACGTGATCCGCGAGGGCGCCGACATGCTCGGATGGGACCTCGACGAGCTGTTCGCCCGCACGATCGAGGCCATGCAGTCCTTCGCCCCCGACCGCGACACCTTCGCCCAGGAATAGCCGGACCCCTCTGGGCACCATATCGAAAAGAAGGCCGCGCCGCGAACCCCATGGGATTCGCGGCGCGGCCGTTATTCATACGGGATATGATGCGCGCTATGCGCCGAGCAGCTCGAGCACCGTCGCGCGCGCAGGCATCGAGGGGATGCCGCCGCGGCCGCGCACGCACAGCGACGCCACGGCGTTGCCCATACGGGCGAAATTGGCCGCATCGTCCAGGGTCACCTGGGCAGCCGTGAGCCCGCTCTCGAGGAACGCCGCCAGAAAACCGCCCCAGAACGAATCGCCGGCACCGGTCGTGTCCACGACCTCGGCCGGGAAGCCCGGCACCTCGCGCGTGCCCTCGCGGGTCGCCACCAGCGCGCCCGACCCGCCGAGCGTCACCGCGACGACCTTCGGGCCGCGCTCAAGGAGCACGCGAGCCGCCGCGACCGGGTCGCTCTCGCCTGTCATGAGCCCGCACTCCTCGTCGGAGATCTTCATGAGGTCTATGCTGGAGACGATGCTGCGCATGTGCTCGCAGGCGACCTCCACGGACGGCCAGAGGTTCGCGCGGTAGTTGGGATCATAGGACAGCGTGCACCCCGCATCGCGGGCGCAGGCGATGGCCTCGAGCGTGGCGGAACGCGCCGGCTCATCGGTGAGCGACAGCGAGCCCACATGGAAGACCCTCGAGTCCGCGATGACATCGCGCGCGAGCTCACCGGGCTCGATCTGGGTGTCGGCGCCCGGCTTGCGGGCGAAGGAGAACGTCCGCTCGCCGGTGGGCGCGAGCGCCACGAACGCGAGGGTCGTGAAGTACTTCGGGTCGCTGATGAGACCCGTGCAGTCGATGCCCTCGCCCTCGAGCACCCCGCGCAAGAAGTCGCCGTGCATGTCGCAGCCGACCTTGCCGATGAAGGCGGTGCTGTGCCCCAGGTGCTGGAGCGCCACGAGCACGTTGGCCGGCGCGCCGCCCGGGTTGCGCTCGAACAGCGACATGCCGCCCTCCGAGGCCCCCGCCTCGGTGAAATCGATCAGAACCTCGCCCAACGCCGTCACGTCGTACATGGTGCCTGCCTTCCGCAAAGAGATGTGATATCGATACCACCATAATAACCGTCAACGAGGGCAACTGATATGAGCATATGCGTCATGTATGCATCGGGGCCTGGATGCGCAGGAAGCTTCCGCAAGGGGCGTAACGCACGCGGCCCTCCGACCCCCGAAGAGGTCGAAGGGCCGGCAGATGACACAGCCAGACGCGCTCACGCGCGCAGCGCGTGCGTCGTAACCCCTAGGGGCGGACCTGGCCGCACCCGCGGATGACGTACTTGTAGGTCGTGAGCGCCTCGGCGGCAAAGGGCCCGCGCGCATGCAGCTTCTGCGTGGAGATGCCGATCTCGGCACCCAGGCCGAACTCGCCGCCATCGGTGAAGCGGGTGCTCGCGTTCGCATACACCGAGCTCGCGTCCACCTCGCGCAAGAAGCGCTCGCATGCCTGCTCATCTTCGGCGACGATGGCCTCGGAGTGCATGGTGCCGAAGCGGTTGATGTGGGCGATGGCCTCGTCGAGCCCGCTCACGCACTTCGCGGAGATCTCCATCGCCAAATACTCGCGACCCCAGTCCTCCTCGGTGGCGGGAACGAAGGCCGACCCCTCCTCGAGCCCGAGCTCGCGACAGATGGCGCACACCGTCTCGTCACCATGGACGAGCACACCGGCGTCCGTGAGCTCGCGAAACATACCGGGCAGAAACGCGGGAGCCACGGCCTGGTCCACCAGCAGCGACTCGCAGGCGTTGCACACACCCACGCGCTGCGTCTTCGCGTTCATGACAATAGCGCGCGCCTTATCGAAGTCGGCGCTTTCGTGCACGTAGATATGGCAGTTGCCCGTGCCCGTCTCGATCACCGGCACGAGCGACTCGCGCACGCAGCGCTGGATGAGGCCCGCGCCGCCGCGGGGGATGAGCACGTCGACGACGCCACGCAGGCTCATGAGGACACCGGTCGCCGCGCGGTCGGTCGTCTCGATGATGCTCACGGCCGCGCGCGGGAAGCCGGAGGCCTCGACCGCGTCGGCGAGCGCGTGCGCGATCGCCACGCAGGAGCGCTGGGCGAGCGAGCCGCCGCGCAGGATGCAGGCGTTGCCGGTGCGGATGCAGATGCCCGCGGCGTCGGCGGTCACGTTCGGACGCGCCTCGTACACCATCGCCACGAGCCCGAGCGGCACGCTCACGCGCGTGAGGTCGAGCCCCTGGTCGATCGTGCGGTGCTCGAGCACGCGTCCCACCGGATCGGGCAGGTCGGCGAGCTTATCGAGGCCGGCCGCCATGCCCTCAATACGCGCGGGCGTGAGCAGCAAGCGGTCGAGCAGCCCCTCGCTCGTGCCCGCCTGACGGGCAGCCTCCATATCCTCGGCGTTCGCCGCCAGGATGTTGTCTTCGTGCTCCCGCAGCGCCTGCGCCATCGCGCGCACCGCCGCCTGCCGCGCCTCGTCGGACGCGAACCCCAGCGGGCGCGACGCCTCCTTGGCCGCACGCGCGAGCTCTTCCACATAGGTCTTGATATCCTGCGCCATGCCGGCACCTCCTTGGTAATTCTTTTGCCCCCATCCTACCCGAAAACGGCAGTAATGAGGACAGGTCCCGCTGTTCGACACGACGCTCATCCACGCCCGCGGGGCCGCACGGGCGGTGCCGAACGGTTTATGCGGCAAACGGAGCAGGCGGGCGGGAACGGGCCCGCTTTATCCCGTTTCCGCTTGCGCCGAGTATATGGGCGGCGGGCACGGCTTGCCATCTCATGTGGGCGAGATACTGCCCCGGAGTTCCGTTATCGGCAGATTATACGGGTGTAACATGTAACTCATGAGTCTCTTTTTTTGCCGATAACGGAAGGTGGTGCACGATGGCCCTTACAGTTGCGGAAATGGCGCGACGCTGGGGTGTTTCCGAGCGCACGGTTCGCGCCTACTGCGCCGAGGGGCGCATCCCCGGCGCCGAACTGATCGGCAAAACCTGGGCGATTCCCGAGGATGCCGAGAAGCCCGCGCGCAGGCCGCGCTCCTCCTCGCGAAGGCGCACACTGCTGGAAGCGCTTCGCGAGGAAAAGGACTCGGGCATGCCCGGTGGCATCTATCATCACATACAGATCGAGCTGACGTACAACTCGAACCACATCGAGGGGAGCCGGCTTTCGCACGAGCAGACCCGTTTCATCTTCGAGACCAACACGCTCGGTGTTACCGAATCGGTGCGGGTCGACGACATCGTAGAGACGGCGAACCATTTCCGCTGCATCGACATGGTCATCGATGCCGCCAACCGGCGCTTGAGCGAGCGCATGATCAAGAGCCTCCACGCCCAGCTCAAGCAGGGGACAACGGACAGCCGCAAGAGTTGGTTTGCGGTAGGCGACTACAAACGGCTGCCCAACGAGGTGGGCGGGCGTGAGACGACGCCCCCCGAACACGTCGCGTGGGACATGTCGCGCCTCATCGCCGCATATGAGGCGAAGTCGGTCAAGACGTTCGAGGATATCGTCGCTTTCCACAAGGCGTTCGAGGCCATTCATCCCTTTCAAGACGGCAACGGTCGCGTCGGGCGCCTCGTGATGTTCAAGGAATGCCTCCGCTGCGGTGTCACGCCGTTCATCATCACTGACGAGATGAAGCTTTTCTACTATCGCGGCCTGTCCCAGTGGAATCATGAGCCGGGCTACCTGCTCGACACGTGCCGCGCGGCACAGGACGCCTTCGGCGAGCTCCTTGCGCGCTTTCGCATCGAGCCGGCTGCGGGCTGAGGAGTCCTGCGGAAGCCGTTTCACCCCGTTATGACCGTAAACCTCCCCTTCCTCGCTTAGGCGCTTGCCCTCTATGCCGGCACGCCGTGGACGTGCCCTGCGCGCCATCGTTGACGAGGGGTCCATGTGCTGCCCAGACTTCTCGGTCGGCCGCCTTGAGACGCGCTACGATGTTGAGCAGGTCTTGCGCACCGCGTTCTTCCCCAACCGTTCGGGGGCGCCTGACGATGCCTTTGCCTACGCGCCCTGCCCCGGCGCGTCAGAGGCGCACGCGCGTGCTGCTTGACGTGATGACCCCGGCGCTCGTGGGGTGAACGGGAACGGGTTCGCCTCAACCCGTTTTTGCGAGCACCAAGCGTCATCATGGTGAGAGACCGCATCCCACACGCTTCCCGAGGAGGGTTCATGACCAAACTTGCCAGCTATTTCGTTCCCGGCCTGTACGTGGAGGACCACAGCATCGACGTGCCGCTCGATTGGCGCGGGCTCGAGCCGGCGCTGCTCGCCATGGGCCTCACTATGCGCGCCGGCGCCTTTCCCGACCCCATCTGCGGCGTACCGGAGAGCATGAAGCTGTTCTATCGCGTGGTCTGCGCACCGGAGCACGTCAACGACGACCTGCCGCTGCTCGTCTTCTTCCAAGGCGGACCGGGTGGCGCCTGTCCGCGGCCCCTGTCGCCTGCAAGCGACGGCTGGATCGCCGAGGCCATCAAGCACTATCGCGTCGTCCTGCCCGACCAGCGCGGTGTGGGCCGCAGCTCGCGGGTGAGCGCACGCAGCATCGCCGCGCTCGGGCAGCGCGCCCGCACGGCGGGCGCCGATCCCGCACGCGCCCAGGCCGATTTCCTGAAGCGCCTGCTCGCCGGCTCGATCGTGCGCGACTTCGAGTACCTGCGCCTGACTGAGTTCGAGGGCAGGCCCTGGACCACGCTCGGCCAGAGCTACGGCGGCTTCATCACGCTCGCCTACCTGTCGCTGTTCCCCGAGGCCATCACCGCGAGCTTCACCTGCGGCGGCATCCCGCACGTCCCCGCCAGCGCCGCCGAGGTCTATGCGCACACGTTCCCGCGCATGGCCGAGAAGACCCGCCGTTACTACGAGCGCTACCCCGACGACGTCGAGCGCGTGGCCGCCGTGGCCGACCTCGTGGAGGCAGGCGGCATCGACCTTCCCGACGGCAGCCCGCTGACCGTCGAGCACCTCCAGCTGCTGGGTTCGGACTTCGGTATGAAGCCGAGCTTCGAGCGCATGCACTGGCTCTTCGACACCGCCTTCGAAGACGGCGACGGGAACGTGGACACCGAGCCGCACCTCTCAGACGCTTTCCTTATGGGCGTGCTTGACCGCACGACCACGCGCGCGAACCCGCTCTACTGGGTGCTCCAGGAGTTCATCTACGCCGACGGCTCCGTTGCGCCCATCGGCTGGGCGGCTGCGACCGAGAAGGCCCATCGCCCCGAATTCGACGGCCTCGCCCGCCCGCTGCTGTTCACCGGCGAGGCGTGCTTCCCGTGGATGTTCACGCAGATGCCCGAGCTCGCCCCCTTCGCCGAGGCCATGGACCTCCTCATGGCGGACACCGACTTCGATCGCATCTACGACCCGGTGCGCCTGGCGGCAAACGAGGTCCCGCTGCACGCGGCGGTCTATTTCGACGACATGTACGTCGACGCGGGCCTGCAGCTCGACACGCTCTCGCGTGTGGGAAACGCGCATCCTTGGGTCACCAACGAGTTCGAGCACGACGGCCTGCACGGCGACACCGTGTTCCGCACGCTCTACGAGCAGGCGCGCGACGCCGGCCATCTCATGGCACGCGCATAGGCAGCCGGCGGCCGCATGGCGAAGCAGCCCGGTCGCCCGTCCGCCTGCCCGCAGCCCCTCAACCGCATGCGAGCGGGGCGATGGACACCCCGCTCGCCCCATCCGCACCTAAGCGCGACAGACGGCCGGCACAGCAGCGCCTCGGCGCATCCGGATCGCACCGGTTGCGCCAAGGGCGCGTCTTTCGCGAATCTATGCCCGGCTCCCGGCGGCGCGGCAGCGGGCCGCGGAGCAACCAGGCCGCGTCGCCTCGCGCCCGCCCTACGCGAAGACGATCAGCTCGTCGCGATGGATGGCGGGCTTGCCCGCAAGCGCCGCGAGCAGGCGGTTCGCCGCGATCTCGTCCTGATGGCGACCGGCGGCGAGCTTGAGCTCGTCCGAGCCCGCCTGCGCGAGGCCGCGCGCGATGGTAAGGCCGTCCGGGTCGCGCACGTCGAGCGTCGCACCGGCGGTGAACTCGCCCTCCACCTTCGTGATGCCCACGGGCAAAAGCGACGACCCGCGGCGCACCAGCGCCTCGGCGGCACCGGCATCCACCGTCACCGTGCCGTGCGCAGCGTCGCCCAAAGCGATCCAGAGCTTCCTCGGCGCGATCTCGCAGCGTCCCGCCGGCGGCACGAACAGCGTTCCCACCGACTCCCCCGCCGCCAGGCGCGACAGCGCGCGCTCCTCGGCGCCGCTGCAGATCACGCTCGCGATGCCCGCCGTCATGAGGATGCGGCTCGCGCGGATCTTCGTGATCATGCCGCCCGTGCCCACCGCCGACGACGAGTCGCCCGCCGACGCGATGATGGCGGCATCGATCCTCTCCACGCGCGGGATGAAGCGCGCGTCAGGGTCCTCCATGGGATTCGCCGTGTACAGCCCGTCGATATCCGACAGCGTCACGCACAGGTCCGCCGACACGAGGCAGCTCACGAGCGCGGCGAGCGTGTCGTTGTCGCCGAAGCGGATCTCGTCGACCGTGACGGTGTCGTTCTCGTTGACGACCGGCACCACGCCGAGTTCCACCAGGCGCATGAGCGTGTCGCGCGCGTGCAGGTACGACGAGCGATGCGCCGTATCGTAGCGCGTGAGCAGCACGAGCGAGGTCAGCAGGTCGCGAGCGCGGAACTCCTCGTCGTAGACGGCCGAGAGCACGCACTGCCCCACCGAGGCGCACGCCTGCAGGCTCGGCATGTCGGTCGGGCGCGCGGCGAAGCCGAGCACCGGCGCGCCGCACGCGATGGCGCCCGAGCTCACGACCACCAGGCGCCAACCCATCGCGCGCAGGCGCCGCGCCTCATCCGCAAGGCCCGCGATGAACGAGCGCCGAAGCGCCCGATCGGGTCCCACGAGCGTCGAGGAGCCGATCTTCACGACCATGGTCTTATAGTCGGTGGCCATAAGCTTGATGCCTTTCGCACGAGATGTTCCGTTCAAGCCGCGCCGCGCACGAACGCGCGGCGAAAAAAGGGCCGCGACGCCTCGCGCCACGGCCCGCCTATCGTATCAAAGCGCATGCGGCACGTGCCGCCGATGCGCCGCGCGGCACCATCTCTGCATGCCGCGTCAGCGCTTCCCGTCCGCGCAGCCGCTCAACCGCGCGCGGTCCCCCTAGACGCGCTTCCAGGGGATCGCGGAGCTCGTCTGCGCCATGCGCTCGCGTACGAGCTCGTCGCGCACGCGGGCAAGCCCGAGCTCCATGCCAACCATATAGGTCTGCGGGTACAGGAAGCGCTTGTAGGCGGCGTCGAGTGCGCCCAGCTCGGTTTTGCAGCGCTCGCGAGCGACCTCGATGGACTCGCGCGGACCGACCGCCTGGCCGTCGCGCACGACGGGCTCGAGCAGCTCATGGTAACTCAAGCCGGCAACGCTCGTGACGAGCGCCGCGTCGTTCACGGCCACGAGCGTCGTGCCGCGCGTCGCACCCTCGCCCTCGAGATAGGCCTCGTCGAAAATCATGTCGCATACCGGGCTGCCCGCGCCGTCCACGTAGCGGCGCACCTGCTGGATACCGGGAATCGTGCGCTTGTCGGGCTGCTCGGAGAGCTTCAGGACGGGCGTCCAGGGGTCGTCCGCCGACGCGCGATGCGCCGCGAGCTTGTAGACGCAGCCGAGTGCCGGCTGGTCGTAGCAGGTGGCGAGCTTCGTGCCCACGCCGAAGCTGTCCACCGGCGCGCCCTGGTTCAAAAGCGACTGGATCGTGTACTCGTCGAGGTCGTTGGACAGGACGATCTTCACGTAGTCGAGCCCCTCCTCGTCGAGACGGCCGCGCACGTAGGCGGAGAGCTTCGCCAGGTCGCCGGAGTCGATGCGGATACCCGCCAGACGCTCGCCGGCGGCCTCCATCTCGCGCGCGACGATGATGGCGTTCTCCACGCCCTCGCGCACGTCGTAGGTATCGATCAGCAGCGTGCAGTTCTTGGGGCTGCTCTGCGCGAACGCGCGGAACGCCTCGAGCTCGGAATCGAACGCCATGACCCAGCTGTGCGCATGCGTGCCCGACACCGGGATGCCGTACTTGCGGCCGGCGAGCACGTTGGAGGTCGACGCGCAGCCCGCGATATAGCTCGCGCGCGCCACGGCCATGCCGCCGTCGGGACCCTGGGCGCGGCGCAGGCCGAACTCGGCCACGGGACGGCCCTTCGCCGCCGCCACGACTCGCGCCGTCTTGGTGGCCACGAGCGTCTGGAAGCCGATGGCGTTCAGCAGCGCGGTCTCGAGCAGCTGACACTCGAGCATGGAGCCCGTCACGCGGACCATGGGCTCGCGCGGGAACACGAGCGCGCCCTCGGGCACGGCGTCGATGTCCACATGGGGACGGAATGCGCACAGGTACTCGAGGAACGCCGGGTTGAACATCCTGCCGCCCGCGGGCGCCGAGAGGCCAGCCAGGTAGTCGATGTCCTCATCGGTGAAACGCAGGTTCTCCACGAGGTCCGCCAGCTCGGCGCTGCCGCACATGACGGCGTAGGCGCTCTCGAAGGGATGGTCGCGGTAGAACGCCGTGAAGCACCCCTGCTCGTCCTGCTTGCCGTTCTCCCACAGGCCCTGAGCCATCGTCAGCTCGTAGAGGTCGGTGAGCATCGCGACGTCAGTCGGTCGCGAAACGTCTGTCAAAGCCATGGTCGCTCCTTACCATATGCAACAAGGCGCCGGGCAAGGCACCGGCGCCACAGGTTCCGAAAAGCTATAGGGCGAAACTACACCATTCCGCTGTTGGAGAGAAAGATCCAGACCGCGCCGATGATCACGAAGGCGAACACCGCGGCGATGATGATCTTCTGCGCCGGCGGCATGCCGGGGATCTCATCGGGATCGTCTGACTGCGGGGTCATGACCATGCGCTGGCCGAACGAGAGGTGGTCGGGGTCGACCACGGGCGGACGGTCGTCCGCACGGCGTGCAGCCTGGGCGGCAGCCTTCGGGGCGACCGCGCTGACAGGGGCATCGGTGGCCTCGTCGACACGGGAGGCACGGGCCTCTGCACGCAGGGCCTCGAGCTCGGCGCGCTCCCTCCGGGCGCGCTCGGCCTCCTCGCGGGCCGCCTTCTCGGCACGCAGGGCCTCGAGTTCGGCGCGCTCGTCATCAGAAAGCGGCGCGGTTTCCTGCTCGGCCATCGCGGACCTCCGATCTGTCGCGCCAGGCGATCCCGGCGCTCGTAGCTTTTCTATCGACCGTCAGTATAACCGTTTGACCCTCCCGCGACGAAGCGGCATGGGCGATGGAACCCGATTGTTCACAGGTGCGGCGCGCGTCAGCGCACGCGGCGACGCAGAGGGCGGCAAGATGGCAGCAGAGGCGGGCGGACCGCTGGAAACCGGCGCAGATGGCAGGTCGAACACCGCTGACAGACAAAGACGGCAGCGCGCCTGCGCGGACGGTGGACGACCCGAAACGGCTCTCCGGCGACCGCTGGGCGGCGGGGCGGTCGCCCTCCCCCGCACAGCCGATCCGGACAGGAGGCCGCAAAGCGCGAGTGCCCGCCGATGTGCGCCACCGCGCATCGGTTGCAAACGGAGCCATCTGCAAACGAAAACGGGCACCTACCGAAGTAAGTGCCCGTTGCGAATCCTGTGGTGGAGACGAAGGGAATCGAACCCTCGGCCTCTGCCATGCGACGGCAGCGCTCTCCCAGCTGAGCTACGTCCCCAAGACGAGTTTCTATAATAGCGACTAAATGGACGCTGTCAACAAGAAACTTGCCAAAAATGGGCCGCCCCACGCTTCACGATAATGAACCCACCTCTACAAGGTGGGTGCCCTCATCGGCCCCTCCAGCGTCCTTAACAACGAAGGATACCTGTACTAGGCACGACTGTGTGGGCTCCCTAAATAAACTCGACGGTTCACCCAGTTGCTCCGCGTGGGGCGGAACATCTTCATCATAGGGCACGCCGTTCGCATTACCAGTCTTGACTTCAACCGAACTGTGGTGGAAGATGGAGGCACACGCCTGTCTCAGGACCCCACTTTAAGCGCCCTACCGGCGCTTTTTTAATACCGAAAGGGCTTTTCGCCATGCATGTCTCACCCGCTACCGCAGACGATCTCCCCGCGCTTACACATATGTACGCAGCCGTGGCGGACGCCATGCGCGACACGCCCTACGACGCCCACTGGGACATGGCCTACCATCCCACCGAAGAGCACCTGCGCGCCACCATCGCGGCGGGCGATCTGTTCATCTGCCGCGAGGAGGCCTCCGCGCGCGGCCCCATCCTCGGCGCGTTCGTGCTCGATGCCGATGAGGACGAGGCCTACGCGCAGGCCTCCTGGGCGGTCCTTGGGGCAGACGGCATCGCCGTCATCCACCTGCTTGCCGTCTCCACGGGCGCCCGCGGCCGCGGGGTCGGGCACGTCCTCGTGGCGGCCGCGAAAGAGGCTGCCCGGAAGCGAGGCGCCCGCTCGCTTCGACTCGACGTCCTGGCAAGCAACGCCCCGGCGGTCGCGCTCTACCGCAGCGAGGGCTTCGTCGACCTCGGCGTGTTCACCCTCGCCTACGACGGCGGCTTCATCGTATCCGCCCATCTCATGGAGTTCGATCTCGCGAACACGGAGACATCTGGGCGCGCGGCCGCAGGCGCCGAGCGCACGCTTCTGCGCCCCGCATCCCTTGCCGCCTGCGAGCTGTGCCCTCGGCGCTGCCGGGCAGAGCGCCTGGACGGGCGTGCGGGCATCTGCGGCGCGACCGATACGCTCAAGCTCGCCCGTGCCGCTCTCCACATGTGGGAGGAACCGCCCATCTCGGGCGAAGCCGGTTCGGGAACCATCTTCTTCAGCGGCTGCCCGCTCAAGTGCGTCTACTGCCAGAACCACGAGATCTCGACCGGCAACTTCGGCATCGAGGTCCCGCCTGAGCGCCTGGTCGAGATCATGCTCGAGCTTGAGGGCCAGGGCGCGCTGAACATCAACCTCGTCACGGCGACGCACTACGCGCACCTGCTGCCCGAAGCCGTTGCGCGCGCTCGCGCGCGGGGGCTCTCCATCCCCATCGTCTACAACACGAGCGGCTACGAGCGCGTGCGGGCGGTGCGCGAGCTCGACGGCATCGTCGACATCTGGCTCACCGATTTCAAGTACGCCGATGCGCGCCTGGCGTCGCAGCTCTCGCACGTGCCCGACTACCCCGCGGTCGCCCGCGCCGCACTTGCCCAGATGGTGCGCCAGATCGACGCGCGCGGCGGCGAGCGCGTGGACGAGGACGGCATCATGCGACGGGGCATCATCGTGCGCCACCTCGTGCTGCCCGGGCATGCGGACGACTCGTGCGCCGTTCTCGACGCCATCTGGGAGACAGCCGGCGACGTGCCCATCTCCGTCATGAGCCAGTACACGCCGAATGAGCAGATGCGCAAAGCGGGCGGCGAGCTGGCGCGCGCCGTGACGACCGAGGAGTACGAGCTCGTGCTCGACCACGCCGACGACCTCGGCTTCACGCAGATGTTCTGGCAGGAGGGCGGCGCGGTCGACGAGAGCTTCACGCCGGCTTTCGACACCTCCGGCGTGCTCACGTGCGCAGACGGCCCCATCCGGCCGCGCGCGTAGGGCCGCAATGCGCGCATGCGGCATCCTCATACGCGAAGGGGCCCGCCCAGACGCCGGACGGCATCTGGGCGGGCCCCTCTTCATATGGGTGCCGGTTTCAAAAGGCGCGATACCGCGTTGCGTGCCGGACGCTCAGGACAGGTAGCCCAACGCGCGAAGCGTGAGCACGATGCCGTCGCGGTCATTCGAAGGCGCGATGAGCGGGTAGCTCGCGGCGAGCTCCGCGGGCGCGTTCGCCATCAGGTAGCCGTGCCCCACCGCATCGAGCATGGGCACGTCGTTGTAGTTGTCGCCGAACGCGAGCGCATCCGCGGGGTCGATGCCGTACAGGTCGCAAAACGTGCGGACCGCGCTCGCCTTGCTCGTGTCGGCGCGCATGACCTCGATGAGCGTCGGCGATGACTGGGCGATGGCGAGCTCCGGGAAGCGCTCGCGCAGGCGCCGCTCGACCTCGTAGGTCGCGCCGGCGCTGCACAGGCACATGATCTTCTGCACCTCGTCGCGCTCGATGGACGACACGGCGCCCTCGCGCGCCCGTGCGCACACGATGCGCTCCTCCGCCTTGATGCGGGGGTCGTCCACCCGAGGCGCCACCCAGTCCTCGAAGGAGTAGGCGCTCCACGTCGCGTCGAGGTGCTCGCCCTCCACGAACGCGACGACCTCGGCGGCCTGGGCGCGCGTGAGGCCATGGTGGTGGATGATGGAGCGGTCCGCGTCCATGATGACGCCGCCGCTGTAGGTGACGACCGGGCAGACGAGCCCGGTGCGGTCGAGCAGCGGGAAGGTCCCCTGCATGCCGCGGGCGGTCACGATGACAAACGGGATGCCCGCCGCCTGCACCGCATCGATCGCCTGCCGGGTCGCGGGCGTGAGCTCGCTTGCCGAGTTGAGCAGTGTGCCGTCGATATCGCTGAAAATCGCCGTGCTGGGCGCACCTGCCAAGGGAACCTCCTCGTGTGGACGCTACCAGCGATGGTAGCGCAACTCCGGGCAAGAGCGGCTGAAGAGCCGGCTGCCCCCCTACATCGCGGCCTCGGGGGCTCCCATCTCGCTGCGCGACAGGCCGGCGATGGCGGCGAGCAGCGGCACATGGCGGTTCACGAGGTTCACGATCCTGCCCACGAGCAGCGCCGAGATGACCGTGCCGATGCCCAGGCCCTGGATGCCGTGGAAGAACACGAGCGACAGCGTGAGCGCAATGAGGACGAGCGTCACGTCGAAGGCGACCTTGCAGCTGCCGAACGGCTTGCCGGACACCGACGAGATCGCGCGCACCGCGCCCTCGCCCGGAACCACGATCACGTTCGGCGCAACCTCGATGGCGATGCCGAGGGCGAGCACCGTGCAGCCCGCGAGCAGCAGCACGATCTGCGAGACGGGGCCTGTGGGCGCCAGGCCGTCGAGCAGCATCATGCTCACGTCGATCAAGGCGCTGAACACGACGTTCACCACGAGCTGCAGCAGCTGGATCGGCTGGAAGTCACGGCGCAGCAGCACGATCTGGAGCGCGATGAACAGCAGGTTGACGGCGAAGGTGAACTCGCCGAGCGTCGGGGCGAACGCGAGGTCGAGCACGTAGGCCACGCTCGAGATCGGAGAGGTGCCGAGCGCCGCTTTGGTGATGACGGCGATGCCGAATGAGTTGATGGCGACGCCGATGACGAAGAACAGATAACGAAGCGCGAGGCGGCGCTTGTGGCCAACCGAGTATTCCATTTACTCCCCCATCTCCTCAGAGGCGGCCAGGTTCGAGATCACGCGGCCGAGCAGCCCCTTGAGCTGCTCGGCCTCCGACGCGGAAAAACCGGTCAGGCAGGTGTCATCGACCTGGTCGCCGAACACCTGGACGCAGCGCCCCGCCTCGCGGCCCAGCCGCGTCAGCTGCACATGCACGCGGCGGCGGTCGGCCTCATCGGGCACGCGCTCGATGAGGCCGCCCTCCTCCATGCGCGCGAGCACGCTCGCCACGGTGGACTTGTCCATCACACACGCCTGCGCGATGTCGCGCTGGCTGCAGCCATCGTTGACCATAAGGTGCTCGAGCACCTTCGGCTGCCCCGGCATGAGCCCGACCGCGCGCGTGCGGCCGAGCATCGCCCGGTTGGAATGGCTGAACGCCATGAGCAGCAGATGGTGAATGGAATCGTTCGTACGGCACTCCATGGCACGGCGCTCCAGATTGTTCGTATACCAACAGTTTGCATACATACTATCTGCTGTGCACGCGCTCCTGTCAAGATTCGAAACCCGCTCTTCACATCGGCGCGCATCGCGCGCAGGCACGCGGTGCGCACCTCAACACGAGCTCTTGCACCCGAGTGCGCTCTGAATGCAAAACGACGAACTTGCCGATAATCTCTCTAAGAAGAGCCCTTAGAGAGATTATCGGCACGTTCGTCGATGTCGGGCAGCTGACTGAAGGCCCCGAGGGACCGAAGCGCGCCACGCGCCGTTAGCGCTCAGGCATGCCGGAGAGCGCGACCGCCACGGCCTCTTCCACGTCATCGGTGATCTGCACGAGCGCGGGGTCGAGCGGCGAGATGTAGCCGCTGTCGAGCATCGTGCCCGAGATCCAGTCGAACAGCCCGTGCCAATAGTCGGCGCCCACGAGTGCGGCGGGCATGCGCTTCACCTTATGGGTCTGCACGAGCGTGAGCAGCTCGAACAGCTCGTCGAGCGTCCCGAAACCGCCCGGGAATACGATGGCGCCCGAGGAGTACTTCACGAACATCGTCTTGCGCACGAAGAAATACCGAAACGTCATGCCGAGGTTCACCCAGGCGTTCAGCTCCTGCTCGTGCGGAAGCTCGATGCCGAGCCCCACCGACGTGCCGCCCGCCACGGCGGCCCCGCGGTTGGCGGCCTCCATGATGCCCGGGCCGCCGCCGGTGATCACGGCCACGCCGTGTGCCGCGAGCAGCTTGCCCGCGCGCCGCGCCGCCCGGTACATGGAGTCGTTGCGCGGCGTGCGCGCCGACCCGAAGATCGCCACCGCGGGCCCGAGCTCGGCGAGCGCGCCGAAGCCGTCCACGAATTCCGCCTGGATGCGCATGACGCGCCAGGGGTCCATATGGAGCCAGTCGGTGGAGTCCTCGGTGGCGAGCAGGTTGCCCGTCGTCGTCTGCTCCGGAATCATCGGGCCGCGCAGGATCACCGGACCCTTGTGGTAGGTCTGCGCGAACAGCACCGACTCGACCTCCTGCGCGCCCGGCGCGTCTTTGCTCTCGTCCGCCACGGGACATCCCTCCATCCGCTCGCGCGCCGCAGCCCGACAGGAGGGCGCGGCGCGCACACGTTCGTTTATGCGCGCGGGATCCCGCAGCGCTCGGCGATCGCGGCGTCACACGTCACCAGGTCGTCGGCACTCAGATCCCCGACGCTGTTATGCCCCATCACGCGGCAGAACATGCGCAGGTCGTCGAAGGTCGCGCGGTAGAAGTTCTCCACGCGGCGCGCGGCGCGGTCCACGTCGAGGCGCGCTCTGAGCTCGGGGGCCTGCGTGGCGATCCCCATGGGGCACAGACCGCTTCCGCAGATGCGGTACTGCTGGCAGCCGAGCGCCATGAGCGACGCGGTCGCCAGCGCGACGGCGTCCGCGCCCATTGCGAGCGCCTTCACGATATCGGAAGCGACGCGCAGCCCGCCGGTGATGATGAGGCTCGCCGGCGAGCCCAGCTCGTCGAGGACACGGCGCGCCCGGGCGAGCGCAAAGATCGTGGGTACGGAGCTCGCATCGCGCAGCATCACGGGCGAGGCGCCCGTCGCCCCGCCGCGACCGTCGATGGTGATGAAATCCGCGCCCGCGGCAACCGCGACGGCGATGTCGCGCTCGATGTGGCCTGCGGCGAGCTTGATGCCGACGGGCGCACCGAGGCTCCGCTCGCGCAGCTCATCCACGAGCGCGGTGAGGTCATCGGTGCTCGCCACGCCCGGGATGGTAGAGGGCGAGATGATGTCCTCCCCCGGCTGGCGCCCGCGGATGTGTGCGATCTCCTCGGTCACCTTCTCGCCGGGCAGGTGCCCGCCCATACCGGGCTTCGTGCCCTGGCCGATCTTGATCTCGATGGCAGCAGCTGCCCGCAGGTTCCCGTCGGTCACCGAGTAGCGCAGCGGCGCGAACTCGAAGATGTAGCGGCTGCCCGCCGCCTCGAGCTCCTCGGGCAGGATGCCGCCCTCGCCCGAGCACATCGCCGTACCGGCCGCCGCCGCCCCGCGCGCAAGCGCGATCTTCGCCTCGCGCGACAGCGCGCCGAAGGACATATGAGACACGAACGCCGGCCCCGCAAGCACGAGCGGACGCGCCGCCTGCGCGCCGATGGTCACGGAGATGTCCGGCGTGTCCCCCTCCTGCAGAGGCATGGGGTCGAGCTGCGCGCCGAGCACGAGGATGTCCTCCCATGCGGGCAGCGGCAGCGTCGTGGCCATCGCGCCGTCGGCGAGCCTGCCGTGCTCGGCGAGCGCGTGGATGGTGTCCATATGGCGAATCGTCGGGTCGACCCGGCGCAGCTCCGCGGGAACGGCAAGCGACGCGTCCGCCTCCTCGGTCGCGGGAGCGGGCGCGACATCCGCCTCCCCGTCCGGCAGCGGCGTCACCCCGTCATCGGCCACCCGGTAGAACCCCGACGCGTCGGCGCCGCACATGGGACAGCGCTCGAGTGTCGAAAACGGCGCCCCCTCAACATCCTCGTCATAGACCCAACCGCACATCGGACACCGATACTTCGCCATGAGACCTCCCCCGCTGCGACATCTTTCGAGGTCATCGTATCAACCGGACAGACGGGACCCGGACCTCATCGGCCCGGGCGCCCGCAGACGGTCGGCTTCGCGTCGCAGACGAGAAGCCAGCGGCAGGGCAATCACGGCGTGACCAAAAGCAACTGAGGACCCGGATTCCGCAGGAACCCGGGTCCTCAGTTCGAAACCCTGTGGCAGACGGCACCTTAGTAATCCTGCGCCGCGGGGCTCTCCATCCAGGCGCGCTCGAACTCGGCGTAGCGCCCCTCGATGATGGCCTGACGCGCCTGGCGCATCAGGTCGAGCAGGAAGTAGATGTTGTGCATGGACAGCAGGATGCCGCCGAGCATCTCCTTCTGCGTGACCATGTGGCGGATGAGCGCGCGGCTGTAGCCGCCGGTGCACACCGGGCAGGTGCACTGAGGGTCGATGGGGCCCGCGTCGCGCGCGAAGCGGGCGTTGCGGAAGTTCAGGCGCCCCTCATGGGAGAACGCCGTGCCCATGCGGCCGGTACGGGTGGGCAGCACGCAGTCGAACATGTCGATGCCGATGCCGACGCCGCGCACGAGCGTGGTGGGGTTGCCCACGCCCATAAGATAGCGCGGCTTGGTCCGCGGCATGTGCTCGGAGACGAGCGGTGTCAGCGACTCGAACATGGTCTCGTGGTCCTCGCCCACCGAGTAGCCGCCGATGCCGTAGCCCGGGAAGTCGCCGCACTCCTCGAGGTGGCGCAGGCTCCTCAGGCGCAAATCGAGATGCATGCCGCCCTGCACGATGCCGAACAGCGCCTGGTCGGGACGGGTGTGCGCCTTGTAGCAGCGCTCGGCCCACATGCTGGAGAGCTCCACGGCGCGCTCCACGTAGGCGCGCGTGGCCGGGTAGCCCGGGCACTGGTCGAGCTGCATGCAGATGTCGCTGCCGAGCTTCTGGGCGATGGCCATGTTGTCCTCGGGCGTCCAGAAGATGTGGCTGCCGTCGTAATCGGTGGCGATGAAGCGCACGCCGTCGTCGGTGAGCTTGACGGCGTCGCCGTGGGAGAACACCTGGAAGCCGCCCGAGTCGGTGAGGATCGGCCCGTGCCAGTTCATGAAGGCGTGAAGGCCGCCGAGCTCGTCGATGAGGTCGGCACCGGGGCGCATGGCCAGGTGGTAGGTGTTCGCGAGCACGATCTGGGCCCCCAACTCGCGCACGGTCTCGGTGGGGATGCCCTTGACGTTCGCCTTCGTGCCCACCGGCATGAAGATGGGCGTCTCGATGTCGCCATGCGGCGTGTGCAGGATGCCTGCGCGCGCGTGGGTCTTCGGGTCCTCGGCGACGATATCGTAGGTGAAGAGCTTCTGGTCCATGGGGCTCCTTGGGGTTACGTGCCTGGCGCCGTCAGCATCTCGTGACGGCCGATGTATCCGGACCAGTATAGCGTGGCCCACCAGCCCCGCCGTCCCCTCAACGGCTTCGCCACAAGCGGCGGCGCGTGACGGCGACAGAGCTCGCGTTCCGCAGGCGGGGCGCATGCCGTCACCACGATCGCGGCCGGATGCCGCGCGGGACGGCCAGCACCCCTCGGTCCGCCCCGCCTGTTCGCATTCGGCAGGCATACAGAAACGCCCAGGTAGAGCGGCTGCAAAAAACATTTGGCACGGCTTTTTGGCCGATTTCGCATCCCGCCGACGCGCCTGGATGCTACCGTGGGGGCGCCAGGACCCCCGACGCGAAAGGAACCGCGTGGAACTCGGACAACGCATCAAAGAGCACCGCGCCCGCCTGGGGATGTCCCAAACCGATCTGGCCCGCGAGGTGTTCGTGACGAGGCAGACCGTATCCAACTGGGAGACGCAGCGCACCTACCCGGACGCCCAGAGCCTCCTGCTCATGAGCCGCCTGTTCGGCGTGAGCGTCGATGCGCTCCTCGAAGACGACACGAGCGAGATGCACGAGGCGCTCGCCGCGGGCTCGAAGCGGATGGGGAGGCTCGGCATCGCCATGGGGGCCTTCGGCCTCGCATGCGGGCTGTGGGTCTTCGCCGGCATCGTGCTCGACCTCGACCTCATCGCCATCGCGGTGCCCGCCGCGCTGCTGTTCATACCCGCGTCGTCGGCCGCCTTCATGATCGACAAGATGCGCCACGACCATCAGCTGTACGCCTACCAATCGGTCCTGGCGTTTCTCGCAGGCGAGGACCCCGATGTGAACAACCGCCACAACCGACGCGTACGCGACCACTGGGTCGCGCGGCGCGTCGTGCAGACCGTGCTCGCCATCATCGTCGGCATCTGCTGCGGCTGGGGCGCCGCGAGCATCATCTCCGCCCTGGTGGGTTAGCGGCACCCCCGCCCCACACGGCAGCGCGACCGGCGGCGAGCCCTCGATATCAGTCAAACATGTTTGAACGATAGAACGCATCCGCTTTGAGGAAAGGAACCCCATGGCACACGAACGCTTCGTCGAGACGTACTCCCAGGGCGTGACCAACGTCCGCAAGATCATCATCGACACGCTCACCGGCGTGAACTACCTGTTGCTGTCGTCAAACATGACGGGCGGCTGCGGCGTCTCCATTCTGGTCGATGCCGACGGCAAGCCAATCGTCACCCCACTTGACGAAAACGACCCGGTCGCACTCGGTCAGCTGCTCGACCGCGACTAGATCGCGACGGAGCAACGGCCCTCGATGTTGATCGGGGGCGCATAATGCGCCCTCGAAAACGAGGAGGGCCCACTTTCAGTACTTTTTTGGAGCCGTCGTGGGAAGAGACTGCAAACGGCCAAAACGATACAGCAATTTACCTGCGGTTTTCTTGGTGGCGTTCCAGCCCGGTACGCGCTCTTCACCAGACCCCTCGAAAAAAGTACTGAAAGTGGGCCCTCCTCGTTGCGAGAAGCCCCAGCTGAACGCATCTGCGTACGCAACGCCGCCCGCCACCGAGCGCCTCGGGCGCAAACATGCTCGATAACGTCCCGATCGATGCATTCCGCGCCCGGGCCCGCCGTGACGGGCCCGGGCGCAGCGGCGTCTATTTCGCCAGGCGCGCCGCGAAGTCGGCAAGCGCACCCGGGATGTCGATCTGCTGCGGGCAGACCGCGGCGCAGCTGCCGCACCCGATGCAGGCGCTCGGCTGCTTGTCCTCGGGCAGCGAGGCAAGTGCCATCGGGGCGATGAAATCACCCGCGCCGGTCACGACGAGCTGGTTATACATAGAGAGCAAAAACGGGATGTCGAGGCCCTGCGGGCAGTGGCTCGTGCAGTAATGGCAGGCCGTGCACGGCACGGTCTTATGACCGAGCATGCCGTCAGCGACGCCCTGAAGGACCTGGCGCTCCTCGTCAGTGAGCGGCTTTTCCTCCTGAAAGGTGGCGATGTTCTCGCGCAGCTGCTCGAAGTTGGACATGCCGGACAGCGTCACGCACACCTCAGGGATGCCCTGAATGAAGCGGAACGCCCAGGCGACCGGCGCCTCGTCGGGACGCGCGGCGGCGAGCTTGGCGGCATCGACCTCGGAGAGGTTCGCGAGCTTGCCGCCGCGCACCGGCTCCATGACCCACACCGGGAGGTTCCACTTCTTCAGCAGCTCCACCTTGCCGCGCGCATCCTGGAACTCCCAATCGAGGTAGTTGAGCTGGATCTGGCAGAACTCCATGTGCTCGCCGTACGCCTCGAGGAAGCGCTCCATGACGGGAATGGCACCGTGCGCCGAGAAGCCAAGATGCCCGATACGGCCGGCAGCTTGCTGCTTGAGTAAGTAGTCGACGATGCTGTGCTCGGGGTTCAGGTACTCGTCGATGTTCATCTCGCACACGTTGTGGATGAGGTAAAAGTCGAAGCGCTCCATGCCCGTCTTCTCGAGCTGGCGCTCGAAGATCTCCTCGACCTTGTCCATGTTCGCAAGGTCATAGCCCGGAAACTTCGTGGCGAGGTAGAACGAGTCGCGCGGGTGGCGGGCAAGCGCCGCACCCAGGGCGATCTCGGAGTTGCCGCCGTGATAGCCCCACGCGGTGTCGAAGTAATTCACGCCCTGCTCCAGCGCGTAGTCAACCATCGTGTTGACCGCATCCTGGTCGATCTTGGTGTCGTCCCCGTCGATGACCGGCAGGCGCATGGCACCGAAGCCGAGTGCAGAGAGCTTCAGATCCTGGAAATCCCGATACAGCATGAGCATGCTCCATTCCCGTCGCGCACCGTGGAGGCGAAGCGCGCGATGCGCATCCAATCGCTTCACGGTGACCATGGTAGGTCTTGGAGCACACTCCAGGTCAAGCACCGGCAAGCGGAAGTCATGGTTACAGGACCACGTGAGACGGACCCGTCGAACACGTTTTAAACGTCACGTGACCGCACGCGCGAGCACCTCTCGCGTCCATGCGAGGGTATATCATGGGAGCGGAAAACGAAGCGCGGGCGCAAGTGCCCGCGCATATGAATGGAGCCAGCATGAGCGACGAGCGCATTGAGACAGAGCCCGGCGTGAACAGCGACAACACCGCCATGGAGGATACCGAGGGGACGAAAGCGCAGAGCCCCTCGGATATCCAGGCAGACGAGTCCCGCAAGCCCGCGGACGACCAGAACGACGATGCGCCCGAGGAGGAGCCCACCGAAACCGATGCGGCCGGGGATGGCGAGGAGCCCGGAGACGGCGCCGACGGCGAGAACGGCGCCGACGCGCCTGCCGCCATCGAAGAGCCCGATAAGGACGACGGGGATGCTCAGACGCCTGCGGAGGCAGCCGAGGACAAACCCGATGCCGAGAAGGTCGACGAAGTCGAAGAGGGCAGCGAAGAGGACCTGCCCTCCGCAGAGGATGCAGACGAGGATACCGCCAGCTCGCTTCCCGACTTCCTCGTTCGCGACGAGGACGGGAACTTCGGCGACGACCCAGAACCGCTGCCCGAGGGCTTCGAGGTTATCGAGGGCGGTGCCGCCACGTCGACGGCCGCTCCCGCCGCAGCCGCGCAGCCCGAACCCGAGACCGCTCCGCACGAACCCGAAGAGCCGAAGGGCCCCTCTGCCGCCGAGGCCCTCACGCACGCTGCCGCCGAGGCGGCGAGCACCGTGGGCACCTATATCTCCCAGGGCGTGGGCGCGGTGCGCGAGATGAGCGCCGCCAAGCGCGCACACGCCGAGGCGCGCGACATGCTCGAGGAGCTCGAGCAACGCATCGCCGACCAGACCGACGAGCTGGCGCACCGCCGCGACGTGACGGAGCGCTACCCGCAGATCGTCAGCGACCTCACCACGCGCAAGAAGGGCGCGCAGGCGTCCATCAACGCCGCCGTCGCCCTGCAGAAGACCATCCAGGCCCAGATCGAGACGCTCAAAAAGCAGCTTGACGACATGAAGGCGGCCGACGCCGCCACAGAGAAGCGCCTGAAATCCGCCCTCGAGGCGGCCGAGCGCAAAGAGGAGGAGGCGCGCGACTCCGCGAACCGTATGAAGCGGCGCCTCGCCGATGCCCAGCGTGGCGTCGAGAAGGCCCGCGAGGCGGCCACCTCGAGCATCGAGACCGCCCAGCACGCCGTCGAGGCCGCGTCCGCCCACCTGAACACCCTGCGCGAGGAGTACTCCGAGATCCAGCGCAACCCCTCGGCGAACTCGGCCGCATACAGCATCCGCGACACCGAGCTCTCCGGCGAGATCGCCGACGCCACCGAGGCGCTGCGCCGTGCGAACGAAGAGCTCCCGCGCGTGCAGAAGGCCGCCAAGGCGTCGCTCGAGGCCGCGCAGGCCGCTGTCGCCGAGGCCGAGCGCCCCATCAACGAGGCGAAGGAGGCCTTCCGCCTGATCTGCGACCAGACCGCCGCCGCGCGCGACGAGCTGGAGGCCGCGCGCAAGGACGCCGCCGACCGGCAGAAAGCCGCAAAGGCGAAGGTCGCCGAGCAGGAGCGCAGCCTGAAGGAGCAACAGGAGCAGCAGACCGCCGGCGAGCGCGAGATCGAAGAGACGGACCGCGCCATCGCCGACGCCGCGAGCATCCACGATCACCCCGAGGTCACCGAGCGCATCGCCGCCGCACTTTCCGCCGACATCGCCGAGCGCGACGAGCTGCTGCCGCAGGTGGAAACGCTTGCCGCCACCGAGGCGACGGTCCGCGAGCGCACGCGCGCCTCGCGCCTGCGCTTCATCGGCATCATCGCCGTCGCCGTCGCCATCGTGCTCGTCATCGTCGCCATCGTCCTGCTCGTTTTCTAGACCTTATCGCCGCGGGTGCGCGCTGCCACCTCTGCGCGCGCCCGCGGCATCTGTGTATCCCCCACCCTGAAAGGATCAGGTTTTGCTTTCGGAACGCATGCTCACCGGTGTCATCAAGACCATGACCAAGCACGAGCTCCAGATGGAGCCCGTGACCGAGAAGATGATGCCGGGGCCCAAGCCCGGCATGCACTACATGCTCTACATGCATATCCCCTTCTGCGAGCGACTCTGCCCGTACTGCAGCTTCAACCGCTATCCGTTCCGCGAAGAGATCGCGCGCCCCTACTTCAAGAACCTGCGGCGCGAGATGCTCATGCTGAAGGACCTCGGATACGATTTCGAGAGCGTCTACTGTGGCGGCGGCACGCCGACCATCATGATCGACGAGCTGTGCGAGACGCTCGACATGGCGCGCGACCTGTTCTCCATCCGCGAGGTCTCGAGCGAGACAAACCCCAACCACCTGACGAAGCCGTATCTGGAGAAGCTGACCGGCCGCGTGCAGCGCCTGTCGGTGGGCGTCCAGAGCTTCAACGACGACCTGCTGCGCCAGATGGACCGCTATGAGAAATACGGCAGCGGCGCCGAGATCTTCGAGCGCATCGGCGAGGCGAAAGACTACTTCGACATCCTGAACGTCGACATGATCTTCAACTTCCCCTCGCAGACCCCCGACGTCCTCATGCACGACGTCGAGATGATCCGCGCCTGCGGTTGCCAGCAGACCACGTTCTCGCCGCTGTATTTCTCGCGCGCCACGACCAAGAAGATGCTCGACACGCTCGGGCACCCCGCCTATGCGCGCGAGTACGAGTACTACCTCATGCTCGACGAGGCGCTCGCCGAGGGCGCAGACGCCGCGTTCGACCGTCGCACCGTCTGGACGTTCAACCGCCGCGGGCAGGACCTGCACGCCTGCGGCGAGGTGCCGGTCGACGAATTCGGCGTGACCTATGAGGAGTACCCCGCCATCGGCAGCGGCGCCGTCACGCACCTGGACGGCACGATCTACGTGAACACGTTCTCGCTCGCGCAGTACAACGCCGACATCGAGGCCGGCCACATGTCGCTCATGGGCAAGACGAAGATGAGCAAGCGCGACCTCATGCGCTACCGCTTCATGCAAGACCTCTACTCGCTGCGCCTGGACAAGCACCGCTTCGAGGCCGATTTCGGCGAGACGGTCGAGCACGGCCTGCCGGTAGAGATGGCGTTCATGCGCGCGAACGGCGCCTTCGCCACCGACACCGCAGACGAGCTCACGCTGACGCCGAAGGGCCGCTACTACGCCCTCGTCATGCAGCGCCAGTTCCTCTCCGGCTTAAACGAGCTGCGCGACCAGGCGCGCGCCGCGCTCACCGGCCCCGAGCACGAGCTGCTCTTCGGCGACGGCACGCCGGCGTAGCCGCGCGGCTGCCAGACGTTTACGGAAAGGAGATCCGATGCGCTGGCTGGGCGTTGACGGGGGCGGCACCAAGACCGCCTTTGCCCTGTATGACGAGCGGCTGCAGCCACTCGACCGCCACGTGCTGCCCACCTGCCATTACGCGCAGGCGGGCGTGGACGGCATGCGGCGCGTCCTCGAAGAGGGGCTCGCCTGGGCACGCGGCGCCGGCAAGCTCGGCGATGCGTTCGGCATCGGGTTTTCCATCTGCGGGTATGGCGAGAACACCGCCGCGGACGCCGCGATCGAGGCCACCGCGCGCGACATCGCGGGCAGCAGCCCCTATGCGCTCGTGAACGACGTCGAGGCAGCGTGGGCGGCGGGGCTCGACATGGCCGACGGCATCGCGCTCATCGCCGGCACGGGCTCGATCGCCCTCGGCGTGCGCGCGGGGCGCCAAGTGCGCTGCGGTGGCTGGGACTATGAGATCGGCGATGAGGGCAGCGGAGGTTGGATGGGCCGCGAGGTCCTGCGCGCCTTCACGCGCCAGGTCGACGGCCGCGATGCGCGCGGCGCGCTCTACGACCTGGTGCGCTCCGAGCTCGCGCTTTCGAATGATTTCGACATCATCGCCTTCGCGCAGAAGCACATCGCCGACCGCACGCGCATCGCCGCCCTCTCCGTTCTGGCAACCCGGGCGGCACGTGCGGGCGATACCTGTGCGCGGGCGATCTTTACGCGGGCAGCCCGCGAGGAGGCCGACCTGGTCGCCGCCATCGTGCGCGCACTGTTCGCCGACCAGATGGACACTGCAGCCGCCGTCCCCGTGACCTATATCGGCGGCACCTTCCAGGCCGGACCGCTCATCTTGGAGCCGCTCGCCGCCGCCCTCCCCTCCTGCTGCCGGCTCGTCGCCCCCGCACACGAGCCCGACCTGGGCGCCGTCCTCATCCTGCGCAGCCGCCCGCGCGCAGAAGGCCGCCTTTAGCGATTCTTTACGCTCTCTTTAGGCCCGCTCAAGCTGCGGTACGGCCCGTGCGTCTACCATAGGGGTGAGTCCGATCACCTTGGAGCGAGAAAGGTCCGTGCATGATCATCACCACCACCCCCACCGTCGACGGCTACCGCATCACCGGCTACTACGGCATCGTATTCGGCGAGGTCATCACCGGTATCGACTTCCTGAAGGATATCGGCGCGAGCCTGCGCAACTTCGTGGGCGGCCGAAGCAAGGGCTACGAGGACGAGCTCATCCAGGCACGCCGCGAGGCACTCGACGAGCTGGAGCAGCGCGCAGCCGAACTCGGCGTGCACGCCGTCGTGGGCGTCGACATCGATTACGAGGTGCTCGGCCAGGGCGGCATGCTCATGGTCACCGCAAGCGGCACCGCCGTCACGCTCGAGGCTGTGCGCTAGGCACTCTTCGGGTCAATCGCCCGTCCACGCCAAGGCAGCCGATACCAAAATCGGCTCGATCATCTGCCGCATAATCGACCCGCGAGCACTGCACCCCAATGCCTGTATATACCTCCGGCATTGGGGTGTATTTTTGCATAAAACTCCCCGCGTGAGGGAACGCCATTTGAGACGAATAATAGAAGATATTAACCGGGGTACGATTATTCGGTGCCATTCGCCCACCGACCGGAGACCCTCGACAACACCGCAGGTACCAACTGGGCTTTTGCTGACGGTCTCCCGGCGGTGACGGACTCGCACCGAAAAATCGTACCCCGGTTAATATCTTATGTATATTCATGGGTTTCTCGGCTTCACATTCCGGAACGGATTGCCGGCATCGGCATACACGCGGGTGGAACCTGGCGCCAACAAAACGAAAGGGTCCCGGCGCCGCGAGCCCATCTCGGGTCGCAGCATCGGGACCTATCCCATGCGTCTCACACGCGCCTGTTACTCGATCGAGGTGACCTGCCTCACGGCCTCACCTGCCGCGCCGCCGGCATCCCCTGCCGCAGCATCCCCCTCGGAATCGCCCGCATCGGCAGCGGGCTCCTCGGCCATATAGGTGAAGGAGATGGTGTCGCCCACGCGGTAGCGCACGATGCCGAGCAGGTCGGGCAGTGCGAAATCGTAGATCTCCGGCGACCCCTCGAGCGTCACGTAGAAGTGCGAGTTGCCGTCGATGACCGCCTGCGCAATCGTGGCGATGGCGCCGCTCACGTCCTGCTGCGCGCCGGATGCGGCGGCCTGCTCGTCGGACAGCGTGCCGTCAGCCGCGAGCATCGCCAGATAGCTGTCCTGGCAGGCGGCGACGGTGTTGCCCGTCGCGACGTTCTGATAGTGCTCTACGTTGATCATCGCGTACATCTTCACGAGCCCGGCATCGTCCTTCATCGACATGAAGTACGTGGGCTCGCCCGCCACGTTCAAAAGCAGCGGGAACGTCGCCTGGTAGCGCAGGTTCTGCAGCTCGCCCTCCGCGCTCGCCATGGCCGAGTCCTCCGTCGCGCCCGCGACCGGGTAGAAATGCGACTCGCCGGTGCGCTGGTTCACGAGGATGAAGCCGATGATCGAGCTGTCGGCCGTGACGCTCGACACGCCCGTGTACAGGTAGATGTCGTCGCCCTGCGCGAGGTAGTTGTAGCCGAGCTCCCCGTCGGTTCCGCTCGTGGTGCGCACGACGTCGCGCTGGCCCAGCCACGAGTTCAGCCAGCCGTGCACATAGGCACCGCTCCAGTTGTACTGCTCGATGAGCAAATCGCTCGGATAGGCGCGGTCGACCCAGGCGGGCACATCCTCGATGGCATAGTCCTGCGTCTCGCCCGTGCAGGCGTTCACGAGCACGACGCGCTGGATGGTTGTGCCCTCAAACAGGCCGATGGTGCGGCGCTGGACGGGATAGACCCACCAGGGCGTCCCCTCCTCATCGAGCTCAAACGACTTCTGGTCGAACATATAGGAGGGGTAGGCGAGCTGCACGTAGCGGTCGATGTTGCGGGAGAGCGGCTCGGACTCGCTGTACATGATCGGCTCGTCCAGGCGCACGACCTCCGCCTGCTGCGTCACCATGTCCACGAGCACATAGGCGGGTATGCCCGTCTCGCGGTTGGAGAGCCACTTGAACAGGTCGGCGTAGACAAGCGGGCTCACGCGCACCGGGCGGCCGTGGTAGTTGATCTGGCTGTAGGCGTCCGAGATCTCGAACTGGCTCACGTACTCGGGAATGGAGCCCATGGCGCGCGCACCGAGCAGGATGGCCGACGCGCGGTCGATCACCGGCACCTCGGAGTAGTCGACCTCCTCGATATCGGCGGCGAAATCGCCGTTGGTCGTCTGGAGCACTGTGGCGTAGCGTTCGGCGTTGCCCGGGATGATGGGCGTGCCGGCGATCACGCCGACCACGAACGCGGCGACGACGGCAACCGGCACGATGATGAGGCGACCGAACAGCTTCGCGTGCGCGTCCGAGCGCAGCGAGGCCACCTTGAGCGCGACCGCGGCCACGACCGCGATGATGAGGATCCAGCTCCACACCTGCGGGCTCTGCAGATTGAGCGCCGGATGGAACCACCAGTAGCTCACCGCGAGCAGAATGACGAGCACCACGACCGCGATGATGAGAGCGCGCCTGCTCCAGCGGGCGATGGTGTCGAAGAGCTCCCCGCCGGGGCGCCCCGGGCCCGGAGCGCCCGCATGCTTCGCCCGGCTGTGCCGCCCTCCCGTACCTGGGCCCGCGGTATCGCCGTCCGTCGCGTCACCGATGACGGCGTCGACGGGAATCGCGTCGTCCGTCTCGTCGCTCCCGGGCACGGGAATGCCCATCATCCGCAGCATGCGGAGCAGATCGTCGTGGTCACGTGCCATGGAAGGCCTCCTTTTTCTATCGTGCGCGGTGATGCTTCTCCTCCGGGGCAAAGCACCACCATGCGAGTCATTTCCTTGTCATGAGCCTGAGCGCGAGGTCAACCGGGCCGGGCTGCAGACGGCGGCGCACGTCACCCAGGCGCTCGGGGATGTCGATATGCTGCGGGCAGTGCCGCGTGCACGCCCCGCAGCCCACGCACATGCTCGCCAGGCGCGGTTTGCCCGTGCGGATGGCGCTCGCGGTGAAATACTGCTGCATGCCGGTGAACCAGCTGTGGGCGAAGCTCGCGTTGTAGGCCGCGAAGCACCCCGGGATGTTCACCCCGTGCGGGCACGGCATGCAGTAGCTGCAGCCCGTGCACGGCACGCGGTTCGCCCGCTCGAATAGCTCCACCACGCGCGCGACCGCATCGAGCTGCGCCGCGCTCAGCGAGTCGGGCAGCGCGCCCTCGGCGATGGCGGCGTTTTGCGCCACCTGCTCGGCACTCGTCATGCCCGAGAGCACCATCGTCACCTCGGGATGGTTCCACACCCACGCGAGGCCCCAGGCGGCGGGCGTGCTCAGCTTCGGGTCGGCCGCCTCACGAAAGACGCGCTTGGCGGCATCGGGCAGCTTGTCGGCGAGCCTGCCGCCGAGCAGGGGCTCCATGATGAAGACCGCAAGGCCGCGCTCGGCCGCCCGTATGAGTCCCGCGGTTCCCGCCTGGTAGTGCTCGTTGGCGTAGTTGTACTGAATCTGGCAGAAATCCCATGCGTATGCGTCGAGCAGCACGGGGAAGTCCCCCTCGCTGCCGTGGAACGAAAAGCCGATCTGGCGGATGCGCCCGTCCGCTTTCCGCCGCGCGATCCAGTCCTCGATGCCCAAGCCGCACAGACGCTCCCACTGCGCCGGGCTCGTAATGTTGTGCATGAGGTAGTAGTCGATATGGTCGGTGCGCAGGCGCCGCAGCTGCTCGTCGAAGAAGCGGTCGAAATCGGACGCGCGCTTGCAGGAGGCATGCGGCAGCTTCGTGGCCAGAAGCACGCGGTCGCGGGCGCCGAGGCGCGCAAGCGACGCCCCGACCGCTTCCTCGTTGCCCGGGTAGAGATACGCGGTGTCCAGATAGTTGATGCCCTGCTCCAGCGCCGCAGAGATCACGGCGTCGGTCGCACGGGCGTCGGGTCTGCCGAGGGCGAAGCCGGGCAGGCGCATACAGCCCAAGCCGAGGGCGGAGATGCGGTTGCCGCTTGCGGGATCTGTCCGGTACTGCATGGGAAGCCTCTCGACGATGGCGCGCGCTGCGCGCGGATCGGGTCTGCGTTCCGCTATTGTACCCTGCGGACACGGTGAACCCCGCGCCCGTCCGCCGAAGGATCACCGCACGGGATGCAGCGCCACCGCGACCGCACCCCGAGCGTCTGGGCCCCGCGGCCCGCCGGCCGGACGCGTCTAGGCGACGGCCGCCTTCTTCAGCTTCTTGATGAGCTCCTTTTTCGAGTCGCACATGACGAGCTCGCCGTCGATGCGCGCGAAGGGACAGGTGGCGCGCTTCTTCACGCAGTGGTGTATGCAGCCCTCTTTCCACGCATCCTTATCCAGCTCGCCCTTCAGATCTTTCGGCTTGATGCCCGAGCATTTCTTGCAGAACTTAACGTGCGGCTTTCCCATGGCGGGTTTCCTCCGAAATCCGTCGAATCTATATGCTGCAAGCATTGTTACATATCTAGTTACCTAAGGCAAACAGAATCGAAAACCCCGGCGAGCGCCCCGTCGCCTGCACGCCCTTCAGCGCCGGTCGCGATACCACCGCACGAACACGGCGATGGCGAGCGCGGCGAGCACCAGCGGCAGCAAGCGCAGCGCGCCCACGAGCACCGTGCCGACAAACGACAGCACGAGCGAGATGATCGCGGCGATCACCAGCAGGATAGCGAGGTATACGAGCAGTTCCATTCGATATATCCTTCACAATCGATTCCCCGCAGCCATTATCCCCCATCGGCGCGCACAAGACGCGCCCCGCCTGAACTTTCCCGTGCTTTTCGAGGACCCGAACCCCCGCGACACCCTGAGCGGTGCTTCGCCACGCGTGCCGTCCGCAGCGGGTACACTGGAGGTGAGGACACGGCGGGAGGAGCACACATGGGACTTATGGACCGCATCAGGCAATGGGGATCGAAAAACGGCGCGCACGACGCCGCGCCGAGCGTGCGCAGCCCGCTGGAGCTCGAGCTGATCGAGCGCATGCAGGACGCTATCGGCGACCCGTTGCGCCAGGAGGCGCCCATCCGCCTGCGCATGCGCTTCACCGGCGAGGTGCAAGGGGTCGGTTTCCGCTGGAACAGCACGGCCATCGCGCGCGAGCTCGACATCACGGGCTGGGTCTGCAACCTCGACGACGGCTCGGTCCTGATGGAGGCTCAGGGCACCCCGCGCCAACTCATCCAGCTCTTCGACCGCGTACACGCCTACTACCAGCGCTTTCGCAACCGCATCTGGCTTGAGAGCGCCGATGGGCTCTCGACCGTGAGCGACGAGGGGAAATTCGAGGCGCGCTACGAGCCGGGCATCGACCTATAATGGTGCGCCCGAACGCATCGACGAAAGGACCGACCGCTTGAACGTCACGATTTTCACCGACGGCGCCGCGCGCGGCAACCCCGGTCGCGGCGGCTATGGAGCCGTCCTGCGCTACACCGCGCCCTCGGGCAAGGTTCATGTGCTCGAGCTCAGCCGCGGCTACGAGCGCACGACGAACAACCGCATGGAGCTCATGGCCGTCATCGCCGCGCTCGAGGTGCTGAACCGCCCCTGTGACGTCGAGGTCCATTCCGATTCCCAATACGTGGTGAACGCGTTCAACAAGCACTGGATCGACGGCTGGAAGAAGCGCGGCTGGAAGACCGCGGCCAAGAAGCCGGTGAAGAACCCCGACCTGTGGAAGCGCCTGCTCGCCGCCATGGAACCGCATCGGGTCTCCTTCATCTGGGTGAAGGGACACGCCGGTCATACGTTCAACGAGCGGTGCGACCAGCTCGCCACGACCGCCGCCGACAACGGTCCGCTCCACACCGACGAGGGGTTTTCCGACAGCGATATCGATTAGCGCCACGGGCCGCATCGGCTCGCCGCCCCCGCAGCGCGCGATTCGCCCATCAGAAGGCTACCGGACAGCTAGCATTTTATGGAAACCGCGTCGCTCGCTTGATTCACGACCTCCGTTTTGCTGAAATGCAAAATAGGAACCGATATCGATGAGGAGGTCAGGGCAGTGCAACGCCGAAACACAAGACAGCGCACCCTGGTGCTCGACGCCGTGCGCAACCGCCGCGACCACCCCACCGCAGAGGACATCTACCTCGACGTCCGCGCCCACGACGAGCACATCAGCCGGGCCACCGTCTACCGCAACCTGCGGTTCCTGGAGGGTGAGCGCGCCATCACCTGCGTGAAGGCGCCGGGCGGCGACCGCTTCGATCTTCGTCTCGACTCCCATGCGCACGTGGTCTGCACAAGCTGCGGTGCCGTGATCGACGCGCCCGCCCCCTACGACGCGGCAGCCGATGCAAACGTCGCGGCGGGTACGGGCTACACCATCACCTCGCACAGCACGATCTTCGAGGGCCTCTGCCCTGCCTGCCAGCGATCGCAGCAGAAAACCCGATAGCACGCAACCCATCGATAGCGAACGGCTCGGGTCATGCCCGGGCCGTTCGCCTATTCACGTGAGATGCCGCGCAGGCGCTCCAAGATGAGGTTCAGCGAGCGATACATCTGGACGCGCTGGATATCGCCCAGCTCCTCGCCCACCTCGGTGACCACCCGGCGGATGATCTCGTTGGCCTCGGCATTCACCTGCCGGCCCTTTTCGGTCAGGCGCACCGGCGCACGATAGCGCGAACCGGTTGCCTGCTCGCCGCACACCTCGACGAACCCGTCTTCCTCCAGATGCGCCAGCGTGCGCGACACGGCGGCGCGCGTCACGTCCGACTCGCGCGCGAGCTCCGCGCCGGTGAGCCCCTCCTCGTTTTGCCCAAGGTAGTACAGGCACATGATGTCGGAGCCCCGAAGGCCCAGCTTTGCCGCCTCGACCGTCTTGATACGCGAGATCTCTTTGGAGATGAGCGTGACGAGACCGACGAAATCCTCGAACCGCGACTGCTCCATAGCGGCCTCCTTGCAAATGTTAACCAGTCAACATTTTATCGGCCGCCATGGCGCTGTCAACGAGGACCCCGACATCTCCAAACGTCACTGCGCGATGACGACCTCGCGGTTGTCGCTCGTGATGAGCTCCTTCACGACGATGTTCGCGCCCAGGTAGCGCTCGACAAGCTCGGCCAGCTCATCGATCGCCGCGCGGCAGTCGTCGACGCGCTCGGGCTCAACGCACTCGATGATCAGAAACGCGTTGCGCGACATGTCGGTGAGCGCCGTACGCTGGCCGTCGCGCCAGTTCCAGCAGCGGCAGACCGCGCCGGCATCATCCAGGTAGGCGAGCTCGCCGGCAAGCGTGGGGTCTTCGGTCTCGCCCTCGCCGAGCGGCAGGAACGCGTCGCCTCCCTCGGTGACAGCCAGGCGCAGGTCGCCCGCGAACGCGTCGATGTCCTCGCCGCCCACGGGCAGCGCGTACTTGAGCGAGATGGCGTTGTAGATGTCCACCGACGGCGTGATGGTGCCGACCGGCTTGCCCTTGAGCACGCGCTTGAGCAGATTCTCGATCGAGCAGCGCGCGCCCTTCTTCGTCTTGAACCGACGATACGCCTCGCGCCATGCCTTGACCGGCGCGTTCTCAGAGATGGTGTCGCTCGTCAGATGGCTCTCGGCCAGCACATTCGCGCGGTCGAGCAGGCCCTCGAGCGCCGTCTTGTCCTCGTCGCTCACCTCGTCGGCGCTTTTCATCCCCTCGGCCACGACGACACCGATCGCCGCCTCCGGGAACAGCTGCCAGAAGGAATCCTCCGCAACGAAGCGCTTCATGTCGCCCCCTTTCCGCGAGCCCCGCACCTGCCGGGGCGCTCGCACCGTTATGCAAAAGGCGCCCAGGCGCCGGCCACCTTCTCAGTCCTACGGTGCCGGCACGTGGACGCCACATGCGCCGCCCCCATCCGGAGATGGGGGCTCTCTGTCATACGTCGGGCTCACCGCCCTGAAGGCAGTGTACCCCAGCGCGGTATTCTAGCGCTTGATGTTCGCCAGGTCCTCCAGCGAAACACCCGGATACCGCTTGGTGAAGTTCTCGCGGAACTTGTCGGCGAGCGACTGGGCCTCGCGGTCGTAGGCCTCGGGATCCGCCCAGGTGTTGCGCGGGGTGAGCAGGTCGGTCGGCACGCCCGGGCAGGCGATCGGCACGTCGACGTCGAACACGTCGTCGTGACGGTAGCCGGCGACATCGAGCTCACCGGTCTGCGCGGCCTTGACGAGCGCGCGGGTGTGGAACAGCGCGATGCGGTGGCCGACGCCGTAGGGGCCGCCGGTCCAACCGGTATTCACGAGGTACACGCGCGTGTTGTTCTGCGCGATCTTCTCGCCCAGCAGGTAGGCGTAGGTCATGTGGTCGAGCGGCATGAACGGCTCGCCGAACAGCGCGGAGAACGTGGGCTGCGGCTCCTTGACGCCCAGCTCGGTGCCGGCAACCTTCGCGGTGTAGCCGGTCAGGAAGTGGAACATGGCCTGCTCGCGGGAGAGCTTGGAGATCGGGGGCAGCACGCCGTAGGCGTCGGCGGTCAGGAACAGCACGACGCTCGGGATCTCGCCGGTGCCGGACTCGACGACGCGCTCGATGTGCTCGAGCGGGTAGGCGGCACGGCCGTTCTCGGTGATGGAGCTATCGGAGTAGATCGCCTCGCGGGTCTTGCGGTCGAGCTTGACGTTCTCTGACACGCTGCCGAAACGGATGGCGTCGAAGATGTCCGGCTCGCGCTCGCGCGTGAGGTCGATGGTCTTGGCGTAGCAGCCGCCCTCGATGTTGAAGACGCCGCGCGGGCTCCAGCCGTGCTCGTCGTCGCCGATGAGCAGACGCTCGGGGTCGGCCGACAGCGTCGTCTTGCCGGTGCCGGACAGGCCGAACAGGATGCAGGTCTTGCCGGTGTTCGGGTCGACGTTGGCCGAGCAGTGCATGGGCAGCACGCCGTCCTCGATGGGCAGAAGGTAGTTCATCATCGTGAAGACGGCCTTCTTGATCTCGCCGCAGTAGCCGGTGCCGGCGACGACGATCTTCTTCTTGTTCATATCGAGGATGACGGCCGCGGGCTCGACGCCGTCGCGGTCACGGGAGCACACGTAGGTGGGAGCGGCGAGCACGAGGATGTCGGGACGGCCGAAGACCTCGAGCTCATCGGCGGTCGGGCGCACGAGCATGTTCTGGATGAACAGCGCCTGGTGGGCGCGCTCGCACACGACCATGACCTTACGGGAATACTGGCGGTCGGCGCCGGCGTAGCCGCGGATGACGAACAGGTGACGGCGCTGGGACATGTAGCGCGCGACGTTCTTGCGGACGCGCTTGTAGGTCTTCTCGTCGATGGGCCTGTTCGTGGAGCTCGACCAGTTGACGTTGCGCTCGGCGTCGCCGGCATCCACGATGTAGCGGTTCTCGGGCGAGCGGCCGGTGAAGGCGCCGGTGCTGACGGACAGCGAGCCGGTGGAGGTGAGGTACGCCTCGTGGTGCGAAATCGCGTGCTCGATGAGCTTTGCCGGGCTCCAGTCGACATGCACGCGATCGAAATCGCAGTCGATGCCAGCCTCCAACAGGATGGTCTCGATCATAGACCCTACCTTTCATACATCTGACGCGCAGCGCGAGGCGACGCGCCCATGTCTTATAACCCGTAGTTGGGCAGTGCATCGAGCTTGGTCGCTGACACACTATTCACATAGTAATCACAACCCAATCAACAAGTACAGAGCCGAACCGGCGAAAGAACAGCAGAAAAGCGCCCAACGTGTGTGCTGGAGACCAATTAAAAATGCCCAACGTGTGTGCTGGAGACCATTTACGTGCTCCAGGTCGAACGCGCGCGGCGCGCGTTCCCAAAGGAAAACGCGCATTTCCTCCGGGAACGTGCACGCCGCGCATGCCGCGCCGGAACATGCAGATGTAACGAAACCGATGCGCGCCGCCGCTGCGGCGATGCCCGTCGTTCGCGCGACTATAATCGGGCACAACCGATACCGGAAGCGCCGCCGCGCGCCCGGCACCCATCCGCAGTCCATAAGTGAGGCAGCGTGTCCAAAACGCCCTTCGACCATCTCCGCCACCTGCGCGCACGGCGCGACGACGTCCGCGGCGACGCGCCCCACTTCCGCGAGGCGCCCGACCGCGGCGAGGCCGTATCCGCACCCGCGCGCGCCCGGCGCGAGCCGGGTCCTGTCGCCCGGCTCGTCAACCGCTGGTGGACCCGCCTGCTCGAGGCGATCTACCAGGGGTCGCTCTCCGAACAGGAAGCGCAGTATCAAGGCGGCAGCACCGGGCGCGACTACCTGTGGAACACCCTCGGCACCACCATCTGGGGCGTGACGTTTCCCCTCCTCACCGTCATCGCCACGCAGCTTGCCGGCGCCGAGGGCGCGGGCATGTTCTCGCTCGCCTTCGTGGCGGGTACGCTGCTCATGATCGTGTCGAACTACGGCATCCGAAACTTCCAGGTCTCCGATATCGACGAGCGCTGCTCGTTTTCGTCGTACCAGGTGTGCCGCTGGGTCACGGCCGCCATCGCGCTTGCCGCCGGCGCCGCCTACTGCGCGCTGCGCGGGTACGGCCCGCAGATGATCGCTATCTGCCAGGGCGTGTTCGTCTACAAGGTCGTCGACGGCATCGCCGACGTCTACGAGGGCCGGCTCCAGCAGGAGGACAAGCTCTACCTCGCTGGCATCAGCCAGGCGCTGCGCTCGGTGGTCGCCGTCGTCGCCTTCGCGGTGCTGCTGTTCATCTTCCGCTCGCTCGAGGTCGCCTCCATCGGCATGGCGCTCGCCGCCGTCGCCTCGCTCGTGCTCGTCACGGTGCCGCTCGCCCTGCTCGAGACCGACAAGTCGCGCCGCCCGCGCCCAGCCGAGGTCGGCCACCTGCTCGTACAAGGTTTCCCGCTGTTCGCCGCGCTGTTCATCTTCAACCTCATCGAGAGCATGCCGAAGTTCGTGATGGAGGGCGCCATCGCCTACGACAACCAGCTCTACTTCAACGCGCTGTACTTCCCCGCCCAGGGCATCCTGCTCTCGACCGGGTTCATCTACAAGCCCCAGCTGCTGCGCCTGGCGAGCATCTGGGCGAACCCGCGCAAGCGCCGCCGCTTCGACCTTATCGTCGTGGCGGTCATGGCGGTGATCGTGGCCCTCACGCTCGCGACCGCCGTCTTCATGGGATGGCTCGGCATCCCGCTCATGAGCTTCATGTACGGCATCGATTTCGAGCGGTTCCGACCCCTCGCCTACCTCATGGTGTGCGCGGGCGGCGTCACGGCGGCCATCGACTTCCTCTACGCCATCGTGACGGTGCTCCGGCGCGCCGGCGACGTCATGCGCCTCTACCTCATCGCACTCGCCGCCTCGGTGGCAGCCCCGCTCGTCCTCGTCAACCTGTTCGGCCTCACCGGCGCTGTGGTGAGCTACCTCGGTGTCATGGTGTTGCTGCTCGCCCTGCTCATCTGGCAATACGTGCGCATCCGCCACCATATCGCACAGGACCTCGACCCCTTCGCCGCCATCGAGGACATCCGGCGCGCGGGCGCCGAGAAGTAGCCGCGCGGCGAGGGGCGGCAGATGCCGGCGCGAACGGCGCTTGCGGGGCCTTTCGCATATTCTGAACCGCGATCGAGCCGGCTTTCGCCCCGACGGTCCCGGGCGTCCGACACAGCGCCTGCGGGCGCGGGATAATTTGAACGGCATTTCCCCGAGATGCCGCCTATCGCCCACGGGCGTCCCCCACCCCGGCGGTTGCCCGACGGCACCGAACTGCTCCGCATTTTCGATATTAGGCGCGCCGCCGGGCGCACCGCGTGGGCAGGCACCTTGCAAGCGTTCAAAATCCCAGTTGGCGGCCTTCGCCCTGACCCCCTCCTCACACGTTCGCCCGGAGGAGCGCCTAAAACCGTCGACAGCGAGCAGCTGGCGGGCGCAAACCCTCCGCACCCCGAGGCGCCCCAAAAGGCAGGCCCGCAATCGGCGCAATTCTAGTCGTTATCTTCGATCTCGCCGTAGAAGATGCGGCGGTCGTCGAGGCGCAGGATGCCCACGCGCCCGGCGGGCGCGCCGGCTGCAGCGGAGCAGTCGATGTCGATGCGGTCCGCCACCCCGAAGGTGTCCCAGCTCGCGCCGACCTCGACCATGCAGGCGCGGCCGTCCTCGTCGAGCACGCGGCGGCTCATACCGTTCGCATAGCGCGCGAGCAGCACCGTGGGCGTGTGGCCCGCGATGACGACAGGGCCCTTGCCGCACGCGTTCACCAACCCGGTCGGCTCGCCCCAGAAATCGCCGCGGATCCACAGCAGGTCCTCGACCGCCTGCTCGGACAGACCGGCGCGCATCACGTCGGCGGGCACGTGGCTGTAGCCGAGCTCGGGGTCATAGCCCGCCGTGGCCAGGTAGCCGCGCAGCTCGAGCGCGTCGATGCCCGCGTGCACGAGCACGTATATCCTGCCCGCGACCTCCACCATGTCGAAGAGCGGCAGCGACCCCACCCACTCCACGAGCTCGAGGTACTCCTCGCGCGCAAGCGCGTCGAGGCCACTCGCGGTCGTATAGCCGCCGTTCATCTCCCAGGTGAGGATGTCGGCCTGCCCCCCGCCCGCGAGCGCGTCAAGCATCATGCTCTCGTGGTTGCCCATGAGGACATGGACGTTCGGCATAGCGCGGACGATCCTCATCACGCCGACTGGGTCCGGCCCGCGGTCGATCATGTCACCGAGTACGTACAGCGTGTCGTCGCGGGTAAGCGACGCCCGCTCCAGCGCACGGTCGAGCGCGCGGGCGTGCCCGTGCGCATCAGATGTGACGTACGTCGCCATGCCGTGGCCCCCTCATCCTTAAAGCTCAAGTTGAACGTTATTGTAGCGCCCACGCGCATGATATGCGACCCTGCGCGCCGCCGTCGTGCATATGCCATCGAAAACGCGCACATTTTTCGGAAGCGCATGCATACCGCGGTGAGATTTCGGGCAGGTTAAGGATTGCGGCTTGTATGGACCCCTATGCTAGAGTGGGGAGGCACAAGCCCTAAAGACTGGTACGGAGGCCCTCGATATGGCGCGTGTGCACAACTTCTCAGCAGGCCCGGCGGCACTGCCCGAAAGCGTTCTCGCTGACGTGGCAGCCGAGCTCATGGACTATCGCGGCTGCGGTATGTCCGTGCTGGAGATGAGCCATCGCTCCGCCACCTACCAGCAGATATATGACGAGACGGAAGCCTGCCTGCGCCGCATCCTGAGCATCCCCGACACCTATCGCGTGCTCTTCTTGCAGGGCGGCGCCACACTCGAGTTCGCCGCCATCCCGATGAACCTCATGCGCTACGGGCGCGCCGGCTACGTGGTGTCGGGCAACTTCGCGAAAAAGGCCTGGCAGGAGGCTGCGCGCTACGGCGAGGCCGAGCTGCTCGCCACGAGCGAGGACACGCATTTCGACCGCATTCCGGACCTGGCGCCGGTCGCTGAGCGCTGCGCCGCCGGTGACCTCGACTACGTCCACATCTGCCAGAACAACACGATCTTCGGCACGATGTACCGCGAGCTGCCCGATACGGGCGACGTCCCGCTCGTAGCCGACGTCTCGAGCTGCTTTCTGTCCCTCCCGCTCGACGTCGAGCGCTACGGGCTCATCTACGCCGGCGCGCAGAAGAACGCCGGCCCCGCGGGCGTGACCGTCATCATCGTTCGTGAGGACCTCATCGCCGACGGCCCCGCGCTCCCCATCTGCCCGAGCTACCTTAACTTCCGCACCCAGGCGGACAAGGGGTCCATGCTGAACACCCCCAACACCTTCGGCATCTACCTGTGCGGCAAGGTCTTCGCCTGGATCGAGCAGACCGGCGGCCTGCGCGCCATGGAGGAGCGCAACCGCGCGAAGGCAGAGCTCCTCTACCGCGTGCTCGACGACAGCGCGCTGTTCCGCGGCACCGCCGAGCCCTCGTCGCGCTCCATCGCCAACGTCACGTTCACCTGCGGCGACGCTGATCTCGACGCCGCCTTCGTAGCGGGTGCCGCCGAGCGCGGCATCGTCGGCGTCGGCGGCCACCGCCTCGTGGGCGGCATGCGCGCGAGCATCTACAACGCGGTCAGCATGGGCGCCGTCGAGTCGCTCGTCTCCTATATGCGCTCCTTCGAGGCCGAGCACGCCCCGTCCGCGCGATCTCTCTAGCCCGCGCGCCGCGGGCCATCCCTCCTGCGTGCGGCGAGCCGCCCCAGACCGTCCGTTACGCACCCACCCGAACAACCTTACGAGAACCGCCGTGCGCAGGCGCGCGCGGCGCGCATCCGCATCCATCGATAGGAGCTTCCCATGCGCTACATCAAGACCATCGACGACATCACGCGCGACGGCGACGTCGAGTTCGGAGAGGGCTACGAGTTCGTCGACGAGACCGCCGACGCCGACGCCATCCTCATGCGCTCGACCGACCTGCACGGCTACGAGCTGCCCGAGTCCATTCGCGCCATCGCCCGCTGCGGCGCCGGCGTGAACAACATCCCCATCGAGGAGTACGCCAAGCAGGGCGTCGTCGTGTTCAACTCCCCCGGCGCGAACGCCAACGCCGTGAAGGAGATCGTCATCGCCATGATGATCCTCTCCAGCCGCGGCATCGTCCAGTCCATGGCGTGGGTGCGCGACCATGCCGACGACCCGAACATCCTCGTGAACGCCGAGAAGGCGAAGAAGGCCTTCGTCGGCCACGAGCTCAAGGGCAAGCGCGTCGGCGTGATCGGTCTGGGCAACGTGGGCTCCAAGGTCGCCAACGCCTGCGTCGATTTGGGCATGGACGTCTATGGCTACGACCCGTTCATCTCCGTCGAGCACGCCTGGGCGCTCTCGCAGAACGTCCAGCGCGTGGGCACGCTCGAGGACCTCTGCCGCGGCTGCGACTACCTGACGCTCCACGTGCCGAGCAAGGCCGATACCGTGGGCATGATCTCCACCGAGCAGCTCGCCCTGCTGAAGCCCGGCGCCGTGCTCGTCAACTTCGCGCGCGAGACCATCGTCGACGAGGACGCCGTGGACACCGCCCTGCACACCGGCCAGCTCTCCTGGTTCGCCTGCGATTTCGCCACGCCCAAGACCGTGCTCATGCCCAACACGTTCATCACCACGCACTCGGGCGCGGGCACGGGCGAGGCCGAGGCGAACTGCGCCGACATGGCCATCTCCGAGCTCAAGGACTACCTGGAGAACGGCAACATCGCGCACTCCGTCAACTACCCCGCCTGCTCCATGGGCAAGGCGCGCGCCGCGTCGCGCATCGCCTGCCTGCACGCTAACGTGCCGAACATGATCGGCCAGATCACCCGGATCCTCGCCGACGACAACGCCAACGTGCAGCGCATGGTGAACGAGAGCGCCGGCGAGAACGCCTACACGATGTTCGACACCGACGAGCACCTCGAGACCTCCACCATCGAGGCGCTGAAGCGCATTCCCGCGATCTACCGCGTCCGCGTCATCAAATAGCCGCGCCCGTATTACGATGTCCTCAAACTACCCCGTCCCCGATGGAGACATGTCTCCATCGGGGACGGGGTTTCCAGGTGCCACATCGTCACTGCCAAAGGACAGGGACAAAGACGCGAAGGGAAGCGCAGCCCATGAAATCGGCTTGGGAGCTCGCAGCCGAGCTCGTACGCATCGACAGCTCGGATCCGGGAGCCTATGAGGATGAGATCGAGCGGCACATCTTGGCGATGGTCGAGCAGGCCCGGGAGCTTCTGCCTGCCGATCTGGCGGCCCGCATCGCCACAGAGGAGCTCGAGGTTGCGCCCGGCAGGCGCAACCTCATGGTCACCGTGCCCGGCCGCACCGACGAGAGCCGCCTCGTCTACATCTGCCATATGGACACCGTGACGCTCGGCGATGGCTGGGACGAGGGCATCGGGGCCCTTTCCGCCCTCGAGCGCGACGGGCGCCTCTACGGACGCGGCGCCTGCGATATGAAAGGCGGTCTTGCCTGCGCGCTGTCCGCCCTCTTCTCGCTACTGTGCGACATCGCCGCGCGCGGCGAGCTGCCCCGTCGCGGCTTTTCGCTCATCTGCACGGTGGACGAGGAGGACCAGATGCGGGGCGCCGAGGCCGCCATCGAGGCGGGCTGGGTCGGCGCGGACGAATGGGTGCTCGACACCGAGCCCACCGACGGGCAGATCCAGGTGGCGCACAAGGGACGCACCTGGTTCGAGCTCACCATGCACGGCGTGACGGCGCACGCGAGCCAACCCTGGCAGGGCGCGGACGCCATCGCCGCCATGGCCGAGGCGATCGCGCGCATCCGCCACGCGTTCGCGAAGCTGCCCGCACATCCCGAGCTCGGCCCCGCGACGGTCACGTTCGGCCAGATCACCGGAGGCTACCAGCCCTACGTCGTGCCGGACGCCTGCACGGTCTGGATCGACATGCGCCTCGTCCCGCCGACCGACACCGCGGCGGCGCGCGCCATCGTCGAGAACGGCATCGCCAAGGCGGAGGCGGCGGTTCCCGGCGTGCGGGGCACCTATGTCGTCACCGGCGACCGCCCCGCCATCGAGCGCGACCCGGCCTCCGCGCTCGTAGCCGTCCTCTCGCGCGTCGCCGAGGACTGCGGGACCCCCGCCCCCATCGGCTTCTTCACCGGCTACACCGACACCGCCGTGATCGCCGGGCGCTGCGCGAACCGCACCTGCGCCTCCTACGGCCCCGGCTCGCTCGCGCTTGCCCACAAGCCGAACGAATTCGTGCCGAAAGCCGATATCGAGCGCGTCGAGCGGGTCCTCACGAGCCTGCTCGAGCGCACGCTGTGGTAGGTACCCGGCGCATCCGCAAGCCGCACGCCCCGGGCACGCTCTCGTCCCCGCCTGTCGGCCCGCCCTCTCATGCGGGCCGACAGGCGGACGCCCCGATCGCGCCTCGCGCCGGGCGGAGCGACCCCATACGCTATCATGGCACTCATATGGCAACCCACGTGTGAAAGGCACGCCATGCGCGTTCTCCCCTTCCCCTGCATCCGTCCCGTCCCCGAGCATGCCGCCGAGGTCGCGGCGCTGCCCTACGACGTCTTCGACCGCGCCGAGGCGGCCGCCTACGTGGCCGACCGCCCGCTGTCGTTTCTGAACATCGACCGCCCCGAGACGCAGTTCCCGCCCGAGCAGGATATGTACGCCCCCGAGGTCTACGCACGCGGCGCCGATCTTCTGCGCGAGCGTATCGACGACGGCACCTACATCGCCGACGGCAACCGCTCCTACTACATCTACGAGCTGACGATGGACGGGCGCTCCCAGACCGGCGTCGTGGGCGTGTGCGCGGTGGATGGGTACGAGGACGGCACGATCAAGCGCCACGAGCTCACCCGCGCGGAGAAGGAGCGCGACCGCATCGAGCACATCCGCGCCCTGGGCTGCCAGACCGGCCCGATCTTCCTCACCTATCGCGACCAGCCCGTGCTGGACATCATCATCGGCGCGGCGAAAACCGCCACGCCGCTCTACGATTTCACAGATGACGAAGGCGTGCGCCAGACCGTGTGGGAGATCGCCCGCCCGGAGGCCGTCGAGGCCCTGCACGCCATGTTCGAGAAGGTGCCGTGCGCCTACATCGCCGACGGGCACCACCGCACCGCCTCGGCGGTGAAGGTCGCCCAGGCCATGCGCGACGAGGCGCGCGAAGCCGGCACGCTCACCGGCAAGGAGCCATTCAACTTCTTCCTCGCCGTGCTGTTCCCGGCAAGCCAGCTCACCATCCTGCCGTACAACCGCGTCGTCGCCGACCGGGCGGGCCTCGACGCCGACGGCCTCATCGAGCGCGTGCGCACAGCCGGCTTCGAGGTGACACCCGCGGAAAGCGCCGTCACGCCCGAGCGCGCCGGGGTAATCGGGATGTACACCGACGGCCGCTGGTGGCGCCTGGAGCCCACCGAAGAGCTTACCGCGACGGCTGCGGCGGCGGGCCCCGTGGCCGCGCTCGACGTCTCGATGCTGCAGGACCACCTCATCGCACCGATTCTCGGTATCGAAGACGTGCGCGGCGATCCGCGCATCAGTTTCGTGGGCGGCATCCGCGGTATCGAGGAGCTCGAGCGCCGTGCAGGTACGGAGGGCGTCGCCTTCTCGATGTGCGCGACCTCCATCGACCAGCTGCTCGCCGTGGCGGATGCGGGCCTGCTCATGCCGCCGAAGTCGACCTGGTTCGAGCCGAAGCTGCGCAGTGGCCTGTTCATCCACCGCATCGCCAAGTAACGGAGGCGACGCGCGCTTCCTCCGGGGAGCGCGTCTTCAGCTCGTTAGAACAGAACAGGGGCGATGTCGCGCGCAGGGGTACCACCAAACCCTGCGCGCGACATCGCCCCTGTCGCATACGGCACCCGCCCTCGCCTACTCCTCGAACGCCTCCTCGAGCATGGCGTGGGCCTCGGCCTCCTGAGCCGTCTTCGGTCCCGTCTCGCGGCCGAACAGGCGCCGCCAAAGACCGATGAAGATGCCGACGAGCATGGCGTTCACGACCGTCCCCTCGCGCACGCCGAACAGGCCCTCGAGCAGCATGAGGGACAGCGAGGCGGAAAACGCCATGAGCGAGCAGTCGAACGTGGTCTTGATGACCGAGAACGGCTCGCCGGTCACCTGCGCGAGCACCTTGACGAACTCGTCGCCCGGCACCGCGAGCACGTCAGCATCGACCTCGAGGAATACGCCGACGGACATGAAGACGACCGACACGAGCAGCGCCACCAGGCTGATAAGGTAGCCGTCGAGCGGCAGCATCCCGAACGGGATCGCCCAGATATCGATGGACACCGTCATGACCGCCAGCGGGACGAGCTGCAGGAAGATCTTCGGGCTGACCTTGCCGCGCAGCAGGGCGATCTCACCTGCGAGCAGCAGCGCGTTGAACAAAAACGAGAACATGCCGAGCGAGATGCGCGGCAGGTCGTAACGCGCGCAGATCTCGGTCATGACGGCGGGGATGCACGAGATGGGCGAGGTGCCGGTCGCCGTGCACTTGGCGAGCGCGATGCCGGCGCCGATGAATAGCAGGCCGACGACCATCTGCCCGCACCGAAACCCGAAAGACCTTTGCTGCGCGCCCACCATATGCGCCCCCATCTCATATGCTCATCGTTTCCGCAGTATGCAAACGTTTGCACTACGCATCCGAGTATATATCCGCGCACGCCTGGCGCAAAAGGGGGCTTGTCGATTTTTCTAAAAATGGGCGCCGCTCACCACAAGATGACCACGCACGGGTGGGCGCATGTGCGCTCAGCTCTCGAGCGCGCGCTGCTGTTGGTCTGCGTCGATCAGGTCCTCGAACGTAAAGGCAGCTCCGTCGAAGGTGAAGCGCATGATGGAACAGTTGCCGGCGACACCCGCCCGGTAGACGTCCGCATCGGACACCCAGCGCGCGAAGAACTCGCGGCACGAGGACCCCGACGACACCGCGAGCACGCACTCGTGCCCCGGTCGGCTCATGATGTCGGTGAGCGTGGCACTCATGCGCTCGCGGACCGCATCTTGGCTCTCGCCACCGAACTGGCAGAAGAAGTCGCCCCAGGGGCGCGGCGGCATGAGCTCGATGCGCTCGGCCTCGTACGCCCCGAAGAACCACTCGCGCAGACCGTCCACGCAGACACAAGGCAGATCCGAGGCGAGCTCCGCCGTCTGGCGAGCGCGCCCGAGCGTCGAGGCGTACACATGGTCGAACGCGATGCCCTCGTGGCGGAAATACGCCTTAAGGCGGCGCGCCTGCTCGACGCCCTCGACGGTGAGGGGCGAGTCGCACCATCCCTGGATGATCCGTTTGTCGTTGAACATGGTCCGCCCGTGACGGACCAGATAGAGCGTGCGAGCCATCGACCCTCCCCTTCCAAAAAGGCGACGCACGCTCCCCTGTAGGAAACGTGCGTCGCCCGCGGTGTCAGAAACCTACATCGCGCGGTTCTTGGCGGCAGCGGCGCGCGCCGCGTCGATCACCGCCGCGCGGAAGCCGCCTGCCTCGAGCGCCGCGACGGCCTCGATGGTCGTGCCCGCGGGCGACGACACCATGTCCTTCAGCTGCGCGGGGTGCATGCCCGTCTCGAGCAGATACTTGGCCGTACCCAGCACCGCCTGCTCGGCAAAGGTGTAGGCCTGGGCGCGCGCCATGCCCTCGGCCACGGCCGCGTCGGCGAGCGCCTCGATAAAGACGCACACGTAGGCAGGCGAGCTGCCCGATGCCGCGATCACCGCGTCGATCAGGTGCTCCGGCACGATCTCGGCGCGCCCGAAGCTCTCGAAGAGCTCCTTCACGTGCGCGATCTCGTCAGCCGAGACGTTTGCGTTCGGCGTGAGCGAACTCATGCCGGCAAGCACCATCGCGGGCAGGTTCGGCATGACGCGCACGATCTTGCGCTGCGACCCAAGCAGGCCCTCCAGGCGCTCCAGCGTCACGCCGGCGGCGATGGACACCACGAGCGCGCCGTCGGCCACGCTGCCCGCGAACCCGCGCACCACGTCGTCGAGATACTGCGGCTTCACCGCGATGAGCACGATCCTCGCCCCGCTCACCGCCGCGGCGTTGTCGCAGGTGCCCGCGCAGCCGAGCTCGGCGGCGAGCCGCTGCTGCGCGGCCTCCATCACGTCGGCCACCACGATATCCGAAGGCGCGATGAGTCCCGCGCCCACGATGCCCTTCGCGATCGCGCTGCCCATGTTGCCGCAGCCGATCAGTGCCAATTCCTTCGCCATGTCGTCTCCTCTCGCGGCGCGCCGCAGGCGCGCCTAGAACGTCTGCTCCGTGCGGTTGATGATCTCGTCTTGCAGGTCGCGCCCCAGATTGCACCATTTCTCCGAGAACCCGGCCACGCGCACGATGAGGTCGCGGTAGTTCTCGGGATGCTCGCGCGCGTCGATGAGCGTCGAGCGGTCGACGATGTTGAACTGGATATGGTGCCCGCCCATATCGAAGTACGTGCGCACGAGGTCCGCAAGGTTCGCGAGGCCGCGCTCGCCCTCGATGGCGCCGGGCGCGAACTTCTGGTTCAGCAGCGTGCCGCCGGTCGACGCGTGGTCCATCTTCGCGCACGACGCGATCACGGCGGTGGGGCCCGCCGTGTCGGCATGCGCCTCCGGCGAGATGCCGTCGCTCACCGGCTCGCCGGCGCGCCGCCCCGACGGCGAGGCTCCCGTCACCTCGCCGAAGTAGATATGGCACGTGGTGGGCAGCATGTCGATGCGCCATTCGCCGCGGCGCATGTTGGGGCGGCCCGTCACATAGTCGCGGAACGCCTCGAACACCTCGCGCATGATGGCGTCGGCGTACTCGTCGTCGTTGCCGTACTTCGGCGTCCTGCGCGCGCAGATGCCCCGGATGCGCGCGCCCGCGTCGCCCGCGAAATCCGTCGCGAGCGCATCGAGCATCTCGGCCATGGTGACGCGGCGCTCGTCGAACACGTTGTACTTGAGCGAGGCCAGCGCGTCGGTGATGGAGCCGATGCCCACCCCCTGCAGGTAGGTGGTGTTGTAGCGCGCGCCGCCGGCATTGTAGTCCTCGCCGCGCGCGATGCAGTCCTCCGTCATGAGCGACATGAACGGCACGGGGTTCTCGCGCGCGCAGATCTGGGTGTTGACGTTCGAGCCGCGCACCTTGATGTCGATGAAGTGGCGCATCTGCGCGAGATAGGCGCGGAAAAGCTCATCGTAGCTGCCGAACGCGCGCGCATCTCCCGTGCGCAGGCCGATCAGCTTGCCGCTTCTGGGGTCGACGCCGTCGTTCAGCGTGATCTCGAGGATCTTCGGCAGGTTGAAGTACCCGGTCAGCGGATAGGCCTCATAGCCCCAGCAGCCCGTCTCCACGCAGCCAGAGGCGCCGCCGCGCCGCGCGTCGGCGAGGCTCTTGCCCGCCGCGAGCAGCTCGTCGACGATCTCCTCGGTGTTGTAGAACGCCGGCTGCCCCCAGCCGGCGCGCGCCACCTCGCAGGCGCGCACGAGGAAGCGGCGCGGCGTCTTGCGCGAGATCTGCACGTTGGAGTTGGGCTGGATGAACATCATCTCGTCCATGCAGTCCAAGATGAGGTAGGACACCTCGTTCACGCCGTCGGTGCCGTCGGGCGCGATGCCGCCCGTGTTGATGTTCGCAAAATCGCTGTACGTGCCGCTCTCCTTGAGGGTGACGCCCACCTTCGGCGGCGCGGGCTGGTTGTTGAACTTCACCCACAGGCACTCGAGCAGCTCGAGCGCCCGGTCGCGGTCGAGCGTGCCGGCGGCGAGGTCCGCGCGGAAGTAGCCAATCAGGTGCTGGTCGAGCCTGCCGGGCGTGTAGGCGTCCCACGGGTTCGTCTCGCTCGTGACGGCCAGGTGGATGAACCAGTAGCGCTGGATCCACTGCCAGAAGGTCCGCGGGCGGCCGTGCGCCACGACCCGGCAGTTCTCCGCGATCTGCGAGAGCTCCGCCGCGCGCACGAGGTCGGGCTCGGCTTCGGCGAGCGACAAGGCGAGCTCGGCGTAGCGCTCGGCGAGCACCGTCACCGCATCGAGCGCGATGAGCATGCCGGAAAGCTCGTCGCGCTTGGCGACGGCATGGTCGTCGGCCATGTAGTCGAGCGCGTCGATGGCCGCCCGGATGTCGGCGCGGATCTCGTCGAAGCCCGCGTGCGCCCCGCGCTCGGAGCCCAGGCACGTATGGCCGCCGGCGCGCTGCTCGTAGAACTCCGTGAAGATGCCCGCCTCGAACGCATCGTGCCAGGCGGGCGTCTGGGCGCGCATGATCTTCTCGCGGCTCGCGCGGTGCCTCCAGTACGGGATGACGATGTCGGCCTGCGCCGCGAGGTCGTCATCGGTCACGCGGAAGCTCACCTGCTCGCGGTCGTTCATGTTGTGCATGTCCTCGAGCGTGTGGCAGCACAGCTCCGGGAAGGTCGGCGCCGCCTGGGGGCCGCGCCCCTTCTCGCCCACGATCAGCTCGCCGGGCTCGATGGAGATCGTCTTTTTCGCGAAGTAGTCGCGCAGCACCATGCCGCGCAGCTCCGGCGTGGAAACCGTCCCTTCATGGGCCAGGTAGGTCTCGGTCTCGATCAGGGCGCGCTCCATGTCGAGGTAAGGCTGGGTCGTCTCGGACTGGTGGCGCAGGCGCTTCACGCGGTCGTTCATGCCGCGGTCGTCCTCCCAGGTGGCGTGCGACGTCATGCGCGTCGGCGCCGCATGCGCGCGCACGCGGGCGAGCGCCGCCTCGATGGCGTCGAGCCCCCTGCACGCGAAGCCTCCCTCGGCTGTCGCCGAGCCCGTCATCATCTGTTCTGCCATGGCGAGTCCCCTACCCCCCGATTTCCACGTCGGTGAGCCCCTGCCCGATGCATATCTGCCGCAGGCGCTCCATGTGCTCGGCGGCGGGCACGGCGAACGCGCGGGCGTCCACCTGCCTGCCCAGCCTCCGGTACTTTCCGTTACCTGCAGTATGATACGGCAGCAGGCTGACGCGCACGTCGCCGATACGATTCCTTACATAGGCGGCGAGCGCGGCGATATCCCGCTCGCCGTCGTTCACGGGCCGCACCACGGGCACCCGGACGTTGAGCGTCGCGCCGCGATCCGCCAGATACTCGAGGTTCGCCAGGATGGGCGCGTTGCCGTGCCCCGTGTAGCGGCGATGGACCTCATCGTCGAGCGCCTTCACGTCATAGAGCCACAGGTCGACGAACGGCAGCAGCCGCTCGACGGTCTCGCGCGGGGCGAGGCCGCAGGTGTCCGCGGCCACGTGCACGCCCTCGCCGTGCAGCGTGCGACAGAGCTCCTCCAGATACGAGACGTCCTGCGCCAGGCACTCCCCGCCCGACAGCGTGACCCCGCCGCCCGAGCGCTCGAAGAACATGCGGTCGGCGAGCAGGCGCCGCACGAGGTCGCGCACGGGCAGCTGCAGGTCGCCCGCGATCTCGCGGATGCCGGCTGGGCACGCGTCCGCGCAGGCGCCGCAGGCGGCGCAGCGGTCGCGGTCGGTCACGATGCGGCCCTCCCCGTCGCGCGAGATGGCGTGCTCCGGGCACGCGGGGACGCAGGAGCCGCACGAGACGCAGCGGTCGGCATCCACCATGAGCTCGGGCGAGGCCGCCTGCGACTCGGGGTTGTGGCACCACGCGCACGCGAGCGGGCAGCCCTTGAAGAACACGGTCGTGCGGATGCCCGGCCCATCATGCGTCGAGAACCGCTGGATATTGAAGATGCGCGGCATGTCCCCTTCTCCCCCACGTGCGAGTCCGCATCACGAATACGGCATCCCGCGCCGCGGCGCGCGGAAGCGGGAGCCTCCCCATTGTGTCACACGCAAAAGCGCCCGGCGGCATCTCCATGTGAATCGAGCCGTATCGCCCCTACCGGCGAGCCGAGGCGGGTCGCTCGGCGGATTGGGATACGGCGCCGCGATCCCATCC
>NZ_JACJMB010000021.1 GCF_016902615.1 Collinsella tanakaei
CCACGTCGTCCGGCGAGGTGACGATCCGCATGCCCAAGCTCAAGGGCATGAGGTTCACGACGGCCATCATCGAGCGCTACCGCCGCCGCGAGACCTCGGTCGAGGAGGCGATGATCGAGATGTACCTCGCGGGCGTCTCGACGCGCAGGATCGAGGACGTCTCCGAGATCCTGTGGGGATCGTCCGTGTCGGCGTCAACCGTCTCCAAGCTGAACGAGAGGGCGTTCGCGTCCGTCGAGGAGTGGCGCAACCGCCCGCTCGACCGGGCGTACCCCTACGTCTACGTCGACGGCATCTACCTCAAAAGGTCGTGGGGTGGCTCCTACGAGAACGTGGCCGTGATGGTGGCCATAGGCGTCAACGACGACGGCTACCGCGAGGTCATCGGCGCGGCCGAGGGATTCACGGAGTCGACCGAGTGCTGGCGGGAGTTCCTCTCGTGGCTGAAGTCCCGAGGCCTGCGCGGCGTGAGGATGTTCACCGGCGACAAGGCGGCCGGCATGGTCGGCTCGATCGCCGAGGTGTTCCCGGGGGCCGCCTACCAGCGCTGCACGGTCCACTTCTACCGCAACGTGCTGGCCAGGGTGCCCAAGTCCAAGCGGCCGAGGGTCGCCGCGATGCTGAAGGCCGTCCACGCCATGGAGTCGCGCGAGGCGGCCGAGGCCAAGGCGCTCGAGGTCGCGTCCGAGCTGGAGGCGTCAAAGCTCGGGGAGGCCGCCAAGGTCGTCCGCGAGGGGTACGCGGAGACCCTGACCTACACGCGCTTCCCGCGTGAGCACTGGCGGCGCATACGCACCAACAACGCCATAGAGCGCCTCAACCGGGAGATTCGCAGGCGCACCCGCGTGGTGGGCACCTTCCCCGACGGGAGGTCCGCCCTTATGCTCGTGACCGCCAGGCTCAAGTACGTCGCCGAGAGCGAGTGGGGCTCCCGCCGCTACCTGGACGTGACGCTGCTGGACGAGTAACCGCACCGGACGGCGGGCCTAGGGGCTGTCGGAAAGTGCGCAAGAATCTTGACGGTACCACCCCGTCCCCCCAGAGGACACCCGTCCCCGATACTTAGAAACCTTACGCGCCGGCCTGCATGATCGCCATGAAGTGGCCGTCGTAGGCACCCGGTGCGGGCATCGTCTGGCACGCCGACTCGACGGCAGAAAAGCGCCTGCCCGCGTCCGTTGCGAGAAACGCCTCGATGACCCGCTCGTTTTCAGAAGCGAGCACCGAGCAGGTGGCGTATATGAGCACACCGCCCGCCGCGACGCGGTTCGCCGCCGCAGCCAGCAGGCTCACCTGCAGCTCGGGCAGCACTCGCAGGGCATCGTCCGCCTCGAGCCGCCAGGGGATCTCCGGATGCCGACGCATCGTACCCGTGCCCGAGCAGGGCGCATCGATAAGCACCGTATCGAAGCGACGGCACTCCCCCGCCTCCGCGTCGAGCGGTGCCAAAACGCTCTCGAGCTCGCAGCCGTCGCCTGCCACGATGCGCACACCCGCGGCAAGCCCGGCCGCCTCCAGGCGCGCGCGGTTGGCGGCGCACTTGCCGGCGCTGAGCTCGACGGCCACGTGCTCACGGGTAAGGTTCGCACGCACCGCGCCGGCAGCGATCATAAACGTCTTCGTACCGCGTCCGGCACCGATCTCAAGGCAGCTTCCCGGACGGACGGCAGCGGCTGCCACGCGCTGCGCGCTCACATCCGACACGACGGCGTCTCCGTGCGCCAGGGCCCCCGACGCCAGCAGCGCGGGACCGTCCACGTCGGCAACACAGCCGGGAATACCATCCACCGCGTGCCCGCCTATGCCCGCGATCTCCTCGACGCGGGGATTCAGGCACACGGCGATGGGCGCGGGCTCGAACTCGCATGCAACCAGCCCTGATGCGGCCGCATCCCCGCTCGCCTCGCGCACGGCATGCACCAGCCACTGGGGCAGACCGCCCCTGCGAGCGAGGCGGACCTCATCAAGCAGAGACGCATCGACGTCATCCGCCGCGAGAAACGAGGCGCGCCCGTCCGCGACGCGCCGCAGCACCGCGTTCGCCAGACCGCTCGCGCTGCGCGCGCAGGAGCGCACGAGCTCCACGCCCTGACTCACCGCAACCTCCGGCGAGGTGCCGAGATACAGCAGCTCGAAGGCGGCGATGCGAAGCGCCCAGCGCACGCGGGGCGCCACCCTCTTCGGGCGGGACAGATAGCGATCGAGCGCCTCGTCAAGGGTGCCCGATGCCGCCGTGGCGCCCAAGGCGAGCCGCAGGGCGAGCCCGCGGTCGCGCGCGTCGAGTGCGCGCATGCGCGCCGCATCCCTCAGCACCTCGCGCACGTAGGCGCCGTCGCGGTCGGCGGCAACGAGCGCCTCCAACGCCGCCCGACGTGCAGGCGAAAGCTTGCTCACGAGAGCTTCTCCCACAGCCCGTCGGCCTCGCGCAGACCAGCGGCCCACGCGCTCGCATCCATGGCGCGCTTGCCGTCGGGCTTCACGCTCACAAGCTCGAGCGCGCCATCCGCGCAGCCGAGCAGCACGCGCTTGCCCGTCTTGGCGAACCTGCCGGCCGCAGGTGCCGTCACGCCCCCAGCGGGCGCAGCCGCGAGCACGCGAAGCGCCTTGCCACAGACGACGCAGCGCGCCGGCGCCGCATCGGAGGAGGCGAGGATGCGCCGGGCGTTATCGACGACCGTCGCTGCCGGGTCGAGCATGAGCTCGGCCTTCTCGATCTTGGGCGCATGGGTCACGAGGCTCTCGTCCTGCTCGGTCCAGGTCGCAGAGCCGTCGGCGATGGCGGGAAGGGTATCTGTCAGAAGCTTGCCGCCCAGCTCCCCGAGCTCGCAGGTCAGCTCGTCGGCGGTCTTGCCCGCGACCGTGCAGCTCGCCTGCGCGCAATACGCCCCGGTATCCACCCCGTGCCCGATGCGCATGATGGAGACGCCGGTGCACTCGTCGCCCGCAAGGATCGAGCGCTGGATCGGCGCCGCGCCGCGCCAACGCGGCAAAAGCGACGCGTGCACGTTCACGCAGCCGAGCGGCGCCATGGTAAGCACTTCATCGGGCAGGATGCAGCCGTAAGCGGCGACGCAGAAGACATCGGCCTTCGCGGCTCGCAGCGCCTCGAGCACCTCCGGCGTCATGCGCTTCGCCTCCACGACGGGTAACCCGAGCTCGAGGGCGGCCGTCTTCACCGGCGAGGGCTCGAGCTTCTTGCCGCGGCTGCGCACGGCATCGGGGCGCGTGAGGACGAGCGCCACCTCATGGGCGGCGGCGAGATGACGCAGCGACGGGACCGAAAACGACGGGGTTCCCATAAACACGACGCGCATGCGCGCCTCCTTTCGACGACTCGGGAACATCCTCCCACCTCAGGGCCGCAGCGCCCCGAACGGGGCGCTGCGCGCGCATCACTAGGACGTCTCGCCCGGCTTGGCGCCATGGGCGAGGGCCTCCTGGTAGTCGTGCATCGCGGCCATGCGCTTACCGGGAGCGAGCCGCTCGAACATCGTGATGCCGTGCAGGTGGTCGATCTCGTGCTGCAGGCATACGCACATGAGGTCGCCCTCCGCCTCGTAGCGAATGAGGTCCGCGTTCAGGTCGTAAGCCTCGACGACCACGCGGTCGGGACGCGCGATCTCGACGTTGATGCCCGGGATGGACAGGCAGCCCTCGGAAAACGGGCGCGTCGTGTCGGAGGTCTCTACGATGCGCGGGTTGATGAGGACGTAGGGGTCGTAATCCTTCTCCGAGGTGTACTCGGTATCGATGACGACGAGCTGGATGAGCTCGCCGACCTGCGGGGCCGCCAGTCCGCACCCGCCGTTTTCGAACATCTGGCGCTTCATCTGCTCTGCGAGGCGCTCGATATTGCCGTCGATCTCCTCGATCTCGGCGCACTCCTGGCGCAGGCGCGGGTCGGGCGACACGACGATGCCGTTGATCTCCATGGGTTATGGCTCCTTCTCAGAATTGATGTCATACGGGTCTATCTTACCCGTATCCGACGCAGGCGTCGTGCTCGGATGCGTCCCAGCGCCGGCATCACCGAACCTGCCGAAGCCTGGCGCGCTACATCAAGTCGTAGGCGTCCACGTCCACGCTCAGCTTCACGCCCGGCTTGGCCCCCACCCGCTCGACGGCGCGGAAGAGCGCCCCCGAGATGTCGAGCCCCGGGGCGCTCTTGATGATGAAGTGATGGCGGTACTGGTCCTTGGCGCGCTCGATGACGCAGCTCGTGGGCCCGAGCAGGCGCACGGGCTCCTCACCTGTACCCGCACCGGCACCCAGCGCATCGGCCTCATCCATGACGGCACGCGCCACCGCACCGATGTAGGCGCGCACGCGCGCATCGTCCCGACCGCGTACGACGACGTTCGTCAGCCGCACATAGGGAGGATAGAGGGCCTCAGCGCGCTCGGCGTCGTCATGGGAGGTGAAGATGGCGCGGTCGTGCGCGGCGACGGCGCGGATCACCGGGTCGTCGGGCAGGTAGGTCTGGATGATGACCTTGCCCGCGCGCTCGCCGCGGCCCGCGCGCCCCGCCACCTGCTCGAGCAGGTCGAAGGCCCGCTCGGAGGCGCGGAAGTCCGGCATCTTGAGCGCGTAGTCCGCGATGACGACGCCGACGAGCGTGACCTCAGGGAAATCGAGTCCCTTGGCGATCATCTGCGTGCCGAGCAGCACCGCGCTCTCGGCCGCATCGAACTCCTCGAGCAGCCGTTTGTGCGCGTCCTTGCCGCGGGTTGAGTCGGCGTCCATGCGGATGACCTTGGCCTCGGGCGGCATGAGCTCGATCAGGGCATCCTCTACCTGCTGGGTCCCCATGCCCATCTTCGCGAGGTAGCGGCTGCCGCATTTGGGGCAGGCGCTACCGGGTGCGGGATAGGGCTGCACGCGGTAGGTGGCGCCGCAGGTGTGGCACTCGAGGGTATGCGTCCGCTCGTGGTAGGTGAGCGCCGTCGAGCAGTGCTTGCAGGTGGGCACGCATCCGCAGTCGCGGCACATGAGGAACGGGGCGAATCCGCGGCGATTGTGCAGAAGCACGGCCTTCTCGCGGCGCTCGGCGACCTCGAGCAGCGCCTCGCGCAGCGGCCGCGAGAAGATCGAGCGCGCACCTCCGGCGAACTCGCGACGCAGGTCGGCCACGATGACATCGGGCAGCCTTCCGGCTCCGGCGCGCTCGGGCATCTCCACGCGACACCAGCGCTGCCCGAGGTACTCCCCCACCCGGCAGCGGTGAAGCGCCTCGGCAGAGGGCGTGGCAGACCCCAGCACCAAGGGGAACCCGCCCAGGTGCGCCATCTGCGCGGCGACCTCGCGCGCGTGGTAGCGCGGGCTCGACCCCTGCTTGTAAGACTGCTCGTGCTCCTCGTCGATCACAATGAGGCCGAGGTCGGACAGCGGGCAGAACAGCGCCGAGCGCGCCCCCACGACGACGCGTGCCGCGCCGGTGCGCACCATATCCCATTGGTCGAGCCGCTCGCCGGCCGACAGCCGCGAGTGGAACACCGCGACCGCGCCGCCGAACCGCGAGCGGAAGCGCCCGACCGTCTGCGCCGTGAGCGAGATCTCCGGCACGAGCACGATCGCGGTCCTCCCCGCGGCGAGCACGTGCTCGATGGCGGCGAGGTAGACCTCGGTCTTGCCCGACCCGGTGACGCCGTCGACGAGGATGACATCGTCCGCCCCGTCGTCCACGGCGCGCTCGATCTCGCCCAGCGCCGCGCTCTGACCGGCCGTGAGCGCCGCCGGGGCGCTCGAGCGAGCCGAGGAGAGCGTCGTCTGGTCGTCGATGCCGCGCCAGGCCCTGCGCTCGCGCACCTCGACGACGCCTCTCTTCTCGAGGGCGCGGATGGCTGCCGACAGATCGGTATACAGCAGGTTCAGCTCGCGCGTCGTCACCGGACCGCAGGCGAGCGCCTCCATGAGCTGCCGCTGCCGCACCGCGCGCGCCGGCGGCAGGTAATCGGCGGCCGCCGGCGTGAGCGACACGACGCGCTCGCGCACCTCCGGAACGGCAGGGGGCTCAAGCTCGTAGCTTCCGTCTGCGGCATGGCGCAGGCGCGGCGTGCCGCCGGGCGGCAGAAAGAGGCGCAGGCACTCGGCGAGCGGCGCCACGTACTCGCGGCTCATCCAATAGGCCACGGCCCCGGCATACGCGGAGCACACCGGCTCGGTCAGCACCGCGTCGATCGCGCGGATCCGCTTGCCGGCAAGCCCCTCTGCCCCGGGCAGCTCGTCAATGCTGTCCGCGAGCGCCACGACGTAACCGATCGCGGGGCGATGCCCGAACGCCACGAGCACCGCGCACCCGACGGCGATATCGCCCGCAAGGGCGGGGGCGACCTCGTAGGCGAACGGGTCGGAGAGGGCGCGGGCGGGAATGTCGACGACCACGGACGCATAGGCGGCAGGCGCAGCGCCGTCCGCGGCAAAAAGGCTTTCAGTCCGTCCGTCCATCATCGATCATCCCCCTCAAATCCTCGAGACGCGCGATGCTCCTACGCCCTGCGCATCATACACCGGCGAGCAGACAGATGCGCGTCGAAGCGCGCCCGGGCACCAACGGGAAGGGGCCGGCCCCGCGCGCAGCGAAGCCGGCCCCGGCTGGCAAACATAGCGTGGGCGCCCTACCTGCCGCAGGCAGCGCGCAGCTCCTCCACGCGGTCGCAGCGCTCCCAGGTGAAGTCGGGATCCTCGCGGCCGAAGTGACCATAGGCGGCCGTCTTCTCGAATATGGGGCGGCGCAGGTCGAGGTCGCGGATGATCGCGCCCGGGCGCAGGTCGAACACCTGCTCGATCGCGCGCTCGATGTCGGCCACGGGCACATGCTCGGTGCCGAACGTCTCGACCATGAGCGACAGCGGGTGCGCCACGCCGATGGCATAGGCGAGCTGGACCTCGCAGCGGTCGGCGAGCCCTGCCGCGACGACGTTTTTCGCCACCCAGCGCGCCGCGTAGGCAGCCGAGCGGTCGACCTTCGTGCAATCCTTGCCGGAGAACGCGCCGCCGCCGTGACGGCCCATGCCGCCATAGGTGTCGACGATGATCTTGCGGCCGGTAAGGCCGGTGTCGCCCATGGGGCCGCCCACGACGAAGCGGCCGGTGGGGTTCACGTAGATGGTCGCGTCGCGCCACGCGATGCCCTCTGCCTCCATGACGGGTGCGATGACGTGCTCGATGAGGTCGGCGCTGATGTGGTCCATGCTCTCGATCTCCGGCGCGTGCTGGGTGGAGATGACGACGGTCTCCACCGCCACGGGACGGTCGTCCTCGTAGCGCACGGTCACCTGCGTCTTGCCGTCCGGGCGCAGATACGGCAGCGTCCCGTCATGGCGCACCGCGGCGAGCTTCTCGGCCAGGCGGCTCGCCAGATAATGGGGCATGGGCATGAGGGTCGAGGTCTCGTTCGACGCGTAGCCGAACATCATGCCCTGGTCGCCCGCGCCGATGAGGTCGAGCGGGTCTGCGGCGCCGTGCTGAGCATCGAAGCTCTGGTCGACGCCCTGGGCGATGTCGGGGCTCTGCTCGTGAATCATATTGATGACGCCGCAGGTCTCGGAGTCGAAGCCGAACTTCGCGCGCGTGTAGCCGATGCGCTCGATGACGCGGCGGGCGATCTTCTGCACGTCGACGTAGGCTTGGCAGCGGATCTCGCCGGACACGATGACCGAGCCGGTGGTGACGAGCGTCTCGCATGCGCAGCGGACGTTCTCGAGGAGTGCCGGCACGCCCTTGTGGTCCACATAGCCCTGTGCCTCGAGCTTAGCCTCCTTGGCGAGGATGGCGTCGAGCACGGCGTCGGAGATCTGGTCGGCGATCTTGTCGGGATGCCCCTCGGTCACGGATTCGGACGTGAACACATAGGTGCGGGGTTCCTGGGTGGAACGAATCTGATCTGGCATAACGCCCCTTTCAACACTCCGCCCGGCGACCGTTACCATTCCGCCGGGCCTCAAAAGCACAGGCCATTGTATACCGTGCGCATCATATTTGCGCCTGCGCCGCCCATGACCTCAGAAGCGCCATGCATGAAGGAGCCGGCGGACGCGCGCGGAGAAAAAGACGGGGGTCCCGATCGGAACCCCCGTACCATACCCCCGATGCGCATGCGGGCGCGCCGTCAGATGCGCACAAGCGAGCGCCGGCGCGCGCGCAGCCCCGAGCAGCACAGGGCGATGAGCGCGAAGACGGCGAGCACGACAAGCGCCGTGCCGACCCCCGCGGTGACGCCGGCAAGCGCCCGGCGCAGGGCGTCGACGAGGACGGGCACCGGGAGCGCGTCCCCCAGCATCTGGAGCGGGCCCGCCGAAAGCGAGGCGGGAACGACGCTGTTCGCGCACGCGAGCTGCAGCGCGAGCAGGCCCAGGGCCACCGGCGTCGCCGCGCGCCCGAACCAGATCCTGAGCGCCTGCGCGATCATGGCGAAGGCGAGCGCGCACACGATGAGCAGCACGGCCGTGGCCGCAAGGTTTCCGACCGAGACGCCGGCAAGCATCAGCACGACCATGCCGAGCGCCGCCTGCACGATGCTGAAAACGCCAAGCGACACCAGGGGCGCGAGCACCGCCTGCCCGTAGCGCCCCGCCGCGACGACGCGCATGTCGAGCACGGGCATGATCGCGCAGGCGAGGATGCTGCCGAGCCACAGCGCGGACACGAGGATTGCCGGCGCGACCTGGGTCGCCGAGCTCACCGGCGCCACGCGCGTCGTCGTGAAGGCGACGGAGCGGGCGGCGACCTCGGCGCGCTCCGAACGGTCGCGGGAAACGTCGGACAGGGTATCGCCCGCCTCGGCCATGCTGTCGGCGATCTGGGCCGTGGCATCCCCGAGCTGCCCGGCGCCATCGGCGAGCTGATCGGTCGCCGTCGCCATGGCCGCGATGCCCTCGCCCAGGCCGGACGCGCCGCCGGCCACGCCCGAGAGCGCTTCCGCGAGCGCCGCGTTGCCCGAGGCCAGCTGGCCGGTCGCCTCGGCCATGGGCGTCAGCGCCTCACCGAGCGCCGAGGCGCCCGTCGCCAGCGCGGACACGCCCGAACCCACGGCGCCGGTTGAGGAGAGCTGCCCGGCGAGCGACGAGACGCCCCGGCCGAGCGTGGTCACCGTGTCGGCAAGACCGGGGGTGTACCCCGCGGTGCCCGCCTCGCCGACGCCGGCAAGCGTCGCCTGCGCCGTCGCGACGCCGCGCGCAAGCGAGCCAGCCGAGGTCGCAGCGGAGGTCGCCGCTCTCACGAGCCCCTCGACCGGCTCGCTCACGCCCGCGGTCGCTTCGCCGAAGCGCTGCGTGGCCGCCACGAGGTCCTCGTTGGCAGCGACGGCGCCGTCGAGCGCCTCCACGGAGGACCCGGCGGTCGCGACGAGGCCCGTCGCGGTATCGGACGCCGCCTGGAGGCGCTCACCCAACGCATCGCGCTCGGAAGCGAGCTCGGTCAGCTGGTCGTCGATTTCCTCCACGCGCGCCGCGCGGTCCTCTGCGGAAAGCTCGGCGTCGGAGGCGACCTCGCGCAGCTGCGCGACCAGCTCGTCCTCGGCTGCATCGAGCGCCTTCGCCTGCTCGACGATACCAGGCGCCTGCTCATCCTCACAGGAGAGCTCTCCTGCGAGCGCAGCGGCCGCGTCGGAGGCGGCCTTCGCGCCCTCGCTCGCGGCCGTCACCCCGCCGGAGACGGTGGCGGCTGCCGTGGCGACCTCCCCCATGGGCTCCGTCACGCTGGAGAGCGCCTGCGAGAGAGCCTCGCCCTGTTGGCCGATCTGGCCGGCGGCCGTCCCGAGCGCGGCGACATCATCCATGTTCTGGCCGAGCGCGTCCGCGACGCCCGACAGCGCGCCGCCGACCTGCTCGACGCCCGAACCCAGGGACTGCGCCGTGCTGGAGATCGTGTCGAGGCCGGAGAGCAGCGCGTCCGCGCCGGCGGCGAGCGGGGCCGCCGCCTGGTCGCGGATCGCCGTCAGGCCCTGGCCGAGCGCCGCGGCGCCCGAGCCCGCCGCCTCGACGCCCTGGGCGATCTGGTCAAGACCGCTTCCGAGCTGCTCGGCCCCGCTCGCGGTGGTGCTGAGTCCTTGGGAGATGGCGCCCGCCCCCTCGACGATACCGTCGAAACCGGCATCGAGCATCGTCGAGCCGTCGGCGGTGAGCGTCAGGCGCGACGCCTCCTGCTGCACATCGGAGAGAACCGACACGAGGTAGTCCTGACCCAGATCCGCGCGCAGGCGGCTCTGCACCTGCTTCAGCACGGCCGAGCCCGCGCTGGTGGCGAGCGCGTTCTCGCCGCCGTTCGAGATGATCTCGACCGTCGCCTGCTGCGGGTCGTCGCCGGACACGCTCTCGACGCTGGCGGAGTAGTTCTCGGGGATCTTCACGACCAGCGCGTACGTCCCCCGCTCGAGACCGGAGGTCGCCTCGTCCTCATCGACCTCGGTCCAGATAAGGTCGGTGGTGTCGCCGAGCGAGTCCACGAGGTCCTCGCCCGCGTGGATGGAGCCGCCCTCATCGAGGTTGACGACGGCCACGGGGACCGCGCCCGCACCGGAAAGCGCCGGCGCGAGCCCCCACACGAGCACGGCCGCGAGCGCGATCGGCACGACGAGCGCGACGGCTGCGATCACGGCGCGACGCGAGCGGAGCGCCGAGACGACGGCGAGTCGGATCGATTCGAAGATGCCGGACATGCGGCATCGACCTCCCTTACGTTAACGATGGGCCCGCAGGCCCTCGAGCGCCTCGGCGGACGGGATATCGAGAGGGAACGCCATATCGGCCGCGGCGGCGACCACAGGGTCGCTCGTCGCCACGGCGACCGTGCAGCCGCTCTTGTGCGAAAAGCTCGCGATGGCCGCCATGACCTCGCAGGCATCGGCGGCGGACAGCCCGCGCAGGCACGCATCCGAAATGTCGAGCGCGGCGACGCGCACCTCGCCCGCGCAGGCAAGCGCCCCCGAAAGCCGCGCGCGGGAGGCGGCGTCTATGTCGTCGGCGCGCTGCTCCGCGCGCGTCGCCACGCCGAAGCAGGCAAGGTACTCGAGGACATCGGGCGCCCCATGCGCGCCCAGGCGCAGGCGCATCTCGCGCGAGACCAGCTCGTCGACCGTGAGCTTCAAATCGACCGGATAGAACTCCGAGAAGATGCCGATGCCGCACACCCCGCGCGAAAGCCTGCCGCCGCCGGTGATATCGACCCCGTCGATGACAAGCGAGCCGGATGTGGGCACCAGATGCCCGCCGATCGCGAGCGCGAGGTCGCGTGCGGGCTCGGCGTCTTCACTCAGAAGAGCGCAGAGCGTCCCCGCGGGCACCTCGAGCGACGCGAACTCGAACGAGCGATGACCGCGCGCCGTGTACCCCGCGTCGACCGCGACGATGCGCGCCTGCCGTTCGTGTTCCATAGGAGCGCCGCCTTTCCATAGCGTACCTGTCATTCCTACCCGGAAGCGGGCGGATAAACCATCATTGTATCGAACTGGTGGCGATCGGCGCACCTCGCTGAGGCCCGGCGGGCGCATCGCGGCAGATTTGCTCATATCCCGCAAATCCGCACGGACGCCGCGGATGCGGGACGGCTGCCATATAATGCTTGGGATTGACTGCAACCGAACCCCATGAGGAGCATCCATGAGCTCAAACGTCCGCGTGCGCTTCGCGCCCTCGCCCACCGGCAAGCTGCACATCGGCGGCGCCCGCACCGCCATCTACAACTGGGCCTTCGCCCGCGCCAACGGCGGCACGTTCATCCTGCGCATCGACGACACCGACCCGACCCGCTCCACGGCCGAGAACACGCAGATCATCCTGCGCGCCATGCGCTGGCTCGGCCTCGACTGGGACGAGGGCCCCGAGGTCGGCGGCGACTTCGGCCCCTATGCCCAGACCGAGCGACTCGACCTCTACCGCGAGGCCGCCGAGCGCCTGCTCGACGAGGGCCGCGCCTACCCCTGCTTCTGCACGCCCGAGCAGCTCGAGGCCGACCGCGAGGCGGCCCGCGCCCGCAAGGACCCCTTCCAGGGCTATCAGCGCCGCTGCCGCGACATCGACCCGGCTGAGGCCCGTGCGCGCATGGACGCCGGCGAGCCCTACACCCTGCGCATCAAGGTGCCCGAGGACCGCGGCGACGTCGTGATCGACGACGCCGTGCACGGTCGGGTGGTCTTCGATGCCAAGGAACTCGACGACTTCGTGATCTTCCGCTCCGACGGCACGCCCACCTACAACTTCGCCACCGTCGTCGACGACGCCGCCATGGGCATCACCCACGTCATCCGCGGCGACGACCACCTCTCCAACACCCCGCGCCAGGTCATGGTCTACGAGGCCCTCGGCGCCCCCGTGCCCACCTTCGCGCACATCTCCATGATTCTCGGCGCCGACGGCAAGAAGCTCTCGAAGCGCCACGGCGCAACCTCCGTGGAGGAGTACCGCGACGCCGGCTACCTGTCCGACGCCTTCGTGAACTACCTGGCCCTGCTCGGCTGGTCGCTCGACGGCGAGACCACCGTCATCCCGCGCGACGTGCTCGCCCGCGAGTTCTCGCTCGAGCGCATCTCGAAGAACCCGGCAACGTTCGACCCCAAGAAGCTCGACTGGATGAACGCCGAGTACATCAACCGCATGGACGACGAGACGTTCACGGATGAGATCATGCTGCCGCAGCTCGCCGAGGCGGGCATCCCCGCCGTACGCTCCGAGCACGACGACGCTTGGTGGAACCTGCTCGCGAGCATCGTGCGCCCGCGCACGAAGATGCCCGCGGACGCCGCGGCGGTAGCCGCCCCCGTCTTCGCCACGGCCGACACGCTCGCCTACGATGAGAAGTCCGTTGCGAAAGGCCTCGCCAAGGAGGGCATGGCGACGATTCTCGACGCCGCGCGCGTGGCGCTCGGCACCCTGGCTGCGGGCGACTGGCGCGCCGAGGCCATCGACGCCGCGCTCGAACCGCTGCCCGAGGCGCTCGACGCCAAGAAGCGCATCGTGTTCCAGGCCATCCGCGTGGCCGAGTGCGGCAACATGGTGAGCCCGCCGCTCGGTGAGACCATGCAGCTCATCGGCCGTGACGACTGCCTGGCGCGCATCGACCGCGCCCGCACGATGGCGCTCTAGCGATCATCTTGTTCGAGGTCGCCCGCGCCCACGCGCCGCAGCCACGGCGATGACGATGAAGGACGTGCCGAATGCCTCGCTCAGGGACCTCCTGAGCGGACGTTCGGCACGTTCTTTTTTGGAGCGGTGGGCGGCTGCGGGCCGCATGGCATGCGCCCCGCCGCAGCCTGCGCTCGCGACATCTGCCAGCGCGCCCCAAGCGCCTTATGGGAGACTTCCTGCCATTTAGGCCAAAACGGAAATCTCTCGTGCCCGCGAGGGGCGCGAAGGGTGACAATAGGCCGTGCCGCGCGAGAGACCGACGCGCGGTGTTATCGGTAGAGACGCGATGGAGCAATTGATGGCAGGAAAACCGCAAACCTTGGCAACGACTTCGGCATTCGAGATCTTGGGGCCGATCATGGTGGGCCCCTCCTCGTCGCATACGGCGGGCGCGCTTCGGTGCGCGAGCGTCGCGGCCTCACTCGTCGAGGGCACGGTCCGAAGCGTCCGCTTCACCCTCTGGAACAGCTTCGCGCATACCTACCGCGGGCACGGCACCGACCGCGCCCTCGTGGCCGGCATCCTCGGGCTTTCCACCGATGATGAGCGCATCCGCGACGCCTTTACACTCGCCGACGAGCGGGGCCTCTCCGTCAACTTCGAGATCGGCGGCGACGATGCGAGCATGCATCCGAACACCGTCGATATCGACATGCGGGCTGATGACGGCTCCCATGTGACCGTGCGCGGCGAGAGCCTCGGCGGCGGCCGGATGCGCATCTCGCGCATCAACGGGGTGGGCGTCGACATCTCGGGCGCCTACTGCACCCTGTTCGTCGCCCACCGCGACGCCCCGGGCGCGCTCGCCGCGCTCACGGCGCTGCTCGCCCGCTGCAACGTGAACATCGCCTTCTGCCGCACCTATCGCACCGAGGCGGGCGGTCAGGCCTATTCCGTGTTCGAGACCGACAGCGCCCCGGACGCCTCCGTCCTGCCGGCGATCCGCGCGCTCGACCTCGTCGACAACGCGACCTTCATCGAGCTTCCCGGCTCCGCCTCCTCGCTCGCCCCGGGCGTCTCCACGCCCGAGCTGTTCGATGACGGCGAGCAGCTGCTCGACGCCTGCGACCGACTTGGCATGAACATCGGCGCCGTCATGGCCGTGCGCGAGGCCCACCTCGTCGGTGAGGACCGCTGCATCGCCTCGATGCGCCGCGTGCTCGCCGTCATGCGGGAGGAGACGACCGCGCCCATCCGCAACCCGCAGATTTCGCTGGGCGGATTCATCGGCGGCGAGGCGCGCGACGTCGCCCTGAACGGCGCCGGACGTCTGTCGAGCGCCCTCATGGGCGATGTGCAGACCATGGCCGTCGCACGCGCGATGGCGGTGCTCGAGCGCAGCGCGTCCATGGGCGTGATCGTTGCCGCCCCGACCGCTGGCTCGGCGGGCATCGTGCCGGGCTGCGTGCTCGCCGAGGCCGAGCACCTGGGGCTCGACGACCACCAGGTCATGGACGCGCTCTTCTGCGCCGCCGCAATCGGCCTCAACCTGTCCACCTCCGCCTGCGTCGCGGGCGCCGAGGGCGGCTGCCAGGCAGAGGTCGGCAGCGCCGCCGCCATGGCGGCGGCAGCCCTCGTGCAGATGCTCGGCGGCTCCCCCGCCTGCGCGCTCGACGCCGCCTCGATCGCCCTTTCGAACCTGCTCGGACTCGTCTGCGACCCGGTCGGTGGGCTTGTGGAGGTGCCCTGTCAGAACCGCAACGCCATCGGCGTCGCCGCCGCGTTCTCCGCAGCGCAGCTCGCCCTTTCCGGCGTCCACAGCCTCGTGCCGTTCGACGAGATGGCGAAGGTCATGCTCTCCGTGGGCCATGCGCTGCCCGCGAGCCTGCGCGAGACGGCCAAGGGCGGTATCGCGACCGCGCCGTCGGCCCTCGCCGCCTGCGCGCGCTGCGGCATCTGCGGATAGACCCCTCCGCGCGCAGCATGGGCTGCAAACAGCCAAGACGGCCATGATGCACCCGACTGACGCCCCCGGGAAGCCTTCTCTCGTCGCTTCCCGGGGGTTTCTCTATACAAACGGTGAACATCGGGTCAAATCCCTGTGGAACCGCACCGGACGGGCGCGCCCGTCTGCGCGGGCGGGTATAATCGGCGCTCGAACGACTTTTCGGGGCCATGCCCCGCGCCATACCGATGGGGGACCACGCCGTCTATGGAACATTTCCCGAACCGCAGAACCAACCGCACCCAGGGGGCCGACCACCTGGCGCCCGTCTCGCGCGCCCAGATCGATGCGAACCGCGCGCGCCACGCCGCGGCAGGTCAGCATAACGCGCCGCAGCAGGCGCCGTCCGCCGCGATCGACCAGGCCACGCACGCCATGCCGGCGACCCAGCAACCCACCCGTGCCATGCCGGCCGGCAAGCAGCCCGCCGACACCGCATCCGCCACGCAGCAGCCGACCCGCGCCATGCCCGCCATGGCCGAGGCGGCCCGCCGCGCACGGGTCCGCACCGATGACGTGCCCCGCCCGATGATGCCCGCGGGCGCTCCCGGACCGTCAGCCAACACGGCGGACGGTGCCCCCGCCGCCCCGCGCAAGCACCACCGCGCCGTCGCCATCGGCCTCGGCGTGGTCGCGGGCGCGCTCGTCATCGCCTACGCTGCGGGCGCCGTCGCGTTCTCCAACACCTACTATCCCAACACGACCATCGCCGGTATCGACGTCTCGCTCACCGACGCCGCCACGGCCGCCGAGCGCATCGAGCAGTCCGTCGGCACCTACTCGCTTGACGTATCGGGTCTCGGCTTCACCTGGAGCTACACCCCCGAGCCCGGCACGTTCAGCGTGGACGCCGACGAGGAGGCGGAAGCGGTGCTCGCCGCCAACGACTCCCTGCTGTGGCCGGTGCACCTCATCGCGCACCTCACGGGCGCCGCCGACGGCGCGGATGACACCGATGCGCAGGACTCCTTTGCGGTCACCTATGACGAGGCCGCCTTCGAGGCCGCCCTCGGTGCCGCCATCGACGAGTTCAACGCACCCCGCGCCGGCACCTTCGACGCCGCCGGCGCCTACGACGAGGCATCGGGCCAGTTCACCGTCGCGAAGGCCCGCTCGAGCCAGCGCCTGTCGCGCGACGCCGTCATCGCCGCCGCCAAGGATGCCGTCGGCCATGCCGAGGTCGCTCTCGAGCTCGACGACTCGATGTACGAGCCGCTCGCGGGCGGCGCCACCGACGAGCAGCTGCAGGCGGCCTGCGACGCCGCCAACCAGATCATCGGCGTGAACGTCACCCTGAAATACGGCGACACGCCCATCGCCACGCTCGACGGCAAGACCATGACGCAGTGGATCACGTTCGACGAGAACCTGAACCCCGTCCTCAACTCGGACGGCCTGTCCGGCTGGATCCGCGACCTCGCGGTGAACGCCCTCGACACGGTGGGCACGGAGCGCACCTACACGCGCGCCGACGGCAAGCAGGTCACCGTCTCGGGCGGCACGTTCGGCTGGGTGAGCGACGAGGCGGCGCTCGCGCAGACCATCCAGGACGCCGTCGCCACGAAGCAGACGGGCGACATCCAGGTCCCCACGAAGCAGACGGGCGACCGCTATGCGGGCAAGGGTCAGCGCGACTGGGGCGCCTATGTCGACATCGACCTCACCGAGCAGTGGGTGCGCTACTACGACGAGAACGACAACCTGCTGTGGCAGTCCGGCTGCATCTCCGGAAGCCCCGTCGACAACAACTACACCCCCACCGGCATCTATTACCTGAACAGCAACAGCGGCGCGGCGACGCTCGTGGGCGCCGACGAGGACGGCGACGGCGAGCCCGACTACAAGACGCCCGTGAAGTACTGGATGCCGTTCGTGGGCGGCGCCGTCGGCCTGCACGACGCGGACTGGCAGGACCCCGACAACTTCGGCAACCCGACGGCCTACGAGTGGACCGGCAGCCACGGCTGCGTGAACCTGCCGCCCGAGAAGGCCGCGGAGCTCTCGAGCATGATCACGGTGGGAACCTGCGTCATCACGCATTACTAGGGAAAAGGGAGGCACGTCGCCTCCCTTTTTCATGCACGCGAAACGCAGGCGCCCTGTCGCGTATCCGCGTGCGCCGCTATGATGGGAAGGCGTCACCCGCACCACCGAAATCGGAAGGGACCGCCATGTCCGCTCGCATCCTGCTTGTCGAAGACGACCCGCTCATCACCGGGACCCTCACCGAGCTGCTCGCCGACGAGGGCTATGCCGTGGACGCCGTCCGAACGCAGCGCGATGCCGCAGAGCTCCTTGGCGGTGCTGCCGCTTCGCCCTACCAGCTGGTCCTGCTCGACGTAAGCCTCGCCGAGGGCAGCGGCTTTGCTGTGTGCGCCTTGGCGAAGCAAACCCACCCCGACCTGCCCGTCATCTTCCTCACCGCCTCAGACGACGAGGTCTCGACCGTCACGGGCCTCACCATGGGCGCCGACGACTACATCGCCAAGCCCTTCCGCCCGCGCGAGCTGCTCGCCCGCATCCAGGCCGCGATCCGCCGGAGCCGCCCGATGCGCTCGCGTCTGCTAAGACTCGGCGCCATCACCATCGACCCGGACAGCGCGCACGTGGAGCGCGATGGCACCGAGATCGCCCTGTCCGCCCTCGAGTACCGCCTGCTTCTGCTCTTCGCGCGCCATCCGGGCAAGCTCATCACGCGCGAGGCCATGCGCGACGCCCTTTGGGACGAGGCGGGCGCCTATATCGAGGAGAACACGCTATCGGTCTACATCCGCAGACTGCGCAACAAGATCGAAGACGACCCCGCGTCGCCGCAAATCATCGAAACGGTCCGCGGACTCGGCTACCGCGCTCGGGCATAAGGGGGCCGTATGCTCCGCAACCCCGAACTCGCCCGCTTCGCCGCCTGCTACCTGGCAGCAGCCCTCGCCTGCTGCATTGCCGCCCAGCTCACCGCAGGCAACCCCGCCGCGCTCAGCGTCGCTGCCGCCGCCGTCGTGCTCGGTGCCGTCGTCGCCCTGTTCACCCGCGCACGCTACCGCGCGCTCGCCCGGCTCGCCGCCGAGCTCGACCGCTGCCTGTCCGCTGAACGCCCCATCCGCATCGAGCGCGTCCGCGAGGGTGAGCTCGCCATCCTGGAAAACGAGATCGCGAAGCTTCTGCAGAAGCTCTCCGTGAGCGTGGAGCAGCTCGAGCGCGAACGCGGTTTGCTCGCCGATGCGCTCGCGGATATCTCGCACCAGCTCAAGACGCCGCTCACCTCGCTTCGCCTCATGACGGAGCTGGCGCGCAAACAGACAGCAGCACTCGAGGGCGTCGACGGGGATGCGCGCGAGGGCCTCATGCGCCGCCTGCGCGCGATCGAGCGGTTGCAGGAGCAGGTCATGTGGCTCACGACCGCGCTGCTGAAGCTCGCCCGCATCGACGCCGGCGCGATCGCGCTCGAGCGCACGCCCGTCGATGTCGGCGAGCTCGTGCGCCGCGCTGCCGAACCCCTCGCCATCGCCTTCGACCTCGCGGACGTGGAGCTCGCCGTCGACGTCGAGGACGGCTGCTCGTTTCCCGGCGACCTCGCCTGGACGGCCGAGGCGCTCACCAACATCCTCAAGAACTGCCTTGAGCACACGCCGGCCGCCGGCTGCGTGAGCATCCGCGCACACGAGGACGCGCTCGCTGTGCGCATCCGCGTGAGCGACACCGGAAGCGGCATCGCACCCGAGGACCTCCCCCACATCTTCGAGCGGTTCTACCGGGGGCACCGGGAGATCTCCAATAGCGCCGGAGAGCCGAATCCGGGCGGCGTCGGCATCGGGCTCGCCCTCGCGCGAAGCCTCATCGCCGCTCAGGACGGCCGCCTCGTGGCGGGAAACGTGGCGGATGCCGTCGGCAACGTCACGGGCGCCTTTTTCGAGATCGCCTTCTTCAAGACCGTGGTCTGAGGGCGATAGCGGCAGGCCGCCGCACAGACTCCGCGAGACCCCGACAGCCGTACTCCTGCGTGACAAAACCGTCATGTGCGGGTCACGTGCGCGCAAGGCGCGCCGTCCACTATCGTAGGTGACCTATCGGCCGCAACGGAAAGGCCAGCTATGAACCTATTGCGCGTAGAGCATCTCACGAAGGTGTACGGGCACGGCGACACCGCCGTGCGCGCGCTCGACGACGTGAGCTTCACCGTGGACGCCGGCGAGTTCGTCGCCATCGTGGGCAGCTCGGGCTCGGGAAAATCGACCCTGCTGCACCTGATGGGCGGCGTCGACCGCCCGACGTCGGGCACCGTCCGCCTGCAGGGCGCTGACATCTTCGAGCGCACCGACGAGCAGCTCGCCGTGTTCCGCCGCCGCGAGGTGGGCCTCGTCTACCAGTTCTACAACCTCGTCCCGGTGCTCGACGTCGTGGAGAACATGACGCTGCCCGTGCTCATGGACGGACGCGAGCCCAACCGCGAGCGCCTGGCGATGCTCACGCACGCCTTGGGGCTCGAGGGTCGCGAGCACTACCTGCCCAACCAGCTTTCCGGCGGCCAGCAGCAGCGCGTCGCCATCGGCCGCGCCCTCATGAACGCGCCCGCCGTCGTGCTCGCCGACGAGCCGACCGGCAACCTCGATTCGAAGAACTCCGCCGACATCATGCGCCTGCTGCGCGACTCGAACCGCCAGCTCAAGCAGACGCTCATCGTCATCACCCACGACGAGGACATCGCGCTTCTGGCCGACCGCGTCCTCGCCATCGAGGACGGGCGCCTCGTGCGCGACGAGAGGAGGCGCTGAGCATGTCCGTGTTCTCCCGCTTCGCACTCCGCTCGCTTGCGCGCAACCGCACGCGCACCGTCGTCTCCATCATCGGCATCGCCCTGTCCTGCGCCCTTATCTGCGCGGTGCTGACCACCGTCGTGAGCATGAGCGACATGCTGTACCGAAGGACCGCCATCGACGAGGGCGCCTGGCAGGTCGAGGCGCCCTCGATCACGGCGGACGCGCTGTCCGGCCTCGAGGGCGACGCCCGCGTGCGCGACCACATCGAGGTGACCGAGCTCGGCGCCGTCGAGCTCGGCGAGGCGAATGCCGCCGATTTCGGCCAGTGGCTGTTCGTCAAGACCTGGCCTCAAAACCCCGCTGACGAAGAGATCCTCCCGGCCCCCGAGATCACGAGCGGCCGAGCCCCGCGGGCAGCCGGCGAGGTCGTGCTCCCCCACTATCTGGAAGGCGCAAACCTCGAGCCATGCGGTATCGAGGCGAGCGGTCCCCTTGAGGTCGGAAGCGGCATCTCGATGCAGCTGGGCACGCGCACGGTTACCCTTTTGGGTTCCGACCATGACCCGACGGAGCAAGCCATCGACGGCACATCGCGCAGCGGCGCCTATTTCGATGAGGCCGAGGCCACCCAGAGCTTCACCGCGGACCTCGGGCGCCTCGACCTCACCGTCGTGGGCTTCTACCGCGCCTACGGCTACTCCGGAACCCGGGCGCTCCAGGGCAACAGCGCCTACGTGAGCGCCACGGGCGGCGAAGCGGCGGCGGCGCTGGCAGACGACTCCCCCGCCACCTGCGTCTTCTCCCTCATCACCGTCTGGAACCCGAACGACGCCCCGGCGCTTGCCGACGAGCTCTCGCACGCGGCCACCGACAGCACCGGGAAGGCCACCACGCACAACGCGCTGTTGCGTTGGCAGGGCGTCACGGGCGGCTCCGAGATCTGGAACACGCTCTACCAGATCGCCGCGGTGCTCTCCGCGGTCATCGTCATCGCCGGCGTCTCGCTCGTCTACAATTCGTTCGCCATCTCGGTGGCGGAGCGCACGAAGATGTTCGGCCTTCTGGCGTCGCTCGGGGCGAGCAGGCGGCAGCTGCGCCGCTGCGTGCTCACCGAGGCCCTGATCTTGGCTGTCATCGGCATCCCCATCGGCATCGTGCTCGGCATGGCGGGCTGCTACGCCGTCTTCCAGCTGACCGGCACGGGGCTCGCCGCCATGTTCGACGTCGACGCCTACGGCATGAGCGTGCAGGTGAGCGCAAGCCCCGCCGCTATCGGCATCGCCGCCCTGCTCGCCCTCGTCACCGTGCTCATCAGCGCATGGGTGCCCGCGCGCCGCGCGAGCCGCGTGTCCGCGGTGGACGCCATCCGCCAGACGCAGGACGTGAAGCTCGGGCGCCAGGCGCGTCTGCGCCGGCGCAGGGGTACTACGGCGGGCATGGGAACGGGCGTGCGTCCACATGACCTGGCGTATCGCATCTGCGGCGTTCCGGGGTTCATCGCGCACCGCAACCTCGCCCGCGCATCCTCCAAGGGGCGCGTCACGGTCGCCGCGCTCGGCATCTCGGTCGCGCTTCTCATCATCGCGGGCATCATCGGCGAGACGCTCGGCTACGCAAGCGGCACCGCTCTCGATACGGCGGGCAGCATCGACCTGTCCGTACGCATCGACGCCACGAGCGCCGACACGGGCTCAGGCCCGCTGCTGCGCGACGACGGCAACGTCAACGGGGCCGCGCTGCAGGATACCCTGGCGCGCCTCGACGCGGACGCCCGGGCGCTCGACGGCGCGGAGTCGATGGGCTACCACACCTCCTACGTGTCGGATATCGTCGTGCCCACCGACATGGTCTCGGACGCATCGCGGGGTTTCTTCGGCGTCCTGCTCGCCGACGGCAGCTGGTCCGGCCCGGTGTACGTCGACTTCATCGACGACGCCACCTGGAGCAGCTACGTCGCCTCGCTTGGACTCGATGCCGCCCAGTTCGAAGACCCCGCGCATCCGCGCGCCATAGCCCTGAACGAATACGATCGCAGCGAAGGCGGCACGTACGGCAGCTACTCCCCGCTCGCGGGTCCCGGTGCGATCGACGCCCTGACCTTTGATTCGAAAGACGGCCTGTTCGTCGGCGGCGTCGTATCGGATGACGCCGGAAACCCGTGCGTCTGGTACAGCGCCCCGGACGGATCGGAGCAGATGGTCCCGCTCGACGAGGCCGTCGCCACCCGGGACGCCATCGAAGTCGGCGCGCTTGCGGACAGGGCCCCTGCGGGCATCACAACGCATACGAGCACGCTGCACATCCTGCTGCCCGCCTCCGCCATCGCGCTCGCCGAGAACATGGGGTTTGCCGACGCGCAGATGGATTTCACGACAGCGGGCGACGCCGCGGCGGCGTCCCGGTTCGAAGACGCCTTCGATGATGTCGCCGCATCCTTTCCCGAACTCGATTGCCAGTACAACAACACCGCCCAGACCAAGCAGCAAACGCGCATGATGTCCGAGACCGTCCAGACCTTCATCTACTGCTTCACCGCCATCTGCGGCCTTATCGCCGTCGCGAACGTCTTCAACACGCTCACGAACTCACTCATCTTGAGGCGGCATGAGTTCGCGGTGCTCCGCTCCATCGGCATGGGTGCCCGCAGCTTCCGGCGCATGATCGCCTACGAGTGCGCGAGCTACGCGCTGCGCGGCCTCGTGCTCGGCATCGTCCTGGCGGGAGCTGTCGACCTCGCCATCGCAGCCTCCATGTCCTCGTCGTTCACGACGTTTACGCCCGTGGTGCCCTGGGCGAACCTGCTTGCCGCCGCTGCCCTGGTCATCGTGGTCATCCTGATCAGCGTCGCCTACGCCTTGCAGGTGAACCGCGCATCGAGCATCGTCGACGCCCTGCGCGAGGAAGCGATCTAGGGAACCGCCGGCCAAAGGATTTCAGCGTTCGCCCGAGGCGGGGCCCGCCGGCGACGGAAATGAGCTCTCCGGCGGGCACGCGGCGCCGTGCGTCGACCGCGCGGCGCCGCGGACAGCGCGAACCAGGCTTGGAGCCTCCCGTTCCAGACACCCGCAGATCCTCGAGGGCCCACTTTCAGTACTTTTTTCAGGCCCTGCCGTCAAGCATGCCAGATGACCAGAATGGACACTAGGTTCTACCTGCGGTTTTATTGAACGCGTTGCCGCTGAGCAACGTCCTCTTGAGCATGTGCCCGCAAAAAAGTACTGAAAGTGGGCCCTCGAGGTTTCAGGAGCGAACCTGCCGCCATCCCGGACCGCCCCTGCAGGCCAAAAACGACGCCCCGCCCACTGGCACGAGGCGTCGCGGTGTCTTGCAGCAGCCAAAGCGGACACGCAGCACCCTACTTACCCACCAGGCGATTCCATACCGTTCGCAGATTCGCCCCGCCGGCATGACAGAACCGTGACAGTTCCTGCGTATGCTGAATCACAACGCTCACCGAATGCACCCCGACCGAATCGAGGGAGATCATGACCGACGACACCACGCCCGCAGCCCCCGCCCGCGACGCGCTGGAGACCCTGACGCCCGACACCGCCTCGCCCGAGGGCTTGAGTGCAACCGATGCCCAGGTGTACGACCAGCTGAAGCAGCGCCGGGCCGAACGCCGGCGCAAGAAGCTCATCCGCCGAGGCATCGCGGCGGGCATCGTCGCGGCGGTCATCATCGCCGGTGTCGTTGCGGTGAACGTCTTGACGCAGGAGCCCGAGACGGTCGCGGAGCCCGTGACCGAGATGGCCATGGCGGGCAGCTATATCGATGCCGTGGACGCCTCCGGCTCGCTCGAGCCGCTCTCCTCCGTCGTGATCACCCCCACCGTCGACGGCACCATCTCCGAGATCCGCGTCGCTGCCGGCCAGCAGGTCGCCGAGGGCGACCTGCTCATGGTGATCGACAACCCCGACCTCGACTTGGCCGTCGAGGATGCGAAGCGCAACCTCGAGGCGGCTCAAGAGAGCCTCGCTTCCGCTCGCCGCGCACGCGACGACGCCTACGCCCAGGCACAAGAGGCGCGGGCCGCCCAGGCGCGCGCCGACGAGCTCGCGCTCCAGACCGCGCAGGCGCAGGCGCAGGCGCAGACGGACGGAAGCGATATCCAGTTGCTCGACAGCGCGGGTGCAACCACGGACGCCGCGCCCGCACCGGGCGGCACGGACGTCGTCGTCGAGGTCGATACCCAGGCGGCGGAAGATGCCGTCAGCGCAGCTGAGCGCGGCGTCGAGAGCGCCCAGGCGGCCCTTGACCAGGCGGTGGCCAAGGCGAACGAGCGCCAGGTCACCTCCCCGCTCTCCGGTAGCGTCGTCGTCATGAACGCGCAGGTGGGCGCCTCGCCCCTAGGTGGCGGCGAGGGCGGCAGCGCCGGCTCCCTCATGCAAATCGCCGACCTCTCCCAGATGAAGGTCACCATCCAGGTGAGCGAGCAGGACATCGCGAGCGTGGCCCAGGGCCAGACGGCCACCGTCACCTTCCCGGCCTTCGAGGACATCGTCTTGCAGGGCACGGTCCAAAACATCGCATCGGTCGCGTCGGGCTCGGGCAGCGTCGACATGTACACCGGGCAGAGCTCGGTCACCTTCGCGGTCGACATCCTCATCCCCGAACCCGACCCGCGCCTGAAGCCGGGCATGACTGCGCAGGTGAGCATCGTCACCCAGCAGCTCGACAACGTCGTGATGGTCTCGCCGATGGCGCTTCTGACCGATGACGGGGCAAGCTACTACGTCATGGTGGAGACCGACCCCGAGACGCATGCCGCCGAGCGCCGCGACGTCGAGGTCGCGGCCCGAAACGAGAACTTCGCCGTCGTGGGCGCCGCCGACGGGGCCGCGCCGGGCGACCCGAACGCTCCAGATGAGGGCAACGGACTCGCGCCGGCGCCGATATCCGACGGCGACATCCTGATCATCTCGGGCGGCTCCATGGACCTCTCGATGACGGACATGGCTGCGAGCGCATCATGACGCCCGTCATCGAGATGCAGGGCATCCACCGCATCTTCGAGTCCGAGGCGGGCCTCGCCCACATCCTTCACGGCATCGACTTTCGCGTCGAGGCAGGTGAGTTCGTGGCGATCATCGGCCCCTCGGGTTCAGGCAAGTCTACGCTCATGAACATCCTAGGCTGCCTCGACACGCCCACCGCCGGGACCTACCGGCTCTCTGGCCTGAACGTGGCGGAGCTCACCGACGACGAGCTCGCCGAGGTGCGGGCGCACGAGATTGGCTTCGTGTTCCAGAGCTTCAACCTCCTGCCGCGCCTGTCGGTGCTCGAGAACGTCATGCTGCCGCTCGCCTACACCGATTGCCCGCGGCATGAGCGAGAGCGGCGCGCCGTGCACGCCCTGCATGCGGTGGCGCTCGACGTGGGCCACTTCGACCATCGCGTAAACGAGCTGTCCGGCGGCCAGATGCAGCGCGTGGCCATCGCCCGCGCTCTGGTGAACGACCCCGCTATCATCTTGGCCGACGAGCCGACCGGCAACCTCGACTCCCACACCGGCGCCTTAGTCATGCAGACCTTCCACCGGCTGAAAGACGCCGGCAAGACCATCGTCCTCATCACCCACGACGCGCACGTCGCCGCGGAGGCCGACCGCATGGTCACCATCCGCGACGGCCGCATCTACCATGGTGACGCGCCCTACGACGAAGTGCCCGAAGTCGTCATGGCGGCAGCGGACACCAGGCAGAAGGAGGCGACCCGATGAGCATACGTGACCTCATCCGCGAGGCCCTGCGCTCGCTCGAATCAAACCGGGGCCGCAGCCTGCTCACCATCCTCGGCATCGTCATCGGCATCGCCGCCGTCATCGCCATGACCTCGCTCATCGGCGGCGTGCGAAACTCGCTCATCTCGGGCCTCGGCCTGAACGCCGCACGCACCGTCCAGATCTCGTGCAGCTACCCCATGGATACCGACGACGTCGCCGACATCGCCCGGCTCATGCCCGAATACGAGGCACTCGAGGGGTCGGCCTACGGCTACACCCAGGCGCAGGGATCGAACTGTACGGTCGACGCGAACATCCGCGGCGCGGACTCCGCCTACCTGGAGATGACCGGCGAGGTCAAGCTCGCCGAGGGTCGCATGTTCACCTCGGCCGAGGAGCAGGCGGCCGCCCGCGTCATCATCCTCGACAAGTCGGGAGTGCAGGCGTTCTTCGGCACCCCGGACGCCCAGGTCGTGGGCAAGTCGATCAGGCTCGGCAGCCACGACTACCAGATCGTGGGCGTCGACGAAAAGATGCCCGCGAGCTCGACGGGCACCGAGAACGTCTACATCAGCGTCTACACACCGCTGCAGACCTGCCTCGATGACTTCAGCATGGGCTACCCCTATCTGTCGACCGTAACCGGTCTGGCGCGCGAGGGCACCGACATGGACGCCATCGTGGAGACGACCATGCAACAGGTCGCGAAGGTGATGGGAATCGATGAGGAGAACATTGCCGACAACGTGTACGTCTACTCCATGAAGTCGACGGTGGACACCATGAGCGGGTTCATGAACTCGTTCTCCCTCATCATGGGCGCCGTCGCCGGCATCTCGCTTCTGGTGGGCGGCATCGGCATCATGAACATGATGCTCACGAACGTGACCGAGCGCATCCGCGAGATCGGCGTGCGCCGCGCGCTCGGGGCCACGCGCCGCGACATCACGCTGCAGTTCCTCATGGAGTCCGCCGTGGTCTGCGTGGCCGGCGGCATCCTGGGCACCGTCATCGGCTATCTGCTCTCCTGGGGACTCTCCGCCATCGCCTCGGCACTCGGGCTGCTCGGCAGCATGGGCATGACGACACCGGGGGCCACGGCAACGTTGACGCCCCAGATCTCTCCCGAGGCCATCGCAGCCGCCGTGGGGCTGAGCATCGCCATCGGCCTCATCTTCGGCTGGTATCCGGCGCGCCGCGCCGCGAAGCTCGACCCTGTGGAGTGCCTGCGCTCGCTGTAGGAGAGCCGAAATGCCTAACGGCGGGCCTGTCCCGGGGCAATCGCCCTGACAGGCCCGCCGCCTCATTTTGGCCACAGATAGCGTTACAGATAGCGGAAGAGGAAACCGCTCACCGTCTCCCAGTAGCGACCGGGGTCGCTCTGGGAGCTGGCCCCGTGTCCCGCGCCCTCGAAGGAGACCTTCTCCTTCACCTCGCTCGCGCAGGCATCATAGAGCTCATCGAGCATCCGATACGGCACGAACGTGTCGGCGGTCCCATGGATGAACAGCATCGGGACGCGTGCCCGGCGCAGGCGGTCGACCGCGCTCGCCTCCCTGAACCCGTAGCCCGCGCGCACGCGGCATACGCGCTCCGCGGCGTCGAGCAGCGGGTGGACCGGCAGGTGCATGAGGTCGCCCATCTGCTGGGCAAGCTCGTCCCACACGCTCGTGTAGCCGCAGTCCTCCACGATGCAGCGGACCTGTGGGGGCAGATCGAGGCCCGAGGCCATCATGACCTCGGCAGCACCCATCGACACGCCGTAGAGCGCGATTTTCGCCTCGGGATCGAACGTGACGATCATCTGGATCCACCGCATCAGGTCGAAGGCATCGAGCCACCCCATGCCGACATACCGGTCGCGGTTGCGCTCGTGCCCGCGCGCCGCCGGCAGGATGACCGAGAACCCGGCACGATGCGCCAGCATCGCCTCGCCCGCCAGATCGGAGGGCTGCCCGCTGTAGCCATGGCACAAGATGAGGTAGCGATGCGCGGTGTCGGGGCTCTCCGGCGAGCGGCGGCCGTCATCTGAGGGCACCACGCCCGGACCCCAGATGCGCCAGCCATGGAGCACCCCGCCGCCTCGCGCCGCCTCGACCGTCGCGTCGCGACGCGCCTCGAGAAACCACGCGCGCGCCTCCTGGCGAAACGGGTCCTGAGCGTATGCCCCCACGTCGAGCCCGCTCCCCTCACCCGAGTTGATGCGCGCCATGATAGAGCGCTTGGAGGAGGGGTTCAGGGCGAAATCGAACAGCGCGTTGCCCACGGCCGTGAGCCCGGCGCCGCCGAGGGCCGCGGCGCCTGCGGTAATGGCTCCAACTATCTGAATCATCGGGATCGGACCTTTCGGAATCTTGTGCCGGAAGCGCACCGGCGATATCTGGGTGGGCGGGACGCGCTGCATATGCGCGACCCGCATGGGGATGAAAGCGGTGCGGACCGCAGGTTTTCGCAGGCGGAACCGCCGCTGCAAGGCACATGCACGCAACCGACGGCAAAGGGCGCCGACAGCACGCCGGAGCGAGCGCGCTCGCAGGTATCCGGCACGACGCCTGTGTACCCGCCACCTTGGCGATCACCCGCCTAGCGCCTGTCGGCAGACGGCGGACGGCGCTTCGCAAGCGATGCCGGCGAGACCGTGATGCCGCCCTCCGCCTTGCGCACGCGGGTCCCCCGATGCCGCGCGCGGACCTCGGAGGGCTTCGGCGCAGCGGAGGTGGAGCCGTGCTCGATGGCCGCGCTCTCCGCGTGCTCGAGCGCGACGGTCTCCGCCGCCGACGCTGCCGCGGCCACCTGGGCGGGCGAGGAGTCGTGGCGACGGCCGCGCCCGAAGCGCGCGATGGCCCGGTCCCAGCGGTCGTGGATACTCGCGTTGTGGGAGCTCTTGAGACCGAGCAGCGGGGCTGCCAGGATCGTCGGGGCGATAAAGGTGATGAGGCGCCACAGCAGGTAGCCCGCCGTCGCGGCGCTGCCGAAGAAGTGGCCGAGGAACAGCGCGAAACCGCCCTCGGCGCCACCCGTGCCGCCCGGCAGCGGGACGGCGGAGGACAGCAGCTGGACGAAGGCGCTCGCGGCCATGACCGAGAAGAAGTCGACGTCATGGTGGCCGAACGCCAGCATGAGGAAGTAGGGCACCAGATAGAAGAAGGCAAGCTGCATCATGGTGATCACCACGGTGAGCGCCATGGAGCTCACGTGCCCCGCCGCGAGCTTGAACTTGACGGAAAAGGACATGACCTCGGTGTTCACGAACTCATGCCAGCGCGCGCACTTCTCGTGCGCCACGCCGGCGCGCTCCAGCACGCGGATGATCCAATGGGCGACGCGCATCACCATGCGCGGCATGAGCGCGATGGCGAAGATGCCCAGCAGGATGCATACGTGCCCACCGAAGCTGAACACGCTGATGAGCGTGATATCACCGTACTGCTTGGCGAAAAACGGCATGCGGGCGATCATGAGGATCGCGCCCCAGGCGACGAGGCCGAACTGGTAGACGATGAAACGGGTGAACTGGATGGCGCCCGCCTCGCCCACGTTCTGACCGGCCTTCGTCAGGCGGTAGATCTGCGCCGGTGTGGAACCCATCATCATGGGCGTGAGGTTGCCGAAGAAGATGCCGCTCGCCTCGACGGAGATAAGGTCCCTGATGCCCACCGGGCTCACCGGATCGAGCCATACGGCGATGGCGTAGGCGGCGATACCGAAGATGAGATAGAGCACCATGCTCACGCAGGCCACGACGACCCAGCCTGTCTGGACGTTGCTCAAGGCGTCCCAGAACTGGGCAACCTGCCCGGTCACGACCAGATAGATAACGTAGGCCACGAGCACGAGACCGATAAAGATGGCGCCGCGACGCGCGCCCTTGTGGTCGTCGCCACCGGACGGCTGCGCCACGACCTTCGGATTCGCCGTGCTCTTATTCGTGGAATCAGCCATGGTCCCCCTCGATCACTATCGCGCTGGACATCAAGCCGTCGCGTCCATCTATTGTAGGGCTCACGTTGCCTGCGGTCGTTGCCCCTATGGACCCCGAGAAGAAATCCAGACGTATCACGTGTCTCCATCGGGGACGGGGCGGTTCGGTGCCACCGGGTAGCGGCCGCGACCCGGTGGCACCGAACCGCCCCGTCCCCGATGGAGACACCTCGATATAGCAAAAGAGCTCCCGAAGGAGCTCATATAAGTTCTTGGTAGCCCGTACCAGATTCGAACTGGTGATCTCCGCCTTGAGAGGGCGGCGTCCTAAACCGCTAGACGAACGGGCCATATGAGGTGGATGGCTGGGATAGAGGGAGTCGAACCCCCATTGACGGAACCAGAATCCGCTGTCCTGCCATTAGACGATATCCCAATGGCGCCTCCGTGCGCTCGGCGTTTCCGCTTCGCGCAAGAAAGTATATTACGGAAGGCATCCCGGATACGCAAGCCCTAATTTTGAAAAAGTTCAACTCGTGAGGGATTCATGGAGTCCCCAGCTCATGTCCTCATTGTGGACGGGGTAGTTTGGCGCCATCGCGGATGAGCCCCTCCTCCAACGAGATGACGCGTCACCCCAAGCAGCCGCTCATGCACCAGCAACTTCCTGTACGGCACCGGCATGGTGAGCCGATACGCAAGGGAAGAAGCAAACGTCAGATGAAGACAAGGTTATGTGTAGCCGCAGCGCTCGGCCTGGCGCTCGCCTCCACGGCGGGACTCACCGGATGTGGCAGCAACTACGCAGGCGGAGACGCGCCGGTGCAGGAAGCAGAAGAGCAGCAGGAGGCCGTGCTCGACCTCGCCGGCACCTGGAAAGTAGAGGGATCAGACCCTGACTCATGGCAGGAGCTCACGATCTCTGGCGACGTCATGACAATAGACTGGGTTTCAGACGGAGGAGATACGCGCGCGCTGTACTGGGCGGGAACCTACCCAGCTCCCACCGAGCCATCCGACACATGGTCCTGGACGAGCGAGAACGACCATGAGCAGACGGGCACGGCGCTCATGGCTTCATCGGACGAGACGAAGGACTTCGAATTCGATGGCGAGCAGATCTCCTACTCGGTAAGCGCACTTGGGATTACCAAAACCGTGCATGCCGCCAGGCAGTAGTTTCGCTTTGCGGCTGGCATCCGACATCGCGCTTCGAGCACACGCCTTTTGCGATGCCATGGATAATCGCGGAACTACACACGAAGCGGAATGTGCTGCCACGGAGAGCATCGGGGTTTGTCGAGCTCCATCGAAACGAGCAGCATCTCGGTGGCACCAAACTACCCCGTCCCCAATGGAGACATCGCGGGCAATGAGGCTGCGGCATGCTCCGCACGCTAGACTTATAGACCAGGCATCTTCGCAAGTCCTCCACAACTCAAAGATTCTCAGAATTTGGGCTTGCGTGCCATGGGGGCATCCCGTAATATTCTTTCTGCGCAAAGGCGCAACACAGACGGCCCGTTCGTCTAGCGGTTTAGGACGCCGCCCTCTCAAGGCGGAGATCACCAGTTCGAATCTGGTACGGGCTACCAAGAACTTACATGAGCTCCTTCGGGGGCTCTTTTCTTATCTACTGAGTATGAGCGTGTCTCCATCGGGGACGGGGCGGTTCGGTGCCACCGGGCCGCGGCCGCGACCCGGTGGCACCGAACCGCCCCGTCCCCGATGGAGACACCTCGATTCCGAGCCGTTAAAGCTCAACGCGGCGCGTCGCGATGCAATCGATCAGAGCGGGCGCATGCGACACGACGACAAGCCCCATGTCGCGCTCACGGGCAATCTCGAGCACCGCATGCCAGACCTCTGCCTGCGTGAGCGCATCCAACATGGCCGTCATCTCGTCGCAGATGAGATAGCGCGGGTGCGCCAGCAGGGCGCGCGCGATGCAGAAGCGCATGAGCTCGCCGCCCGACAGCTCATGCGGAAGGCGGGCGTACCACTCGCGCCGAATGCCGAATGCGCTGACGAGCCCCTCGGACTCGGCCTGGGCAAGGGCCTCCTCGACAGAACGACCCACCGCCCCCTCGGCAAGCGAGCGCCCCATACGCATACGCGGATCGAACGCGAGCTCGGGATGCTGCGCGATGAGCTGCACCGACAGCGCACATCCCGCATACGCCCGATGGCCCTTGCCATCGACCGTCACGCTCCCTGCCTGCGGCATCAGCACCCCCGCAAGGATGCGGCAGAGCGTCGTCTTGCCCGCACCAGACAGCGCCACGAGCGCCACGCGCTCACCCGGCTCGACCTCGAGCGAGAACCCGCGAAGAAGCGGCGATGCCTGCGGGTAGGCGAAGGTTATGTCATGGGCAACGAGGCTCATACCGTCTCCTCCATATCCCCGCTCCGAACCGGGCTCGCGTCGGCATACTCCGCGGGGTTAACGATCGTGAATCCATTCTCCGGCAGCGCATGCCACAGGGCGCGCGAGAACGGATGGCGCAGGAGCGCCGGATCATCGAAACTCGCCGTCGCCGTCTCCTCCACAATCGTGCCGTCGTGAAACACCGCCACGCGATCGGCCACCGTAAGGGCAAGCTCGAGGTCATGCGTGATGAGCAGAACCCCTCCCCCACCATCGGCGAAAGCACGCAGGTCATCGAGCGCATGCACGGCGAGCTCCAGATCGAGCCCGGGCGTCGGCTCGTCGGCCACGATCAGCCGCGGGTCGTCCATAAGCGCGCAGATGAGCAGCACGCGGCGCGCCATGCCGCCCGACAGCTCGTGGGGATACATCCGCTCCACGTCCGCGGCAAGGCCATAGGATTCCAACAGCTCCCGCATGCGCGCACGTCGCCTCGTACGCACGGCCCCGCGGCATGCGCCCACGATCTGGTCGCCCACGCGCATGAGCGGGTCGAGGTGCGCCACGCCCTGCGGCACCAGCGAGATGCCGTGCCCGCGCAGGCGCTCGAGCGCACTCGCGTCCACAGGCTCACCGTCGAACCAAATCCGTCCGCGCACGCACGCGTTCGGCTCGAACAACCCCAAGATCGCATCGGCAAGCAGGGTCTTTCCCGACCCGCTTGCGCCCACGACGGCGAGCATCTCGCCCGCGTGGACGGACAGCGTCAGGTCGTGCAGCTGCACGCGCTCGACGCGCCCGGCACGAAAGTAGGGCGCCTCGGGGTCGTACATGTCGAACGACACGCTCAAGTCCTCCACCGAAAGCAGGTGATGGTTGCCCGGGTGGTGCGACGTCGGGGCATGCGAATGGTGATGATGGAGCTCCGCGTCCCCGTGCGGTCCATGGACAGGCGGGTGGGCGCCGGAGCGCGCCTGTGCGGCATCGTTCCTCATGCCTGCACCTCCTCGGGCGTGAGCAGCCGGCGCAGCCCAGCGCCGACGCGGTCGAACAGCAGGACCACGAGCAGCAGCGACGCCCCCGGGAAGACGGCGAGCCACCAGGCACCCGCCGTGAGGTAGCCCATGGCCTCGGAGAGGATCACGCCGATGGCCGGCATCTCCGGGGACAGGCCGAACCCCAGAAACGTGATGGACGCCTCGTGCAGGATCGCATGCGGGAAGAGCAGCACGAGTCCGACGAGGAACTGCGGCGCCACCGTGGGGACGGCGTGTGTGAGCGCGAGCCGGCATCGCGAGACGCCGAGAGCGCGCGATGCCGCCATGAACGGCTGGGTCATGAGCTGCAAGATCTCGGCACGCAGCACGCGGGTGAGGCTCGGCCAATGCGTGAGGGCCACCCCGATGCACACCCCGAGCGCACCGCGCCCGAGCGCATAGCTGATAAGGATCAGCAGCACGATGTGCGGGATGCCCATCGCAAGGTCGATAAGCCAGCTCACCAGCGCATCGACGCTCCTGCCGCCCAGGGCGGCCGCGCAGGCGAGCGCGAGCGCCACCACCGCCGAGACGGCCGCTGAGACGATCCCGATTACGATGGAGGTCGAAAGGCCCGCCAGCGTCCGCGCGAGCATGTCTCGGCCCATCCAGTCGGTCCCGAACGGATGGGCGAGCGAGGGGGCGAGGTTTTTCGCAGTGAAGTCGGTCGCCACCGCCGCGCCCTGGCATGCCGCGCCGGCAAGCCCGATGCCGACAAGGACGAGCGCCGCCCCGACGCACCATGCGAGCGCCGCCCGGCGACTCCCCCCGTGCGCGCGGGCACGCGGTGCATGGAGAAGCGGAACGTCGTATCCGACGGCGGCAGGCCGGGACAGGCGATCAGCTACGTCCACGGGCCACCTCCCCTCTCATGCGGGGGTCGACAAGGCCGTACAGCAGGTTCGCCGCGAGGTTGCCGAAAAAGACGAGGGCCGCCGTGGCGAGCGCAAGCCCCACGAGCAGCGGCGCGTCGCCGCCGAGGCCCGCCGTCACGGTCGCCTGGCCGAGCCCGGGATACGAGAACACCTGCTCGACGAGAACCGATCCGCCGATGATCTCGCTCACCGAGGAGCACTGCAGCGTGAGAGCCGGCAGGGCGAGGTTGCGCAGCCCATGGCGGGCCACGATGGTCCAGCGGCCCTCGCCGCGCGTGGCGGCGAAGCGCACGTAATCGCTCGCGAGCACGTCGACGGTCTTCTCGCGCGTATGCAGGGCGATGTTCGCCACACCCGTCACCGACAGGGTGAGGGCCGGCAGCACCAGGTGGTGCAGGCGGTCGGCAAAAGAAACCGACGCCGCCGAGACGCCGATGGGCACCGAGAAGCCCACGGGAAACCAGCCGAGCGATACGGCGAAAACCATCAGGACGATGATGGCGAGCCAAAACGTCGGCGTCGCCGACAACAGGTAGCACCACAGGCGCACCGCCCGATCGACGACCCCGCCGCGCATCGCGCCCGCGATGACCCCGAGCGCCGTCCCGAGAACGCCGGATATGATCCACGAACTCGCCAGAAGCAGCGCCGAGCCCGCAAGCCGATCGGCCACGACCACGGTGACCGGCGCGTTGAACCGCAGGCTCTCGCCGAGATCACCGTGCACGGCATCGGCCGCCCAGTCGAGGTAGCGCTCCCACACCGGCACGCCCACACCCCAGCGCTCGGCCAGCTGCTCGCGCTTCTGTGCGCTCATCGTGAGCAGCGCCGTCTGCCCCGTGTTCGCCTGCACCGGGTCGATGGGCGAGGCGCCCACCAGCGCGAAGGTGATCGCGCTCACAGCGACCATGAGCGCGCAGAAGCGCGCGAGCTGCCCTATCGCGTATCGCAGCATATCCCTCCTTTTGTCTCCATCGGGGACGGGGTAGTCCGGTGCCACCGGGGCGCGGCCGCGCCCCGGTGGCACCGGACTACCC
>NZ_JACJMB010000022.1 GCF_016902615.1 Collinsella tanakaei
CGCCCACCCCCTTGTGCACCCGGGCAGCCCTCGTTCCTGCGCATCCATCGCCACGCAACTCGGGTGGGCTCCGTTCCCCGCTGACGGAACATCATGTGTTCCGTTCATGGTTGCCACACGTATCTGGGAAAACGCCGTTTCGGCTTCCGGAACATCATGATGCTCCGGACGGGACCCGGCGGCAAAGGCCTCCGCTGCCGCGAGCAGCAGCCCGTCGTCAGAAAAAAGCGGGGACGTCGGATCGCCCAACGTCCCCGCCCTTGCATGCTGGTGCGGCCCCTGCCGTGCAGTCGCGCTAGGAGTCGATTTCCGCGCGGTCAGTCAGCTCATCGTAGTAGCGCCCACTCGAAAGGTAATTCAGCGTCTGCTCCCACGACTCGTCGGACTCGAACAGCGAGTCGTTCACCTGGGTAATCGCCGAGTTGCTCGCGCGCGCCAGGTATTCGTTCACGAGCTGACGGGTGAACTGATAGCGTTCGACGTCGCGCTCGTGATCATCATCCTCGTTCAACGTCACGCCGATCGTGTCAATCGACGGATAGACGGCCATCAGAGCTGTGACGTCGTAGGCGAGAGCCAAATCGAGCGCATCGCCGTCGATGTTGTGGTCGATTGCGCGATACGTGAGATCCAGCGTGCTGTTCGCCACGCTTGTGGATTCCACATAGGTCCCGAGCGGAAGCCTGCTCACCAGCTCGCCGCGCTTCGCGTCGTCGCTCACATCGCTGCCGGCAAACGAGCGGGGCAGCTCGGCTCCGCTCGCCCGCACCTCGTCCATGAGGGCCGTGCTCGCCTCATACTCGAGCTGGTCCTCGGGATCGGCGAACTGCGGGGTCGTACCCTGGTTGCTCGATGTGTTCGAGCTGTCGGCACCGCCGCCGGAACCGTTCTGGGTGGATGTGCCGGCTCCGTCAGCAGACGTGGAGTTGTCGCCGGTTATCTGGGCTTGCTGATCGCGCCATTGCTGTTCCGCCTGCGCTTCGGCGATGTCCTCCTGACGCTCCCGCGCGGGATCGAGGATGAACTCGTTTACGCCGAACATCACCGCCACGAGCGCGATGATGACCACCGCGGCGATGCCGGCGATCATCGGCGTCTTCGACTTCGGCTTCTGCTCGACCGATGACGCACCGGAGGCGGCAGGTAGCGCGGGCGGCGTCGGAGCGCCGGCATCACGCCCAATCGCAACAGGCGTCGCCATCTTCACCGTCTGCTGCGCCGCGGGCATCACCGTCGTCGGGGCGGCACCCGAGGCAGGCGCGGCAACGCCTTCCCCTGCGAGCATATCGTCAACATCGGTGATGCTCGCCTTCGTGCGCGCGAGCGCCTCCTCATCGCTGAGCCCAGAGGCCACATAGTCCTCGTAGCGGGCCATCAGGTTTCCGTAGATCTCTTCCTTGAGCTCAATGGTCTCAGGCGTGAGCACCTTTCCCTCGAACAGATGCTCCACATACATACGCAGCTCGTTCATCGTGCTCCCCCTTCCTGCTTCAGCAGACGGTCGATAATGCGACGGACATTGACCCAGCGGTTAGTCGCCTGGACCAGCTCCCGCGCACCCTCATCGGTCATGTGGTAGTACTTGCGGCGCGCGCCCTGGGTCTCGTTGCCCCAGTAGCTCTGTACGAATCCCTGGCCCTCCAGACGCTTCAGGCTCGTGTAGAGCGAGGGTTCCTTCATCTCGTACTCACCCTGGCTCGTTGCGGCGATTTCCTTCAGGATCTCGTATCCATAGGAGTCCCCATCGCTCAGGGTGCGCAGGATGATCGCATCGATATTGCCCCTGATGAGGTCGCTCACCGCGCCCCTCGTCGCCATCGGCCACCTCCTCCGCCCCACAATCGGCATACGTGTCCACAGCTTGGAACTAGCGTATCACATATTACTATGTCTGTCGATATAGTAACCCTTACGTGTTCTTTACCCCAGCCTGCGCCGCCCGCCCTATACTCGGGCCAAGGAGGCAGCCTATGGATATCGTCCCCTCCCCCGAACACGAGCAGAGCCGCAGGGCCGGCCAAATGCCTGGCTGGTGGCCCCTGCTCGTCGCGGCCATCCTCATCGCCGTGGTCGCGTTTGTGATGACCATGCTCCATATCGTGGGCCACTCATGGGGCATCTTCCAGGAGGGCTTCGTCGCCGTGGTGGGCCGCTACGGTCTTGCGGTCTTCGCAATCATCGGCGCGGTGGTGTTCGTCGCGCTCGGGCTGGGCGGCATCGGCGGCCTCATCTACGGCAAGGAGGTCGACAAGGACGCCTCTACGCTCCCCCGGCGCCTAGGGCACGGCTGCGCGGGGGTCTTCTGCTCGGACTTGCCGCCCTCGTCCTTTGGGTGGGGCTCATCCTGCCGCTGATGGACCTGCCGCTGCTGCTCGACCCGCCAACGATCGAGCCCCTCGACCCCGTCGCCACGGAGACGGTGGGAGACGAGGGCGGCAGTACCTACTACATCGAGGGCGAGGACCGGGACGGCGTGACGCACCGGTTCCAGGTCGACCGCGCCTCGATGGAACGGCTGCGGGACCACCCGCAGGCATGCATCGGCATCACCGGCCTGCCCGAAACGCAGCTCGTCATCAGCATCGACTGGGAGGCTCAATCCTCGGACTGACGGTGCCCGGGCACGTCCCGGCCCGACAAACAGGAAAGGCGGGACCGCTCGGCCCCGCCCCATCCCCCGAGGCGTCAGCCCCGGGCCGTATTGCGAATGCTCACCGCATCGCGTTGCGGTAGATCATGAGCATGATCTGCTGGCGCGTGCAGTTCTCGAACGGGGAGAACGTGGTCGGGGAGGTCCCGATGACGACGCTCCGGCTCGCTGCCCACTTGACCGCCCTGGCGAACCAGTCGGTCGATCGGACATCCTGGAATGAGCTTCCATCGGCGATGATGATGCCGCGGCCGTTCTGCTTCCACAGGAACGTGACGATCTCGGCGCGGCTCACCGTGCTGCCCGGCTCGAACGTGGTCGGGGTCGTGCCGTCGGTCACACCGTTCTCGTACGCCCAGGCCACGGCCTTGCCGTACCAGACGTTCTCGTCCACGTCCGTGAACGGGGTGTCGAGGCTTGCGGGCTCGGGGCAACCGGCGGCGCGCCACATCATGGTCACCGCCATGGCACGGGTGCAGGAGCCGTCACCGTCGAAGTTGTCGAAGTCCATGGTCGTGACGCCCTTGTCGATGCCCCACGCGACCGCCTTGGTGTCCTCGGGGGTGACGCTCACCGTCATCCGGTTGGACGTGACGTCGCCCACCGTGGCCTCGACGACGATCGTGCCGGAGTCGCCGGGGACCAGCATACCGTCCTCGATGGTCGCGCCGCCGGAGACGACGAACCACTCGACCGGCTCGTCGGTCGCGAACTCATCGCCGTACTGGTCGTACGTGGCGACAGGGACGTCGGACATCTGGAGCGCCTCGGTGTTGAGTTGCATGCTCTCGGGAATCTCGGCCTTGCCCAGCGCACGTGCAGGCTGTGCGGTGACCGCGCACCAGTCGGAGTACACGTCGTCGACGCGGGCGCGGACGTGGTAGGTGCCGGGAACGGAGAAGGACACGGCCCCGTCCTCGACGGTGATGCCCGTGAGCTCCTGCGCCTCCCAGGTCACGGCCTGCGCGACCTCCTTGCCCGTCGGATCGTAGACCGTGGCGGTCAGCGCGTCGTCGCCCTCGATGGCCTGCGGGGCGTCGCCCACGATGCCCGTGAGCTCGCCGGACACCGCGATGAAGCCCTGGAAGACCTCGGGCGCGGCGTTCACGTGCACCTCGAGCGTGGCCGTGCGACTGAGCTCGTCGTTGGTGGTGTAGTGGCCCGGGTAGAGGCTCGAGGTGTACGCGTCCTCGTCGATCACGTAGCGGAGCGTGAGCGTGCCGGACTGGTCGCCCGCCACCAAGGAGGTGAGACCGCTCGCAGGGCTCTTCTCAAGCCTGGCGATGGGGCTGTCCGTGACCTCGTCGCCAGTATCGTCGACCAGGATCCAGTGGCCGTTGAGCTTGTTGAAACCGTAGTATGAGGCGTTCTGGTCGTTGTAGCCGGAGAGCGCGATGTTGTTCACCACGAAGCGGTCGCCCGGCCTCATGTTGCCGAGGCGCGCGGTGTAGAGCGCCGCATGGTTGACGGAGACGCGGTCGAGCGGACGCAGGGCCTCCTTGCCGTAGACCTCCTGCGTGACGGAGTTGTCGGTGACCTCCATCGTGGCGCCGGTCGTCGAGGTGGCGTAGCTCGTCGCGAGCTGCTGGACGCGCTTCTCGAGGGTCGTGTTCGAGCCGATGAGAGAGTTCCAGTTGATGCCGTCGCCGTCGGTGAGCGACCTCTCCACGATGGCGCGCTGGTACAGGTCGGATGCGGCTGAGTCCTTGAACTCGGCGAGCACCCGCGTGTCGGCCTTGGCGTTGTTGTCCGAGGGGTCGAGCGTCCACTCCACCACCGCGACGTCGAACTCGAGGGCGACCGGGCAGTTGTAAGTCGTGGTCGTCGTGGTCGTGCTCTCGTACTGCTTCAGCAGGACGTTCGTGTAGGGCTCGAGCGGGACATTGACGGTGTAGGTGTTGGTCAGCGAGTCGGTGAGTGCCTCGGAGTCCGTCCACCCGGCCTGGATGGTGCCGGTCGTCGTGAGCCCCATGGTGAAGCCGAAGCTCGAGTTCATCTTCGCGACCACGACTGAGCCGCCGGCGCCCATGGTGGCGGTGCGCGACATGTTGAACGCCTGGGCCAGCGAGGTGTTGCGGTTGATGGTGCTCGTCGCCGTCTCCTGGACGGTCGAGGTGAGCGTCTGGGCGCCCGTGATGTCGCGGTTGGTCTCGTTCTTCAGGTCGCTCAGGAACACCTCGCCGTCGGAGGCGGCGTTGTTCTTGACGTGCGTGTAGTAGTCATCGTCGTCCGGGAGCACCGTGGAGACCTTGAAGTCGCTGAAGATCAAGCCGAGCGCCTGGTAGTGGCCCTTCTTGTTCTTGCCGCTCGTCTTGTAGGCACCGATGTCCATGTACCACACGTCGTTCGAGGTGTAGTTGTCGAGCGCCGTGTTCTCCTCGATCGCCACGTCGTCGAGGCGGTCGTCCTTCGTGTCCTTCGGGTCTTTGCGACCACCGCCCGCGTTGCGGTACGCCGCCCAGATGTCGTCCTCCATCTGGTCGACAGCGTCCGCCACCGAGCTCGCCGACGTGAAGCCGCTGCCGTAGACGTAGTAGTCGTCGTCCCCGCCGGAGCGGTGGACGTCTTCGACCGAGACCTCGCCCGTGGTGTCGCGCCTGGTGGCCAGGTGCTCGCCGAGGGCGTAGTCGAAATCGGCCTTGAACTTGGAGTCTCCCGTGCCGCTGCCGTACGTGCCCTGGATGACCTGGCCGAGCTCCTGCCAGCGGGAGGCCTGGGACTCCCAGGTCGACGAGTCGACGTCGGGCACGCCCGAGCCGTCGGCCTTGTTGAGGTCGGCGGGATTGCCCGGTACCGTGTAGGCGTCGGACAGGAACTTGGTCTTGCCGGTCATGAGGTCCTGGAAGAACAGGCGACTGCTGTCCTCGATGTGGCTGCTGTCCACGCTGTAGTACGTGAGACCCTGGGCGCAGTCGTAGATGGCCTCTCCCATCTGCGGGTCGCTCTCCCCCGCGAACGCGACCGTGGGAAACGAGCTCAGCGCCATCAGGCCCACGAGCATGCCCGTGGCGAGTGGCTTCACCCCTTCCCGCATGACGTTCCTCATGCTCATACGCAACTCCTCCTCATGCCTGGCACCGCCCCGGAAGGAATCCTGGAAGCAGGGCGACGCCGTGTCCGTGCCGCGGCCGCGGCCGCGCCGTTGCGCACGATTATTGAAGAGGGAGGGATGGCTGTAAATCATACCAAAGTATGAGAGCGGCGCCTCCGGGTGCGGGCGTAGACACTATTTTGCCGGCTCATGGGTGCCATACGCACAATTCCTACCGGACAGGCGAACGGTTCTCGCCCGCGCCGGCGCCCGTACCCGCCCGAAGCGGACGACGGGAGCGCCTACACCAGATGCAACTTGAGCGCCTTGGTCTTCGCCTCCGTGCGGCGGTTCACGCCGAGCTTGCGGAAGATCTTGCTCACATGGGTCTTCACCGTCGCCAGCTGGATGTCGAGCACCGCGCAGATCTCGGCGTTGCTCTTATCCGCGCAAAGGAGGCGCAGCACCTGGAGCTCCGCGCCGGAGAGCGGCGCCACCACGTCGCGCCTCGGCTCCAGAAAGTCCGGGTAGTAGGCGGCCTGCTCGCGCGCGGCTGCCACGAGGCGCTTCAAGAACTTTCCGTCTCGGTCCCACCCGCACGCATCCAGAAGCGGTAGCACCGCCGTGCCGAACTGGGCGACCGGCCGCACGAAACGGTAGGGGCATGCCTCGTCGAGCGCACGGGCCACGTCGTCGCGCCAGGCGGGGTCGTCAAGCCGCCGATGGGCAATCGCCGCGAGCAGGCTCAGGCTGATGCCGTCGAGATGGCGATGGCACTGCTCGACATAGCGCCCGAGGGGCGCCAGGGTGAGCAGGGCCGCCCGCGGATCGCCCGTCGCGAGCTCCGCCATGGCCTTGGTGAGGTAGAGGTAGCGCTTCATGACGTGCACGTTCAGCGGGTCGCGCGGCGCCTCGGCCGCAAGCCATGCCTCGACCGTCGCGTCATCGTCCACATGCAGCGCCAGGCGGCACTCCATCGCCGCGATGGTCGGCCCGAAGCGGACGAGCCCGCGCTCGGAGAAGCTCTCCTTGATGCTGGCGAGCGCCTCGCGCGCGTCCCCCGGGCGGCCGGCGGCGACCTGTGCCCGGATGAGGAGGCCCACCACGGCGAACTCGATGTCCGGTGTGCCGCTGCGGCGTATCTCCGTCAGGCGGGACATGAGCGAGAGCAGCCTCGTCATGACGTCCTCGCCCTTCTCGAACTTGCTCTCGGCCACCGCCGCGTCGGGCAGGCCCACGCCGTCACGCCCCAGCAGCACCTCCACGGGCCGCTTGAGCGTCGCGTAGAGCACGTCGTCCCGACGGCTCCACTCCGAGAAGTCCTTGCCGCCGTTCATGATGCTCGGCAGGTTGCTCGTCACGCTGAAGGGGGTGAGCTCGACATCGTGGTTCATCATGAGCTTCACCACGGCGGGGATCGTCTCGGCGAGTGCCTCGACCGGGCGCTGAGGCAGGGCGATGTCGAGCCAGGCGAGCCGGCTTCTCACCTCCTTGCGAGCCACGTCGGAGCGCTTGAGCGCCATGCCGTAGTCCCTAAGCGCGCGGTACCACCGCTCGGACCCCTCGTAGTCCGTCTTGATCGCGCACAGCATGCTCATCGCCTGCATGAGGGCGGGCGACGCCAGGATCTCAGCGTCGGGCAGCTCGAGGTAGTAGCGCTCCAGCTCGCTGTAGTGCGCCGCCCCTGGATGGAGCTCGGCGTTGCGCTCCAGGAGCTCCGAGATCTTGCGGTGGTTGCCGCTCTTGCTGTAGCACGCGAGGGCGTTGCCGTAGTCCTCGTGCAGCTCGTAGTAGATGCCGCCGCGGTCGAAGATGTCGCGCACCTGCTCCGCGGAGTGGCACTGGTAGAGCTCCCATTCGAGGAAGCTCTTGAAGGTCGGCCAGAACCGGTAGCGGCCCAACCGGTCCTGGATGAACATCGAGGTCTTCCGCAGCACCCGGCTGAGCATCTCGCCGGCCGCGTTGTCGCCCGTCACCATCACCACGAGCTCGACCTCGACCTCGTTGAACGGGGCGAGCTTCATGAGCATGCGGCGCGTGGGCTTGTCGAACTGGCGAAACACCGCCTCGTCGTAGTAGGAGAAGATTTCGCGACGCACCAGATCCGCCGTCTCGGGCCGCCAGGGGGCGCCCTCGGCCATACGACGCGCGAGGATGTTGATACCGAGGGGGTACCCGTGCGAGACGGCGAGGATGTTCGAGAGCTCGACGGTGGTGGGCTCGACGCCGTACGCCTCGAACACCTTCGCCGTCGCCTGGCGGTCGAGCATGAGGTCGTGGGTGCCGATGGGCGTGAGCAGCCCGGCGTATTGGAACGACAGCATCTCCCCAGGCACCGCCGAGCGGCTCTCCAGCACGAAGCGCTTCTCCGGGAGCGACCGGATGAGCGCGCAGAGCCCCTGGAGCTCATCATCAAGCATGTCGGGGATGTGGTCGATGACGAGGACGTCCCAGGTGCCGTCGCCGGCGTCGGCGGGAAGCTCGAAGGCCGGGTCGGAGGCGTCGAGCCTGAGCACGCGCCATCCGGCGAGCACACAGTCGATGGTCGCCGTCTTGCCGAATCCGCACGGCGCCGAGAAGTACACGACGCGCCCGGCCTCCATAGCCTGCTCAAAGGCGACGCGCACCGACTCGTTCACCGCGACGACGTTGCTCATGCCCTGCACCTCCGCCTCTTGGATTTTACCTGGGTCCATCCCCAGCCAGGTACCATGCTGGCATGGGAGCGCGGTCGCGTCATCATACCAAAGTATGAGACGCATGAGAAACGCCCGCCTGCCAAGGCAGACGGGCGCTCTGTGGTGCAGATGGTGAGCGGAAGCAGCGAAGGCTACTCAGCCATGAAGTCGCGCTGGACAGCGGGATCGACCTTGACGCCAGGGCCCATCGTGGAGGAGATGGAAATGCTCTTGACGTACTTGCCCTTAGCGGAAGAGGGCTTGACGCGGAGGATCTCGGTGTAGAGAGCAGCGTAGTTCTCAACGAGCTTCTCGTCGTCGAAGGAGACCTTGCCCACCGGCACGTGGCAGATGCCGTAGCGGTCAGCGCGGTACTCGACACGACCGGCCTTGAGCTCGCCGACCATCTTGGCGACATCCATGGTCACGGTGCCGAGCTTGGGGTTCGGCATGAGGCCACGGGGGCCGAGGATCTTACCGATGCGACCGACCTTCGCCATCATGTTCGGGGTGGCGATAGCGGCGTCGAAGTTGATCTCACCCTTCTGGATGTCGGCGATCAGCTCATCGGAACCAACGATGTCGGCGCCAGCCTCGCGGGCCTCGTCAGCCTTGGCGCCCTCAGCGAAGACGGCCACGCGGACGGTCTTACCGGTGCCGTGGGGCAGCGAGATGGAGCCGCGGATGTTCTGATCGGCCTTACGGGTATCGATGCCCAGACGGAAGTGAGCCTCGACGGTCTCGTCGAACTTAGCGGGAGCGACCTCCTTGACGAGCTTCACAGCCGCGAGCGGGGTGTAGAGCTCGGAGCGGTCGATCTTCTCCGCGGCAGCGCGGAAGTTCTTGCCATGCTTGGCCATGTTTCTTACCTCCTGTGGTATGCGGGCTTATGCCCTCCCACATCAGTGTGCGCCGTATTGCGCAGACGGGCACACCCCTGTGGTGTGCCCGACGTAAAACAAACGAAAAGGATGCCTTAGGCGTCGGCGATAGTCACGCCCATGGAGCGGGCGGTGCCGGCAACGATCTTCTTGGCGGCCTCGATGTCGTTGGCGTTGAGGTCCGGCATCTTGATCTCGGCGATCTTGGTGAGCTGCTCCTGGGTGAGCTGGCCGACCTTGTCGCGCTGCGGAACGGCGGAGCCGCTCTTCAGCTTGAGCTCCTTCTTGATGAGGTGAGCCGCAGGCGGGGTCTTGCAGATGAAGGTGAAGGAGCGATCCTCGTAGACGGTGATCTCAACGGGGATGATGTCGCCCTGCTTGTCCTGCGTGGCGGCGTTGAAGGCCTGGCAGAACTGCATGATGTTGACCTGAGCGGCACCCAGGGCGGGGCCGACGGGAGGCGCGGGGTTCGCGGCGCCAGCCGGAATCTGAAGCTTGATGACGGTGGCAATCTTCTTCTCAGCCATTGTCATTCCTTCCTGAAAACACGAACGTGTCGAATAGTTCCTATCTCGTCAGCGCGAACCCGTTAGAAGCACACCAGCTCGGTGAGCGGCCGAGCGGCGAAGCGCGTGCGCGCGGATCGACAAGCTAGCCGATGACCGTGATCTGGTCGAACGAAAGCTCAACCGGCGTCTCACGGCCGAAGATGAGCAGCGTGACCTTGACCTTGCCGGCCTCTGCGTTGACCTCAGAGACCTTGCCGTCAAAGTCGGCAAGCGGACCGGAGATGACCTTGACGGCCGTTCCGACCTCGATACTCACCGAAGTGCGCTTGGGCGTACCGCCCTTCGCGGACTTCCGCATCATCTTGTTGTACTCCTCGCGGGAGAGCGGAGCGGGCTTGCCGTTGCCACCGAGGAAACCGGTGACGCCGGGCGTGTTGCGGACGCACGTCCACGCATCGTCGTCCATCTCCATGCGAACGAGCACATAGCCGGGGAAAATCTTAGCATCCTTCGTCTCGCGCTTGCCGCCCTCTTTGATCTCGGTGACGCGCTCGACAGGAATTTCAATATTGAAGATGCGGTCCTGCATCCCCATGGTCTCGATACGATGCTCAAGGTCAGCCTTGACCTTGTTCTCGTATCCGGAGTAGGTGTGAACCACATACCAACGCTTGCTCATGACTACCCCCTCAGCCCGGAGAAGATCACCAGGCCGCCGCTGATCAGGGCGTCAAGGCCGGCAATGACCACACCGACGACGACCAGCGACACGATAACCGCGATCGAGTAGTTGACAAGCTCCTTCTTAGAAGGCCACACGACGCGCTTCATCTCGGAGCGGACGGAGCCGATGTACTTCTTGGCGCGGGCGATCAGAGAGGGCTTGGCCTTTTTATCCTTTGCGGCCTTCTTCTCGCTCTTCTTGGGCGCAGCCTTCTTGGCGTCGGCCTTCTTGAGGTCAGCCTTCTTGGGCTCAACCTTAGAAGCAGGGGCGGACGCAGTCTGCGTGCCCTTCTTCTTCATCTTCTTGTTGGCCATAGCGCTTACCTCCGGGCTAAAGCACATCTTTACAATAGAAACCGTAAGCCTCACAAGGAGGCTTACGGATTACAAACTGGCACGCCAGGAAGGACTCGAACCCTCAACAGACGGTTTTGGAGACCGTTGCTCTACCAATTGAACTACTGGCGTATGTACGTGAGACTAGCGAGTCTCTTTGTGCACGGTGTGACGACGGCACCAGGGGCAATACTTCTTGATCTCCATGCGATCAGGCATGTTCGCCTTGTTCTTGGTCGTCGTATAGTTGCGACGCTTGCACTCGGTGCAGGCAAGTGTAACGAGAGTACGCATGTATCTAATAACCTCCATTTACCGTCCCGTACGGGCACGGTGGAACATTTAACCGCAGATGCGAGAACGTGTCAATGCTCCTTTGAAATCCGGTGATATCTGCAAATTCGTTACACAACCTGTACAAAGGAGTAGACATGAAAAACCCGGCTCCCCCGAAGAGGAGCCGGGTTCAAAGCGCAAATCAGCTACGAGTAGCTAAAGTTACTCGATGATGGTGCTGACGATGCCCGAGCCGACGGTGTGGCCACCCTCGCGGATAGCGAAGCGCAGACCCTCCTCCATGGCGATCGGGTGAATGAGGTCGCCCTCGATGGTGATGTGGTCACCAGGCATGGCCATCTCGGTGCCCTCGGGGAGCTTGACGGAGCCGGTCACGTCAGTGGTACGGAAGTAGAACTGCGGACGGTAGCCATCGAAGAACGGCGTGTGGCGGCCGCCCTCCTCCTTGGTGAGGACGTAGACCTCGCCGGTGAACTTGGTGTGCGGGTGGACCGAACCGGGCTTGCAGAGAACCTGGCCGCGCTCGATGTCCTCGCGCTTGATGCCGCGCAGCAGGATACCGACGTTGTCGCCAGCCTCGCAGAAGTCCATGGTCTTACGGAACATCTCGATGCCGGTGGCGACGGAGGACTGGGTCTCCTTGATGCCGACGATCTCGACGGGGTCGTTGAGCTTGAGCTCGCCGCGCTCGACACGACCGGTGGCGACGGTACCACGACCGGAGATGGTCATGACGTCCTCGACGGCCATCAGGAACGGCTTCTCGTTGTCGCGCTCCGGGGTCGGGATGTAGGTGTCGACGGCGTGCATGAGCTCGCGGATGGAGTCATACCACTTCTCCTCGCCGTTGAGGGCGCCGAGAGCGGAACCGCGGATGACGGGGATGTCGTCGCCGGGGAAGTCGTACTCGGAGAGGAGCTCACGGGTCTCCATCTCGACGAGGTCGATAAGCTCCTCATCGTCAACCATGTCGCACTTGTTCAGGAAGACGACGATGTAGGGCACGCCGACCTGACGGGCGAGCAGGATGTGCTCGCGGGTCTGGGCCATCGGGCCGTCGGTGGCGGCGATAACCAGGATAGCGCCGTCCATCTGGGCAGCACCGGAGATCATGTTCTTGACGTAGTCGGCGTGGCCCGGGCAGTCGACGTGAGCGTAGTGGCGCTCGGCGGTCTCGTACTCGACGTGAGCGACGGAGATGGTAATACCACGCTCGCGCTCCTCGGGAGCCTTGTCGATGTTCTCGAACGCGGTGAAGTCAGCCTTGCAGCCGTCGGTCTCGGAGAGAACCTTGGTGATGGCAGCCGTCAGCGTGGTCTTGCCGTGGTCAACGTGACCGATGGTGCCGATGTTAACATGCGGCTTAGTGCGCTCAAACTTTTCCTTGGCCATGAAGCCTCCTCCTTAAGGTGTCCCTCCGCGGGACGTACCAATAAACTTAGTGGCTCCCCTAGTATATAGGAAAGCCACCGTGTTACCTGGGTAGCGGTGACTGGATTCGAACCAGTGACGCCACGGGTATGAACCGTGTGCTCTAACCAGCTGAGCTACACCGCCGTACTGGAGCCTGCGACCGGACTTGAACCGGTGACCTCCTCGTTACCAACGAGGTGCTCTACCGACTGAGCTACACAGGCGTGAACGGGTGGGAGCTATAGGATTCGAACCTATGTAGGCAGAGCCAACGGGTTTACAGCCCGTCCCCATTAACCACTCGGGCAAACTCCCATGTGTTCACGCGCTCGGAGCGGCTGGCCGCCCCTGCGCAGGAAGGATATTACGACGCGCCGACCCTCGATGTCAACGGAAACATGTCAAATACACGGGTCCGGGCGTATCTATCTTTTTACACTAAGCCGTCTACCTGCGCTTTTGATACCGCTTTAGCGTGGTGAGCTTGTGAAGACCCTGTTGTTGCCGCCGCTTGCCGCACGTTGAGCGGATGGCTCTTTCACGCGCCGTAAGATCAGTATGACCGCCGCGCCATTTGGCACCCCGACACTGAAACGCAGACCGTTGCGGGAAAGACGCCTCTTCCCTATCCATTGAGCGGACGCGACGAGCTCCTTCTCCCAATAAGATCTCACGGACGAGACGAGCGAAGGCGCTCGAAGCACGTCGATGCATGGCAACGTCCGGCGTTGTCCGTATGAAACTGGCTTCATACGAAAACAGGCCGGGGCGTTGAGCACCCCGGCCTGTTACATTCAATGGAGCCAGCGACAGGAATCGAACCCGCAACCCAGTGATTACAAATCACTTGCTCTACCGTTGAGCCACGCTGGCACGCTTGGCGACTTCGCGCGAAGCTTTTACAGGATAGCCGATGCCGCCGATATGGGGCAAGGGCTAACCTCCCCTCTCCTCCATATACATGAACGTGAGGCCGTCATAGAAGGCGATGCTCGACCAAGGGGCGGGTCTGCCGGTTAGCGCGCCTTGAAGGCGCGAAGCTTCGCCAGCGTCTCCGGCGAGAGCCTGCTGCCGAGCGTCATCTTCACCTGCGGGGCCTCCTCCGCCTCGTGCACGTCCTCGTCGACATGGCGCATCTCCTCCACGAACATGCGGGCAGAGATGCGCGCCACGCCCTTGCCCATGACCGTCGCCTGGATGGTGCCGTCGCTTGTGACGACCGTGCAGGCGCGCCCGGCCTCGCGGGCCTCGGTGCAGAGCTGCTGCACCACGGTGTCGGCAGAGACGCCCGTGGGCGAGAACACGATGCGCACGCCCGCCTGCGGTAGGTTGGGCCGGTCGGCCGAAACGTTGCCCGCCCCGTCGAACACGATAACCGGCTCATACCGACGCCCCGAGAAGGCGGCAACGTCCGCGACGAGCGCCGTGCGGGCACGGTCGTACACGTCGTGCGAATACGGGTCGTCCGACTTGTCGAAGATGAGCTGCTCGTAGCGCGGCGACGCGTGGATGACGTTGTACCCGTCGACGACCAGCAGCTCGCGCTTGCCGCTCACATTCGATCCGCGGGGCACGTCGGGCACCGAGAAGGCGGAGGCAAACGCGTTGCCCACGCCGTAGGTGCTCGCGTCGACGTACTTCTGCGCAGAGCCCTCGCCGAAACGCTTCGCCTTGGATTTCGCGCGATTCTTCTTCGTCACGGCTACTCGACCGCCTCAAAGGACAGGCCCGAGCGGTTCTGGCGCATCCACTCGAACATCATCGCCGTGGCCGCCTGGGCGACGTTCAGGCTCTCGGTCTCGCCGCGCTGCGGCAGCTTCGTCAAGAAGTCGCACTTCTCGAGCACGAGGCGGGAGATGCCCTCCCCCTCCGAGCCCATGACGAGCGCGATACGGCCCTGAAGCGGTGAGTCCCAACACACCTGCTCGGCATGCTCGGAGGAACCGCAGGCCCAAAAGCCCGCCTCCTTCAGGTCGTCGAGCACACGAGCGATGTTGGGGACCTGCGCGATGGGCAGGTGCATGACCGCGCCCGCACTCGTCTTGTATGTGGCGACCGTCACCTCGGCCGCGCGCTTGCTCGCAATCACGACGCCAGCGGCACCCGCGACCTCGGCGGAGCGCACGATGGCGCCGAAGTTGCCCGCATCGGTCACGTGGTCGAGCACGACGACGAGCGCCGGGCCCTCGCCCGCCCGCGCGATGATGTCCGCAAGGTCCGCATACGGATAGGCGCCGACCTCAAGCGCGATGCCCTGGTGCGCGCCGTGGCTCGAGATCGCCTCGAGCTGCTCGCGCGCGACGTACTGGACCGCCACGCCCGCTGCACGCAGAGCATCGATGAGCTGGTTCAGCACCACATCTTTCGACGAGTTCTCCGCCACGAGGGCGCGCTTGATGGGAAAGCCCGCTCGCAGCGCCTCGGCGGCAGCGCGGCGCCCTTCGAGAAAGGAGCCCGCAGGCGCGCAAGCATCCTGGCCTCGCGGTGCCGGACGCTTGGCGGAACGAGACGCATCCGCCCGATCGCGATCGCCCGGTCGCGCCGCGCCCTTGGCACCGCGCGGCCCTGCGGCCTGCCCACGATTGCCGCGGCTGCTGCCGCGGCCGGAACGGGCATCGGGGCGCTGCCCCCTGTTGTTCTGCTGTCGAGCCATATACACCTCATCTGTTGTTCGCGTATTCGGCTATGCAGTATATTTCCAGAAGCCGCAGGCAGACACTCCCATAGGGCAACATGACAGCTTCTCCAATCCGACGTCCGACCGACGCCGGGGGCGCGTTCCACCGCTCCGCGCGTGAAACGCCGTGTCTCGGCATAAGAAAACCGCCCCCTGCGTGAACAAGGGGCGGTTCGCAACCGTTGAATACCGGCGTTACTTCGCGTACTTGATGCGGGAGCCGGCGGCGGTGTCCTCGATTATGAGGCCCATGTCGCGCAGCTGGTCGCGGATGGCGTCGGCGAGCTCCCAGTTCTTGGCAGCGCGCGCCTCGGCGCGGGCGGCGAGGATCTTCTCGGCGGCCTCGTTCACGTCGTCGCCCGTGTAGGCAACAAGGCCCGCGGCCACACCGAGCAGGCCGACCGGCAGCTCCTCCTCGGGCTGGGGCAGCTCGATGCCGAGCAGGGCGAACGCGCCGGCGATGCTCACCGCGCACACGGTCGCCGCCTCCTCGTCCACAGCGGAACCCGCCTGATCGAGGTAGGTGTTCGCCTCGGTCACCAGCTGGAAGTACGCCGCGAGCGCTCCGGCGGTGTTGAAGTCGTCGTTCATGCAGGACTCGAACTCGGAAGAGGCACGCTCCGTCACGGCGATGAGACCGGCCGCCGGTTCCGTATCCGGCGTGCCCTCGGCGTGGGCCGCCGCCCACTTCAGATTGTTCACCGTACCCGCGATGCGCGCAAGCGAATTCTCCGCGCCCTCGAGACGCTCCCAGGAGAAGTCGAGCGGGCTGCGGTAGTGCGTCTGGAGCATGAGCAGACGAAGCGCCGCCGCGGAATGCTTCTCGAGCACCTCCTCGAGCGTGAAGAAGTTACCGAGCGACTTCGACATCTTCTCGCCGTCCACAAGCAGCATGCCCGTGTGCATCCAGGTGTTGGCAAAGCCCTGGTGCCAAGCGCATGAGGCCTGTGCGCACTCGTTCTCGTGGTGCGGGAAGGCGAGGTCGGAGCCGCCGCCGTGGATGTCAATCGGGCAGCCCAGGTAGCGGTGCACCATCGCGGCGCACTCGGTGTGCCAGCCGGGACGGCCCTCGCCCCACGGGGAGTTCCACATGGGCTCACCGGGCTTCGCGGCCTTCCACAGGGCGAAGTCGAGCGGGTCGTTCTTGTCCTCATTCTCCTCGATGCGCGCGCCGGCCATCAGATCGTCGATCTTGCGGCCGGAAACCTCGCCGTAGGTGGGATCGCTGCGCACGGCGAAGTAGACGTCGCCGTTGTCCGCTGCGTAGGCGTGCCCGCCCTCGATGAGCGTCTTGATCATGCCGATCATGGGGCCGATCTCGCGGGTGGCGCGCGGGCGGATGTCCGGGTCCATCACGTTTGCCTTGTGCATGACGTCGATGAACTTCTTCGAGAACTCCTCCGCCACGTCCTCGGCGCTGCGGCCCTGCTCGTTGGCGCGGTTGATGATCTTGTCGTCCACGTCGGTGAGGTTCTGCGCGAACGTCACCTCGTAGCCGCAGGCGATGAGCCAGCGACGGATGACGTCGAAGGAGATGAACGTGCGGGCGTTGCCGATGTGGATGTTGTCGTAGACGGTGGGGCCGCACACGTACATGCGGACGCGGCCCTCCTCGATGGGCTGGAACTCTTCCTTCTTGCGGGTCTTGCTGTTGTAGATCTTCATGGGGTTCGTCCTCTCAACGGGTTTCCGGCGCGATTATCGGACCTGCATGCGAACGGAGACGTTCGCGCCGGGTAGGGCGCGCGGTCCCGGGATGTCGTGCGAGATGATACGTGCGGCTGCAGACGGCGCACACGGGGCGCCGGATGCGGGATGCTCTAGCAACATCGGGCGAGCAGGCAGACGGCCCAGGCTCCGATGCCCTCGCCTTGACCCTCCCAGCCGAGCTGCTCGGTGGTCGTGGCCTTCACGCCCACGCGCTCGACCTCGACACCGAGCGCACGGGCGAGGTTGGCGCGTATGGCATCGCGATGCGGGGTGATCTTCGGCGCCTGCGCCGCGATGGTGCAGTCGGCGTCGACGAGCTCGAACCCGCGCTCGCGGGCGAAGTCCATCACGCGGGAGAGCAACACGAGCGAGTCGGCCCCCTCATAGGCCGGGTCCGTATCGGGAAACAGCTTGCCGATGTCGCCACCGCGGCACGCGCCCAGGATGGCGTCGGCCAGGGCGTGGGCGAGCACGTCGGCATCCGAATGGCCGAGCAGCCCCTTTTCGAACGGGATGTCAACGCCGCCGATGATGCAGCGGCGACCCTCCACCAGCCGGTGAACGTCGTAGCCGTGTCCTATAGAAAGCGCAGGCAGCTGCATGGCGAGCCCTTCTGTTCGGGTACCTTAGCCCAGCATCATACCGCAGGTTGCGGGGGCGAGTCCCACCTACTTGTTGCGACGAAGGAGGAACTCGACCAGGGGGAGGTCCTCGGGAAGCGTCACCTTCAGGTTGTCGCGCGGGCTCTCGACGCAAAGCACGCGGCCGCCTACGCGCTCCACGAGCGAGGCGTCATCGGTGCCTACGAAGCCCTCGGCTCGCGCAGCCTCCTCCGCGCGCCTCAGGGCGGCGACCGTAAAGATCTGCGGCGTCTGCACGCACCAGTAGCGACTGCGCGGCGGGGTGTCGACGATGACGTCGTCGTCCGCGACGACCTTCAGCGTATCGACTGCCGGCTGGCCGCACACCACGCCGTCCACATCGTCGTGCTCCCGCAGCTCAGCGAGTGCGCCCTCGATGACCTCGGGCGTGATGAGCGGGCGGGCGCCGTCGTGGATGGCGACGTAGCTGCAGGTATCGGGCACGGCGGCAAGGCCCGCACGCGTGGAGTCCTGACGCGTCTCGCCCGCCGCGGCGAAGCTCACGGGCGTGGTGAGCGCAAAGGGCTCGACGGCGCGCTCGCGCACCTCGCGGGTTCGCTCGGCCGGGCAGACCACCACGATATGCGCGACGGACGGCGCGCAGTCGAAGGCCGCAAGCGACCACGACATGAGCGGGCGCCCCGCCACGTCGACGAGCTGCTTGCCGCCGGGGTTGCCGAAGCGCTGCCCGCTGCCGCCGGCGACGATGACCGCGCAGGTGTCCGCGTGCGATGCGGCCACCCTAGGCACCGGCCTTACCCTGCATGCGCGCCAGCGTGTCGGCGAGAATCGCCGGGTTGTTCACGCCGAAATCGCCCAAGCGCTCGGGATCCTTCTGGATGTCGCCCATGAGGCCCTGCAGCGAGCCGTACTCGTCCACGATCTTCTCGGCCACGCCGTCGCGAACCACCGACACGCGCGACAGGGTGCGCAGACCGAGCGGCGTCATGACGGAGTCCTCGTCCAGATCGTCGAAACCGAGCGCGGTGGCCACGCGGTTGGGGTTCGAGAGCTCCTCGGGCGTCATCTGGCTGAAGCGCTCGCGGATGCGCTGCGCGTTCTCCTCGGAGGAGTCGGACGCGTAGTCGCGGATCATGAGGTCGTACTCGGTGTCCATGCTCTCGCCCGCGAGCTGCTCCATCTGCATCTGCACGAGCTTGCCTTGGTTGCCGAGCTTGACGATACAGCTCTTGAGCTCGGATTTCGCCTGCTGCATGATCTCGAACAGCGAGAAGATGTCGGTGATGTCCGCCAGCGTGACATAGTCGTCCAGCTCGAGAGCGGTCAGGCGCACGAGCGACTTGTCGAGCGAGGTGCGCGTGGTCTGCAGCGTGGCGATGAGCTGGTTCACGGAGCTCATGATGATGGAGACCGGCTGGATCTCGTAGGACTTGCCGCGCACGTACACATTCACCACCGAGCGGCGCGACGACACCGAGATCACGATCGCGTCCGTGAGCACGCTCATGCGGGCGGCGGTGCGGTGGCGCATGCCGGTCTCGTTCGTGGAGATGGACGCGTCCGGATTCAGATGGAAGTTGGCGCGCAGGATGTGCGAGAGGTCCTCGTCAATGACGACGGCACCGTCCATCTTGGAGAGCTCGAACAGACGGTTCGAGGTAAACGAGATGTTGAGCGGGAAGCCGTCATTGCCCGACGCGAGCACGTGCTCGGTGTCGCCCACGCAGATCAGCGCACCGAGATGGCCCGCGATGATCATATCGAGGGCAGTCCTGATGGGCTGGCCGGGGGCGGTCAGCCTGATCGCCTGGTCCATACGCTTTTGAATCTCGAGTTTATCCAATGTGCTGCTCCATCGTACGTTTCTGCCACAGTCATGTTTCTATTTTCGCATGGAACATGGTGCCCTGTGGCTTCTTTTTCAAACTCGAAAACTCGGATTTTTACTCACCCCGATTCTGACGCCGGGGACGCGATGGGGACGCGGCACAAGCGCCTGCGCGCCCCATCGCCGCGCGCGGAAACGATACGGCACGCCCCATGCCCTGCCGAGGCGCTACGCGCGCGAGTACGCGAAGCGGACGGTCGCCCCGAAGAAACGACCGCCCGCCTCAACATGCGTGCGTGAGCTCTATGCGCAAACCCCCGCCTATCGGGTGCCGGCTCCCGCCTGGGCAACGCCGCCCGCCCCGCCGCTCGAGAGCGCCGGGGCACCGCCGCCGCTTCTGGGTGCGGGTTCGAAGGAGCCGCCGAGCTCACCGGTACCGCGCGGCGCGGGAATCTCACCCGTGCCGTGGCTGAAGACGAACGCACCGTCAACCACATCGGTAAGCACCGTGTCGCCCGCGTGCCACTCGCCCGCCAGCAGCTCCTCGCTCAAGGGATCCTCGATGAGGCGCTGGATGGCGCGACGCAGCGGACGGGCACCGTTCGTGAGGTCGGTGCCCTCGGCAACGATCTTGGCGATCGCAGCGTCGGTCAGCTCGATGTTCATGCCGTTGGCGATGAGGCGCTGGCGCAGGTCGTCCACGAGCAGCTCGGCGATCTTGGTGAGCGAGTCGCCCGTGAGCTTCTGGAACACGACGATGTCGTCGATGCGGTTCAGGAACTCAGGCCTGAACAGGCGCTTGAGCTCGCCCATCGCACGGCTTTTGATCTCACCCGCGGTGAGGCCGGACTCGCCCGTGGTGCCGAAGCCCACGCTCGCGTCCTGGGCGATCTCGCGCGCGCCCACGTTCGAGGTCATGATGACGACCGTGTTGCGGAAGTCGACGGTCTTGCCCTGGCCATCGGTCAGACGGCCCTCATCGAGCACCTGCAGCAGGATGTTGAAGATGTCCGGGTGAGCCTTCTCGATCTCGTCGAACAGCACGACCGAGTAGGGATGACGGCGCACGGCCTTGGTGAGCTGACCGCCCTCCTCGTGACCTACGTAGCCCGGGGGGCTGCCGATGAGCTTCGAGACCTCGTACTCGCTGGCGAACTCGGACATGTCGAAGCTGATGAGCGCGTCCTTGCTGCCGAACAGGTACTCGGCGAGCGTCTTGGCGAGCTCGGTTTTGCCCGTGCCCGTGGGGCCGAGGAAGATGAACGAACCGCCGGGACGGCGCGGGTCCTTGAGCGGCGAGCGGCTGCGACGGATGGCCTTGGCCACCGCGTGCACGGCCTCGTCCTGTCCGATGATGCGCGTCTTCAGCACGTCCTCGCAGGCCAGCAGGCGGCGGCTCTCGTCCTCGGTGAGCGAGGAGACCGGCACGCCGGAGGTCGCCGAGACGATATCGGCGATCTGGGGCGCATCGATCACGATCGGGCTCGCGTCCATCTCCGCATTCCACGCGGCACGCGCCTCGGACAGGGCGATCTCGGCCGCATGGCTCTGCTCGGTGAGCTCGGCCGCCTGGTTCATGTCGTCAGCCTCGGTGGCCTTCTCGACGGCCTCCTTCAGCTCCGCTAGATGGGTCTCGGCCGCACGCACAGCCTCGGGCGCGCGGTTCTTCGCGATGCGGGCGCGGGCGCCGGCCTCGTCGATGAGGTCGATGGCCTTGTCGGGCAGGAAGCGGTCCTGGATATAGCGACTCGACAGGTTCGCCGCCGCCTCGACAGCCGCCGGGGTGTAGCGCACGTGGTGGTGCTCCTCGTAGCGCGGCAACAGGGCATTCAGGATCTTGACGGTGTCCTCGACGCTCGGCTCCTCGATGTCGATGGACTGGAAGCGGCGCTCGAACGCCGGGTCCTTCGTCAGGTACTTGCGGAACTCCTCCGCCGTGGTGGCGCCGATGATCTGGAACGAGCCGCGCGCGAGCACCGGCTTCAGCATCGAGCTCGCATCGATGGAGCCCTCGGCGGAACCGGCGCCGATGAGCGTGTGCATCTCGTCGATGAACAGGATGATGTCGTCGGCCTCGGTGGCCTCGGAGATCACGTTCTTCAGGCGCTCCTCGAACTCGCCGCGGTACTTGGCGCCCGCCACGAGCCCGGGCAGATCGAGCGTCCAGATATTCATGTTGATCAGGTTCTCGGGTACGTCGCCCGCGGCGATGCGCTGCGCCAGCCCCTCGACGATGGCGGTCTTGCCCACGCCGGGGTCGCCCAGGATGAGCGGGTTGTTCTTCGTGCGGCGGCTCAGGATCTCCATCATGCGGGAGACCTCGCGGTCGCGGCCGATGACCGGATCGAGCTTGCCGTCGCGCGCCTGCTGCGTCAGGTTCGTGCCGAACTGCGCGAGCGTGCTGGCGTTCTCCTCCTCGCCGCGCGCGGTCTCGCCCGAGAAGAAGGGCAGCCCCGCGCCGGGACGACCCGATGCCGACCCCGCCATGGGGCGCTTGCGGCTCTGATCTTTGGAGGTCAGCTTCTCCACGGCAGCGCGGACCGATGCGGCGGACACGCCCAGGCGCATGAGGATGTCCATGGCCATGCCATCGCCCTCGTCGACGAGCCCGACGAGCAGGTGCTCGGTGGATACATAGGTCTGGTTGTTCTCGCGCGCAAGGCGGAAGGAGCGCTCCATGACCGAGATGACGCGCGGGGTAAAGGCGAGCTTGGCGGCCTCGGCCTCCGTATCCTCGTTCGGCACCGTGGTGCGGATCTCCTTGAGCTGCGCCAAGATGTCGTCGTAGCTGATCTCGAGGGAGCGCAGGGCCTCGGCGGCGATGCCCTCCTGCTCCTTGGCAAGCGCGAGCAGCAGGTGCTCGGTGCCCACCTTGGTGGAGTTCTGCGCGAGCGCCTCCTCCTTCGCCAGCGACATGACGCGGCGCGCGCGGTCGGTGAATCGATCTAACATGCGAATACCTCTTACGTGCTCACAAATCAGGATCCTTTGGTACATTATCGACAACCTGTACCCAAAGTTAGGTTATCTTAACCGAAAAACGCATCTGAGCTGCCAAGGGGCGCGTTTCTCCATATAGGGCAGTAGGGTCTTGCCGAAAAACGCCACATTGCAGTTCAGCGCCTGAGGGCGCCGCGTTCTTTGGGGATACGGCGATCATCTCGGGCTTTCGCGTCCAAGGACGCTAGCGAGGCGGATGCAGGCGATAGGCGGGACGGACACGTCCGCACGCTACCGTCACCGGCTCCCGCAGGCGCCCCGCCCAGGCAAGCTCACCGTGCAAGCGCCCGGTCGACCTCGGCCGCCGTGGGCACCGCCTGCTGGGCGCCGACGCGCGTGCACGCAAGCGCCGAGGCACAGGTCGCCCGGGCGACGATCTCGCGCAGCGGCGTCCCCCTCACAGCACCTGCAGCGAGCGCGCCGATATAGGTGTCGCCGGCGCCGGTCGTATCGATGGCCTCGATGGCGGGAGGCACCGACGCCACGAGCTCTCCCGCAGAGAGCACGAGCGACCCCTTCGCGCCGAGGGTGAGCGCGACCGTCTCGGGACCCCAGCTTGCAAGCAGCTCCATGGCCCGGCAGGCGCTGTCCTCGTCGACCGGAAGCGTTCCCGTGATGATCTCGCACTCCGTCTCGTTCAGGCAGACAAGGTCCACATTCGCCCACGCCGCGCGGGGAACCGCACGCGCCGGCGCAGGGTTGAACATGGTGTAGAGGCCCCGCGCGTGCGCTGAGGCAAGGGCGGCCCAGGTCGTGTTCACGTCGCATTCGAGTTGCGTCAGGAACACGTCGCCCGGCTTTGCGACCTCGTCGAGCGCACGGGACACGTCGGCCGCGGCGAGCGCATGGTTTGCGCCCGGGTCGAGCACGATGCGGTTGTCGCCCGCGCTGCGGATGATGACGGCGACGCCCGTCGTCACGCTGCTCAGACGTGATACGTGCGCGCAGTCGACGCCGGCCCGGGCAAGCCCCGCCGCCAGCTGCTCGCCGAACGCGTCGGCACCCACCGCTCCCACCATGACGACGGGGGCGCCCAGCTGCGCCGCGGCGACCGCCTGGTTCGCCCCCTTGCCGCCGGGGTTGACCAGAAAGCCCTCGCCGGTAAGCGTCTCCCCCGCCTGCGGCATCCGCTCGCAGGCGATGCTGAGATCCATATTCAAGCTGCCGAACACGATAACCTTCGACATCGCTTCCTCCCTCTCCCGCACCTCCGGGCCCACACCGGGGCATCGCCTGCGCGCCCTTTAGCTACGCGCGCCTGCCTGCGCGATGGCGTCCACGACCATATCCCAAAACGCGTCCACGTCGAGCCGCAGCGCCACCTGGGTGGCGCACGCATCCGCCGCGGGCTCGGGCGCACGCAGGTCGGCCACGGTCATGCCGGTCGTGAGCGCACCTGCAAGCTCGATATCGACCGGGCAGCGGCGCGTGGTCATGATGCCGGGGTCGATGACGTAGGCGACTGCGCACGGGTCGTGCACCGGCGGGTCGGCAAAGACCCGGTTGCTCCGGTAGGCTTGCCGGAAGAAATCCATCATGTCACACACCCGTCGCGAGAGCGCGGTGCCCTGAGCGGCGATGCGCGCCTCGACCTCGGCGGTGCAGAGCGCCTGGTGCGTGAGGTCGAGCCCCACCATCGTGATGGGCCACGCCTCGTTGAAGACGATGTGCGCCGCCTCGGGATCAGTCTTGATGTTGAACTCGGCGACCGGACTCGAGTTGCCCGTGTGCACCGCGCCGCCCATGAGGACGACCTCGCGCACGCGGTCGACGATCTCGGGCGCCAGGCGCACCGCGAGCGCGATGTTGGTGAGCGGGCCGGTGGGCACGAGCGTCACGGACTTGGGCTCGCGCGCCATGATGGCGTCGATGAGCCACGTGACGGCATGCTGCTCGCCGAGCGGCCGGGTAGGCCGCGGCAGATCCACGCCATCGAGCCCGCTCTCGCCGTGGATGGCAGCAGCCACCTGGCCCGTGCGCACGAGCGGACGGGCGCAACCGGCATGCACGGGCACGTCGCGCGCGCCGGCGGCCTCGAGCACCGCCCGTGCGTTGTACGTCACCTTGTCCAGGCTCTGGTTGCCGCCGACCGTGGTCACGCCGATGAGGTTCACCGCGGGGTTTCCCACCGCAAGCAGCAACGCCACCGCGTCGTCATGCCCCGGGTCGCAATCGATGATGATGTCTTTGGGCATCTCGACCTCCACTCGCCGACAGGGCTTCGCAGCCCGTGCGTCATTTCCTGCTTACATTATCCCCTTCCGCGGCGCCAAGCGCAGCGCGGCTTCCAGCGCCAGCCGCCATTCTGGACCCCTCCCCCCGACGGCTCGACGTCCCTGCTCGACAGATTGTCATGTACCTTAGTATTTTTTGTACTAACCCCTTACATTTCCCGAGCGATTGGGTATCGTTTTCGTGTCAGTTTCACCGTATCAGCCAGTATGAGAAAGTACGCAGGTCCCAACCGTATGCCCGATATCCAGCACGAAGCGCACACTACCACGACTCCGACCGACACCTCGGATAACCTCGTCCTCATAGGTCTCGACGTCGGCTCGACAACCGTCAAGGTCGTCGCCATCGACTCCGCATCGCGCCAGGTCATCCGTTCCAGCTACGAGCGCCACCATGCCCATCAGGCAGCCTGCGCCGCCCGGGCGCTCCGTCGCGTGGCGCCGGAACTCACCGGCCGCCCGTGCGCACTTGCCGTCACCGGATCGGGAGCCGCGCCGATCGCCGAGGCCTGCGGCGCCCCGTTCGTGCAGGAAGTCGTCGCCGGTGCCGCTGCGGTCCAGTCCCTCTACCCGCAGGCGCGCACCGTCATCGAGCTCGGCGGCCAGGACGCCAAGATGATCTTCTTCAAGACCGACCCCTACCACGGTGCCTCGCGCGTGGACGACATGCGCATGAACGGCACGTGCGCGGGCGGCACCGGCGCCTTTATCGACGAGATCGCCTCGGTTTTGGGCGTCCCCACGGAGGAGTTCGAATCGCTCGCCGCGCACGGCACGACGGTCTACGAGATCTCGGGCCGCTGCGGCGTGTTCGCCAAGACCGATATCCAGCCGCTGCTCAACCAGGGCGTCGCGAAGGAGGACATCGCGCTGTCGACCTTCCACGCCCTCGTGAAGCAGACCATCGGCGGACTCGCCCAGGGTCTCGATATCGAGGCCCCCGTCGTGTTCCAAGGCGGTCCGCTCACCTTCAACCGCACGCTGGTGCGCGTGTTCGCCGAGCGTCTGGGGCTCGACCCCGACCAAGTCATCATCCCCGAGCACCCCGAGACCATCGTCGCCCGCGGCGCCGCCCTGTGGCTCGAACGGGCTCTCGCGACCGGAGAGGGCGGCGAGATGTGCAACCTTGACCAGGTCGCCGCAGCGCTCGACACGCTGGCGCGCACCCCGCGCTCGCACCGCTCCCGCACCCAGGCCTTTTTCGCCTCCGATGAGGAGCGCGAGCGCTTCGTGCGCGACCATGCCTTAAAGCCAATCGTCGCACCCGACCTGCCGCGCGGCACGACGCTTCCCGTCTTCGTGGGCATCGACGCCGGCAGCACGACCACCAAGCTCGTGCTGCTCGATATGGACGGCGTGCCCGTCGACTCGTTCTACTCGTCCAACCAGGGCGAACCGATCGACGTCGCCCGCGAGGCGCTCATGCAGATCGAGGACGCCTACGCAGCGCGCGGCGTGACCCTGGAGGTCCGCGCGCTCGGCACCACCGGGTACGGCGAGCAGCTGTTCGCGCGCGCGTTCGGCGCCGACTACCACACCGTCGAGACCGTGGCGCACGCCCGCGCCGCACTCGCCTTCGAGCCCGACGCGACGTTCATCCTCGACATCGGCGGCCAGGACATGAAGGCCATGTGGGTCGAGGACGGCATCATCACCGACGTCATCGTCAACGAGGCTTGTTCGTCGGGCTGCGGCTCGTTTCTGGAGAACTTCGCGCGCTCGCTCAACATCCCGGTCACGGACATCGCGCGCACGGCGTTCTCGTCGAGCGAACCCGCCGCGCTCGGCAGCCGCTGCACCGTCTTCATGACGAGCAGCGTGATCTCCGAGCAGCGCGACGGCAAGACCCCCGCCGACATCATGGCGGGCCTGTGCCGCTCCATCATCGAGAACGTCTTCACGAAGGTCGTGCGCGTGCCCAACATGGATGCACTCGGCGAGCACATCGTGGTGCAGGGCGGCACGTTCGCCAACGACGCCGTGCTGCGCGCCTTCGAGCAGTACGTGGGCCGCACGGTCACCCGCAGCCCCTACCCCGGGCTCATGGGCGCCATCGGCGCCGCCCTGCTCGCCAAGGAGCAGGTGGAACAGGATGGCGACCGAGCACAGGGCGCCGCCCGCTCCTCGTTCATCGGCTTTGATGCCGTACGCGAGCTCGCCTTCTCCCGCGAGGGCAACGTCACCTGCCCGTTTTGCACGAACCACTGCGCGCGCACCATCATCAGCTTCTCCACGGGAGAGCGCTACGTGACCGGCAACCGCTGCTCGCGCGGCGAGGTGCTCGGCGACCCGCATGACGCCGAGGTCCGCGAGCGCGCCAAGCGCGCCGCCGCCACCGTCTCGCGCGTGCCCAACCTCTTCGAGGAGCGCACGAAGCTGCTGTTCGCCCAGCCGGAACTCGACCAGATCCTGCCCGAGAGCGGCATCCGTATCGGCATCCCGCGCGTGCTCGCCGTCTGGGACGCCGCACCGTTCTGGATGGCGCTGCTCGGCTCGCTCGGCTTCACGGTCGTGCTGTCCGACATGAGCACGCATAAGATGTATGAGAGCGGGCTTTCCGCCGTGAGCTCCGACACGGTCTGCTTCCCTGCGAAGCTCGTCCACGGGCATATCCGCAACCTCGCCGACAAGAAGGTCGACCGCATCTTCATGCCCATCATCACCACCGTGGCGCCCGAGGGCACCGCGGCGACAGCCGAATCGATGTGCGCCGTCGTCAAGGGCTACCCCATGGTCATCCGCTCGTCGGACAACCCCACCCGCCGTTTCGGCATCCCCTTCGACGCACCGTTGTTCCACTGGTACACCGTCGAGGACCGCGAGCGCCAGCTCGTCCAGTACCTGGGCTCGACGTTCGACATCCCCGCCGACGCGACGCGCCGCGCCATCGCATGCGCCGACCGCGCCCAGGCGGCGTTCCAGGATGCCCTCGAGCAGCGCGGTGCGGAGGTGCTGCGCCAAGCACAGGAAGCGGGTACGACCGCCGTCGTCCTCGCCGCGCGCCCCTACCAGACCGACCCGCTCGTGAACCACAACCTGCCCGGCATGTTCATCGAGCAGGGCGTTCCCGTGCTCACCGCCGACTCCGTGCCCGGCATGCGCGAGGTGGACCTCACGCGCAGCCGCCTGGATATCACCAACAACTATCACGCGCGCATCCTGTCGTGCGCACTCATCGCCGCACGCACCGAGGGCCTCGAGTTCGCCCAGATCGCGAGCTTCGGCTGCGGGCACGACGCCTACCTGGCCGATGAGGCCGCCCGCCTCATGCGCGAGGTGTCCTCGAAGCGCCCGCTGCTGCTGAAGGTCGACGAGAGTGCCGCCGAGGGCGCGCTGCGCATCCGCGTGCGCTCGTTTCTGGAGACGACCCGCATGCGCCGCGCCCGCGGGGATAACGGCATCGATGACGCCCGTGAGCTGCCCGATCCCTATCCGGTCAAGTTCACGAAGGTCGAGCGCTCCACCTACACGGTGCTCGTGCCCAACACGTCGCACGCCTTCTCGCGCCTCATGGCGGCCGCCTTCGCCAAGCAGGGCCTGAAAACGGTCTCGCTCGACCTCGGACGCGAAAACGCCATCCGCCTCGGCAAGCGCTATGTGCACAACGACATCTGCTTCCCGGCCCAGATCGTCATCGGCGAGGTGCTCGACGCCCTCATGAGCGGGCGCTACGACCTCGACCACACCGCGGTCATGATGGCGAAATACGTGGGCGACTGCCGCCTTACGCACTACTCGGCGCTGCTGCGCAAGGCGCTCGACGACGCGGGCTTCCCGCAGGTGCCCATCATCACCAACGACACGACCGACGACCACAACCTGCATCCCGGCGTGAAGATGAGCCTCGCGACGGCGCTGCGCATCGCCTACGGTCTGCCGATGATCGACGCCCTTGAGGAGCTGCTACGCAAGATCCGCCCCTACGAACTCGAGCCGGGCGCTGCGGACCGCGCGTTTGAGATCGCCCTCGACCACGTGATGGAAGGCATCAAGACCCACGGCGTGCGCGGCGGGCTGGCCGGCTTCAAGCGCAGCATCCAGGTGATGTCCGATGTCGCCTACGACCGCAGCCACCTGCGGCCGCGCGTCCTCATCGTGGGCGAGTACCTGCTGAACTTCCATCCCGGTGCCAACCGTGATATCGAGCTGTACCTCGAGCGCAACGGCTTCGAGGTCATCGAGGCGCGTATGACCGACGTCATCCGCAAGACGTACTTCTACAAGCACGCACAGGTCCGCGAGTACGGCATCCACAAGCCGCTCGCCCAGCGGACCGAGTGGGCGGTCTCCGATGACGCCTTCGAGTTCGCCCAGTCCGCAACCGACCGCATCGCGCGGCGCCACCCGCTCTACGAGCCGCCCGAGCGCATGGGCGAGCTCGTCCGCGCAAGCGACGACATCGTGCACCATACGTTCGACGCGGGCGAGGGCGTGCTCATCCCGGCGGAGATCTTGCACCACGCGCAGCGCGGGTGCCGGGCGTTCCTGATTCTGCAGCCGTTCGGTTGCCTGCCGAACCACATCGTGGGCCGCGGCATCGTGAAGAGCCTGAAGGAGCGCTATCCGGACGCCTCCATCCTGCCGCTCGACTACGACCCCGACACGAGCGTGGCGAATATCGAGAACCGCTTGCAGATGCTCATCATGGAGGCGCGCGAGCAGGGTTAGCCGCGTCCTGAGGCGCACCTGCACGGAAAGGGCCCCGGTGGCTTTACGTTTGCAACGTCCTCGCGCTTCGCGCTGCGGAATGTTGCAAACGAAAAACAACCGGGCCCCTCCTGTGATTGCGGCGTTTCCTTGCCTTACATCCTCGAGGGCCTACTTTCGGCGCTCTTGCTGAAGCGCTCAACCTGGCGGATGATGGCTACAGGTGTCGTGACCTCTTGGTCTACTGGGAAGGGCTCCAAAAAAGTGCTGAACGTGGCACCTTCTCGTTTGCTCGATAGAAAAAAGCCGCTGGCATCGTTGGTTGCACGATGCCAGCGGCATATCTTTTTGAATCTGATTCGCAGCGCGGCGCTATGCGGCGATGGGCTCGGCCAGGACCGTGCCCACCGGGAAGGCGCGGCGGAACACCCAGCGCGACAGCGGACCGGCGATCAGCAGGTTCCACGGCAGGGCGGCCACGAAGTTCCAAGGGATGTTCCCGATCCACGTGGGCAGGATCATCGAGGGGTCGCCCACATGCGTGAAGGCCTCGAGGGCGCCGTAGAGCGACATGAACAGCACCATGGGGAACACCATCATCGTGCTGATGGAGAGTGTGATGGCACGCGGGCTGCTCTTGCCCGGCGTCACGAGGAAACGGAACGCGAACCACTTGGCGAAACGGCTGGCGACGAACACATCGAGGAGCATCGCCACGATGTAGGCAGGCGGGAAGCCGACCCACGCATCGACGATCGTTTTCAGGCTGAACTCCCATCCGTTCACGCGCGCGACGTTGTAGATGGACATCCAGAGCACCATGCAGAAGCACATGATGATCGTGAAGATGAGGCTCTCGCGCTTGTTGGTTGGCATGTGTTAGAAGGTCCTTTCTCGACGGTTACACAACACCGCCGCTCACAACAAAACAGGCCGGCGTACCGATTCGCGCGGGCACGCCAGCCTGAATATGTACCGTTGTGAGCAGCTGTATGGATTAGCCTAGCAAGGATTCTCCGTCCTCGTAAGCGTTTTGTTTGTGAAGACGAGTCGCCTACCGGCGCTTGTTCGCGCGCATCGCCGCCAGCAGGGCGTTCGCCATGCTGCTCATGGGCATCGTCTGCAGCCAGACGGTCCCCGGGCCGGTCAGTACCGTGTTGAACACCCCTTCGCCGCCGAAGAGCAGGTTCATGGCGCCGTGCACCATCTGGATGTCGAGCGTCACGCTCGCCGTGAACCCGAGCACGCTGCCCGTGTCCACGACCAGCTGCTGGCCCGGCCCCAACTCGTAGTTCATCGAGGTCGCCGTCGACCTCGATGAACACCGTTCCGTATCCGGACAGGCGCTGCATGATGAACCCCTCGCCGCCGAAGTATCCGCCACCGACGCGCTGGTTGATGTGGGGCGACACCTTCACGCCCGCCTCAGCCGCCAGAAAGCCCTCCTTCTGCACAATGAAATCACGCCCCTGGGCGATGCCGACCGGCAGGATTCGTCCCGGGAAACTCGATCCGAACACGATCTTGCCGGGCTGGCGCGCCGTGTAGACGTTCTGCAGAATCTGCTCGCCGGTGAGCATGCGCCCCAGCACGCCCTCGAGCCCACCTGCCTCCGTCGTCATATCGATCCACGGGTCCATCCACACCATGGATCCGCGTTCGGTCTGCATCCGCTCGCCGGCGTCGAGATAGCACACCACCACCGGGTAGGCCTCGCTCATGATCTCGTACCGCATCGCGTCCCCTTTCTCGCGCACGCCGTCCCCGCGCGACGCCTGGGGCACACTATACGCGCAATCCATATACTATCAATCTTTTATATAGTAAAAATTATATATGTTAGATATGTGTTGGTAGTTCATAAGGGGTTTGCACAAGAGAGGGCTGAACCTGCCCGCCGCAGGTACCTGACCTGGCGGTTGAGCCGGTGTTCAAAAACCGACCCATGCGGGTATAGTCTCATCGTCCGGATTCGCCCCCGCTCATAACGAAAGGACCATCATGGACATCAAAGCACTTACCGATCAGGTCACCGGCGCGCTCAGCAACAGTCCTGAGGCCATCAAGGATTTCATCTCCGATCCCGCCTCCGCTATCGAAGGCATCACCGGCGAGCACCTCGAGGGTGCCGACCTTTCCGGCGTCGTCGACAGCATCAAGCAAACGGTCACAGGCGGCGGCCTTGAGCTGCCCGAGGGTCTTGACCTGTCGAACCTCGACCTGTCGGGCCTCGCCGAGAACCTCGGCGGCATCGCCGGCGGCCTCACGGAGGGTCTGGGCGGCGTGCTCGAGAACACCCCGCTCTCAGGTATCGCCGAGGGCCTCGGGGGTCTGTTCGGAAAGAAGCGGTAGCCTCGCATTCCTATCCATATCAATGCAGGCGGCCGGCCGTTGCAAGCGCAGCGGCCGGCCGCCCTTTTCAGGGCGCCCCTCTCTGCAGGAGGGTTTCCGCGTCTCCCCTC
>NZ_JACJMB010000023.1 GCF_016902615.1 Collinsella tanakaei
GCTCCCTGCCGATCTCGGCGTAGGTGCCGCCCCTCTCGCGGTAGAGCTGCACCGCCCCCTGCTTGAACTCCGCCGTGTACTTTGGCGACGCGTGCCCCATATCCGCCTCCGTTCCCCCGTTCCCGCACATCATGCGGGAACGGAACTCGATGTGTCAACGGAACTGGGGCAGATTCAGATTCACTGCACGGTGGAGTAGCTGCCCGCGTAGCCCTCCTCGTCGCGAAGCCTCACGTAGACCCTCGTCGCCGCGTGGCGCTGCTTGCGCCAGTTCCTGCAGTCGTCGTCGAGCCAGGAGTCGATCGTCTCCTCGTAGGGCGCGAGCAGCTCGCTCTCAGGCTCGTGCCGCCTCGGGGGCTCGGGCGACAGGTCCTCCATCCTGGCGTACTTCCTCGCCGTCGGCTCCGACACGCCGACCGCCCTCGCGATCGCGGCGATTGGCTCGCCGCCCCTGGCCCTTTTGCGTATATCCTCTATCTTGTCCACGCCGATCATTCCTCTCTGGCCCTCCCCACGTCGTAAACCGAAACAACGACATTGTCGGGCCGACTGCGGATGGTCGGCGCGCCCATGCTCAAAGCCGAAAGAATTTCGTGCTCAGACCCGAAACTTTCCGACGCTCAAACCTGCAACTTCGAGGCTATCAAACACAGCGCCATGGGCAGGGGTGCCGTGGGGCGCGGCCCAACCCTCGATGCGCCTGCGCTTGCGTGGCTTGTGCGCACGACCCGGCGGCAAAACTTCTTCTACGTGAGACTTACGCCTTGTAACGGCGTTCAGCCAGGAGGGCCATCGATCAGCTTCTTGCTCAGACAAGGACACTATTGCTGTGATGGCAACTCATCGGAAGTCAAGCACCGCTGCAAGATATAGCATTCCAGCATCAGATTCGCTGGTGCAAATAGCACATCTATATAACGGGTAAATGGTGCGCCCTCATCTGCCACCACATCGAATGAAACGTCACCTTTCTTGATAAACTCACTGCCGTCAGTGGGAATGAGGAAGACGTTTCTGACGTGCGTGAATCCATTATCAATGATGAAGTCACGGTAAGCAGATTGATAGAGGAGCTGTTTTGTCACCGACTCAACGCCTGGAGCCGCGATGACTCTTTTGCCAAGTATTGGATCGTAGTACTTCGCATCGTAGATCGCGAATTCTTCTGGCCTGCCAGCAGACACCGTCATCGTCACGATGTCTGGAATCAAGGTATCTGCCGGCTCGCAATCGGCGAGTTCGCCAGCGGAAGAGACGATTCGCCATCTCGGCGACGGGATGATGCCGAGAAGCGTCTCTTCTGCACGTTGTTGCCACCGGCCTTTAAGACGTATCGGTAGTTCCCGCAGCTTTTTGTCGAGCATGTCGTTGAATGCGGACTTGCACGCCTTCTCCCAGATGACGTGGAAAGCGTTCGTTCCGTAGCATGTGATGCCGGACTCTTCTTCGTCCGTATGCTCGTCTTCGAAAAAGACCTTCATGAGCTTCAGCACGTCTTGCTTCCACGTTATGAATTGCACGCCCAGCTCCTGATCGAGCTTCCTGACGATTGCGTCCGTGTCACCGAAATCGTCAAGAGGGGCGTCGGAAAGGTCTACCGGTGGAATGGAAAAGACGTCGAGCAGCCCGCAGCTTTCCAGCTCAGAAGAGCACGAGCTGAGGACCGCTTGGTGAAGCCTACTGACGAAGTCGGAGTCATCGGTTCTGCTGACAACGGTCTCGTAGTCCATGTACAAGGGGCACTCGTTTTCGATCACAGGCAAGTGCATCGAGATGGTCGATGGCCAATGTATGGCCCCTCTGCCGTTTGTCTGCTGGATGCGCTCTTGGTTGGTGTACAGGCCGTGTTCTTCGTAATTAGCCAGCAGCGCGAGAATCAGCGATATGCGGCTCGACCTTATCGACTCGTTTAGCATTGTCACATTCGCGTCTTCGGCGTCTGAATGGTATCTCCTGAGCGCAGAAAAAACTGGGCGAAGTTCAGATGGTTCCACATGCCTGTGGAGATACTTCGGCACACAATAGACGACTATGTCGCCTGCAACGATGACGCCCACATAGACGATGCGGTATGTTCCCTCGGCAAACGACCCTATGGCTTCATTTGACAAGTCTAGCTCCTCTGCGTCGGGTACGTTTGCCGGTTTGATGATTCCCCGGTCGCTCAGTAGCCCTATTAGGCGGCGTGCGCCATCGAGTTCGATGTTCGCCTTGTTTGCGAGCGACGGAGCGTCCACAAGGTCGCGTTCTCTGAGCTGGACGATTCGCACGGCGGCCACTACTCCTCGGCAAGCGATAGCCCGAATATCTCCTCGCCGCGCACATCAAACTCGCCGCACACGTAAGAGTATGTGATTGTCTTGCGGTCGCACCCCTTGAAGAGGTTGGGCTTCTTCATCTTCGCCGCGTCTTCGCAGAGGTAGAGAAGCACTTTGTCTTTGAACGCCTTAGCGAACGTATCCGGGTCGTCTAGCGCCTCAGGCGCGATGAAGAATGGGCCGAGCAGCTTATCCTCGTTCACCTTGCAATCGTCGAGAAGCAGCTCGTTAATCTTTCTCCGAAGGTCATCCCAGTTGACTACGTGCCCATCCTCGCCGAGGACAACATCGAAGTCGCGAATGACCTCGTAGCCATGGTTGATGTCCATGTACTCGAAACTCCAGCGACGCTTGAAGGCGGTGTCCATCGGGAAAACGCCCTGGTCTGCGCTGTTCATTGTGGCCCAGATGTACATATTGGGCGGCAACGAGAGCTGCTTCGCAGCAGCAGTCGCATCTTCCTTGCTGTAGCGGTGCAATGTCTCATCGCCTTCTGGCATGAAAGTGCTCTCGTACAGGCGCTTCCATAGCTCGCCGCGCATGTCACTGGGTGTGGCAACTGGGTACTTGCTGGCACCTGTAGCGTCGCGGTCGAGCAGTTGGAATATATCGCCGAATGCGGCTGCCGGATTGGCGCGATTCAGCTCTTCGATGAGAAGTACGTAGGTGACGCTTGGATGGAGCATCGCCCTCACGTAGGTTTCCATAAATGGACCGAACTCGTAGCGATAGGTAATCTTGCTGTCCCGGAACTGCTGCGCAAGGCTTTTCTTGGGGTCTTCGTCAGGCTCGACCCACGGCTTGTATGCGCCGACGAACTGGGAGTACGTGTACTCGGGATGGAACGTCACACGCGTAATCCGGCCCTCGCCCGGGAAGTTAGCCTTCGCCCTCAAGTCCAGGTCATGGCTCTTGCCGGTGCCAGGAGCGCCGAACATGATAAGGTTGCGAGGAAGGCTGTCGTCGGCTTCGACGGGCGTGTCGGCTACCGCCGACTCCCGGACTGCCACCTCAAGGCGAGATAGCCCTATGGCCGTCTCAGCGCGACGGGAATAGGCGCGTAGGGTCTCGGGCGTTGTTGCCTGTGACATGGCCACGCTCTGGCCCGCGCTCGCAAGATACGGATTCAGACTGTCTTTCACGAGCGCCGCAAAGATGCGTGTCGGTCCTTGGCGTTCTTGTCCGGGAGCTGTCAGGTCGACGCGCTCGTCCCCGTGCGAGAATTGGTCGTATACGTTGTGCGGTGTGTACACGATGTTGTCGTCACCCTTGCCGGTCTTGTAGAACGAGACCTCGGCGAAAGCCGCGAGCGCCTTCACCAGGCTGTCCTCCATAGCGGAGTCTGCTTGCCAACCGCCATCTGAGATCCAGTTGAGAAGCACGGAAACGTAAGCAGACATGTCTCGTTCAACGCATGCATCTATGATGTCGAGATTGCTTGTGAAATCGACGGCTTTCGGGAAGCGCTTACCACCTGTGCGCTCTGCGCTCCTGTTCAGGCCTTTGTCGGCAAACGAGAAGCTGCCGAGATGCCAGATGAGCTCGAAGGCGGCGTTGAGTGACTCAAGCTGAGCGGCGAGCAGCGGGTTCTGTGCGACCCACTTCTCAACGTCCGAGCGTTCCGGGGAGATTGCCGAATTCGACTCGAAGAACTCGTGAAGCTCGTCTAACTGGCTCTCATCGAGCGCGAGACCTGTGCCAACGGACACCCCATATTCGAGAGAAGCCGGTTTACCAGTCGCATGCCAAAGCGCCAGGAGCAGGGCGATTGCCTGCTTAGGGTGCGGGAAGGACGTCTTGGTGACCAGCCTTGCGTTAACCGGTCTTGGCTGATGGAACTCGCTTGGCATGGTCATAAAGAATCACCTCTACTCGTTCAGGTCATCGATTATCTGTTGGGCGATGGCCTTGCCTAACAATGGCGGCACCGCGTTGCCGACCTGCTTCATTTGCGACGACTTGCTGCCGAAGAAATGGAACGTGTCGGGGAACGACTGGATGCGTGCTGCCTCTCGCGTCGTGATAGCCCTATCCAGGAATGGATGCGTGAACTCTCCCGATGAGGGCGTGTCATATCGCGTCGTGATTGTGCGGGCGATGCCGTCCTTCTTCATACGGCACCAGGTGCCGCTATAAATGGACTTGGTGAGGTGCTCTTCCGGCAGCATCTCCTTACCGTGGTCGGGCGGAATCATCGCCAGCCGCTCTAGGGTAATCTTGGAGTGGGCGGTGGCAATGTGGTTGTAAAGCGTGTCGGAACCCTCGCGCAACATGGACTGGTACTCGCTCTGCGGAGCAAGCCGATAAGACGACACCTCTTCGCCTTCGCCAGACTCGAGGTAGTCCAGGTCGCTGATAGCCTCCCAAATTGTAGTGTGCTTTCCGTTGGGCTTCGGAAGCTCAACCGGCTTGTCGCCAAGACGGCCGATGATACACGTCCGATGGCGGTTTTGCGGCACGCCAAAGTCGGCTGCGCAGAGGACCCCTGATGTGACCGTGTACCCTATGCCGCTGAAGAGCTCGATGATCTCCGCCTTGAACAGCCCCCGCTCCGTGGTGAGCAGGTTCGGAACGTTCTCAATGACGAAGTACTTTGGCTTGACGTACTTCACGACCTCGTAGTAGTGCCTGAACAGAAAGTTACGGGGGTCATTGATGCTCTTGCGCTGGCCCTTCTGCGAAAATCCCTGACAGGGCGGCCCTCCGACTATCGCCGTCGTCTTGCCGACGTATGGCGCGAAGGTCTCCTCGATGGGAAGCTGCGTGATGTCGGCGACGATCATCTTAGTGTTGGGCTTGTTGGCCGAGTATGCCGCGGCAATATCTGGGTCGTACTCATTTGCCAATACAACGTCAAAGCCTGCCATCTCGAAGCCGAGAGATAGACCACCGACGCCCGCAAAGAGATCTATGACGGTCGGCTTGGTCATGCGCTGACCCCCATCCGCTTGCAGGCAATGTCGAAATACACGTCGTCAAGCTCGATTCCGGTGAAGCGGCGACCCATGGAAATGGCAGCTACGCCGGCGCTACCGCTACCCATAAACGGATCGACAACGAGATCGCCGGGATTGGTGAGCGTCTTGACAAAATGCTCCATGAGCGCAATGGGCTTCTGTGTCGGGTGCTTGCCGAAGGCGCGCTCGCATTTTGGCGTGACGGGCGTTTCGACAAAGTCGTGCATGGCCTTACCATCATTGTTGAACGTGCCCGTGCGGGCGCCATGAATGAGATAGACCCAGCACTCGGTCGAGTTGATGAAATGCAGGTTCATGTTGCGTGGCATCGGGTTGAGCTTGTGCCACGTGCCGGTTGTCTTGTAGTAGAAGCCGTGTTCCTGTGCCAGTCGGACAATGGTCTCGACCTTGATGACCGCCATGAAGACGATCATCGCTCCGCCCTTTCTGAGGACGCGCGCCGATTCGTCAAAGAGCTGCCCCATGTAGTCGACCCACTGGTCGTACTCGAGGTCATCCCAGCCGGCCGTCCCGAAATAGTTGTCGCGCATGCGCATGATGCCGGCATCTCGGTTCTGCATAAAGAGACCGAGGTTGTACGGCGGGTCGGTCAGAATCAGGTCCACAGAATCTGAATCCATAGTCCTGAGGGAATCGAGACAGTCTCCCTTGATAAGGTTTGGTGCGAAAGGCGCAGTTGTTTGCTGCTTTGACGCGCGATTGCCAGATGGACCAACGCTCTCAGCCCATTCTTCAATCTCGCTCATGCGAAATTTCCAGCGACCGCCCATCTTCGTGCCAGGCAAGTCGCGAGCCTTGATCCAATTACGGACGGTTTCGGGGGTTGCGCCAAGGTGGGTGGCAACGTCGTTCATGCACACCCAAGGTTCCTGCGTTTCCACAACCGTCCCTTTCCAACGTCAACAAACACGAAATAGCGCGAAATAGCGCGATTCTCCCAAATCTTAGCATTGGATTGAGGCGCGAGAGCGCATGAAGCGAAAATGATAACAGATTCACCGGCTCGATGGTGCTCAGAGAGCTTTGGTGCGAGATAATACGGATTGTTTTAGGCAAACGGAAAATGGCAGGGACAACGAGATGAAGTGTTTTCTGGCGGCAAAGGAGCACTCGAGAAGCACTACATATACGCCTGTTGAAGCATTCTTTCTCGGAGGGATGCTCATGTGCAGCGATGAGCACCGCCGCTACGACTTTGTCTCACTCGTGCGACATAACCCAGGATACGCCAATTCACGTCTCCTGGCAGAGCACAGAGAACTCATTCGTGGGCTGGCAAGCAGGGCGGGCGGTGAGGTTACCGACCTGGACAACAGGCGATTTGAAGGGTTTGCCGTGCACTTCCGGTCCTCACGCGATACCGATGATACGATCCTCGCGCGAGCACAGGCAGCCGTGGCAAATGGCAACCCTGCCGTGCTGAAGGCAATGCTGGCGGGTGCATATGACGGACGCGCAAGTTATGACAGGCGTCGTGGAACACAGGCGAATACGCAATTCGTAGTCGATTGCCCTCAGACTAACGAGGGCGCTATTGCCGAGCTAATCGTTGACCTGGCGCGGCGTCTAGGTATTGGCATGAACACGAACTACAGTCGCGAACGGCTTGAAGGCGGCAACCCGAGAAAGACGCAGCTCAGGTTGCGCTCGGCAGACGCGGAGCGATTCTTCACTCAGGTTGGGCTCGTGTCGCCAGAGAAGCTTCAGAGGGCGTGTGAGCTTTATGGCTGCAAGGACACTGTGGAGAGAGACCCGGATAATCTGCCCGGGCTCAAGGTGATGGCTGGGCGTGGGTTAGCAAACCGTTCGAGAAGCGTGAGCAATACGACGAGTACGACAAGACCACGTAGCGCAACAGCCGCTAGACACGGCAACGGTTTTTGCGGCCAAGCGAGCAGCACGTCAGCAATAGCAACTCCACACGCAGGAGTGTCCGCTTCACGCCCTACCGTAGACCCAAAGCTTGTCGCGAAGAAACATCTGACGCAAGAGGAGCGAGCTAAGATTCGTGTCGGATGTCATGTTGCCCACAAGAAGTTCGGCGAAGGCGTCATCACCACCATGGATGACAGGTACATGCTGGTTCAGATTGGTGGCAAGGAACGCAAATTTGCCTGGCCAGGGGCGTTCGAGGATGGATTCTTGGAGATACTAGATGGTGCAGGTCATTAGACACATTTTGAACGGTAACGAGTAATGAAAATCACCAGGGTACTGATTAAGAACTACCGCAACCTCAGTGACGTTGATGTGCGAGTCGACAATCTTGTCACTCTTGTTGGTGAGAACAACAGCGGCAAGTCAAACTTTTTGAGGGCTATAGCGCTTCCTCTCATGTCCGACGATGGCAGTACCAGCAAGAACCTTTCATGGTTTGACATTAACAACGCCGCTAAGGCAGATTACTACGCCTTTATCGAGAATCACAGGACAGGCATCCTCGATGGGAGTATAGGCGCAGAAACGCTGCGGCCATACATACCAGCCGTCACTGTGACTCTCGATATCGAAGGAGATGCAACGGAGGGATACGATCTCAAGGATCTCCTGGTCAACGAGGATGAAGAACCGATTGCAAGAATTCGCTACAGATGGTTTGTGCCAGATGTGCCGAAGCTAATCGACTTGATAAAAACTCTGCTTGCAGATGGCTCGGATGCCAGCGAGATAAAGATGAGCCTGCTCCCAATGAGCCTCTACAAGCATGTTATTGACGTACCAGACACCGATGATGGAAGTCGTATCACATACGAGGTATTGTCACGCTTTAGGCACATTAGCCTGCCTGCAGAACGCGACAACTTCGCTGCAAGCGCCGACAGGCTTGGTTCGCGAGCTTTGGTGGGTCTCTTCCAAAACAACCTCGATGCAGACGGCCAGAAGAGCATAGAACAAGGTTACGGCAGCTTCCTCGCTACGATTCGCGAGGCGGCAAAGCTCGACGAGGTCATCAATTGGCAGGACTACACAGATGTACCAAACGCAAAGGACTTCTTCGAGAAAATCAGCGTTCTGCCGAACATGCCCGCTATGAGTAGCCTTCTGGGAAGCATTCATCTCGGTTACGGCGACGAAAGCCTTGCGCTCCAAGGCCTTGGGCATCGCAACCTCATCCTTATGGCAGTGATGCTCAACGCATATCTCAACGCAAACCGCGAGCTATCGCTTAGGGTCGTAGGCGTCGAGGAGCCAGAGGCACACCTCTGCGTGAACAACGTCCTTCTCATGGCAAGCCTCTTCAAGGCGTTCGGGCAGAAAAACACCCGCACACAGATAATCTACTCCACTCACGATACCGAGTTCGTGAACAAAGTCGGCCTCGATAAAGTGGTCGTTCTACATGGCGGCACGGCGCTTAGCCTTGCTCAGGAACTTGCCCCAGCCGAGCTGGATTATCTTGCGAACAACCCGAACACGGACATCTTCAAGCTGCTCTTCTCGCATAGGCTTATGCTCGTTGAGGGCATAACAGAAGAACTCCTCGTCAAGGCATACCTACAGACGCGCGGTGACTTGAACGATATTAAGATTCTGTCGTTCCACAAGGGCTACAAAGACATCATCAAAATCTGGAAGAGGATTAACGGGGGGAACGGCAACAGGCTCGCTGTCGTGAGGGACTTCGACAACCAGCCGAAAGCACAGGCCGATCACGAGGCCCTTGCCGACGGGCAGGTTTGCCCAGTTACCACGAAGGGTTATACGCTGGAGACGGACATCGTAGAAACAGGTGCCAACCATGCCCTCTTGGTCGAAAGATACGGTCCAGGGTTTGGCTGGATTGACATGAGCGAACAGGAGCTCCAAGCTGACTGGCGTGACAACAAAAAGACTGAGGTCATGCTGCGAATCTGCCACGACCTCGTATCCGGTGAGCTCGCTGGTTTCACAATGCCACCCCATATACAAAAAGCCTTAGACTTCCTCAATGGTCCTGCTAAGGGCGCGCCTGAGGCTCCGACGGCGTCATGAAGATAGAAGTCGCTGGTGCCGGGGCAGGCAAGACATACAGGATGGCTTCGCGCATCTCCGACATTGAGATTCCCGAAGGTAAAGTCGTCTACTGTGTCGCCTTCACCAACGCGGCGGCCAACAATATTAGGCGTAAGCTTGCCGAGAGAAACGGCTCCTTACCAGACAACGTGAAAGTAAGCACCATACACTCTTTTCTCTATACCGAGCTCGTGCACCCCTACTACCACCTGCTTTACGGCATTCGGTACAGCAGAATTTCGACCATCAACTTGCCCTCACAACCGGCCTTTCACAACCGGCGCATCAAGGAACTTGAAGAAGGCCTGCTACTGCACCAGACCGTCATACCCGAAAGGGCAAAGTGGGTTGTCCACAAGAAATCGAAGGATAACGCGCAAATCAGGGCGATGCGCGACAGGGTTCTCGCCATGTTCGCTGGTTACTGCCACAAGATTATCGTTGACGAGGCGCAAGACATCGATAAAAACGTCCGCGATGTGCTACTCGCCCTTCATAGGGCGGGCGTTGACATCGAGCTTTGTGGAGACCCAAAGCAAGACGTCAAAGGTTTCGGCTGCTTCCGTGAGATTGTCGACGCGTTCCCAAAAAACGTAACGTATAACTGCGAATGCCATCGATGTCCGCAGCTGCACTTACAGATTTCAAACCGGCTGGCTTGCGATGACGAGCAACAGGTTGCCGACGAGAAATCTTGTGCCGGCAGCATAGACGTAATATTCGAGGCCGACGTTGACGCTAGTTCCCACATTGAGAATGGTGACTACGGACTCGTCTTCATCAGTAAGAAGAACGATCGGTTCGATACCCATACGAAACGCGACAAGGGTAGCAGGTTTGATTCGCTCCGCCACGAACTAGATATCGCTATCAGGGCGAGACACGGTGACAACGTACCAGATCTTGAGATCAAGCGTGCGGCCTATTATGTTGCCAGTCAGATGCTCGACCTTATCGATGCTGGTACCGATGTTGGCACGGTCGTTAGCAAAGGCATATCCAATGGTTACTACGATTATGACAAAACGCGATACGCAAGAATAGCGGAAGCGATTAAGCCTAACACCTCCACTGAGGTCGAGGCTATAGCTGTTACCTCGATAGAAGCAGTAAAAGGGCTCGAGGCAGATAAATGCCTCTTCATTCTCACCACCGATCTCGTACCTTATCTTCTGGGAGATAAGAATGACGACAACAAGACCAAGCACTTGTTGTATGTGGCGCTAACGCGTTCTCTTAATAACCTTACCGTCCTCGTAACAACCGAGGTCGAATCTCGCTATTCAAGGGAGCGAATAATGGCCGCATTCGGGGAAGCGGCCTCATAGCCTGCTCAAAGGCAGGATAACAATCAGCTTGTGACAGCCCACTAACCTCATCGCAGGTCGGTGGGCTGCCTTCATGTTGGCCGCCCAAGTCTACGCAAGGCGGTACAGCATGGACGGTGAGAGCAATGGCGGCCAGGAAGCCACGCAGGGCGCGCAGGACCAGGCGCAACAGCAGGGCCAAGAGCAGCAGGAAACGCAGCAGCAGGGCCAGTCGCAGATAGGCGGCGACGCTTCCGACTACGAGAAGCAGATTGCAGAGCGCGACGATAAGACTGCCTCCCTGGAGGCCCAGGTGGCCGAGGCGGCGAAGAACGCCGAGACGGCCGAGCAGCTTCGTGGCGAGATCGCCGAGCTCAAGGCGCAGGGAGAGTCCGACCGGATCGACTTCAAGCTACAGCTCGCGGGCGTCCGCAACGTGAAGGCGGCACGCGCCCTTCTCTCTGACCACGACAACGACGTGGACAAGCTCAAGGAGGCCGAGCCCTGGCTCCTCGAGGGCGCCGGCAAGCACGCCAAGGGCGGCAACTCCGGCGGCTCCGGCACGACCGGGCTCCCGAACGCGGGCGCTGCCAGCGACGAGGGCAAGACGCTCAAGCACTGGCGCGAGATCGCGGGGCTCACCGACGATGACGACGAGAAGAAGGAGGGCTAAGCCATGCCTAGCAACAGCATCGCATTCGCACGCAACTACACCTCGGTGATCGATGAGGTGTACCAGAGGGCGTCCGTCTCGGGCGTGCTCAACTCTGGCCGTCGCATGGTGCGCGCGGGCCACAACGCCAAGGAGATCCTGATCCCCAAGATCAGCGTCACGGGCCTGGGCGACTACACGCGCAACATGGGCTACAAGACGGGAGCCATCACCTACGAGTTCGAGACCAAGACCTTCAACTACGACCGCGGCATCCGCCTCTTCGCTGATGTCATGGACGTCGAGGAGGCAGGCGTGAACGACTGTTTCGTGGAGGCCGGCGCCGAGCTGCAGCGCACGCAGGTGGCCCCGGAGGCCGACGCCTTCACCTTCGCGCAGATTGCCGGGCACACCGGCGTCACCGTCGAATCCGAGAGCTACGCTTCCACCGACGCCGAGGACATCCTGGAGGACCTGCGCACGGTAACCTCCGCCATGGACGAGAAGCAGGTGACCCTGGGCAGCCGCATCCTGTTCATCACGCCCACGCTCAAGGGCGTCCTGGACGACTTCTCCTACGCGAACCCGAACCGCTCCAACCGCGTGCTCGAGCGCTTCTCTCGCATCGTGGAGGTGCCGCAGGTGCGCTTCTACACGGCCATCGACCTGCTCTCCGGCGACGACGACCAGTTCGGCTACCAGAAGCGCGTAGCGACCTACGAACTGACCAAGGACACCGAGGTCGACTCCGGCAAGACGTACTACACCCGCTCGGGGTCCGGCACTTCGGCGAGCCCCTACGTGTACACCGAGGTCGCGAGCCCCGTGAAGGCCAACCTGGGCACCTACTACGAGATGACCACCACGCCCGGCCTGGACATCAACTTCATGGTCGTGGAGAAGTCGGCCGTCATCAAATTCGACAAGCACGTGGCGTCCCGCGTGTTCTCCCCGGACGAGCTCGAGGCGCTGGACAGCTTCATGATGAAGTACCGCAAGTACGGCATCGTGGAGCTCTTCGACAACAAGCTCGACGGCGTGTACGTCTCGGCCTCCACGGAGTAGCCGTGGCGTCCACCGTGACATACGAGTTCTACTCGCAGACCTACGGGGGTGGTCTCTCTGAGGCCGCCTTCGCGGCATCTCTTCCCATCGCGGACAGCCACGTGAAGTGGCTCTGCGCCGTGAAGGGAGCGACGACCACCTGCAACGTGTTCAAGCGGGCGGTGTGCGCGGCCGTGGACGCCTTCGCCGAGTACGGCGCGGGCGAGGTCGGCGGCTTCCAGATCGGCGAGTTCTCGGTCAAGAACTACGCGTCTCAGCAGACGACCGGCGAGGAGCTGGCGACGGCCGCCGCGCTGCGGGAGCTGGGGCTCTCGAGCATGGCCTTCACGGGAGTGTGCTGATGAGGAGCATTCGGCCCATACCGCGCTCGGCCCTGCCCGACGTGATGACGGTGCGCACGCCCTTAGCGGACGACACCTTCGAGGAGCCGCAGATCATCGCCAACGTGCGCTTCGAGTGGACGCAGAAGGTATCCGACGACGATCACCGCTCGGCCGACGCAGGCCAGGGAACCGTGTTCGTGGACGCGGTGAACTCCATCGGCGCCTTCGACGTGCCGGCAGGCTCGCGCGCGGCCGTGAGCGGGCACTCGATGATGGTGGCCGAATCGCACGCGTGCTGCGACCTGTTCGGGCGCGTGCACCACTGGGAACTGAAGGAGAGGTGAGCTGGTCTTGCAGCTTTCCTTCTTGGTGGCGAAGGCCCTGCTAGAGGGCGACTTCGCAAGCTACTTCGCAAGTCTTCCGTCCGCGGCAGATGAGCCCGAGCCCATCGTGCTGCGCGAGGGGAAGTTCGAGCGCGTCTCCTGCATGGAGCACGAGGAGCGCGGGACCATGACGGTGAGCGTGCTCGTCGTGCGCGAGGTGGCGGCCCAGGCCGAGGCCGACGCGACGGCCTGCGAGAAATGGATCCGCACATACGGCTGGGAGCCGGTGGCGGAGAACGGCAGCTGGCGCATCGTGGGGCTCGATACCACGGCGCCGGCGTTCAAGGAGACCGACGGGTCCGGGCGCCACGTCTGGGCCTTCGACGTTTTGCTTACGGTGGTGAGGAGCCTATGAGCGACAAGGGCAAGCGCGTGAACGCGAGCGGGCACCAGGCCGAGGCCACGGTGAAGCGGGCGCGGCCGTTCGGCAAGGACGACAAGGCGGCGCGGGAGTTGCAGCGCCGGGCGAGCGCCTACGGACGGGCAAGGGGCAACGCATGAGGTCGATCGTCTACGCGGGGAACGACTTCTCCGAGATCTGCAGCGCCGAGGTCATCGAGCGTGCGGCCAACCCCATAATCGCGGAGGCCATGGCCGTGCCGGGCCGCGCGGGGGCGCTTCTGGTCTCCGGCTACATGCCGCCCGTGGACGTGCGGGTGCGACTGTTCATGGACATGGGCTACAACCCCGGCTTCACCGGCATGGCGCGGATGCGCGGCACGCTGCGCCGCTGGCTCTCGTGGCCCGGTGGCGGCAATCTGATCCTTCCCGACGACCCCGAGGTCGAGTACCGCGACGCCATCCTAGTTGGCGCATCCGACTGGAGCAACCTCTTCGAGGCCGGCGGGAACTGGCCGACGCTGCCGGAGTTCCGCGTGGTGGCGGCCGCCGGCTCCTACCTGCAGGTTTCGCTTCCTTCTGCCGGCAAGGGCATCCGCGTTGACTACGACTTCGCGGGCGGCGAGGCCGTGGTGATCGACTGCCAGGGCGAGACCGTGCTGATAGACGACGCCGACGCGCGCGACTGCGCGGCGCTGGCGAGCGACTTCTTCGCGCTTGAGCCCGGCGAGGCGATCGTGTCGACCTCCAACTGCACCTACGTGGAGACGCGCTTCTCCGAGAGGTGGGCCTAGCATGGCGGGCTCGGTACCGACGCTCTACTGGTTCGACCGGTGGGACGCGCGAATCGGGCTGCTTCGCGTCGTGGGCGAGCTCGTGCACACCGAGGAGCTGAACGGCGAGGACACGCTCGAGTTCTGCAGCTACGAGGTGCCCACCAAGGGCGACCGTCTGCTGTGGCTTGACAACGGGACCTGGCGCGAGCACGTGGTGGTGAGGACTGACGAGCCGGTGGCAGGGCTCTGCGGCGTGTAAGCGGAGTCCTCCCTCTGCGAGTTGCTGGACGACTTCATCGAGGAGGCCCAGCTGGTGAGCAGGACGGCGGCGCAGGCCCTGACGGCCGTGCTGGCGCCGACGCGCTGGTCGGTGGCCTACTGCGCGTCCCTGGGCACCGCCGGGGCGCTCATCTACCACCAGAACGCGTTGTGGGCGCTGCGGTGCGTTGCCGAGGTGTGGGGAGGCGAGGTGACGCCCGTCATCACCGTTTCGGGCGGGCGCGTGGCATCGCGCTCGGTCCGCCTGGACTCCCAGCGCGGAGACTGGCGGGGCCTGCGCTTCACCTACGGCAAGAACATGGCCGGCTGCACGCGCACCGTGCTCGAGCAGGACGTGTACACCGCTATGTACGGCTTCGGGGCGGGCCTGCCCTTCACCGACGAGGACGGCAACTACAAGGCGGGCTATAGGCGCAAGCTGACCTTCGGCGACATCAACGGCGGGCTGAACTACGTTGCCGACGAGAGCGCCAAGCAGGTCTGGGGACGCTGGAACGCGGACCGCACGGCAAAGGTGCACTCGTTCGGGCAGGTGACGTTCTCCGAGGTGACGGAGCCCGAGCGGCTTCTGGCGCTGACGAGGCGTGCGCTCGCGGAGGCGTCGCAGCCCAAGGTGAGCTACGAGGTCGACGTGGCAGCGCTCGACGGCGACGACGCCGACCTGGGAGACACCGTGGCGGTCATCGATACGTCGCGCGACCCCGAGTGGAGGCTTACCGCCCGCGTCGTGCGGCGCGTGCGCACCTTCGGCGAGCAGGTGGTGGCACGGGTGACCATCGGGACCGTTGAGCCCGTGGACTACGCGCAAGTGAGCGCGCTTGCTGCCGACGTGGCCACGCTGCGCGACGACGTTGTCGGCATAGACGGCAAACTGACCACGGCCGCCTCGGTGACCGTGGTGGAGAACACCGTGACCACGGCGATCGGCGATCTGGACGAGCTGGCGGATTTGGACTTCTAGTCTGTGACGCGGGCGGATGCTCTTCCCGGCAACTCATACGCGAGGAGGGGCGGCATGCTCGACGGTTACGGACTTCACACGATGATATGGGACTCGGCGGACGAGCGGCTGGGAGACTTCCTGGTGGCGTCGCCCGCCGACGCCTCGGGGCGCGGCCTGGAGCTGCACGTCCGGCAGGGCGGCGCGGCGGCGGACCTGACCGGCACCGAGGTCTACTTCCTCTGGCGGCACAAGATGGCGGGCACGCGCGGGTGCGAGCCGATGACGGAGATCGACGCCTCGCTGGGGCAGTTCGTCGTGCACTACCCGGCCGCCATGCAGGAGGCCGAGGGCGCGGTTGACGCGCAGTTCATGGTGACGCACGACGGGAAGAGCATCAGCACGCGGGCGTTCACGATCCGCGTGGAGCCCGTCATCATCGGCGGCATCGAGAGCGAGGACAGCTTCACGCTGTTCGTGGAGACGATCATGCGCTACGAGGGTGCGATCGAGATCACCACGGCTGCGGCGGACGCTGCCAACGAGGCGGCCGAGGCGGCCAACGACGCGGCCGACAGCGCGACGGCGGTGGCGAACGCGATACAGGCCGCTGCCGCTCGCGGCGACTACGACGGGGCCGACGGCGCGGACGGGTTCAGCCCGACAGCGACGATCACCCAGACGGCCGAGGGCGCGACCATCACCATCACCGACAAGAGCGGCACCACGACCGCGAATGTCTCCAAGGGCGTGAAGGGCGACAAGGGCGACACCGGCGATACGGGACCTCAAGGTCCAAAGGGCGACACGGGCGACACGGGCCGCAGGGACCGCAAGGCATCCAAGGCGAGACGGGAGCCACCGGAGCCACTGGCCCGCAAGGTCCCCAGGGCGAGAAGGGTGACACCGGAGCAACCGGAGCCCAAGGCCCGAAGGGTGACACCGGCGACACGGGACCCCAAGGTCCCACTGGCCCTGCCGGCGCCGACGGCACGCCTTGCACGCACAGCTGGAACGGCTCGATGTTGACGGTTACGAGCGCATCGGGCACGAGCTCGGCCGATCTGCGCGGGCCGCAGGGCATCCAGGGCATTCAAGGCGAGACCGGTCCCCAGGGCGAGACGGGGCCGAAGGGCGACACCGGCGAGACCGGCGCAACGGGGCCGCAGGGGCCTAAGGGCGACACAGGCGACGACGGCACGAACGCCACCATCACCGGCGCGAGCGCGACCGTGGACGCGAGCACGGGCACGCCGTCGGTGAGCGTCACGATGGGCGGCACGGCGTCTGCCAGGACGTTCGCCTTCGCGTTCCACAACCTCAAGGGCGAAACGGGCGCGACCGGGCCAACCGGGCCGCAAGGACCGGCTGGAACGACGCCGGACCTCTCCGCCTACGCCACCAAGCAGTACGTGGACGACGCGATCGCGGCGCTCGCCAATCTCGAAGAGGAAGAGTTCTAGGCATGGCAGTTGGAACCGTATCGACCCGCATTCTCACCGACATAGCCAACGCGATCCGCTACCAGGCGGGCGTGGCCACGACCTACAAGCCACGCGAGATGGCGGCTGCCGTCGCGGCCTTGGACGGCACAGACACAGGCAACTACCAGGCGCAGCCGTACATGGCGCTTGAGAGCGGCGTGCTGCCGGAGTCTGTCTTCTCGGACATCGCGGCCGCCATACGCGGGCAGAACGGGCTCTCTACGCTCTATCAGCCTGGTGACATGGCGCAGGCGATTCTCGCCTTTGAGTGGGACGTGGGATACAAGATCCGCGCGCTGCTGCTCGACGACGGCACGCTGGAGATCAACTACTACGAGCGGCGTACCTCCGTCACCGGCGGGCGCATCGTGCAGGTCTTCGAGATCGACCCTGCTGGTTACTCGTCTGCGAGCGCACGCTCCTACGACTCCATCAAGCTGCTGGTGAAGAAGGTCTACAGCGACAGCACCATCGCGGGCCTTGGCATAACCAACTGCAACTACTGGTTCAACGCGTTCTCCAACTGCACCGAGGTTAGGGGCTTCGAGAACCTGTCCGGCATGACGAGCGCGAACCAGATGTTCTCCAGCTGCACCTCACTGGAGACGATCTATGCCACCTCGTTCAGCAACTCCGGCCTCTCGGGCTCCCTCATGTTCACCGGCTGCACCAGGCTCGTCGGCGGGACGGACGGCTTCGTGCCATCCCAGACCAGCGGCGCGAGCGTGTGCAAGCTGGGCGCCGGCGGCGTGCTGACTGACCCGAACAACGACGCCCGCACCTGGTTCTGGGCGCACTACTACGCCGACGGCGAGGGCGTTCTCACGGCCACGTCGGCGCCGGACGCCACGCGCGAGCTCGTCGCGAGCGGGCGGATCTGCGCCATCGGCAAGTACGTGGGGCTCGGCTTCACGCCCTGGGGCGGCGTTACCGGCGCGACGCATCGCCAGTACCTGACGAGTGCGACGTTTGCGGCGGACATGGCCGCTTTCTCGTACCTGAACCTGAACTACCTGTTCTACTCGTGCACGAACCTCGCCAGCATATCTGGCCTGGGCAACCTGTCGGGCGTGCGCTCGATGCGCTACACGTTCTCGTCGTGCGCGTTCACCACGATAGACTTCCGCGGCTTCGACCCGTCCACGCTGACGGACCTGTTCTACACGTTCTCGGGATGCTCGCAGATGACGACGATCTATGCGGACTCCACCTGGTCATTGCCCACGAGCGGAATCACGGGCTCTCAGTGCTTCTACAGCTGCGGCAGCCTCGCTGGCGGCAACGGCACGGCGTGGGCCAGCAGCAAGACGGCGTATACGTACTTCCGCATCGACACGGTGAGCACGCCGGGGTATCTGACAGCGGCATAACAGTTGCGGACAGGTACGTTTTGTGTCCACCTCCAGCGGTAAAATTGTTGTGTTCAACAAAGCTATCGTTGAGAGGTGGACATGGACGATTTGTCAGTTCAAGTGGCGCTGACTTGCCCGACATGTGGATGTACGGAATTCGCATACGAGACGCCAGCTTCTGGTCAAGACTTTACTGATGACTGGGCGTTTACCTGCGCTCATTGTGGGAGAACATTCACAAGGGCGGAGCTTATTGAAGCAAACGCCGAATCAATTGACATGACGGTTAGCGACATGGGCGACGACATTGTCGATGCACTAGCTAAAGACTTGAAGAAGGCTCTCAAGAAGCAAGGCTGGAAGATCAAATGACTATAGATCCTACTTTTGCTACCTTGGCGCCTATCGTTATATCGGGTCTCAGCTTGTTAGTCGCAATTATCAGTTTTGTAATGAACTACAGGCTGAACAAGCGCGACAAGGAGCGTAGCGAGCAGTTGGCCGAGATGCAACTGCGGCTTCATGAGCTGCAGCTGCAGAAAGAGGAACAGGCTGCAGAGAAACGCGAATCCTCGAGAGTAGAAGCTCGACACGTCTTAGTCGGACTGAAAAGCCATCACATACGTATTGCAAACACTGGTGGAACCACGGTGACCAACGTTACCTGCGAATGCGACGACGACAACGCGCCTTATGCGTTCATGCAGGACAAGGAGCCCTTCGAAAGGCTGGAGCCTGGCGAGAGCTTCGACGAAACAGTGCTCTTTGCCAGCGGCTCACCAAGCAAGTTCGTAATCACGACACACTGGCTAGGAGCTGATGGCGAAGAGCACAGCAGGGACAACATCATCACTTGGTAGCTAGGAATCGCAGAGCTTAAAGCCACTAAAACTGAATTTGTGACGCAGTCAGACACTGCCTCCCAGGGGACGAAAGTCGAGACCTTGGGAGGCAGTTCTATATGGAGTCAATCATCGTGGCGTGCATTACCGGTGTCGTGACGCTGATTGGGGTGATCCTCTCCAACTCTAAGAACAGGGCCGTCATGGAGGTCAAGCTGGACGCCCTCACGGCAAAGGTCGAGGAGCACAACCAGCTCATCGAGCGGACGTACCGCCTTGAAGAGGGGCTTCCGGTCGTGCGGAACGACATCGAAACCCTCAAGGGAAAGGCGGGCTGACATGAACGAGTTCCTGGCAAGCAACGACTGGCAGTGGAGGCTCCTGCGCACGATCGTGCAGGGCGTTTTGGGCGTGGTGATCGCCAATTTGGACCTGATCATGGGCTGGTGCGTGCTCGACCCGAGCATGCGCGGGCTCGTGGTGGCTCTGGTGATGGCGGTTCTTAGCCCCATCATGGCCGCCCTGGGCGGCGACGGCGACAAGCCGGAGATCCCGAGGGGTGAGGCGCGTGGGGCTTAACGGCATCGACATCAGCTCCTGGCAGGACGACCTGGTTGTCTCTGCCATGGGCACGTGCGACTTCGTGATCGTGAAGGCGACCGGCGGCGCGGGCTACTCGAACGAGTGCTTCCGCCGGCACGCCGACGAGACGCTGGCGGCCGGGAAGCTCCTGAGCTGCTACCACTACGCGCGCGACCGTGGGTACGAGGGCACGGCCGAGGCCGAGGCTGACTGCTTCATTTCTGCCTTCAGGCCCTACGTCGGCAAGGCAATCCCGTTCCTGGACTGGGAGGCGGACGCGCTGAGCCTGGGGCCTGCATGGGCAAAGAAATGGCTCGACCGCGTGCGCGAGAAGACCGGCGTGACGCCGGGCATCTACACGAGCAAGAGCGTGCTCTTCTCCTACGACTGGGCGGCCGTAGCCAAGACATACCCGCTTTGGGTGGCCCAGTATCCCAACTACGAAGAGACCGGGTTCCTTAGCGAGCCCTGGACCGACGGCTGGGACTTCGGGGCGTGGCCTTCTCCGCTGATCTTCCAGTACACGGGCACCGGGCGCATCCCCGGCTACGGAGGGCACCTGGACCTCGACCTCTTCTACGGCACAAGGGACGACTGGCGGAGGCTCTGCGCGGTGGCCGGCGCCTCCGCTGGCACCGGGGAGGTGAAGGAAGTGGCGATCAGCAGGGCGAACGTGGCGGCGCAGATCATGGAGCACCTCTGCAACTGCGCCGAGCACGGTTACTCTCAGCCCGGGCGGCACGGGACATCTGGGCACTGCAACGTGAAGACCGACGCGGGCGTCGTGAAGGTCACCAAGGGCGACCGCGACTGCTCGTCTGCCGTGTGCGAGGCCTGGGAGCTCGCGCTGGCCGGCACGCAATACGACGGGCTCATTACGCGCTACAACTGGACCGGCGGCATGCGCGAGATGTTCGTGGGCTCCGGGCTCTTCTCGTGGAAACCGATGAGCTTCAACGCCTCTCGCGGCGACATCTACCTCGACGAGGAGAACCACACGGCCATGTGCATCCGCAACGACGGGACGGCCGACCTCCTGGGCGAGTTCTCTATCAGCGAGACCGGCGGCATCGACGGCGAGCCAGGCGACCAGACCGGGCGCGAGAGCTGGATCCACGACTACTACAGCGGTCACTGGGACGGCATACTCCACTACAACGGCAAGGCCGACACCGGGGGCGCGTCAACCCCTACCGGCTCTGGTGCGCCCTCCGGCGACGTGTCAGAGCTTGCGGCGAGGGTCATCGCCGGAGAGTTCGGAAATGGCGATGCAAGAAGGCAGGCGCTCGGATCGCGCTACGACGAGGTGCAGGCGGAGGTCAACCGGATCCTCTCTGGAGAATCCTCCGGTGGCTCCTACGACGTGGACGCCATGGCGAGGCGCGTGATCGCCGGCGAGTTCGGCAACGGCGACGAGCGGAAGCGGCGCCTGGGCTCGTACTACTCCATCGTGCAGCGGCGCGTGAACGAGATGCTGTCATGAGGTCGAGGCTGCGGTGGCTCGGCGAGCAGGTCGGGTGGTTCCTCGGTATCGTGGGATGCCTGCTCCTGATGCTGATCCTGCTACCGCTCATTCCGATCCTCGAGCTCTACGACGATGTGCGTAGGGCATACGAGGACAAGTAACGCGGAAGGCCGCTTGTCAGCTTGGCAAGCGGCCTTCCGCATCGATGGCTTATAGCAAAGCCAGCCGACACCGGCACAGCTCAAGCACGCTACGTGCAACTTGGTCATCCTCAGGCGCACCTTGGTTCAGCGCCGCCCGAGCCGGCACGGATGGCAGGTAGAATGCGACTCGTCGAAAGGAACACCATGAAGATAACAATCGACGAACGACCGGAATCGAGCGGCATCGAGGTCGCAATCGTCTGCAGGAAGACGGACCAGCAGGTACTCGACATCGTCGCCAGGCTGCGCATGTTCGACCGCAAGGTCACGGGAAGTGCGGACGGAGGCACCCACGTGGTGAACGCCGAGGACATCCTCTACGTGGAGTCGGTGGACAAGCGCACGTTCTTCTACACCGAAGGCGCCGTGTTCGAGACCGCGCTGCGGCTCTACGAGATGGAGGAGCGCCTGGAGGGATGCGACTTCCTGCGGGTGGCCAAGGGCTGCGTGGTGAACTTCCGCAGGATCGCCTCGCTGCGCCCGGAGATGAACGGGCGGCTCGTGGCGACCATGGACAACGGCGAGCAGGTCGTCATATCGCGGCAGTACGCGCCGGACGTGCGCCGCAAGCTCGGGATGCTGTAACGAGACGGGAAAGGAGCCCAAAATGACACGCAAGGACATCATCGACACCGAGGTCCGCACGCCCGCGGAAAACGCCAGGTCCTTCCTGGCAACGCTCTGCGTCTCCTTCACGATCATGATGGTCGTGTGCATGGCCCTTGGAACCATATTCGCCGGCGAAGAATCGAAACAGGGTATCATGTATTGCTGGTCCCTGCTCGGAGCCTGCGTCTGCACGGCGGCGCTGCAGTTCGTCTTCTTCACGCCCACGGTCATCAAGCGCATGGCGTATCCGCTGCGCCTGTTCCTGTTCGGCATCTGCCTCTACGCCGTGCTGGCTGTGCTCGCCGTGGTGATGCGGTGGCTCCCAGCAGATATGGCCGGAGCTTGGGTTTCGTTCACCATCAGCTACCTTGTCGCGCTCGCAATGGCGACCGCCGCCTACGCGGCCAAGCACAGGCGCGAGGAACGCACTCTCAACGAGAAGCTCAATGAGTATCGGAGGAACAACAGCTAGGGCGAATCTAATCTGATGCCCAAAGAAGAATGGCCGCCTATCGATGTGATAGACGGCCTTCTTCCTTGCTATGTGGGCTCGGACTAGCTGAGCGGCTCGAGCTCGCGGTAGAGCGGGTCTCCGTCGCCCACGAGCACGTCCCACCACCACTGGGGCGACTCGACGCCGGAGGCGCAGAGCATGTCCAGGAGCTTGGCCCGCGCATCCGGGGGAAGCTGCTCGAAGTCCTCGCGCATGGCGTCGAGCACTGCCTTGCTCGTTGCCATCATGTCGTTGCAGATCTCCTTCTTCTCCTCGAGCGTGTAGCTCTCGGGCGAGTAGCAACAGAGGTCCGCTCGGAAGAACGCCATGTCCTCGGCCTGGGTGAGTTCGTTCATCTTCGCTTCGTTCATCATGGTTTTAATCTCCCTTCGGTGCCCCGCGTCGTGAATGGTGGCGCTGGGGTGGTACGAATTTCGGTACGAATAATCCCGAAAGGAGTGCTTTCTTTCAGAGCGAAGTGGTGTGCCGATTTCTCGAACACACCACTTCTGACCTGCGGTTTTGTTGTGTTTCGGATTGGAGTGTGGAATAGTGCATTGTGCGAGATTTTATTCCCACTCGATGGTTCCGACAGGTTTGGGCGTCAGGTCGTACACGACGCGGCAGATGCCGGGAACCTCGGCGAGGATGCGGTCGGTGATCTTCTTGAGCAGCGCCCAGTTGAGCTCGGGCACCGTCGCGGTCATGGCGTCCACGGTATTGACGGCGCGGATGATCGCCGGCCAATCGTAGGCGCGCTTGCCGTCGCGCACGCCGGTGGCGCGCATATCGGGCACCACGACGAAGTACTGCCACACCTTGCCGGCGAGCCCTGCCGTGCCGAACTCCTCGCGCAGGATGGCGTCCGCCTCGCGCAGCGCCTCGAGACGGTCGCGCGTGATGGCGCCCAGGCAGCGCACGCCCAGGCCCGGGCCCGGGAACGGCTGGCGCTCGACCATGGACTCGGGAAGGCCGAGCTCGCGACCCACGACGCGGACCTCGTCCTTGAAGAGCAGCTTCACCGGCTCGCAGAGCTCGAACTGCAGATCGTCGGGCAGGCCGCCCACGTTGTGGTGGGCCTTCACGCCGTCGGACTCCAGGATATCGGGGTAGATGGTGCCCTGAGCCAGGAAATCGACCTCGCCGGCGACCTTGCGGGCCTCCTCCTCGAACACGCGGATGAACTCCGCGCCGATGATCTTGCGCTTGCGCTCCGGCTCCGCCACGCCCTCGAGCAGGCCGAGGAAGCGGTCGGTGGCGTCCACGTACACTAGGTTCGCATCCATCTGGTTCTTGAACACGTCGATGACCTGCTCGGACTCGCCCTTGCGCATGAGGCCGTGGTTCACGTGCACGCAGATGAGCTGCTTGCCCACGGCCTTGATGAGGAGCGCCGCCACCACGGATGAATCGACACCGCCGGAAAGCGCCAGCAGCACGTTCTTGTCGCCGATCTGCTCGCGGCACGCCGCGACCTGCTTGTCGATGAACTCGCTCGCGAGCTCGGGCGTGGTGATGCGGACCATGTCGTCGGGGCGCTTGTTGGGATCCATGGGCTCCTCCTCGATGCGAAGAATACATACCTATCGTCATTGTATGGGCGCCCGCGGCGTCCGGCATCGAGCGCCGCGGCAGGGGGTATGTCCGCAGCGGCAGGTGGAGTCACGCGCACGCGCCGGCACCTGCCGGCGCCGTACCCCTAAGCGAGAGCAGCCGCCTTCGCCCCGCGCCGTGCCGCCCGCGGCGGGTCCGTCATTTCCGCAGGCGAGAAGAGGGCTACTCCCACGGCGTGATGACGACCTTCAGGCAGCCGTCCTCATGCGCCTCGAAGGCGCGGTATGCCTCCAGGATGTCGTTCAGCGGGTAGCGCTTCGAGATGAGTAGCCCCGTGTCGAGCTTGCCCTCGGCGATAAGCCCCATCACCCGGTCGAGGCCGCTGGCGTCGACGCCCCCGGTCTTGAACGTGAGGTTCTTGCCGTACATGCTCGGCAGCGGGAGCACCTGGTCGTGCTCGTACATGGCCGAGACGACCACGACGGCGTTCGGGCGGGCGATGCGCCACGCCATCTCGAAGGTGTCGGAGCCTCCCGCGGCCTCGATCACCGCGTCTGCCCCGCGCCCGCTGTTCCCGGAGCGGACCGCGGCCTCGACCTCATCGAGGCCGAGGCCGGTCGGATCGATGAGGACATCGGCGAGCCCGTGCTCACGCGCGAGCGCGAGGCGCGAGGGGTCGACGTCGATGGCGATGATGCGCCCCGGGTTCGCCAGGCGCGTGCACATCATGGTGGTGAGACCCACCGGACCCGCGCCGATCACCGCGACCGAGGATGCGGGCTCGATCTCCGCCAGGCTCGCACCCCACCAACCCGTCGCCAAGATGTCTCCCAAAAAGAGCGCGTCCTCGTCCGTCACGCCGTCGGGGATGCGCGTGAAGGCGTTGTCCGCAAACGGCACGCGCACGTACTCGGCCTGGCAGCCGTCGATGGTGCATCCCAGAAGCCACCCGCCGCGCTCGCAGTTGTTGACCCAGCCGCGCCGGCAGAAGAAGCACGAGCCGCAGAACGTCTCGCAGTTCACGGCGACGCGATCGCCCACGGAAAACGCCGTGACGCCCTCCCCGACCTCCTCGACCACGCCCGTGAACTCATGGCCCAAGACCGTATCCGGCAGCGCGCGCGGCACAGCACCGCGCATGATGTGGAGATCGCTCGTGCAGATGGTCGAGCGCGTCACGCGCACGATGGCGTCCGTGCCCTCGCGCAGCTCGGGGTACGGCCTCTCGCGCAGCGCGATGCCGCCCCGCCCGTCATGTACCAGTGCCTTCATCCTCATCACACCCCCGTCTTCTCGCCCCCGAAAACCCCGGCGGCACCTCCATTCACGCCGGCGGGGCCGAAAGGCCGCCGCAGTGTGCCCGCCGCAGCAGTGTGCCCGCCGCGGCGGCGCAGCACCCTATTCGCGCTCCACGACGACATCCTCGGCAGCGACCTCGGCCGCGTCTTTGCCGTCAGCGCCGGCCGCCCCGGCGGCGCTGCCGGCCGCTGCCGCCTCGCGCGCCTCGTCAAACTTCTCCTTCATGGTGGGGTTTCCCCAGGTGAGCTTGCGGATGGTGAGGCCCTGCGCCTTGTCGTTCGCAAGCCTCAGGTTGTTCTCGGACGAAATCAGGTTCTCCTTCACCTTCTGCAGATGCTTGATCGTGGTGTCGATCTCGTCGATGGCGGTCTTGAACTTGCGGCTCGCCAGGTCGAAGTTGCGCGAGAACCCTTCCTGGAACCCGGCGAGCTTCTCCTCGAAATGCGTCACGTCGATGTTCTGCTGGCGCACAAGCGCAAGCTCCTGCTTGTAGGACAGCGTGTTCAGCGCGGCGTTGCGCAGCAGCGTGATCATGGGGATGAAGAACTGCGGACGGATGACGTACATCTTGGGGTAGCGGTAGCTCACGTCCACGATGCCAGTGTTGTACAGCTCGCTTTCCGGCTCGAGCAGGCTCACGAGCACCGCATACTCGCAGCCCTTCTTCGTACGGTCCGAATCGAGCTTCTTGAAGAAGTCCTCGTTCTTGTGCTTGGTCGCCGTAGCGTCGTTCTCGTTTTTCATCTCGAACATGATGGAGATGACCTCGTTGCCATCCTCGTCGCTCTCGCGGAAGATGTAGTCGCCCTTCGAACCGTCGCTCGCGTCGTTGTCCTTCTCGAAATAGGCGTGCGGGAACGCCGTCATGCGCAGGCGGTTGAATTCGCTTTCGCAGTGCTGCTCAAGCGATTCGCCCACCATCTTGGTGGACAGGCGCACCTTCATGTCCTTCAGGCGCTCGATCTCGTCATCCTTGTAGCGCAGCAGCTCCTCGGTGCTCTTGCGCACCTGGGCGAGCTCGAGCGTGTGCGCCGTCTCAAGCTGCTGCTTTTCCGCATCGCGCACGGCCTGCTCGCGCTCGAGCGTCGCTTTGGCCTCGTCGCGCTCACGCTCCGCCTGCGCCACGGCACGAGCCACGGCAAGCTCGCGCTCGGCAGTCTCGGACGCCACCGTGCGCTCGAGTTCAGCGATGCGCTTGTCCTTCTCAGCCATATCGCGGGAAAGCTCCTCGCGCAGCGCCCCTTCCGCCTCATGCTGACGGCGGATCGCCTCGGCGTCGGCCTTTTGCAGCGCCAGGTCCTGCGCCTGCGAGGCAGCGGCGAGCTGAGCCTTCAGCTCAGCGATCTGCGTATCGCGTGCGGAGATGCCTTCTGCAGCCTGGCGCTCGGCATCGGCCGCCTTGAGTGCCGCAGCATCAGCCTGCTGCTTAAGCTCGGCGCGCAGCTGATCGACCTCGCGCTGCAGCTTAGCGGCGGATCTCTGCGCCTCCTCGCGCGCCTCGGCCGCCGCCTGCTTGCTCGCCAGGTCGCGCTCCTCCCCCGCGCTCTCAAGACGCGCCGTGAGCTCGGCGATGCGCGCATTGCGCTCGGCCTCAGAGCGGACGAGCTCGCTCGCAGCGCTCGCCTTCAGCTGCTGGATCTGGGCGTCGCGCTCGGAAAGCGCCTGCTCGAGCTTGCGCGCAGCCTCCGCACCGGCGACCTGCAGCGCATGCTCGCGCTCGCGCTCCATCAAGCGCTCGCGCTCCGCGAGCTCGGCGGCGAACTGCTCGTCGCGCACCTGGCGCACGATGCTCTCGTAGTCGCTCTCATCCACCTTGATGACGGTACCGCAGTTGGGGCACTTGATCTCGTTCATGCGGAAACGCTCCCTCAGTCCCTCTGTCGGGCCGCTCGGCGCGACCCTCGTTCTTCTGGACTATACGATACCCCGTCGCGTGGACATATTCTGCAAGCGAATATGCTCAGGCGCCGACACGCCTAGATATCCGGGTCCAAGGGTCCGCGCTTCGGCTCCACACCGTCGAAGAACGCAAGGATCTCGTCGCGGCTCATGGGTGCGTACCCGTTCGCGTCCACCCCCACGTCGTAGCGCAGAATCCCCGCCTCGCGGCAGCGCTCGTTGTAGTCGCTGCCGCGGCTGTGGATGTGGCCGTGCAGGTGGATGGCCTCCCGCCACCTGCCGTTCCAACTGAGCATGGGATAGTGGAAGAGCACAAGCCGGTGCCCGCGCGCATAGCCCGGCTTGATCTCCAGATAGTCCTCCTCGCTTGCGAAGGCATCCGGATGCGGCGTCTCGCTCCAATGCTTGTCGTGGTTGCCGCGCACGAGATGCACGTTCGGGCACACGATGCGCTGGCGCAGGCGCCAGGCCTCCTCCACCGAAATGCGATAGGAGAAATCCCCCAGGATATAGAGGGTGTCGGCCGTGCTCACGCGGTCGTTGATGTTGGCAATCAGCGCAGCGTTCATGCGCTCGACCGACCCATACGGCCGCCCTGTCGCCTCGATGATGTTCGCGTGCCCGAAATGCGTATCGGCGGTAAAGTAAATCACGCAGCCTCCCCTTCTCGCAGGTCTTCGGCACCAATCGCCTGCATCCAGGCGATGTACACGTTCGGATAGTGCCCGTAGAGCACCTGCATGGGATCGACGTTGCCCAGCAGGTTGCCCACAAGCGCCACCAGCCCGCCCACACTCGTGAGGTCCGCCGCGGTCGGAATCTCACGCCCCAGGTCCTCGACGAGCTTGTCGATCCGCCAACGGTCCTCGGGCACGTAGAAGCTCTCCACGCCCACGTTCTCCCGGAAGGCCGCGCGCATCTGGTCGTAGTGCTCATCGAACGCTTCGTCACCGACGCCCGGCAGCCACAGGTCGTTTCCGTAGCGCATATAGCCCCACGAGGCGAGCGGCAGGCGCGGCGCCAGATCGCTCGGGTTCATGATGTTGAAGATGTTGTCGTAGATTGGGTCGTTAACGTTAAGGAACTCCGTGACCCCGGGCGTGGCGAAGGTGTAGCAGTAGATGCTGTCCAGCGGCGCGAGCGGACGCGACCCCGTCGCCATGACGTCGGCGTAGGATGCCGCGAGGTTCGCCGTCGCCGCGCCGCGGGAGTGTCCGCAGAAGAGCAGCGCGACGTCCTTTCCGCTGCCGTCTTCGCTCAAGCGCGCCGCCAGGTCGTCCACGATCTCGTTCGCGGCAAGCATGAATCCCACGTGATCGAAGGTCTCCAAATCGTAGTCGGCCGCGTCGCTCATGTTGAAATTGCTCAACCACTCCGACCCGTAGCTGCCGCGCACAGACACCAGGTAGAGCGTCTTTTCCGCCCCGTCGTCGTTCCTCACGCGCTTCGTGGCGACGGAGTACGCCACCACGTCGACCGCCCCGGTGATGAGGTCGATGACCTCGTCGAAGACCTCGCTTCGATACCGATACGACGCCGTCGAGATGTCCTCGAAGCCGAGTGCGCCAAGCGCCTGCTCCACATAGGCCGGTGAGTCAGACCCTGCCTGGTAGTAAGCCGATTCAGAATTGGCGATGGCCGAGAGCACCGAGCAGGTCGTGGCGAGCTCGTGGTTGTAGACGGTGGGGTCCTCGAAGAACCACGCGTCGTCCCAGGCGATCTCGGTCGCCACCTGATGGCCGTCCGTCTGCGCCATGCTCGTGTACTCCACGCGCACCGTGAAGGCGCCCGTGCGGCCGCTCGAGCCCTCAAGCGCAACCGGCGCGCTCGGTGGCTCGACAGCGCCCAGGCCCAGCAGCTCCTGACCCTGGCGATGGCGTATGGCAATGTTCGCCGCGGTGCCCATGCCGAACGCCACGATCGCCAGCACCACCACGACGCGCACGAGTCGCTTGTGGCGACGGTGAAACGGCATGCGCGCGGGCGCGGTAGCCCCCTTGTCCACCGCGACATCATCCAGGTGTCCCTGCAGCCCTTTTCGCTTCATGGGGCATTTCCCTTCACGAGGTCATATGGCGGCAAGTATATCGTGGGAACCTACCACGGTGCCTGGGTGCGGGTTCGAAAGACGCATTTGCACAAGACTCGCCGAGTGCTTTCAGCTGTAGGTCGATGGGCTTGCAAGGGTGCGCGGCAGCACTCGCTGATAGCACCACGCCGCCACCAGGCGCTGCTACAACGCGCCCTGCGCGAATGCGGATGCCCGCCGGCATGTAGAAGCGCCAGATACGGACACCCCGGCAGCACTCCTGCGCTGCCGGGGCGCCCGCATGAAACAGCCCTGCTACAGAATGGTGTAGGACTCCACACGAGGAGCCAGGCGCTCGGCAAATGCGGCGCGCTGCGCCACGAGGGCGTCGCCGCCGGAAAGCGAGCGAGCGCCTACCGGGCACACGGAGATGCAGCGCATGCAGGTGATGCAGGCATCGGCATCGGTCAGCTCGGGATGCGCGGGGTTGATAGCCGCCGCCGGGCACTGCTGTGCGCAGGCGCCGCAGCGCACGCAGGCACCGGCATCCGCCTGGGCACGGAACGGCACGCCGTTGAAATCGCGATACGGGCGGTTGCCGGGGATATCGGGAAGTTCGACGGTATGGGCATCGAGCGCCTGCGTGAGCCGCTCGAGCGTTGAGGCCGCCAGCGCATCAACCGCAGCCAGGTCGCTCTCGTCGGGGCGACCCTGGGCGACATCGATCATGAGGGAGTGATGCGCGACGATGGCACCGAGCGCAACCGGCACAAAGCCATGCTCGCGCACCGTGTCGGCGAGCTCCAGAAACGTATCGTCCACTGCGCGATTGCCGAATGTGACGATCAGGACCGCCGGGGTGCCGTGGCCCTCGCAACGCGCGATGCGCTCAAGCGCCGGCGCCGGCACGCGTCCGCCATAGGAGGGCACGGCGAAGACCGCAAGGTCCTGAGGCCCGAACGTCGGAACATCCGCCCCATGCGGCGTGATATCCACGCTGCGGCCAGGCGTACCCGCAGCTTCAATCGCGGCGGCGAATCGCTCGGTAACGGTGCGGGTCGTTCCCGCTCCGGTGAAATATGCAGCGATGCATGCGGTTATGTTCATGGTGAGGTCCTTTCACGAAGCGTTGCATAAAACGCTAGCACGAACGCAGCGTACTAGTTATGAAGAGATATGCCAGCTACTTTGTTCCATCCGAAACCTGTTAGCACGGCCAGCGCGCCACCCGCTCAATTCTCTATCTTGAAAACTAATCGGAACGAAACATGCAGCATCGGATTCCAGCTTCACGAATGGCGTATGTGGCTAATCGACGTTCTCATGATCTTGATCAGAAGGGTTCTCCATGATCTAATGCTTTGTAACCTAGGAGGTTGACATGCTGAAATATCGAAATGAGACCATTGGCTTCGATGAGCTTACGAAAATGAAAACCATTCCAAGGTACCAACGTCCTTTAGTATGGACAACTGCTCAGAAAGTCAACTTCATTGATAACGTGAGTAAGGGTTTTCCATTCGGCTCTCTTCTTCTCTATAAGTATGACTCGGATGAAAAGTACTCTCTCATTGATGGGCAGCAGCGGCTCACGACGCTGGAAGACTATAGAAAGAACCCTGAGCTATATTTTCCAGTCGACTCATCCCCAGAAATCGAAAAATTGATGCATGAGATAAAGGCAGACGAGCAGCCTGAGGAAGCTCAGGAAAACCTTCGCATGCAGTTCATCGCTATCATCAAAGAGATGTTTCAGCAGCACGCTCAGCACAATGAGGTGCTCGGATCTTATTTGGCGGAAAAGGTTCAAGACGTCTTTCCGCCAGCCAAGCAGGAGCAATTAAAAGTAGTGAATATCCAGACCTCTCTTTTGAATGCTCTAGATGACTATGTCAACCTCTCCACGTTGCAAATCCCCTGTGTCATCTTCACTGGAGATAAATCCGAACTCCCCGAAGTGTTCGCCAATGTAAATTTAGGTGGCCGCAAGCTATCAAAATACCAGGTATTCGCTGCACAGTGGGATCGCTACTCCGTTGCGCTTCCCGAGAAAAAACTGTCTAGCATGATTCTTGAGAATACAATTGCCCGGGGACTGCGGTGGGAATCCTGGACCAAATCCATCCTATGCGACTAGCCCCAAATCCCTTCGGTACTGCATGGGGCTCTTGTAATCCAGGTCGCTCTTGATCCTGATGT
>NZ_JACJMB010000024.1 GCF_016902615.1 Collinsella tanakaei
TCCGGTCTGGCGAAGTAGGGTATCGAACAACCTGGTAAGCAAAGGGTCCTCCCGCGGGAGGACCCTTTGCTTACCAGGTTGTTCGATACCCTACTTCGCCAGACCGGACTGCTCGGGAGGCAGCGGCTTTTTCAGGAAGGAGAGGATCAGGCAGGCCACCGCGGCACCGACGACGAGCGCCACGAGATACATGATCGGGTTGCCGATAACCGGGGTCACCCAGATACCGCCGTGGGGCGCGGGGCTCGTGCAGCCGAAACCAGCGGAGAGCGCGCCGGCGATGGCAGAGCCGACGATGCAGGAGGGCAGCACGCGGCCGGGGTCGGCGGCGGCGTACGGAATCGCGCCCTCGGTGATGAACGACAGGCCCATGATGTAGTTCACGATGCCCGCCTTGCGGTCGGCTGCGGTCCAGCGGTTCTTGAAGAACGTGGTGGAAAGCGCGATGGCGATGGGCGGAACCATGCCGCCGACCATGACGGAGGCCATGACGATCTGCGCGGAGGTCGTGCCGGAGGCGAGCATGCCGGTGCCGAACACGTAGGCCGCCTTGTTGAACGGGCCGCCCATGTCGACGGACATCATGCCGCCCACGACAGCGCCGAGCAGCACAAGGTTACCGGTGCCGAGGCCGTTCAGCGCACCGATCAGCCAGGAGTTGATCGCCGCGAAGATCGGGTTCAGTACGAGCATCACCAAGCCGATCATGAACACGCAGACGAGCGGGTACAGCAGCACCGGCTTGATGCCCTCGAGCGATTCGGGCAGGTGGTCGCAGAGCTTCTCGAACCCAAGCGTCAGATAGCCCGCCGCGAAGCCCGCGAACAGCGCCGCGATGAAGCCGCCGGAGATGAGCGCGCCTTGCGCCTCGGCATCCATAGCGGTCGCGAGGTAGCCGAGCGTGAATCCCTGCTTGGCGAGCCAGCCGCCCACAAAGCCCGGCGCCAGGCCCGGTCGGTCGGCGATGGACATGGCGATGTAGGCCGCGAGGATCGGCAGCATGAAGTCGAAGGCCGTGCCGCCGACGAGGTTGAAGAACGCGGCGAGCGGCGTCGAGCTGCCGTAGGCCGCCGTGCCCATACCCTGGGTGTCGACGAGGAAGGCGATGGCCTTCAGGATGCCGCCGCCCACGACGAACGGCAGCATGTGGGAAACGCCGTTCATGAGGTGCTTGTAGATAGTCGAGCCCATGCCCTCGGTCTTGCCGGTCACCGGCGCCGAGGAGCCGCCCTCGGCGTGGCAGATGGGCGCCTCGCCGTTCATGATGATGTTGATGAGGTGCTCGGCGTCGTTGATGCCGGCCGAGACGTTCGTGGAATACAGCGGCTTGCCGTTGAAGCGGGAGAGCTCGATGCCCTTGTCGGCGGCGATGATGATGCCGCGGCAGTGCTCGATCTCCTCGGGCGTGAGCGCGTTCTTGGTGCCGACCGAACCCTGGGTCTCGACCTTGATGGTCACGCCCATCTCGCCGGCGACCTTCTCGAGGTTCTCGGCGGCCATATAGGTGTGCGCGATGCCCGTGGGGCACGCGGTGATGGCGAGAACCTGCGGGAAGCCCGTGTCGGCAGCCGCTTGGGACGCCTCGCGCGCCGCCTTCTGCGCCGCGGCCTTGGCCTCCTTCTCGGCCTGCTCGGCATCGTGGGCCGCCTCGGCGCTGTCGATGGCGGCGAGGAACTCGTCGACCGTCGTGGCCGCGCGCAGGGCGTCGGCGAAGTCGGCGTGCATGAGCAGGGCGGAGAGCTTCGCGAGCACCTCGAGGTGGACGTTGGCCTGCGTGTCGGGCGCGGCGATCAGGAAGATCAGGTCGCTCGGCTTGCCGTCCGGCGCCTTCCAGTCCACGCCGGCCGGCACGGTCATGGCCACAAGGCCCGCCCGCTTCACCGCGTCGGTCTTGGCATGCGGGATGGCGATACCCTCGCCCACCGCGGTGGAGAACTGAGCCTCGCGGTCGAGCACCGCCTGGCGGTACTTCGCCCGGTCGCCCACGTTGCCGCACGCGACCTGCAGGTCGACGAGCTCGTCGATGGCCTCCTCCTGCGTGGCGGCAACTACTCCCAGTTTCACCCCGTCTTTCTTCAACAACTCGGTGATCTTCATGGATGTTTCCCCTTTCTCTGCAACAACAGGCAGGACGGCATCGGCTGTCATCGGATGGACAGCGCTGCTCGCACCGGGCGTGCCGCCGGCGCCTCGGATGACGGCCGATGCCGTCCTGCCTGGCTAGAAAACCACTTCTGTAACCTGCGCGGTCGCGCTAGCGGGCGAGAAGCTCCTCAACCTGCTCGCGCGTGGCGAGGCCGAGCGAAAACGCGCTCGCCGACCCCGTGCAGACGCCCATGCGGAAGGCGCGCTCGAAGTCGCCGTCGCTCTCGAGATAGCCCGCGACGAACCCGGCGACCATGGAGTCGCCCGCGCCGACGGAGTTCACCACCGTACCCACCGGCGCGACGGCCTCGAGCACCTCGCCGGTCTCGGTCACGAGCACCGCGCCCTCCCCCGCCATGGAGACGAGCACGTTGCGCGCCCCGCGCTCCTGGAGCTTTTTGGCATACGGCACGACCTCGGCGCGCGTCTTCAGCTCCACGTCGAAGATCTCGCCGAGCTCGTGGTTGTTCGGCTTGATGAGGAACGGGTGATAGGCGAGCACGTTCACGAGCAGATCGCGCGTCGCGTCGACCACGATGCGGATGCCGCGCCCCTCGAGAGCGGCCATGATGCGCTCGTAGATGTCGCCCGGAAGGACCGCCGGCACGCTGCCGGAGATGATCAGGATGTCGCCGGAGACGAGCGCGTCGAGCTTTGCGTAGAGCGCTTCGACGTCGGCGTCGGTGATGTCGGGGCCGATGCCGTTGATCTCGGTCTCCTCGGCCGCCTTGATCTTGACGTTGATGCGGCTCATGCCGCGCTCGACTCCGATGAAATCGGTGTCGACGCCCATGAGCTGCAGCTGGTGCGCGATCTCGTCACCGGTAAATCCCGCCAGGAAGCCGAGCGCGCAGCTCGCATGGCCTAGGTTCTTGAGCACGATGGACACGTTGATGCCCTTGCCGCCCGCCATGATCGCCTCGCTCGCCACGCGGTTGACCGCGCCGAGCGCGAGGTCGTCGACGCCCACGACGTAGTCGAGACAGGGGTTGAAGGTCACGGTGTAGATCATGTCGCGTACTCCTTTGCTTCGCGTTATGCCCGCGTCGCCGCGTCGCGGTCGGACACGGCGATGATGTTGTCCGCCCCCGCCAGTGCGGGCGGAACGGAATCGGTGATGATGGTCGCGTCGGTGAACGCGGCGAACGTGACCGGGGAGACGACGGAGAACTTGCTCGCGTCGCAGAGCACATACGGGCGCAGCGCCTGCGCGAGCGCCAGGCCCTTCACGACCGCCTCGCCGGTCTCGGGGGTGGTGAAGCCCTCGTTCGGCGTGGCGCCGTTCGTGCCGAAAAAGCCGATGGTGAAGTGATAGCGGCGCAGCGTGTCGACGGTCTGCTCACCCACGATGGCCTCGGTGATCGGCTTGAGCTCGCCGGCCGGCACGATGACGCGGCAGCCGCGCGCGAGCAGGCCGTGCGCGCACGAGATGGAGTTCGTGAAGTAGGTGGCACGCGTCTCGGTGATGAAGTCGACAAGGCGCTCCGTCGTGGAGCCCGCATCGATGTAGACGAAGTCGTCGGGCTCGATCAGGGTGGAGGCGTACTGCGCGATCGCGGTCTTCTCCGCGAAGTGCACGTTGTACTTCTCCATCACCGGCTGGTCGGAGGAGACGACCGTGCGCATGATGGAGGTGGCGCCGCCGTGAACCTTCACGATGCGGCCCTGCTCCGCCAGGCGGCACAGGTCGCGGCGAATGGTGGACTCGGAGGCGTCCAGACGCTCCATGAGCTCGGCGGCCGTGATGGCACCCCGCTCGTTGACCAGGTTGACGATTCGCGTCAGGCGATCTTCTGCAAGCATCTGCACTCCCCTCGTTCGCATCCTGCCGGATGGTCCAGACGTTTCGCCAAAACCATCCAAAACCATCCAAAACCATCCAAAACCATTCTAATTCGTTCACACGGAGAGCATAGCACCAGAACCAGTCACAATCAGTCAAAACCACCCATCTGGCGTAAGCGGTATCTCTGCGCCCGCGAACGGTTGCAACGTCGCGGCGGACAGTCCGTTCTGGCTGCTATCAGTCGACCGATTTGAGGGCCTCGAGCATGTCGATCCGGCGCAGACGGCGCTTGACGGCGAAGTACAGCAGGAACACCACGACGATGATGACCGCGGCGGAGACCGTGAAGCACAGGCCGCCCGGTGCGGGGTTGAACATGACCGTTTCTGGCGGAACGGCATTGATGATGTAGAGCTGCAACAAGCGCCCGAACGCCCAGCCGCAGGGGATGCCGATGGCCGACAGCGCGATCGTCTCGCGGTAGATGTACATGGCCACCTCGTTGTCGTGGAAGCCGAGCACCTTCACCGTCGACAGCTCGCGGATGCGCTCGGACACGTTCACGGTCACGAGGTTGTACAGGATCACGATGGCGAGCAGCGAAGCGATGACGATGAGGATGACCATGATCTTGTCGAGCGCCGCGACGATGATGTCGATCGTGTTGATAAGGGCCGTCGACTGCACGACGCCGGCGACGCCGGGCAGCGCCATGAAGCGCGCCGCCATGTCGGCCGTGCCCGCAAGGCTCGCGTCGGCAAGCGTCGCCACGTAGGCGTTCGGCTCGGCGCTCTTGCCGAACACCTCCTCATACACCGTGGGCGTCATGAACATGAAGTGGTTCATGTACATCTCGCAGATGCCCGTGACGCGCACCGTGCGCTCGGTGCCGTCTGAGCACGTGAACGTGAAGTCGTCACCCACCTCGGTGCCGGTGAGCGAAGCGATGCGCTCGGAGAGGACGACCCCCTCGTCGGTCAGCGGGATCTCGCGTGCGCTTACGCGGTCGCGCAGGTGCAGGTAGGAGGCGAAATCGTCGGTACCGTCGGACACGAGCACGGTGATGTCCTGCTCGTCTCCCTTCGAGCCCGCGCGGCGCGTCACCGCGTCGTAGCGAACCGGCGAGCTCGCCACGACGTCATCCGAGGCGATGAGGTCGGCGATATCGGCGCGCTCCTCGTCGGTCGCGTGCGCGTCTTCGGCCACGATCAGGTCGTAACCGATGATCTCGCCGAACTGCGTACCGACGATGCCGCTGATGGAGTGCTGCACCGCGAAGCCGCAGAACAGCATGCCCGTGGCGCCCGCCACGCCGAGGATGGTCATGAGCGCGCGGCTCTTGTAGCGGAACAGATTGCGCACCGTGACCTTCGTGATGAACGACAGACGGTGCCAGATGAAGGTCACGCGCTCGAGCAGGACCTTCGACCCCGACGCCGGCGCGCGCGGCAGCAAAAGGTCGGCGGGCTTCTCGCGCAGCTCGCGGGCGGCGGCGAGCCATGCGGGCACAACGGCGGTCGCAAGCGAGAGCGCAAGCGCGAGCAGCGTCGCCGATGCGCTGAAATGGAGCTCGAGCGCCGGCAGGGTGAAGCCGGTCGCGTACGCGTTGTAGACGATCGCGGGCAGAAGCGCATGGCCCGCCGCGATGCCCACGACGGCGCCGAGGAGCGCGGCGGCGGCTCCGTAAGCGAGGAACTTCTTCATGATGTCGAAGTCGCTGTAGCCGAGCGCCTTGAGCGTGCCCGAGTTCACACGCTCCTCGCTCACCATGCGTGCCATCGTGGTCGACGCCACGAGCGCGGCCACGAGATAGAGGAAGTACGGGAAGATGTCGGCGAGCGAGTCGACGATCTCGGAGACGGAGTCGTAGACTACGTATCCTTCCGCCCCCGGGGTCTCGCGGCGGCTGTAGACGCTGTAGGAGGGCAGCTCGAGCGCAGAGGCGGTCGCGCGGGCGTCGGCGAGGTCCGCCTCGCCCGCAGCGATCTCGGCCTCGACATCCGGCAGCTGCTCGTTGTAGGCGGCAAGGCCGTCGGCGTACTCGGCCTCCTTGTCCGCAAGCTCCGCCTTGGCCTCATCCAGCTGTGCGGCTCCCTGCTCGTAGGCGCCCGTCTTCTGCTGGAGGAGCTCAGATGCCGCCTGCCACTCGTCGAGCCCCGCGTAGTAGCGGGCAAGCCCGTCGTTGTACGCCGCGACGCCCTGCGCGTAGGAGCGGTAGCCGGCATCGTATTGCGCCTGGCGCGCGTCGATGGCGGCGCGGGCGTCGGCAAGCTGTGCGGCGGCCGCCTCAAGCTGCTGGCGCACCGGCTCGAGCTCCCCCATCGCCGCGGCGGTGCGCTCATCGAGCTCGGCCTGCGCCTGCTCGAGTTCGGCCATCAGCGCGGTGTAGCCGCCGTCCTCGCCCGCCGCCTCCGCGTCGGCGTCCACGTTCATGAAGATATCGAAGGCCGCCTGCGCCTGCTGCCTGCCCGCCGCGAGCCGCCCTGCGGCCGCCGTGAGCTCGTCGAGCGTCGCCTGGGTCTCTTCGCGCCGGGCGACAAGCTCGGCGTGCTCCGGCGAGGCGGGGTCAAGCGCCGCCAACTGCTCATCGAGCGCGTCGAGGGCGGTCTGGGCCTGCTCGGCTGCCGCCTGGGAGGTCGCGATCTGCTCGTCCAGCTCGGCAAGCTTCTGCTCGATGGCGGCCTTTCCCTCCTCGAGCGGCGTGCGCGCCGCATCGATCTTGGCCTGCGCGTCAGCCGCCTTCTGAGCCGCCGCGGCAGCCGCCGCCTCGTACTGCGAGCGCCCCTCGTCGTACTCCGCCTGCTTCGAGGCGAGCTGTCGCCGCGCGGCGGAAAGCTGCTCTGCCGCCGCTCCGAGGCTCGCCTCGGTGCTCGACAGCGTCGCGCGGGCATCGTCCAGCTGGGTCTTCGTGGACGCCAGGGTGCCCCACGATGCATCGAGCTGCGTGCGGCCCGCCGCGAGTTGGGATGCCGCATCGGCGAGTTCGTTCTCGGATGCCGCGATCTGCGCATGCGCGTCGGCAATCTGGGCCGCCGCGTCATCCAGCCGGGACGCCGCGTCGTCGAGCGCGGCGCGCGCATCGTCCACACGGCGCCGCCCCTCGTCGATGGCATCCTGATACTGGGCGCGCACCGCCGCGAGACGATGCTCCGGCTGGTCTGCGAGCAGCTCGTCGAGCTCGTCTTTGTGGGCGGTCACGCGGTCGAGGTAGGTCTGGCTATAGGGGTCGAGCCCCGCCGTATCGGTAAACGACAGGCGCGCGATCATGTGGTAGTCGACGTCGAACGCGCTCTCGGGCACCACCGCGTACCCCACGAGCGACCCGGTGCCCGTCTGCGTGGCACCGCGGTTCGCCACGCCGACGATCTCCGGCGAGTCCACATAGCCGACCACGGTGAACTCATGGCGCGAAAGCGCATAGGAGCCGTCCTGCGCCGGGCGTTCGTCGAGGGCAACAATCGAGCCGATCGGATGCGCACCGCCCGTGGACGCATCGAGCGCGATCTCGTCCGCCGCCTGCGGCATCCTGCCCGCAGTGACCTCGAACTCCGAGATCTCGCGCGGCGCCGAGAACACGCGCACCGCATCGGTCGCGCCCGCATAGGTCGCGTCGACGAGATAGCCAAGCTCGAACGCGTCGATGTCGGAGGCCCGCGCGATCATGCCCGCGTCGTCATCATCGATGCCCATGTCGGCGATCACGGTCAGGTCGGCAAGGCCGAGGCCGTCGAAATAGCGCTCGGCGGTCGCACGCATGTCGGGGCCGGTCACCTTGAAGCCCACGAGCGCGAAGCACCCGAGGGCGATCAGCGCCACGATGGAGAGAAAGCGGGCGCGGGATTTGGAGAAGGTGCGGCGGATGTCGCGCCAGAGCATGCGTTTTGCGGCCATAATCGCCTCCTATGCACCAATCTATACCCAAAGGGCACCGCGCGCGAGGGCGAACGGGCAACGAACCGACGCGTGCGAACACCTGGTTACAGAGTGGCCGATACCCAGCTGCAGCAGCGCCCGGTAGTACCATCGGATGCAGGCGGGCGCTCCGCCCCGCTTCCACCTCGAGAAGGGACATCCCATGAGCCTGTGGTCCGACCTCGCGAACCTGAAGAGCTGCCGGTGGGTCGAGCTCTCCCACCCCCTGACCGACGAGAGCCCTTACTGGGCGGGCATCCCGGCCGGCTCGGTCGAGCTCTGCCGCACGGTATTCGATTACGACGAGGAGATGCTCTCCTGTCGCATCCAGACCTACAAGTTCCCCGGGCAGTTCGGCACGCACGTCGACTTCCCGAGCCACTTCACGCCCGGCGCGGCCGGCTCCGAGGCCTACGGCGCCGCCGACATGGCCATGCCGCTGTGCGTGATCGACCTCACGGGCAAGATCGCCGAGGCGGGCCCCGACGTCGCCGTCGACGTGGCGGACATCGCGGCGTGGGAGGCCGAGCACGGCCGCATCCCCGAGGGCGCCTTCGTAGCGCTGCGCACCGACTGGCACCTGCGCTGGCCCGACAACGACGCGCTCAACAACTTTGACGACGAGGGCGGCGAGCACTGCCCCGGCTGGTCGCTGCCCGCGCTGCAGTTCCTGTACGAGGAGCGCCGCATCGCCATGAACGGCCACGAGACGTTCGACACCGATGCCTCCTACCTGGCGGCGGAGGCGGGCGACCTCGCCTGTGAGCGCTGGGTGCTCGACCACGGGCATCTGCAGGTCGAGGTCTTGACGAACCTCGACCAGGTGCCGGAGACCGGCGCCATCGTGTTCGTGAGCTGGCCGCGCATCGAGGGTGCCACCGGCCTGCCGGCCCGCGTCGTGGCCATCTGCGAGTAGCGCTCCTTGTCCTCAGGGGTGTCCCCCTTGAGGACACCCCTGCTAAAGCGCCCCTCTCACAGGTTGCGGTGGGGGGGACGCTGTCGGAGAAAGGGGCAATCTATGTGGGGGAGCTCTTACGCCTCGGCTGACGTGCTGTCCGAATCAGGCTCCGCAAAGCCCTCTTCGAGCCACTCGATCGCGAGGTCGAGCCAATGGGCCACATGGCTGTTCTCATACGTAGCGTTCTTGGCGGACTGCTTGGTCCCCAAAGACAGGCCATGGCGACCGCGGTGGAACACGTGGCAATCGTGGTCCACTCCCGCCTCGGCGAGCGCCGCCGCATACGCATAGGTATTGCGCACCGGCACGCCGTCGTCAGCGGCGGTATGCCACACAAAGGTGCGCGGCGTGACCGGACTCACCAACTCCTGCGCACGCACGAGCTCTTCGCCGCAGATGGCCGGAATTAGTTCGGGGTCGGAGGGCCATCCGGCGCACAGGTCGATGACGGGATAGCACAGGATCTGCGCGTTCACCGCAATCTGCTCCGGTGCAAGGCCCAGCTCGGCGGCAAAGGCCGCATCTTGTGCAAGCCCCGTATAGGTTGCGCACAGGTGGCCGCCGGCCGAGCAGCCCAGGATGCAATCCGGTCGGCATCCACATGCCAGGCCTCCGCGTTCTCGCGTACGAGTGCCACCGCCCGCGCCAGATCTTGCTGGGGGTACGGCAGCAACGGGCGCGTCTCGTCCTCGTCCAGCACGGTATAGTCGAGCACGAATGCCTGCAGGCCACGCGCCACGAAGGCGAGCGCCATGGGTTCCGCCTCACAACCAGAGCAGAAACCGTAGCCGCCGCCAGGGCACACGATCACCGCGGGACGGCGGCGCCCCTCGTGCGCGGCCACGTTATCCTGTGCGTACACCGTGAGCGTAACCGGTTTGGAACCGTAGCCCGACGAGGGCAGCGAGACGGTCTCGATTCGCATCATGCGCGCCTACGCCTCCTTGTTCTTGTAGCCGAGCGCCCAGATGAGGCTCGCGCGCGAGGGCTACGTGCAGAGCATCCGCGGCCGCGGGGTCGTGGTCCTCGACCACCTGCCTGCCCCCACCGAGGTGCAGCTGGACATGCGCGACTTCTCCGGTGCGCAGGCGATCTCCACGGCGCAGAAGCACGAAACGGTCACACGCGTACTGGCCTTCCGCCACATGACAATCGATGAGGAGGTGTCCGCGCGCACCAACCTGCCTGTGGGCGAAGACGCCTACTATTTGGAGCGCTTGCGCATCTTGGACGGCCATCCCTGGATTGTCGACATCAACTATTTCCTGTGCGACGTGGTGCGCGGCCTCACCCTGGAGGAGGCGGAGCGCTCTATCTACCGTTTCATCGAGCAGACGACCGGCTACCGTATCATCGCCTCGCGGCGCATCTTTTCCATTCGCAAGGCAACACGTTTCGACCGCGACCATCTTGAGCTCGATGGCTGCAACTGCGTGGGCATCATCATGAACAACGCGTTCATCGACACGGGCAGGCTGTTCGAGTTCACCGAAACCCGCTACTCCCCCGAGCATTTCTCCTTCACGCAGTTCTTCAGCAAGTAGCTTTGTCCTCAAGGGGGACGGGGCGGTTCGGTGCCATCTTCGGCATGCTCGTCGTGTACTGCGTAAAAGACGTCAACCCGCTGCTCGGCAGCCACGGGGCGCCCGAGGCGATCGGCGTCCTCGCCACCGCCGGCGTGTACCTGTGGCGTCGCGACATGCTCTGGGCGATCCTTGCCGGGACGGGCACCTATATGGTGCTCGTGAACCTCGTCTGGTAGGTCGGACGCCCCGCTCCTTAAGATTCGTTGTTTCCTCGCGAGGATGTGCCGACGCGCGTCTCGCGCCCGTGCGGTTTAACTACAATTTGAACCTGCGCCCATGCGACGCCCCATAAATCGCCACGACGCGCGCCCTCGCGCGCATACGCACCACTACCGCCGCCCTTACGCACCCCGGGAGATGACCCGCATGAATATCGACCGCACCCGTGCCCTCGAAGCGTTTCACGAGTACGTCGAGCCCTACGGAACCGTAAATCCGCGCATCGCGCTCAAGATCAAGCACACTTACCGGGTCGCCGCGCTCTGCGACACCATCGCGCGCAGCGAGGGCCTGTCTTCCGGCAACGTCGACCTCGCCTGGCTCTGCGGCCTGCTGCACGACATCGGCCGCTTCGAGCAGTTGCGCCGCTGGAACACCTTCAACGACGCCCAGAGCGTAGACCACGCACGGCTCGGCGTGAACGTGCTCTTCGAGACCGAGGACGACGAACCCGGCAACATCCACCGATTCATGGACGAGCGCTACGAGGATCCCTTCATCCGCGCAGCCGTGGGCGCGCACAGCGCCTTCTCGCTCCCCCCGAAATTCGATGCCCGTACACGTCTGTTCTGCAACATCGTGCGCGATGCGGACAAAGTCGACATCTTGCGCACCGTCTGCGAGAGCAGCGTCGACACGATCCTCGGCGTCAATGAACGCACGTTCCGCTCGAGCCGCATCTCCGACGATGCCCTCCGCGCCTTCCGCAAGCGCCGCTGCCTGGCGCGCGAGGAGCGCCACGAGCCGGCCGACTACCTGGTGGGCCTCGTGTCGTTCGCGTTCGAGCTCGTGTTCCGCGAGAGCCGCCACGCCATGGCGGCGCAGGGCTACCTGTTCCGCGTGCTCGACGCCCCCTTCGGCATCGAGCAGCCCTTCTTCGACCTGGAGACCCAAGAGCTCTGGGACCGCATGGGCGACACGGTGCGCGTCTACCTCGCCCAGAGCAGGTAGCGGCGCGAAAAGGAGCAACCCGGGCGGCAGCCCCAGCACGCACGCGGGCCCTCAGCGCGATCAGCGGCGCCGAGGGCCCGTTCGGTTCATTCTGCTCAGCGATGAGCCGGCGCTCAGCGCTGCGCGCCCAGCTTGTCAAGCAGCGCCTCGGCGACCTCAATGCAATCGCCCACGACCTTATAGGTGGCCGCACCGAAAATCGGCGCATCCGGGTCGTCGTTCACCGCGATGTGCACCTTCGCCCCGCCGATGCCCGCCAGGTGCTGGATGGCACCTGACACTCCGAGGCTCACCAGCAGCTTCGGCGCCACCGAGACGCCCGTCTGGCCCACCTGGTGCGCATACTCCAGCCAGCCCGACTCCACGAGCGGACGCGTGCAGCCGATCTCGGCGTCGAGGGCGCGCGCGAGCTCGCGCGCAAGCGGCAGGTTCTTCTTGGAGCCGATGCCGCGCCCGACGACGACGAGCCGCTCCGCCTCCGCAATCGAGCGGCCGTGCGATGCCGCCTCACGCGAGAGCACGCGCACGCGCGGCGCCACCGCCGCGTCGAGCGAAACGGTCCGGACCGTGCCCGTGCGCGACCAGTCGGGCTCGGGCGCCGCGAACACGCCGGGGCGCACCGTCGCCATCTGCGGACGATGCGCGGGGCATACGATCGTGGCCATGAGGTTGCCGCCGAAGGCAGGGCGCGTCTGCTGGAGCAGCCCCGTCGCCCCATCGAGCTCGAGCACGGTGCAGTCGGCGGTCAGGCCGGTCTGCAGGCGCACGGCCACACCCGGCGCGAGCTCGCGGCCGAACGCCGTGGCGCCGTAGAGGATCGCCTCGGGCCTGCATGCGCGCGCAAGATCGCAGACCCAGTGCGCGAAGACCTCGGCGTCGCGTACGGCCAGGCGCCCATCGCGGCAGACGATGACCTCGTCAGCGCCCGCAGCGACAAGGGCGCGCTCGTTGTCCTGCGGCGCGTCCGGCCCCTCGCCCAAAAGCGCCGTCAGCGTGCAGCCGCGCACATCGGCAAGCGCGCGCGCCCGCCCGAGCAGCTCGAGCGCCACCGGCAGCACGCGCCCCTCATCATCCACCTGGGCGAACACCCAGATGCCGCTATAGGAGGCGAGCTCGGCCTCGGAGGCGCCCGCGTCCTTCTCGATCGCGATAGCGTCCACCGGGCACGCGTCCACGCACGCACCGCAGAAGATGCAGGAGCCGGTCGGCTGCGCGACGGGACGCGCGCCCTCGCGCCGCACCAGCTCGACGCCCGCCGACGCACACGCCTTGACGCAGCGCCCGCACCCCACGCAGCGCTCGGTATCGATCACCAGCCCGCTCATCGGCACGCCTCCTCAATCAGCTCGACCAGCGCTGCCGCCTGCTCGGCGGCGTCTCCGGTAACGCAGACGGCTTCGCTCGCGCGCTCGGGCACAAACGAGCGGACGACCTGGGTGGGCGAGCCGGAAAGCCCCGTGCGCGCGGGGTCGGCATCCACATCCGCAGCCGTCTTGACCGCGATCGGCACGCCTTCAGCCGCAAGCACGCCCGCGATGCTCGGCATCCGCAGCTGCGCCGCGTCCTTCGCCACCGTGATGACCGCCGGCAGGTCCACCTCGACGAGCTCGCGCCCCGCATCGGTTGCGCGCTCGAGCGCAAGCGTGCTGCCCACGATGCCGTGCAGGCGCTGGACGTCTACCACGCATGGCACGTCGAGCGCACCGGCAAGCTCCGGCCCGATCTGCGCCGTGTCGCCGTCGACCGCCATCTTGCCGCACACCACGAGGTCGGCCGGCTCGTCCATGCAGGCGATACCGCGCGACAGCGCATAGGTCGTCGCCAGGGTGTCGGCGCCGGCGAACGCCCGGTCGCTCAGCAGCAGCCCGTCGTCGGCCCCGCGCGCGATGCAGTCGCGCAGCAGCCGTTCGGTGTCGGGGATGCCCATGGAGAGCACCGTCACGCGGCAGGGGTCTCCCGCCGCCGCGCATTCGTCCTTGATGTGCAGGGCGATCTCGAGCCCCGTCGCGTCGAACGGGTTCACCACCGCCTGGCGCCCATCGCGCACGATGGTGTTGGTCTTGGGGTCCATCTTCACCTCCGTCGTGGAGGGGACCGCCTTCACGCAGACCACGATATGCATGGCTCACGCACCTCCTTCGCACGTATCGACCGCGAACAGGTTGCCCTGCCCGAGCTGCCCGTACGGGTCGAGCTGGCGCTTGAGCGCAGCCATCTCGCGGATGTGATCCGCCCCGTACATGACGGCGAGGAAGTCGCGCTTGAGCTTGCCCACGCCGTGCTCGGCCGACACGGCGCCGCCCATATCGGTCACGGCGCGCGCCCACGTCTGGAAGAGCCGCTTGCCCGCCGCATAGTCGGCGGCATCGCGCGGCAGCACGTTCACGTGCAGGTGGTTGTTGCCGATATGCCCCCACGCGGCCGACTCGAGCCCCGCTGCGGCCAGGCTCTCCCGGTACAGCCGCACAACATCGCGCAGGCGGTCGTCGGGCACGGACATGTCGCTGCCGAGCTTCGTGATGGTCGGGTCGGTTCGGCGGCGCTCGTCGATGAGCATGTTCACGCTCTCGGGCACCGCATGGCGGAAGAACCGCTGGCACTCGCGGTCAACGTCGGTGCGGCCCACCCAGGTGGCGTCCTCGGAGCCTCCGCACGCGGCGAGGATATCGCGCAGGCGCGCCAGGTCGGCCAGGGCCTCGGCCTCGTCGTCGCAGGCGAGCTCCACGTACACGCAGCAGCCCCAGGCATCATCGAGCGCGGGCAGAGCGGAGAAGGCCGTCGAGCGCTCGCGCTGGCGGCGCAGGATATCGAGGGCCGCCGCGTCGAAGTACTCGAGCGCGCAGGCGTGCGCGAGCGCGGGGCGCACGGCGCAGGTGAAGCCGATCGCATCGTCCTCGGTGCCGAAAAAGCAGTTGATACCCCAGCTCACCTGCGGCACGGGGCTCAAGATGAGCTCAAGCTCGCTGATGATGCCGAGCGTGCCGTCCGACCCGATGAACAGGTCGATGGGATCCATATCGTCGGCAACGAAGTAGCCCGAGGCGTTCTTCGTGGCAGGCATGGTGTAGGTCGGCAGGTCCAGCTCGATCGTGCGGCCGCCTTCGGTCTCGAGCGTGAGGTGACGGCCGCGCGCGAAGACCTCGCCGCGGCGCAGCGCCACGACGTCGCCGTCGGCGAGCACCACGCGCAGGCTCGCGACATGCGGGCGCATCGGGCCGTAGGCGTAGCTGCGCGCGCCGGATGCGTTGCAGGCCGCCATGCCGCCTATGCAGGCGGATGTCTCGGTCGGGTCGGTCGGGAAGAACTGCTCGGGACCGGCGTAGAGCTCCTCGAGCGCCGCGAGGCTCGCCGCGTCCCAGCCCGCACACGGAATCGTGTGGCGCGCAAGATGGCGCCGAAGCTCCGCCAGCACCACGCCCGGCTGCACGCGCACGAGGTAGCTGCCCGTCTGGTCCCGACGCAGGCCCAGGTAGGCGTTTGCGCGCGAGAGGTTCATCACATGACCGCCCGCGGGCACCGCGCCCGCCGCGAGGCCCGTGCGCGCGCCCTGCACCGTGACGGGCACCGGGCGCCCGTCGGGGCCGGTCGCGCCGTACAGCGAGCGCATGACCGTGCGGATATCGCCTTCTGTGCGCGGAAACGAAATCGAATCGGCGTCGCCGGTGCTCCGCGACTCGTCGCGCAGATATTCGTCGAACTCTGAGGTCCATGGCAGCACGTCTACCATATGGCGCCTTTCTTTATCTTGCTAAAGCACATCGGACCTATCAGTATAGGCAACCCGAACGCGGCGGCACGTCAGCCCGCCGTTTGTGACAAGCGCGTAAACGTGATGCGCTCTCCCCTCAGGGGGAGCAGCTCATCGCGCGGGGCGGGCACGCGCACACCCGAAGGGAACGCGCCTCGCCGGGTGCCGGCGGCAGGCATGGGGATATCGTGCAGTTTTCGGACCCGCGCCGCCTGGCATCCTGCGGCTGTCGGACCACGGTCGGGAAGGGCATCGAGAGATGATGGAACCGCCTGCTAGGCTGGGCGCACCCGCGGCACCCGCCGCGCACACCCCGGAGGTTGCCATGGCCCTGTACCTTCCCCCCTTCCAGCTCGCCCTCGATATCGTCGACGACCCCACGAGCGCCCCCGTCGACACCGAGGCGTTCCCGAACCTGACCGTCATCCCCATCACGCACGACGAGCTCGCCGACCCGCGCACGCCCCGCAAGCTCGGGCGCAAACTCGCCCGCCGCGCCCACCTGAGCGCCCCTGTGGCAAAGCGCCTCACCCGCGCCCTCGTCCATCTCGCCCAATGGCGCCCCGCCGAGCGCTGAGCCCCTGAGGGCCCGGGCAGAGGATGCGTTTGCTACCATAGCGACGGCACATACGCATCGGATACCCGGGAGATGACCCGCATGATCGGTTTGGGAACGCTCATCAACGTCGCCTGCATCCTCGCCGGCGGCGTCGTCGGCCTGCTCGGCGGGCGCTTCCTCATCCCCCGCATGCAGGACACCCTCATGAAGGCCACCGGCCTCTGCATCATCTTCGTGGGGGTCGCGGGCACGCTCGAGCAGATGCTCACCGTCCAGAACGGCGCCCTTGCGAGCGGCGGCACCGCCATGATGATCGTCTCGTTCGCGCTCGGCTCCGCCATCGGCGAGGCCATCGACCTCGACCGCCGCTTCGAGCAGCTCGGCATCTGGCTCAAGCAGAAAACCGGCAGCGGCGACGATGCCGGCTTCGTCAACGGCTTCGTGAACGCCTCGCTCACGGTGAGCATCGGCGCCATGGCGATCGTCGGCTCCATTCAGGACGGCATCGCGGGCGACTGGTCGACCCTCGCCCTCAAAGGAGCGCTCGACGCCATCATCGTGTGCGTCATGACCGCGTCGCTCGGCCGCGGCTGCATCTTCTCCGCCCTGCCCGTCGCCGTCATCCAGGGCGCCATCACCCTGCTCGCGCAGCCCATCCGTCCCATCATGACCGCCGCAGCGCTCTCGAGCCTCTCGCTCGTGGGGTCGATGCTCATCTTCTGCGTGGGTATCAACCTTATCTGGAAGAACACGTTCAAGCCCGCGAACATGCTGCCCGCCGTCGTCATCGCCGTCATCTGGGCGCTCGTGATGCCATAGGAGGCACAGGGTCGACCAGTCGGTTTTCTCTCGCCGAAACCGAACGGCACTCGATAGCCACCCGTTAGCGCCTACTCCAATGAAATGCGAATGCAGGGCAACGGTTTACCCGAAGTCCCTGCATTCAGCTTGTTCGGCAACATACACCTGCAATGTATCGAGGCGCTAGGCTTGAGCCGCCAAATAGTATTCGAGCGCATCGCGGTAAACCTCAGAGGGCTTAACTCCCCTGCTCCGCGCTATCGCCGCCACGCGCTATCGCCGCCACGCGCTATCGCCGCCACGCGCTATCGCCGCCACGCGCTGGGCATCGCGCGCGTCATAGATGACCGCCACGCGCCGCTTGCCCACTCCATCAAGATGGATCCGGTAAAGACCTCGCCGCCACCGCCTTCATAGTCCCCATTCTCATAGGGCTGCCATCGTGTCGAGGTCAACGTCAGTGAGGTTGTGCTTCTTCATGTATTCGGAAATGTTCATGCTCCTCGCCTCTCCAATCCAAGCTCGCGGAGCGTCTTGCCACTCGGCGGGGTCATACCATGGAACACAAAGAAAAAGCCGTCCTCTTCGTCGTACTGGTAAACCAATTCTACAAGTCTTCCTTCGCCATCAAGGCCAACCGCCAGCCACGCTCCCGCAGGACGCTGTCGATACCTGGCACCCAACCCCATTACACACAACGACGGGGCGCCCGGATGCTGCGATCGCATCCGGGCGCCCCGTCAGTGTCGGCACGATGTTTCGGCTGCGGCCTTACACGAGCCTGCCGTTGCAGTGGTCGATCATGTGCTGGATCATCTGGGCCTCCCAATCGGTGAAGTCCGCACGGCGGCGCTTGAGCTCGCCGTCGACCAGCTCGTCGTAGTTCACCTTGATCTTGATGAAGCGGGTGACCTTGTGGGCGTCGTCGTGCGACAGGCAGCGCTCCTCGCACTTGAAGGCGCCGAGGCCGAGCATCATCTTGGGATTGAACAGCGCGTGGATCTGATCGTCGTCATCCTTGTAGACGCACACGGCCTTCGTCACACCGATCTGGTTGGCCGCCAGGCACACGGCGTCGTCGATGGAGTTCATGGTGTCAATGAGGTCCTGGACGAGCGCGGCGTCCTCGGCCGTGGCGGGCTCGCAGGTCTGGGAAAGGATGGCGTCGTCGTGCACGAGCTCTTTGATCATGAATGGGGTCCCTTCGGATACGGTTCGCTTGGTCGCGCGCAAGCGCGCCCCACGATAGTAGCGTAAATGGCGCGACGCGGCGCATTCCCCACGCAATGAACGGCAACCGGACGGCGTGGTACCGTAAGGGACGCCGTGCCCACACGCCCGGGCGCGCGGCCGTACAACGACTAAAAGGAGCAATCGCATGCTGAACATTGTGCTCTTCGAGCCGGAGATCCCTGCCAACACCGGCAACATCGGCCGCACCTGCGTCGTCGCCGGCGCGCGCCTGCACCTGATCGAGCCGCTCGGCTTCTCACTCGACAGCAAGATGCTCCACCGTGCGGGTCTTGGCTACTGGGAGAACCTCGACGTGCGCATCCACCCCTCTTGGGACGCGTTTCTGGACGCCTGCGGGCTGAGGGGCCCTGGGGCCTCAGCGCACCTGCACCTGCTCACCAAGAAGGCGCGGCGCACCTATGCGGAGAGCACCTACCGCGACGGCGACTTTCTCGTGTTTGGAAAAGAAAGCTCCGGCATCCCGGAGGAGATCCTCGCTGCGCTCCCCGAGAGCTGCGAGCGCATCCCCATGCTTCCCGATACCGTCTCGCTTGCCAACCGCGAGCGCTGGGAGGCCAACGAAAGCGCGCTGCATGGCGAGCAGGCCGACGCGGCGCCCTCTCCCCTGCTTCGCCAGGACATCTGCGGCAACTTCATCGACCCCGATGACTACCGCATCAGCGCGCTCAACCTCTCGAACGCTGCGGCCATCGTTCTGTACGAGGCGCTGCGCCAAACCGGCTTCCCGAACATGGCGTAGCGGAGGCCAGCGCGCCCTTTGCCCGCATCCAAAAAAACGGTTCGCCCCGCCGCACCTGATGGCTTGGCGGAGCGAACCGTATCGCTGGTAACAATGGCCCGTCGGGTTCGCCTTGGGCCCGATGCCGCGCGAGCTGAAACCTACTCCTTGCCGTCCCAGCAGTAGGTGCACACCTTTGTGGGGTCGATGCCGATGGCCTCGAGCATGCCGGGCAGCGACTGGTAGCCCAGGCTGTCGAAGCCGAGCTCCTCGCAGATGCGGCGCAGCAAGCAGCCGCCGCGCTCGGTAGAGCTGTCGGCGTACTCGTCGAGATGCTTATCGCCCTCGGGTCCCTCAAGCTCGCGCACCACGCGGCGGGCGATGAGGTCCATGTCGGACTTGCCGCGCGAGAACGACAGATACTTGCAGCTGAACATGATCGGCGGGCACGCGGAGCGCATGTGCACCTCTTTGGCGCCGGCCTCGTACAGGAAGTTCACCGTCTTGCCGAGCTGCGTGCCGCGCACGATGGAGTCGTCCACGAACAGCAGCTTCTTGTCGCGGATGAGCTCGGGCACGGGAATCTGCTTCATCTCGGCGATGCGGTTGCGCACCTCTTGGTTCGCGGGCATGAACGAGCGCGACCAGGTGGGCGTGTACTTGATGAACGGGCGGGCGAACGTGGCGCCGCACTCGTTGGCGTAGCCGATGGCGTGCGGCAGGCCCGAATCGGGCACGCCCGCCACGTAGTCGACGTCCGGCAGGGTGCCCGCGGCCGCCTCGTCGCGCGCCATGATATGGCCGTTGCGATAGCGCATGACCTCGACGTTCACGCCCTCATAGTTGGAATTCGGGTAACCGTAGTACACCCACAGGAACGCGCAGATCTTCATCTGGTCGCCTGCGGGCGCCACCGTCTCGTAGCCGTCGGCCGTGATGCGCACGACCTCGCCGGAGCCGAGCTCGTAGGCGTCCTCGTAACCGAGCTTGTGGTAGACGAACGACTCGAAGGAGATGCAGTAGCCCTCCCCGCCCAGGTCGCGGCCGATCAGCACCGGCAGGCGGCCCATGCGGTCACGTGCGGCGAAGATGGTGCCGTCCTCGGTCATGACGAGCAGCGTAAGCGACCCCTCGACAGCGCGCTGGGCGAACATGATGCCCTCGACCAGGTCTTCCTTCTGGTTGATGAGCGCCGCCACGAGCTCGGTGTTGTTCACCGCGCCGGAACTCATCGCCATGAACTGGGCGCCGCCCTCCTCGAAGTAGTTCTCAATCAGCTCGTTGGCGTTGTTGATAATGCCCACGGTCGTGATGGCGAACACGCCGTGGCGGGAGCGCACGAGCAGTGGCTGGGGGTCGGTATCGCTGATGCAGCCGATGCCGCTCGTGCCGTGGAAGCGCGCGAGGTCCGCGTCGAATCGGGAGCGAAACGGGGTGTTCTCGATGGAGTGGATCTCCTTCTGGAACCCTCCCGTGCCCTCGCAGAACACCATGCCGGCACGTCGCGTGCCCAGATGCGAATGGTAGTCAACGCCGAAGAACACATCGAGCACCACGTCGCGCTTGGACGCCGCGCCAAAGAAACCGCCCATACCTTGCCCTTCCTGTCAGGTTGCGGGGAATGGGCCTAGTATAGAATGCCGCGCCGGAACCAACCCCCGCGAAACGGCTTGAAAAACGTTTTACATCGACGAAGGGCGCCGCAGGGCAGGGCGGCGGCGCAGAAGCGAGGCTGCCGCACGCCGGTGCGCCGTGGCACTCAGGCGAGGCACTGGCCGCAGAGGCTATACCCCATCCGCTCGGCATCGGCAAGCGACCCATGAAAGTCCTCGCGGTTGCCCGGCGCGATATCGGCAGCACCCGGGCACGCAGGGTCGTGCACCTTATGTGAGTTCGTGTTCAGGACGTAGTCACCCCGCTCGATCACCGCTGCGTCGCCCTCGCCCACCGGGGCATCCTCTGCGAGGCGCGCATCGCCCGTGGCGTAGTCGATCTCCACCCCGGGCTGCACGTTCGGGCACCACACGCGAAAGTCGATACCCGCGCCGTCGTCTTCCAGCGAATACGCCTCGACCTCGATGCCGCGGCACACGAGCTCATCGCCTAAGAACTCCGGGGTGGCGCGATAGAACACGTGGTTGCCCGTGTCGTAGATGTAGTCGGCGACCTGCTCCTCGTACGGACGCATCACATCGGCGTTCATGTAGCGCGTGCCGGTAACGAGGTTGCACTCGTTGGCGTTCTCGGCGGCGAGCGCCCAGCCGATCAGGTGGCTGCGGTTGTAGAGCGATTCGCCCTCCACGAAGTCGTAGCGGATGGAATGCCACCCGGTCGGACGGATCTCGCTGATGCTCTCGCGCTCTTCGCCATAGGCGGGAATCGTCTCCGGCCCCAGGCAAGCCTCCGCCACGCCGCAGCGGCCGAGCTCGTCGAGCTCGCTGTAGGACTCGAACCCTAGGTTGTCCTTTGCGCAGGCGATCTCGCGCTCGCTAAACGCCGCTCGCTCGACACGGGGTGCCGCGTCGAGCGCCACATATGAGCTGGTATCGGCAGGGGTCTGGCTGCACGCCGCAAGCGAGAACGCAGCCGCACAGACGACCAGCAGGCGCACGATGCGCTTGAACACGAATATCCTCCTTGAAAGAGCTCCGGCAGACGACCCCACATGGTCCCATGGGACAGCCTTCGCGGCCAGCCTCCTCATCTGTTCGCTGAGGGCACCGACGGCCGCCATGCCGGGGCGGCGCCGAGCTGTTCGCAAATCTTTTACACGAGGTAGCGGGCGCGTAGGGTCTCACGCGCGTCGGCGTCGACGGCGAGCGCTTGCTCGGTGTAGGGCAGGATGCCGCCGAACTCCCGGTCGAGCGCCTCGGTCGCAGCGGCGAGATAGCGCGCGTCAACCCCCTCGAACGGGTCGGACGGTACGCCGTCGTTTACGGCAAGGCCGTAGAAGCGGTTCGTCGCCATGTAGTCGGCCTGGATGACCTCCCAGGGCACGCCGAGCACGGTCTCCATAAGGACAGCCGCCATGCCGCAGCGGTCCTTGCCAGCCGTGCAGTGCCAGAGCGCCGCCCCCTCGTCGAGCGCGAAGATCTCCTCGAAAAACGAGCGGTAGGCGGCGATACCCATGTCGTCGAGCACCACGTGCGGATAGAGCGAGATCATGAGCTGCGCCGGCTCGACCTCGCCGCGCATCACCTCGGCGCGCACGCGCTCCATATCGTCATCGCTACGCGACACGCCCGCCGCGGGCTCCTGGAACACCGGCAAGTGGACGAAGCGCATACCGGGAAACGCGTCGATGGGATCGGGCCGCTCGGCGCATTCCTCGTCGGTGCGCAGGTCGATATCGAGCTTGAGGTCGTACTCGTCGCGCAGGCGCGCAAGGTCGCGCACGGTCCCCCGCTCGAGCAGGCCGCTGCGCAGCAACGCGCGCGGACGGATGCGCCGACCGTCCGCCGCCGGCATACCGCCCAGATCACGCGTGTTGGGCAGTCCCTCGAACGCGATATGGCCGTTGTCGACATGTCCCGCCGCCTGCGCCGCATCCCGCACCATGTCATCCCCTCTTTCACGAATCTCCCTCTTCTGCCCATCCACCTTACCAGAGCGCCCCGACCGATTCCTGCGCACCCGCGTCAGGACTTTGCAAAGCCCACAGGCGCACGGGGCACGCCATGCGCGCCGGCGCCCCGGCATCCAACGGCGCGCAACGGCGCTCCCCGGCGTGCCCCGGCGCGCCAGAGATCATCTTCGTGCGAAAGGCGCGTGAACGAGCGATTCGTGTTCCCTTTGCACGAAGACAATCGGCAACGTGCCTGCAAGGCAGCGCGCCCGCAGGGGGCGGTGAGCCTTGCAGACACGTTGCGCGGGAAATCGCGCTGCCGAGGGAAAGGGTTGCGCCATGCAAGCGGGCCGGTTGGTAGAATGGCTGGGAAAGCCTCGGGAAAGGATTCGCACATGAGAGCACCGAAGACCCTTGCCGCCCTCGTCGCCGCCACGCTCGCGCTGCCGCTCTCGGGTTGCTTCGGCCTACCGGATCTCGGCGAGGTCGCTGGCAGGGCAGGAGAGATCGCGGGCCAGGCCGGCGAGATCGCCAACCATGCCGACGACCTCGCGGCACAGGCGATGGAGCTTGCCGACACGCTCTCCGGCATCGACTACGGCAAGGTGTCCCGCCTCGTCGTGCGCGACGCCGCGACGGGCGAGGCTGTGCGCGAGGTGACGGACCAAGCGGAGATCGAGCGGGCCTTCGAACCGCTCTCCGGCATCAACGGCCTCGCGGACGCACCCGAGGCGGCGGCGGAATACGTCCTCGAGCTGTGGCAACCCGAGACCCAGAAGGCGGGCCAGGACGCCGGCGGCCTCCAAGACGTCAAGGTCCTCGAGACGACCATCTACGAGGGCACCTCGACCGTAACGATCGAGGTGCCGTTCATCGGGCTCAAGCTGGACCTAGCCGCGTCCACCGAGACCGCGGATGCGCTGCGCGGCCTCGCCGGATAGCGAGGATCCCCGGCAGGCGAGGCTAACGCCGCCTCACGGGATGGCGGATCACCGTCTTCAGCTTCTCCGGGCAGGATTTGCGCGGATCTCCGAGATATAGCTCATGATGGGGGCGCACGGAGGGAACGGCGCCGTCCGCATCGAGCGCAGCAAGGAGAGCCTCGGCGTCGAAGGCCCGTGTCGCCGCGTGTCCCTCGGGCGACTCCCCTCCCTCGGCGATGTCGGTCACAAGGCCGTTCTCGACGATGAACGCGGCGAGCGCGGCGACTGTGGGAGGCTCGTCGTCGTACGGACCGATATGCATGACCTGCGCGCAGGGCCCCTCCGCGAAACGCACGAGACGCAGGGCGCCGGATGAGAGCGCGCCGGCAAGCGCGGGCTTCTTCGCGGCGACCATCTCGCAGACCCGCGAGAACACCTCAGGGGTCACGAAATCGGGCTGGCGGATGAGCGAGATCCAGGAAAGCGCGCTCTTGTCTGCGATGGACGCCCCATCGAAGGCCCCTTTGCCGCCCCACCACAGGCCCTCGAGCGGCGGCACGACATAATCGAAGTACCCCGCCGGCTGCCAGGTTCCCTTCTTGGACATCTTCACGGCGTAGGAGAACGCGTAGAGCAGCTCGAGCGCGCGGCTGTACGCGCCGCCCTCCTCGTTCGGATCGCCCGTTCCGGCGACGGCGGCGAACGTCATCGCCGGAACGTCGACGAGCGACGGGGTCGTCTTGGGCTGGTATAGGTCGCGAAACTCCCGCTTGAAGTCGTACGCCATCGTGGCCTCCGTTCCCGCACCGTGACGGCATCACGATACTAGAACATATGTTCGCAATCAAGAGGGTGCTCCCGCGCGAAGCGGGAGCCGGGGCTCGCATGCTGCGGTCTCGCCTGCTGCCCGTCCTCGGATTTCGCGCACCGCGGCGAGCCGCCCTACTCCCCGTGCGCCACGCATTCGATGCACATGGAGGCATACGATTCCGCGACGCGAGCGAAGCGGTCGGGGTCGAACCCCATCCGGTCGATCTCGGCGACATCATGCGCGTCCTTTTCGCGACCGCTCGCCGTCTTGGCGGCCCGCGCGTGCATCGCGCTGTACGTCTGTGGGGTCTCGCATATGCGCGTATCGGCCAGCGCCCCGCCCACCGATACACGCCCGCCGCATCTACCGATACGGTAGGTATCTTTTCGCCAAATGCGGGTACGCGAGAAGCAGTACCCACACCGCGCGGGAGGCCCCGCGCGCACCGGAAAGGACCCTCCATGCTACTTCAAGGCAAAACCGCAGTCGTCACCGGTGGCTCGCGCGGCATCGGCCTCGCCATCGTCAAGCGCTTCCTCGCCGAGGGCGCGAACGTCGCCCTGTGCGGCAGCCGGCCCGAGACCGCCCAGAAGGCGGTCGACGCGATCCTTAGCGAGAACCCCGATGCGCCCGTCATGGGGCTCTCCCCCGACCTCACCGACGAGGCTGCGGTCGAGGCCGCCTTCGCCTCCGCGAAGGAGCGCTTCGGCGGGCTTGATATCGTGTGCAACAACGCCGGCATCTCCCAGTCCACGCCGCTCGGCGACTACACCGCCGACGACTTCGACAAGGTCATCGACATCAACATCAAGAGCGTGCTGAACGGCTGCCAGGCCGCCTCGCGCCTGCTTTCCGCCGGTGGCGTCATCATCAACACGAGCTCCATGGTGAGCAAGAACGGCCAGCCCTCAGGCGTGGGCTACCCCATGTCCAAGTTCGCCGTGAACGGCATCACCGCCTCGCTCGCCCGCGAGCTCGGCCCGGCGGGCATCCGCGTGAACGCCGTCGCACCGGGCGTCACCGCCACCGACATGGTCGCCGCGCTTCCCGAGGAGATGATCAAGCCCATCGCGGACGCCATCCCCATGAAGCGCGTCGGCGCGCCCGAAGACGTCGCGAACTGCTTCGTTTTCCTCGCGAGCGACCTCGCCGCCTACGTGACCGGTGAGATCCTCCATGTCGACGGCGGCATGACGGTCTAGCCGCCCGCGATCGCTCATACGCCCTTTCGCTCGGGCGCCGGGACGTATCCCCTGCACGTCCCGGCGCCCACCTTTATGCCGAACGCGGGCGGATCCGCCGACCCGATGCGCCCTAGGTCGCCGGCGTGAACTCGTATGTCTCGACCATCCCGTCGTCGCCCCCGGAGATCTCGATGCTCTCGACCCGGCTCACGTCGACAAGCCCGGTGAAGACCATCGTCATCACCTGTTCGCCGCGAGCATCCCCCAGCAGGTGAATGTACACAATGTTAAGTACCACACCCAAACGCCGCGAGCGCACGCCCAGATTGCCGCAACGCAACCGACGAAGGCGGATGCGGGGATGCCCGACGGAGCTCCTAGGACGTGAAGACCTCAACCCAGTACTTGTAGCCGTTGTCGTCAATCAGGCAGCCGACGCCGAGCTTCGTGTACGCGGGGTTGATCATGTTGGCGTAGTGCCCGGGCGAGTTCGTCCAATCCTCATTCGCCTCCACCGCAGACCTCTGGCCGGCGGCGATGTTCTCGCCTCCTGCTTGCATCGGGGGGAAGATGGCCATGCAGGGAGATCCGTCAGGGCGCGTATGGGAGAACAGGATCGTGAGCTCGGCAGCGCGGACCTCCGCCACCGCTCCGAGCTCGTCGTCCCACTCAAGCGGCGCCACACCCACTGCGGCACGCGCCTGGTTCACCAGGTCGAGCACCTCGCGCGCCTCGTCGGGACTGTAGCGCCCTCCGAACAGATGCGCCCCGGTGGCCATGTCGAACTCGCGGGGAACGCCGTCGATGACACGGCTCCCATGGACCATGCGCCCGGTCGACGTGTCGTAGTAGACCCACTTGAAGTCGACGTCGGACATCAGGAACCGCCAGCCGTAGAGCACGGCGCCGGTGCTGTCGTCAAAGTACATCCAGCCGGGCTCGTCTCCGTGGCTGCCGTCGATATAGCGCTCGCCGTGGGCCATCTGACCGGTCGTGTAGTCGTAGAACACCCATTTGCCGCCGTTTGAGTCCACGAAGCGGAAGCCCTTCGCCATCTCGCCGGTCACCGGGTCGAAGTAGTACCAGCCGCCATAACGGTAGTCCTCGCCCTTGACCATATGGCCCTCGGCGTCGTAGCGCACCCATTTGCCCTGGCTGCGGTCCTCGTTGGAAACCGGAACGAACACATCCTTGTCAGCTGCCATGGTGCCGTCCGCGTCGAACCAGTACCACGCATCGGACGCAGGATCGTACACCTGCTTGTCACGAGCCATGACGCCGTCGTCGTACCAGTAGCGCTCTCCTCCCGACTCGACCCAACCGTTCTGCGGGGCGGCAAGGGCCGGAGCCGCCCAAGTGAGCGCGCAGACGGCTATCGAGGCGGCCGCCATCTTCATGATGCTCCTGCACGAGACGCCCATGGTTCCCTCCGATTCCCCGCCTGCCGGCAGATTTGATAGACACCCTCATTGTAAAGAGCGGGGTCACCGGCACGAGAGCACCCCATGCGAACGGTCGCGCAGCCTTGGCGGGCGGCAGCACGAACGCATCGTACAATGGAGCCGAGGCCTAGCTTTCTTTCATCGGGAGACGCGACGCAAGACCGTCGCGCCCGGGCTCCTCCACAGGGACCCGCGCTGATGGGGCAGCGGCGGTTGCGCAGCCCCATCCGCGCATCATGCCCGTCCTACTTGTCGCGGAACGTCAGCAGGCTGCGGTAATCCGATCCGCGCGGGCGCCTGAGGTCGGGATCACTGAAGAAGTCCTGGGAGAGACGCCTGATCACCGGCGCGAGCGCGATGAGCGCGATCAGGTTCGGAATCGCCATGAGGCCGTTGAAGCAGTCGGCGAACTCCCACACGGCGTCAAGGTTCGCCACGCAGCCGGCGAAGACCATGGCAACGTAGGCGACCTGGTAGATGCGGATCGCCACGCGTCCGCCCCGGCGCGCCCGGAACAGGTACTCCACGCACTTCTCGCCGTAGTAGTACCAGGCGATGAGGGTCGCGAAGGCGAAGAGCATCAAGCCCACCGTCACCACGTACTGGCCACCCGGGATGCTCTGCCCGAACGCCGCCGAGCTCATGGCGCCCTCGGACATCATGGGATCGGCGCACCACAGCCCGGAGGTGAGGATCACCAGCCCGGTGACGGTGCACATGACGATGCTGTCGAAGAACACCTCGAACGTGCCCCACAGGCCCTGGCGTGCGGGATGGTCGGTATCGGCGGAGGCGTGCGCGATGGGCGCCGAGCCCATGCCCGCCTCATGGGTGAACACGCCGCGCGACATGCCCACGCGGCAGGCGTACATGACCGTTGCGCCCGCAAATCCGCCCGTGGCCGCCGTGCCGGTGAAGGCGTCGCGGAAGATCATGCCGATGGCGGCTGGGATCTCGGCCGCGTTGATCACGAGCACCACGATGGCGGCGATAATGTAGAACACGGCGGCGAAGGGCACCAGCACCTCGGTGATCTGCGAGATGCGCTTGATGCCGCCGATGAGGACGAGCCCGGCGAGGATCGCCACGACGGCGCCGATGACGGGCAGCGGGATGCCGAACGTCGCGTTCACGCTGCTCGCCAGCGAGTTCGCCTGCACGCTCGCCCCGATGCCGAACGACGCAAGGAACCCGAAGATGGCGAAGAGCACCGCGAGCCAGCCGGCCCCCAGGCCGCGGGAGATGTAGTACATGGGGCCGCCGACGATCTCGTTGCGCTCGTTGCGGGTGCGGTAGGCCACCGACAGCGTGACCTCGCAGTACTTGATGACCATGCCCGCAAGCGCGCTCAGCCACAGCCAGAAGATCGCCCCCGGGCCGCCCGTCGCCACCGCGAGCGCCACGCCCACGATATTGCCCGTGCCGAGCGTCGCCGCGAGCGCGGTGCACACCGCCTGGAACGGCGAGATGGCGCCATGCTCGAGCTCGGCTTTGCTCGGCCGGTGGAAGAGCGTCATGGTGGTGTTGCGCATCACGACGTTGAAGCGCGTGAAGACGACGCCGCGGGTGATGACGAGCAGGAACACGCCCGTTCCGATCATCAGCACGACCATGGGGACACCCCACAGCACGTTGTTGTTCAGCGTGGCGAGCATGGACATGAAGTGGTCGAACATGGGCTTCCCCCGGCAGATCTCTCGGTGGGGGCACTCGGCCCCCTCGGCTTGAAAGCTAAAAATACACCCCTCGTGTTTCTAGGGTGTGAACGCGGGCGCGAGCGGTCTTCGCAAGGCGGAAGGGCGTCGGCGCGTCGAGGTCGCCCGGCAGGCCCGCCCGTGCGACACGGCGAGGCCCGCCATCGGGGATGCCCCTGCGGATAATGCCCTACACGCTCAGGTCGCGGCGAGCGAAGACGGCGGTCCCTGCGGCAAACAGCGCCGCGCCCGAGATGCCGAGTACGGCCGCGCCCGCGAGGGCACCGGGCTGCCCGCCGGCGGCCCCGAGGGGATCGAGGAGCGCAAGGGGCGTGATGTCGCCGAGCCAGGAGAGCTCCTCTCCCACCCCCGAGAGCATCTGCACGAGGACGAAAAGCGTGCACACCGAGACGCCCGCCCAGCGGGCCGCCGATACGCTCGGCAGCGTACAGGCGCCCGCCCAGCACGCACCGGACAGGAACACCCACATACAGAAGGTCGCTGAGTTGACGGCGACGAGGTCGGCAACGGCGAGCTCGCCGGGAAACATCGCCTGGGCGCATGCCAACTCGAACACAGTGAGCACCGCGGCGAGCAGGACGAGGCAGAAAAGGAGGACCGCGGCCTGCGAGACCATGAGCCTTATGCGGCCGACGGGCTGCGCGAGCAGATAGGCGATGCTGCCGCGCTCGATATGACGAACCACCAGACGGCTGGCAAGCACCGCCGCGAGGACGAGGGGGAGCACCACGAGCAAAAAGCCGTGCAGGTAGTTGACGACGAACTCAAGGAGCGTCGTGCCCTGGTCGGCCATGCCGAAGGCGGCGAAGAGCTCGGGCATGGCATCGCGCATGAGGGCGAGCGACTCGCCGAGCTCGGGGTCGTACATGCCGATGATGACCCCGGCGTAGAGAACCGTCACCGCAGCGATGATGGCAGTCGGGAGCAGGCAGGAGCGAAGCTCGCGCTTGAAGAGAGGGAGGATCATCGGGACCACCTAACCTTGCCGTGAGGGATCGGCGCCCTCGTACAGGTGCAAGAACAGTTCCTCGAGCGTCTGCTCGCGGGACGTGACCGCGGCCACGTCGTATGCGGAGAGCTCGCCGATGAGCCCGTTCACGTCGCGCACGTCGAGGAGCTCGATACCGCGGGCGTCGCCCGCCGCGGGCTCTGCCCCGTGGGCGAGCTCCCAGCGCGAACGCTCCTGCGCGCTTGCGAACTCGACCGTGTAGCCGCGGCCGCGCATCGAGCGGACCTCGTCCATGGTGCAGGTCATGGCCACCCGCCCCGCACGGATGAACGCCACCCGGTCGCACGCGCGCCCGACCTCCTCGAAGATGTGCGACGAGAGCAGGATGGCAGCGCCCCGCGCCCGCTCCTGCGCCACCAGGTCGAGGAAGCGCTCCTGCATGAGCGGGTCGAGACCGCTTGTGGGCTCGTCGAGCAGAAGCACGTCCGGACGCGCCATGAACGCCGCCACGATCGCCACCTTCTGCCGGTTCCCCTTGGACATCCCGCCGATCCGCGCACGGAGGTCCAGCCCGAACATGTCGACGAGCTCAAGCATCCGGGAGCGGTCGCGCATGCCCCGCATCCCCGCCATGAGGTCGAGGAAGGCCCGCGCGGTCATCTCCCTCATGCATGAGCTCTCCCCGGGAAGATAGCCCAGACGGGCCTGCACCGCCGGACGCTCGCGAAAGCAGTCGTGGCCGAGGACCTCGACCGTTCCCCGCTGCGGCTTGACGAACCCCATCGGATGGCGCATCGTGACCGTCTTCCCCGCGCCGTTGGGGCCGAGGAAGCCGAGCACCTCGCCCGCAGCCACCTCGAGGCTGACGTCGAAGACGCCGCGGCCCCGCCCGTAGTCCTTCGTGAGCCCGCGCACGCCGATCGCGGGCGCCGCCCCGTTCGCTATCATAGGTACTCCTCCCTATACGTCGCCCGCTTGAGCCAGTCGAGCCAGATGAGGAACTCGGAGAGCATCGCCTCCATGTCGAGCTCCCCTCCGCCGCGTAGCCGCTCGTGAAGGTAGCCGTCGCCGCACCACACGAGCATGCGCACCACGCGCATGGGGTCGACGCCCTCACGGAAGCGGTCCCAGCGCACGTGACCCAGATATATCTGCACCATAGCGGGCACCGCGTCTTTCATGAAGGCGTCGAGCGTCCCCGAAACATCCCGATGGCCGAGGTAAAACGCGCGGACGAAAAACTCCGTGACGCGCGGGTTCAGCCCCACGAAACAGGCCTTCCGCGTCACGGCGTAACGCATGATCTCGAAGAAGTCGTCGATCTCGTACCAGCGCTCGTCGACGACCGCGTCGGCCACGCGCCGCGTGAGCACGCCGAGCACATAGAGGTACAACTCCCTCTTGTTCCTGAAGTAGAAGAAGAGCTGGCTTTTCGACACACCGGCGCGCCTGGCGATGTCCGCCGTGGACGCGCGGGCATAGTCCTCGCCGCCGAACACCTCAAAGGCGGCATCCACGATTGCGCGCCTGCGGTCTTCAGGGAGATTCTCGAAGCGCCCGAACCTGTCTGACATGGAGCCTCGCTTTCCCTCGTCCTTCGAGAACAAGGCTACCCTGTTGACCGCGATATGGAAGGGGTCCTGAGCTGGCAGATCGGGTAACGGAGAGGGATTGAATCTGAATCTGAATCTGAATCTGAATCTGAATCTACCCCGATTTCGTTTACACCCCTACGCCGCCTTCATGCGGCGATCGTCCTCGGGCCGGTTGGCCCGCTCGAACTCCTCGGGGCT
>NZ_JACJMB010000025.1 GCF_016902615.1 Collinsella tanakaei
GGCCCGGGCGGGGTACACTGCGGCTGTGGTACGAAAACCGATAAGGAGGATTCCGTGCGCGCGAATCTGACTGCAGCCGCCCTGCTCGCCGGGTTGCTGGCTCCCGCGTCGGCCTATGCCGACGCCGCCGGGACCCAGCAGGCATCCGGCAGCAACCCGTTCATGTTCCTGGCGCTCGTCGTCATCTCGATGCTGCTCGGCCATGCCATCTACGTCATGCACCGGCGCCGCCAGGATCGCACGCGCGCGAGCTCGCGCGCGACGGCTTCCAAGACCGCGCGCCCGCAGCGCAAGAAGCGTCCCCACAAGAAGCGCTAGGCGCGCGAGACGCCGCCCCGTGCGCGGCGGACCCGCCTTCCATGCGGGAGGTGCCCGCCGCCGCTGCCGTCCCGCCCGTGCGACGGCCCTGCCGCCATCTGTGCTCCCGCGTATGCCGCATGCCTTGGTCACCCTTCCGGAACATCATGACGTTCCGTCCGCCTGCCCCTCCGCCACGCGAGCAAACGCCCTGTGACTCCATGTCCGCGCCGTCGCGCCCGCCCCGCTATACTGAAATCTGTTCACCAGGTAAGGGACGGGCGAGGTGCGCCCGTCGCCGCTCTGATCACAGGAGGCCACACATGGCAGATACCGAAAAGACCCCGCTTGTGGGCATCATCATGGGTTCCAAGTCCGACCTGCCCACCATGGAGGGCTGCACCGCCGAGCTCGAGCGCCTCGGCGTGCCCTACGAGCTCGTGATCGCGAGCGCCCACCGCACGCCCGACAAGGTGCACGAGTGGGCCGGCTCCGCTGCCGAGCGCGGCCTGAAGGTCATCATCGCCGCAGCCGGCAAGGCGGCGCACCTCGGCGGCGTCGTGGCCGCCTTCACGCCGCTGCCCGTCATCGGCGTGCCCATGAAGACGAGCGACCTCGGTGGCCTCGACTCGCTGCTCTCGATGGTGCAGATGCCCTCCGGCGTGCCGGTGGCATGCGTCGCCATCAACGGTGCGAAGAACGCCGCCATCTACGCCACGCAGATCCTCGGCGCGACCATGCCCGAGTACCGCACGGTTATCGAGAACATGAAGCGCGAGATGGCCGAGGCGTAGAGCCGATGCCGTGCGCGGCGCGCCGATGCTCGGTAGGCGTGGGCGTGCCGCGTTCTTTGCGCACAAGGGGAGGCGGGTCATATGGCGACGCGCGATCGGCATGATGCCAACGCTGAAAGCACGCAGGATCGATTCGGCGGCGAGCTGCGGTCGATTCCCGTGGAGCGCGTGCGGATGGTTCGGGCGGGTTCTCATTTCTCGTCATCGCATGCCGATGGCGACGACGAGCAGACGCCCCGTCCTGCCGGGGCGCGCTTCGCGCCCGCGTCCGCACCTGCCGCTGATGGGGGCGAGATAGGCGAGGGCGCCGCGCGTCCCGCAGGCAAGCGCTTCGCTGCACCCGCTGCGCTCGGGCCTTCTGCTCGCGCGGTCGCGTCGCCGGCGTCCGCAGCCCCGAGGCCATCCGCACCCTCATCTGCTGGCGTGTCTGCGGCTGTGGCAACTTCACCGACCCCTCGTGCGGGTAGGGCGTCTGCTCCCACCGTCGATGCGCTGCCCGAGTCCGCTCCGGGTGCGCCCGCCGCGGCATCTTTGGGCGCGGCGTCCCCGGCGGGCAGCGCCCGTCACTTCGCGACCGCCGCTCATACGGCTTCTGCCCAGGTCGCGTCCACCTCTTCGGCGCGTCCCGCGGAAGCGCGTTGTGCCGAGGCGAGCAGCATGCCGTCTGCGGGCGAGGCGGTCTCGGCGACGCCCCATCCGGCAGCGTCCCGCTCTTCGCTCTCGTCCGTGCCGTCGCCCACCGATGCTGCGCGGGCCGCGTCTGCCCCGGCTGCCCCGTCTGCTGATGTCACCCAGCGCATGGCCGTTTCCGCAGATCAACCGGCGGCGCCTCCCAAGCCCGCATCGTCTCCGAGCCCTTCTCCGACAACATCCTTACCCGCAGACGTCGCTTCCGGTCAGGGCGCGGTCTCCCCACTGCCCGCAACCGGAGTCGCGTCCGATCGAGCACGGGCGTCAGTCGCCCGTGCAGCAGAGGCGAGCTATGCGGCTGCGCTCTCGCGCGCGGGGGAGCGCGTCTCATCGGCTCACGCGGGCAAGCAGGTGACACCGCGCGTCCCGCGTGCCGGCGAGTCGGCGGAGCCGCCTTCGGGCTACTCTTACGCGAAACGCCGCAAGCCGGTGCTCTCCTATGCCCTCATCGCGATTGGCGTCGTGCTCCTGCTGGTGGCGGGCGGGTTGTTCATCCGTGCGCAGATCGGCTACAGCGAGGCCCAGAGCACCTACGCCGAGTTGCAGCAGTACGCTGTGGTGTCCGACGAGGGCGATGCCGTGCCCACCGTCGATTTCGATGCACTGGCCGCCATCAATCCCGATGTCGTGGGTTGGATCTATATCCCGAACACGCCGGTGAACTACCCCGTGGTGCAGACCGATAACAACACGACCTATCTCACGCGGCTGTTCGACGGTTCGGGCAACGGTTCGGGCACCATCTTCATGGACATGGACGACGCCGCACCCGGTATGGTGGATGAGCAGACGACGCTCTACGGCCACCACATGAACGACGGCAAGATGTTCAAGATCATCGACAACACTATCGACCAGGCGACCTTCGACACGATCGGGACGGTGTACTACATCACGCCACACGTCACCTACGAGCTGAAGCCGATGTTCACCGCGCAGGTCGAGGAGACCTACACCGCGGCGCGCACGCCCAATTTCACCGGTACGGGCGATACGCTCCAGTCGTATCTGAGAAACCTCTACACCTATGCGAAGGCCGAAGCGGCCGATGCGTCCGAGCGCATCGACCAGGCGGCACACGTCATGAGCCTCGTGACGTGCGCAGGAGAGATCATCCCGCGCACGACCCGCGCCGTCATGGTGCTCGATATCGCGGCGGCCTACGCCCACTAGTCGCGGCAGCACGACAACGCAACATGTAGCGTGCACCCTCTGCATGCAGGGCAGCATGCGGACCGGCCCGATGCGCTGGCGCCATCGGGAGTGTTTGCGCTCGCAGCGCCCGCGTGTCCTCCCCCGCTCTCCGGATGGCCCTCCGCGCGCTTCAGGCGAAATGCTGCCGGACGGCCATTCCCAAGAGGCTACAATGCTTGCGGACGGCGGGCACCGCGCCCGCCCGCGAAACGAAAAGGAGCTGGAATGGCACAGCAGATGCCCTCGATCGATACCTGGCTTGCCGAGGCGAAGGCCGACCCGAGCTTTCGCGCCTGCGGCATGTACCTCATCCATAACGGGACGGTGCGCGAGACGCCCAAGGCCGAGGCACGCGGTGTGGCAACCGACGGCGTGCAGCCGGGCCACAAGGTGGGCGGCATGACGTTTTCCTACGACCGGAGCAAGGTCGATGCCGCCATCGATGCCACGCGCGCCCTGCCCGGCATCGGGTACGTGCGCGTATGGCTCAACGAGGGCGAGCTCGAGGTGGGCGACGACATCATGCTCGTGCTCATCGGCGGCGACATCCGCCCGCGCGTAATCGACGCCCTGCAGTCGCTGGTCGGCACCATCAAGAACGAGTGCGTGGCGGAAATCGAGCACGAGGCGTAAGACGCAGCGCGGCGCATGCAGCTGCTGGGCGACTCGCCGTGCGCCCGCGATGTCCGGCGCGCAGGTGCGATACGCGGCGGCATTCGAGATGCACGGCGGACGGCCGGGCGCATGCCGGGCGTCCGGTGCGCACGATCGGCGGCCGTGGCCTGCGGCGAGCCGCGCCCTTCGGACGGCAAGCCGTGCTCGGCGGACGGCCGGGCGTCCTGCACGGTGCGTTCCGCCTTTTCCACTATGGCGAACATGACGAAGGCGGCGACCCCTCACATCGAGGGGCCGCCGCCTTGCGTGCAGGGGCTTGTGTTTTCAGGCGAGTGCGCTTGGGACGGGTACCTTATGCCTTGGGCGTGATTGCATCCGAGGCCGCTGCGCTCGCGCTCCCGCGGTCCACACGGCTCGTGGTCTCGGGATGGATCGTCATGCTCTGGAAGCGGTGCGCCATGAACGCGTTGTCGAAGTGGTCGGCGTAGAACTCCTCGACCGGCGAGTTGGGGGCGATATTGCTCTCGCGCTCGAACCAGCAGTCGAGGGCCTGCAGCGTCATGATGCAGTTCACGAGCATGAGGACGGCGCAGATCGACGTGAACGAGTAGCGTGCCTTCCAAGGGATGAGATTGATGAGGTTAAGCAGGTGCGGGAGCAACAGCTTGATCCACACGAGGCCGAGGAAGCCCCAGATGCAGGCGAAATTCGTGCAGGTGCGGCCATGTGTGAGGGCGGCGATGGGGTCGGGCATGAGGCCAAACAGCGTGGCGTTTGAGTAATCCCACGCCACCGCGCCGAATGCCGTCTGCATGAACCAGCTCACCGCGCATTCGAAGGCGCCGCCGATCAGGGCGCTCACGAGGAAGATGACGATGGGACTTTTGCGGTAGAAGCGGTTGAGGGCGACGGTCATGAGTCCGGCGCCCACGCCATAGATGGGCGAGAACGGGCCGAACAGGAGTCCCGCGCGGTCCTGGTAGACGCCCGGGTCGACGACGACCATATGCCAGATGGTCTCGAGCACAAGGCCGAGGAAGCTGCACACCACGAATACCCAGAACAGGTTGAAGAAGTTGAGCTTGATGTAGCCCTCGCCGGTCTCGTCGCGCCCGAGCATGCCCTCTTCGGCAGCTTCGCGGTCCTGCATGTCGCGCAGGCGCGCCTGCAGGTCGCGCTCCTGGCGCAGCGTCGGGTCGAGGCTGGTGGAGATGACGATCAAGATCACCATCTGGATGGCGGGCAGGATGAGGCTCGGGTCGATGCCGTCGAGCATGATGTTCACGATCGCCTGGGCGAGCGTGATGACGATCAGGATTTCGGACCGGATTGCCGCGCGTCGGCGGTCGTTTTTCAGCAGGGCGCGGCCGAAGCGGATGAGTAGCACCGAGGCGATCAGCGACAGCACCACGCTGATGCAGGCGACGATGACCGTGAGGGTCGGGTCGGCGGCGATGCTCAGGTCTTGCGGCGAGCGCACCATGACGACCACGACGGCGCCGATGAGCAGGGCGATCAACGGCAACGAGATGATGCCGTCGGCCAGGCACAGGACGCCGTAGACCTTCAGCAGCCGCGGGATGCCCTGCTTCTCAGGGGGTGCCGGTTGCTTGGGATCGAGAAGGTTGGGCGATGGGCGCACATCCCTCGATGCAACGCGCGCGGATGCAGTCGTGCTCACAGGGCGCTCCTTGTCATAGATGGTTTGGAATCTTAGGTGGTTGGGGTGTATCGAAGCCGTGGGGCATATTAGGGGTTCTCTCCATTAGCTTGCGGTTCTATTCAGATGGGCGCGGGAAAATCCTGCCGGAGGTGTTTTCGCGTGACCTGCCGCATGGGCGCGCACGGGCAGCACGGCACACCTATAATGTGCGGGTCTCGATAGCGAAGCCGGTGGGAAGGGATTTCGTATGCTCGATATGACCGTGGAGGCGACGGGCTGCGCATCGTCGCGGCAGGTGGGGTCGACGGATGGCGATACGCTGCACGAGGAATGCGGCGTCTTCGGCGTCTGGGCCCCGGGGCGCGACGTCGCGCGCATCACGTACTTCGGCCTGAAGGCGCTCCAGCACCGCGGACAGGAGTCGGCGGGCATCGCCGTGGGCGATGGCGGCACCGTTATGGTCCGCAAGGACCTCGGCCTGATCGATCAGGTTTTCTCCGAGGCGGATCTCTCCACCCTTACCGGCCAGCTCGCCGTGGGCCACGTGCGCTACGGCACGGCGGGCGCCAAGAGCTGGGAGGCCGCCCAGCCGCACCTGTCCACCATCAACGACGTCATCATCGCGCTCGCGCATAACGGCACCCTCGTCAACACCGACGAGCTGCGCCGTCAGCTCATCGAGCTCGGTGTGCCGTTCCTGTCGAACTCCGACTCCGAGGTCGCCGCGAAGCTCATCGGCTATTTCACGCAGCGCACGCATCATCTGCGCGAGGGCATCCGCAAGACCATGGAGCTCGTGCGCGGCGGCTACGCCATGACGCTCATCAACGAGGAGGCGCTCTACGCCTTCCGCGACCCCTACGGCATCCGCCCGCTCGTGCTCGGCCGCTTGGGCGGCGAGGCGTCCGGCGAGGCGGGCGCGTCGGAGGAGCCGCCGGCCTGGATCGTGGCGTCCGAGACCTGCGCACTCGACATCGTGGGCGCCACGTACGTGCGCGATATCCGCCCGGGCGAGATTTTGCGCATCTCTGCGGAAGGGCTCGTCTCCGAGCAGGGCGTGCCCGCGGCGAAGGAGTCCGCCGAGTGCATCTTCGAACAGGTTTACTTCGCGCGCCCCGATTCGTTCATGGGCGGCAAGTCGGTCTACGCCTGCCGCTACGATATGGGGTGCCAGCTCGCACGCGAGGTGCCGGTCGAGGCGGACATGGTCATCGGCGTGCCCGACTCCGGTCTGCCGCCGGCGGAGGGCTATGCGGCGGTCAGCGGCATCCCCTTCGGCGAGGGCCTCATCAAGAATCGCTACGTCGCCCGCACGTTCATTCAGCCCACGCAGGAGCTGCGCGCCATGGGCGTGCGCATGAAGCTCAACCCGCTGCGTGACAACATCGCCGGCAAGCGCCTCGTGGTCATCGACGACTCCATCGTGCGCGGCACCACCATGGTGCAGCTCGTGCGGATGCTGCGCCAGGCGGGCGCGGCGGAGGTGCACGTGCGCATCAACTCGCCCGAGGTCGTGTGGCCGTGCTTCTACGGCATCGACACCGATGTACAGACGCAGCTCATCAGCGCCAACAAGACGGTGGAGGAGATCCGCGCCTTTATCGGGGCCGATTCGCTCGCGTTCCTCTCCGTCGAGGGCCTGCTCGCCTGCGTGCCGGCTATCGGCGTGCGCGCGGGTGAGGGCGCGGGCGCCCCGGCGCGCGGCTACTGCACGGCGTGCTTCACGGGCGTCTACCCGGTCGCCATTCCCGAGAGCTTCGGGCGCGACAAGTTCATGGACGGCTACGATCCGTGCAACCTGACGGAGAGCCCGGTGCTGCCGCGCGACATCGTGCAGGAGAAGGACCGCGACCACAGCTGGGAGGCGTCGCATCCCGGCGCGTAAGCGCGAACAGGACGAAGCCGAGCCCGCCCAGGCGGACACCCGTCGCCGCGAGGATGGTCTGTGGCCGCCTCGCGGTGCGTTCTTATCGGGCGTCCGCACGGCCGCGAAGGCAGCACATGTCCCGTGCGCCCTGCGCGCCCGCGTGCGCCCTGCTATCATCATGAGCAGGTAGAACCTCCTTATCGAAAGGACACGCATGAGCGAGAACACCAAGCACGTGACCTATGAGGACGCGGGCGTCGACACCGCCGAGGGCGGCCGCGCGGTCGATGCGATCAAGCAGATGGTTGCCGAGACCAACCGTCCCGAGGTCATCGGCGGTATCGGTGGCTTCGGCGGCCTGTTCTCCGCCGCCGCGCTGAAGGATATGGAAGACCCCATCCTCATCTCGGGCACCGACGGCGTTGGCACGAAGCTCGTGCTCGCCCAGATTCTCGATCGCCACGAGACGGTGGGCCAGGACCTCGTCGCCATGTGCGTGAACGACATCCTCGCCTCGGGCGCCGAGCCGCTGTTCTTCCTCGATTACATCGCCATCGGCCACATCGAGGCCGAGCACATGGCCAAGATCGTGCGCGGCGTGGCCGACGGCTGCAAGCTCGCGGGCTGCGCGCTCGTGGGCGGCGAGATGGCCGAGCACCCCGGCGTCATGCGCCCGGACGACTACGACCTGGCCGGTTTCGCCGTGGGCGTCGTCGACCGTCCGAAGATGCTCGACCCCGAAAACGTCCGTCCCGGCGACGTCATCTTGGGCCTGCCCTCCACGGGCATCCACTCCAACGGCTACTCGCTCGTGCGCCGCGTGATCGGTGTCGACGGCATCGTCCCCGGCACGCCCGAGGCTGCCGCCAAGAAGGCCGAGCTCGAGGCGATCGAGGTCGCGCCCGGCCTGTCGCTGGCCGACGCCCTGCTCGCGCCTACGCGTATCTACGTGAAGCCCATCCTCGAGCTGCTGCGCGCCGGCGCCCCGGTGCACGCCATCGCCCATATCACCGGCGGCGGCATCACTGAGAACCTCAACCGCGCGCTTGCCGCCGATGTCGACGCCGTGGTGGAGCGCAACGGCGCCGCCATGGGTTGGGACGTGCCGCCCGTGATCACCTATATCGCCGAACACGCCGAGCTCGCCCCGAACGAGGCCTGCAAGACGTTCAACATGGGCGTCGGCCTCATGCTCATCTGCGCGCCCGAGGACGAGGCGGCCATCACCGCTCAGCTCGAGGCCGCCGGCGAGCACCCGTTCCGCGTCGGCACCTGCGTCGAGGGCACCGGTAAGGTGGTGTATGCCGATGAGCGCTAACGACGAGTACCGCAAGCTGGTCGAGGAGGCCGGCCTTCCGCCCGAGGCACTGCCGAGCGACGCGTTTTTCAGCGCCAATGTGGACGGTGAGCTCAAGCGCGCCATCGAGGCCGCCGAGGGCCAGGAGCCGGCGGGCGACGGGCTGCATATTCCCGATTGCAACGAGATCGAGGCCGCCCGCGCCGCCGTGCGCGCTGCCGGCGAGAGTCCCTCGCCGCTGAAGATCGGCGTGCTCATCTCCGGATCGGGCACGAACCTCCAGGCGCTCATCGATCGCATCGCCGACGGCTCGCTCAACGCCACGATCGAGCTCGTCGTGTCGAGCCGGCCGTCTGCCAAGGGCCTCCAGCGCGCCGAGGCGGCGGGCATCCAGACGCTCACCCTCTCCAAGGAGATCTACGCCGACCCCATCGCGGCCGACGAGGTGATCGCCCACGAGCTGCTCGCGCAGGGCGTCGAGTACGTCATCATGGCCGGCTACATGCGCATGGTGCACGCGCCGCTGCTGGCCACCTTCCCCAATCGCGTCGTGAACCTGCATCCGGCGCTGCTGCCGAGCTTCCCCGGCGCGCACGCCATCGCGGACGCGTATGAGCGCGGCGTCAAGGTCACGGGCGTGACCGTGCATTTCGCGAACGCCGCCTACGACGCCGGCCCCATCATCGCCCAGCGCGCGCTTGCGGTCGAAGAGGGCTGGGATGTCGATACGCTCGAGTCCCACATCCACGAGATCGAGCACGAGCTGTACCCGCAGGTGGTCCAGCTGCTCGCCGACGGCCGCGTCCACGTGCGCGAGGACCTTACCGTCGCCGTGGCGGACTAACCGATAGGCGCCTGAAGGGTATATCAGGCGGGGCCTGGCCGCATGGTCGGGCCCCGCCTCGCATATCTGTCGGATATCGGGCAGAAGATGCGGGATGGGCGGCAGGGGCGTGTGTGCGGACAGCGCCGATGCGTCCCCAAACCTGCCGTGCGCGCGTTGACGTCGCGCCCCGGTGGGTGCGTGCTATAGAATCGCGGGGATAGGGAAACGAGAACGGGGACGGAGCGCATCATGGCGGAAACCTGGACGGTCAAGCGGTGCCTTGATTGGACGAACGAATATCTCGCGAGCAAGGGCGACGAGAGCCCGCGCGTATCGGCGGAATGGCTGCTCACGTCCGTCACGGGCCTGCAGCGCATCCAGCTCTACACCGACTTTTCCCGTCCCCTGTCGCCCGATGAGCTCGCCCGCATGCACGAGGCGGTCGTGCGCCGCGCGAAGGGGGAGCCGCTGCAGTACATCACGGGTGAGACGTCGTTCCGCACGATCGACATCAAGTGCGAGCCCGGCGTGCTCATTCCTCGCCCCGAGACGGAGATGCTCGTCGAGGAGGTCCTGACCTACTTGGATAACCAGGTGCTTGGGAGCCGGGCCGACGCCCGCCGCCGTCGGCGCGTGGCCCTGCCGTGGAACGACGAGGTCGAGGCGAAGCGGCAGGCCGAGCTCGAGGCGCAAAAGGCGCGCGAGAAGGAGGAGGCCGAGGCCGAGACGCCCAGTGCCGACCAAGGGGGAGAACCCGATCCCGCACCTGCAGGCGAGCAGGATGCCGAGCCCGCGCAGGAGCCCGTCGCTGCTAAGGAGCCCGAGGCCGCGCCCCGAGTGGCGCGCGTGCTTGAGGTCGGCTGCGGTACGGGCTGCATCTCGCTGTCGTTCGCCACGGAGCGCCCCGGTCAGGTGGTGTGCGTGGCGACCGATATCGAGCCGCGTGCCGTCGCGCTCGCATGCAAGAACCGCGAGGCGCTCGGCATCGCGCCCGAGGTGGTCGACATCCGCGAGGGCAACCTCGTCTCGCCGCTCGACCGCACGACCGAGTGGGGCACCTTCGACGTGCTCGTGTCCAATCCGCCCTACATCCCGACCGCGGTGCTGAAGACCATCCCGCACGAGGTCGCCGGGTACGAGCCCGACCTTGCCCTCAACGGCGGCCCTGACGGGCTCGATATCTTCCGCCGTCTCGTGAACGCGGCGCCGAGCATGGTGCATGCCGGTGGCCTTCTCGCCTGCGAGCTGCACGAAACGACGCTCGACGCGGCCGCCCAGATCTGCGTGGACGCCGGGTTCGAGTCCGTGCGCATCGCGCGCGATCTGGCTGGCAGGACGCGCTTCGTGCTCGCGATCGTGCCCGAGCGCGCCGTCGAGGCCGCCCGCGCCCGCTTCGCGGCACGCGCGTAGCTCGCGCGCCGGTATCGCCCGCGTCGCGCAGCCGCCGACCTCCCTTGCATTGTCTTCGTGCAAAAGGCACACGAAGGCTTGGTTCGTGTGCCTTTTGCACGAAGACAATGCAAGGGCGCGTCCTTGGGAGCGGTGCACGTTGGGCGCGGCGACGCGCGTTCGGTCTGCACGGGCTGCCGCAGGCGTTTCGGTGTCGCGTTTGTGCAGGCGATGTGTGCGCGGCCCTTTGCCGATTACATTTCACGTTTACCCGCTGGGTTGAAGCCGGCCCCGGTGCGGCGTGAGACAATCCCATACGTCAAAAGTCATGTCGTCCAGAGAGGGAGATGTCGGATATGCAGCGAATCTATCGGGTGGTAGGCGGCGCCGAGCAGCCGAGCCCTTTGGCCATTCGCGATGCGGCATCGGTCCTCACCGCCGGGGGGCTTGCGCTCGTGCCCACCGAGACGGTCTATGGCATCGGCGTCAGCGTGGCCGCCTATGCGAGCGAGCCGAACATGCCGGCCGACACGACCGGATACGGGCGCATCTTCACCTTGAAGCGGCGCGACGTCCGCCAGACGGTGCCCTGGCTCGTAGGCGGCGAGGAGGCGCTCGACGCGTTCGGCGCCGATGTGCCCCACGAGATCCGCGTGCTCGCGCGCGCGTTCTGGCCCGGCGCGCTGACCCTCATCGTCAAGGCCTCGGATGCGGTTCCTCCCTTCATGCAGGCAGATGACGGAACGGTCGCCCTGAGAGCCTCCGCCTCCCCGGTGATCCAGGCGCTCGTGCGCGCCTGCGGTTCGCCTCTGGCCGTCACGAGCGCCAACACGCACGGCGCCCCGGCGCCCACGGCGTTTCGCGATGTCGAGCCGCGCGTGCTCGCGGGTGTCGACGCCGCGATCGACGCCGGCGCCACCGTCTGCGACGGCGCCTCCACGATTGTGGCGGTCGTGGACGGCACGTACCGCATCGTGCGCGAGGGACCCATCTCGCGCGAGCGCATCGAGCGTGCGCTCGCGAACGCTGCACCCACCGATTCTGACACTAAGGGGCTGTGATATGTCCTTTTCTCTATCCGACCTCGGACTGGTCGATCGCGTCGGCCCCATCTCTCCCAGCGGCTACATCATGGCGCTCGACTCGGGCACCACGTCGGTGCGCGCCATCATCGTCGACGAGTACGACTGCATCGTGGCCCAGGCCTCAAAACCCATCAAGACCTTCTATCCCCAGCCCGGCTGGGTCGAGCAGGACCCCATGGAGATTCTGGCCTCCCAGATCGCCGTCATGGCCGAAGTCCAGTTCAAAAGCGGTATCCACTCCGATCGCATCGCCGCCATCGGCCTCACGAACCAGCGCGAGACCTGCATCGTATGGGACCGCGACAGCGGCCAGCCCATCTACAACGCCATCGGCTGGCAGTGCCGGCGCACCGCCCCGATCGTCGACGAGCTCATCGCCGCCGGCTACGATGACATGGTGCGCGAGAAGACGGGCTTGAAGCTCGATCCGTACTTCTCCGGTACGAAGATCAAGTGGATTCTCGATAACGTCAGCGGCGCGCGCGAGGCGGCCGAGGCGGGCGAGCTCATGTTCGGCACCGTCGACACGTGGCTCATCTACAACCTGACCGGCGGCATGGTCTACGCGACCGACTGCACGAACGCCAGTCGCACGATGCTCTATAACATCAACACGCTCGAGTGGGACGACGAGCTGCTCCGCATGCTCGACATCCCGCGCTCCATGCTGCCCGAGGTCCGTTGGAGCTCCGGCGATTTCGGCCATGTGTCGAGCGAGGTCATGACCCACATGCCGCTCATCGCGGGCGTGGCGGGCGACCAGCAGGCGTCGTTTTTCGGCCACTGCTGCTTCGAGCGCGGCGATACGAAGAACACCTACGGCACCGGTTGCTTCATGCTCATGAACACCGGCGACGAGATCGTCCGCTCGAACAACGGGCTCATCTCGACCATCGGCATCGCCGAGGGCGGCAAGATCTCCTACGCGCTCGAGGGGTCGATCTTCCATGCGGGGTCGGTCATCCAGTGGCTGCGCGACAAGCTTGGCATCATTTCCGACGCGAGCGAATCCGCCGCTATTGCGAGTTCGGTGCCCGATAACGACGACTGCTATCTCGTGCCCGCCTTCACGGGCCTGGGCGCGCCCTGGTGGGACCCGGGCGCGCGCGGCATCATCACGGGCTTGACCGCCGCGTCTGATCGCGCCACGCTCGTGCGCGCGGCCTGCGAGTCCATGGCGTACCAGAGCTTCGATGTGCTGCGCTCGATGGAGGCCGACGCGCACATGAGGCTCTCGGAGCTCTCCGTCGACGGCGCGGCCTCCCGCAACGAGTTCATCATGCAGTTCCAGGCCGACCTGCTCGGCATCCCGGTCGTGCAGACGGAGGCGGTCGAGACGACGGCGCTCGGCGCGGCGTATCTCGCCGGCCTCGCGGTGGGCTTTTGGGAGGACCGCGAGGAGCTCGCGGCGGACCATGCGCGCGGCAAGCGCTTTGAGCCCAAGGGCGACGAAAGCGTCATTGCGCATTGCCTGTCGGGCTGGCATGACGCCGTGGCGCGCTCCCGAACCGTGATACAGTGAGATAGAGCCCTGCGCCCAACGCCTACCATCGCGAACGAGAGGATATCTACATGCGCGTCGCCATCGCTTCCGATCATGCCGGTTTCGAGCAGAAGCAGCAACTCGTCGACTTCCTGGCATCCGAGCTCAAGGTCGACACCGTTGACTGCGGCCCCGATACCGACGGGCGCGTCGACTACCCCGACTATGCCGTGAAGGTGGCGAACATGGTCGCTACGGGCGCGGCCGACCGCGGCGTGCTTGTGTGCGGCACCGGTATCGGCATGGCGGTCGCTGCCGACAAGGTCGCCGGCATCCGTGCAGCCTCCATCACCACGCCCGAGTTCGCCGACCTCTTCCGCCGCCATAACGACGGCAACGTCGTGTGCCTTTCCGGCCGCTTTGTCGATCTCGACGTCAACAAGGACATCATCAAGGTCTTCCTCACCTCCGAGTTCGAGGGCGGCCGCCACGCTGAGCGCGTCGCGAAGATCATGAAGCTCGACTAGCCGCATCCGCCTATCCATCGCGTGCTGCACGGGTCCTGTCCGAATTCGGACGGGGCCCTCTTTAGGTTCGCGGCGCCATGCGGGGTGTGCAGATATGCAGGTGTATATGGATAAATTATGTAAACGGCAGCTCCTAAGCGTGGGAAATCGGGTACCCTAGCGAATGGTATGCCGGACATGGTGCCCGACATGTTCGTTTTGGGGAGTGAGGATATGGCCTCGTCATTCGATGCGACCCGCGTGAGCGTGGTCGATCATCCGCTCGTGCAGCACAAGCTGTCCCTTCTGCGCGACAAGCAGACGGGTTGCAAGCAGTTCCGCGAGCTGGTGCGCGAGCTCGCCCGACTCGAGACCTATGAGGCGACGCGCGACCTGCCGCTCGAGCCGGTGCGCATCGAGACACCCATCGCCCCGATGGAAGCGGCCCATCTCGCCGGGCGCACGCCGGCGGTCATCCCCATCCTGCGCGCGGGCCTGGGCATGCTCGAGGGCGTGCTCGACCTCATCCCGGATGCACTCGTGGGCCATTTGGGCATGGAGCGCGACGAGGTCACCCATGAGCCGCGCGAGTACTACGCGAAGCTTCCCCGCGACATCGCCGAGCGCACCTGTCTGGTGGTCGACCCCATGCTCGCGACGGGCGGGTCCGCCGAGGCCGCTTTGAGCTACCTGCGCGCCCAGGGTGCGCGAGATATCCGCTTCCTGTCCATCGTGGCGGCGCCCGAGGGGCTCTCGCGCGTGCTCGAGGGCGATGCGGATGTGCGGGTCTTCGCCTGCGCGATCGACGAGTGCTTAAACGAGAACGCCTACATCGTGCCTGGCCTGGGCGATGCGGGCGATCGCATCTTCGGCACGCTCTAGGCTCGGATGGACGTCGTGCCGACGATATCTGAGGTCGTCGTCGCGGTGGTGGGAATCATCGCGGGGGCGGTGGGGTACGCGCCGGTGCTCGTGGCGCTCCGATACGCCGCAAGCGGTCGCGCGCGGCTGCATATCGCGGTCGGCATAGCGGCCGTCGCGCTATCATTTGGCCTGCTGACGGTCGTAGAAGGTGTCGCGTGGATGTTGATTCCCGACTCTTTTCTTGCCTTCAGCTTAGGTTTGGTACTAGGATACGTGTCTATGCTGACCCTTATGGCGGTCTTGGCGCTCAGGGCGCACTGACCAACAACAGCACTTGAGGAGGGCTTTAGTCTTGGAGGCTTTCGCACTACTGCCTGACGAGATCAACAAACTCGTCTCGGAGTTCCATTCCATCCCCGTTCTGGGCGACCTCACGATGGGCCTCACCCAGTACACGTTCTGGCTGCTCGCGTCGACGGTTCTGCTGCTCGTGATCATGGCCGTGTTCGTGAAGAAGCTCGCGCTCGTGCCGCATGGCACGTTCTCGAACCTCATGGAGTGGGGCATCTCGTTCGTGAAGGATGACGTCTGCGAGCAGATCATCGGCAAGAACTGGAAGCGCCACTTCCCGTTTCTGGCGACGCTGTTCTTCTTCATTCTCGCGAACAACGTCGTGGGTATCATCCCGGGCATGAAGCCGGGCAGCGGTACCATCTCCACGACCGCGGCGCTCGCCCTGGTCGTCTTCATCTACTTCGTGGCGTGCGGCGTGCGTGCCCGTGGCCCGATCGGCTACCTCAAGAGCCTGGCGCCCGAGGGCGTGGCATTCCCGCTCAATATCCTCATCTGGATCATCGAGCTCATCTCCACCATCCTGCGCCCCATCACGCTGGCCATCCGTCTGTTCTGCAACATGTTCGCCGGCCACATCGTCATGGGTTCGTTCGCCATCATGGTCACGCTGTTCGCCCAGCCGCTGCTCCAGCAGCTCACGGCGTCCAACGTGCTGGCGGCCCTGCCGGGCGTCCTGTTCGCCCTCATCCTGCTCGTGATCTACGTCATCGAGATCTTCGTGGCGTTCGTCCAGGCGTATGTCTTCACCATCCTGACCGCGGTCTACATCCAGGAGGCCGAGGAGGTCGAGGAGTAGCGCGCCTGCGCTATCACATTCGGTACCGAGCGCATGTGCGCTTGATATAGCAAGGTAGTTCCTTAATGCACAAAGGGTGCATAGCAACTAAAGGAGGAATCGTGGGAGTTATCGGTTACGGCCTCGGTGTTATCGGTGCAGGCCTTGCAATCGGTCTTGCGGCGTATGGTTGCGCCACCGCTATGGCGCGTCAGCCTGAAATCCAGGGCCGCGCGTTCACCGTCTTCATCATGGGCGCCGCCTTCGCTGAGGCTCTGGCCCTGATCGGCTTCGTCGTTGCCCTGGTTGTTCAGTAAGCGCACGATGCGCATCGCAACCACACGCAAGGGAGAAGAAGCCATGAAACTCGATCACATCCGTATGTCCGCGGCGCTCGCTGCGGCTGCGTGCATGGTGCCCTCCGTGGCGTTCGCCGAGGAGACGTCCAACGGTGCGGAGATCTTGATCCCCAAGCCCGCGGAGTTCATCCCGGCCCTCGTGATCTTCCTCATCATCCTGGCGCTTCTGTGCAAGTTCGCCTGGCCGCCCGTGATGGCCATGCTCGAGAAGCGCGAGAAGACCATCGAGGACAGCATCAAGGAGGCGGAGTCCACGCGCGAGCAGGCCGCCGAGACGCGCCGTCAGGCCGATTCGGTGATCGCCGACGCCCGTCGCCAGGCCTCCGATATCGTGCTCGCCGCCCGCTCGGACGCCGAGAAGGAGCGCGCCCGTATCGTCGCCGACGCTCACGCCGAGGCCGAGGACATCATCTCCAAGGCTCACGACCGCGCTGACGACGAGCTCCAGCGCGCCTATGCGAGCGCGACGGATTCCATCGCCAAGGTGTCGGTGGCCGTCGCCTCCAAGATCGTGGGCGAGGCCCTCGCCGACGATCCGGAGAAGCAGCGCGAGCTCATCAAGAAGTACCTAGCGGAAGTGGGTAGCCTCCATGCCTAGTAGCGACCGCATCGAGAGCCGCAGGCTCGAGACATACGCGCGCACGCTGCTGGAGGCCTCGAAGGCCGAAGACCATGTGTACGAGAACATCGCGCCGCTTATCGCCCAGGCGGAGGCGTCGCCCGAGGTTCTCGCCGTGCTTGCCACGATGTCCGAGAAGGGCGACCTGGACAAGCTGCCCGAGGTTCTCGACCTGTATCGCGGCATGGTCGACGAGCAGCAGGAGGTTGTGGGCGTCCATGTGACGACCGCCATCCCGCTCGACGACGAGCTCCGCGATATGATCACCCAGAAGTGCGAGTCCGATCTCGAGTCGCGCGTGTTCCTCATCGAGCATGTCGACCCAACGATCATCGGCGGCATCATCCTGTCGGCCCGCGGCCAGCGCCGTGACGCCTCCGTGCGCACGCAGCTCGAGCTCGCCCGCAAGGTGATGACGCAGGATACGAAGAAGAGGGAGGTATAGCGTCTATGTCCGAGGCTATCAGCGCCGAGAACATCGAGCGCATCCTGGAACAGCGCCTCCTTGACCTCAATGCCACGGTGGACACGCAGGAGGTGTCCCAGGTCGCCGAGGTTGGCGACGGCATCGCGCATGTCGCCGGTCTCCAGCGCGCCATGGCGGGCGAGCTGCTTGAGTTCACGAGCAGCTCTACCGGCAAGACCGTTTACGGCTTGGCGCAGAATCTGGACCGCGACGAGGTGGGCGCCGTTCTGTTCGGCGACGTCGACCTCATCAAGGAGGGCGACACCTGCCGCACGACCGGCCGCGTCATGGACATCCCCGTGGGCCGCGGCATGCTCGGCCGCGTGGTGAACCCGCTCGGTCAGCCCATCGACGGCAAGGGCCCCATCAACGCGACCCATCGCCGCCCCATTGAGTTCAAGGCCCCCGGCGTCATCGCGCGCAAGCCCGTGTGCGAACCGGTCCAGACCGGTCTGTTGGCCATCGACGCGATGGTGCCCATCGGTCGCGGCCAGCGTGAGCTCATCATCGGCGACCGCAAGACCGGCAAGACGGCCATCGCCATCGACGCCATCATCAACCAGCGCGGCAAGGGCATGGTCTGCATCTATGTCGCCATCGGCCAGAAGGCGTCCACCGTCGCTTCCATCCGCGAGACGCTGGCGAACCATGGCGCGCTCGACTACACGATCATCGTGTCGGCCACCGCGGCCGATTCGGCGCCTATGCAGTACATCGCCCCGATGGCGGGTGCCGCGATCGGCGAGTTCTTCATGTACAACGGCGAGGACGGCGAGCCCGCAAGCGCCACCAACCCCGGTGGGCACGTGCTCGTGGTCTACGACGACCTGTCCAAGCAGGCTGTCGCCTACCGTCAGATGTCGTTGACGCTGCGCCGTCCGCCGGGACGCGAGGCGTACCCGGGCGACATCTTCTACCTGCACTCGCGCCTGCTCGAGCGCGCCTGCAAGCTGTCCGACGAGAACGGCGGCGGCTCTCTTACCGCCCTGCCGCTCATCGAGACGCAGGACGGCGACGTGTCGGCCTACATCCCGACGAACGTGATTTCCATCACGGACGGTCAGATCTACCTGCAAAGCGATCTGTTCTTCCAGGGCCAGCGCCCCGCAGTCGACGTCGGCATCTCCGTGTCGCGCGTCGGCGGCGACGCCCAGACGAAGGCCATGAAGCAGGTGGCGGGCAATCTGCGCCTCGACTTGGCTGGCTATCAGGAGCTGCAGGGCTTCACCCAGTTCGGCAGCGACCTGGACGCCTCCACGCAAAAGCAGCTCACCCACGGCTCCCGCATGACGGAGCTGCTGCGCCAGCAGCGCTTCCGTCCCATGACGGTGGCCGACCAGGTGACGGTGCTGTATGCCGGCAACAAGGGGTACCTCGACGATCTCGAGCTCTCTGAGGTCCTGCCGTTCCGCGATGGCCTCATCACGTTCATGAACGGCGCCTACGGCAAGCTGCTCGCGCAGATCGGCGACGCCAAGATCGATGACGCCTTGGGCTCGAAGCTCGAGGACGCCATCGCTGAGTACAAGAACCAGTTCGTGTCCGCACGCGTGCAGCAGGCCGAGCCTGCTGCCGGCGAGACGGCGTAAAGGAGCAATCAGCCCTATGGCCAACCTCCGCGAAATCAAGAAGCGCATCGACTCGGTGTCCAGCACCGAGCAGATCACGCGCACCATGGAGATGGTCTCGACGGCTAAGATCGGCCGCGCGCTCGTTCGCGAGAAGCAGTCTGAGGTGTATGCACGCGCCATTACGGACGTGATGCTCACGGTGGCGGAGGACGCGTCGAAAGACGCCAATCCGCTGCTGAGCAACCCTGAGCACTACGACTGCGCGCTGCTCATCGTCATCAACTCCGATCGCGGCCTTGCGGGCGGGTTCAACGTGATGGTGGAGCGCGCGGCCGACAAGCGCATCAAGCACTTCCGCCGCCACGGCGCCAAGCGCGTCGAGCTCATCACGTGCGGCCGCAAGGCGTGCGATTACTACCGCCACGACCCCGACGTCGTCATGCGGGTGGAGGGCGAATCCGATAATCCCACGACCGAACGCGCCCGCGTCATCGCGAGTTACGTTTGCGACGGCTTCGCGAGCGGCAAGTTCGGCCGTGTGGACATCATCTACTACCATGCGCGCAATCGCGTGGACCAGGACTTGCGCGAAGAGCGCATCCTGCCGCTCGATTCGATCGTGCTCGCCACCGCCCGCGGCCCGCGTGCCAATGAGGGCGAGGCGCCCCGTCGTCTCACCTCGCCGTTCGAGTACGCACCGAGCGCCGACCATGTGCTGTCGAAGCTCATCCCGAGCTACGTGCTCACGGTCATCCAGCAGGCGCTGATCGATTCGGCGGCTGCCGAGCAGGGTGCGCGCCGCAAGGCCATGCATTCCGCCACGGAGAACGCGAGCGCGATCATCACTGAGCTCACCCGTACGTACAACCGCGTGCGCCAGGCGTCCATCACGACCGAGATCAACGAGATCGTCGGTGGTGCCGCTGCATTGGAGGATTACTAATGGCAGATACCATCGTTGCCCCGTCTGCGACGACTGCCGGTGTCGGGCGCATCGTCCGTATCATCGGCCCCGTCGTGGACGTCAAGTTCAAGCAGGGCGTGCCGGGCATCTACAACGCCCTGACCGTCGATGCCGAGACGCCCGTGGGCCGCATCAAGACCGTGCTCGAGGTCGAAAGCCAGCTGCCGGGCGGCGTCGTCCGCTGCGTGGCCATGTCCTCCACGGATGGCCTGCAGCGCGGCATCGAGGCCGTTGACACCGGCGGCCCCATGAAGATGCCCGTGGGCAACCAGACCCTCGGCCGCATCTGGAACGTCATGGGCGAGCCGGTCGACGGCAAGCCCATGCCCGAGGTGGACGACTACTACCCGATCCACCATCCCGCGCCGAGCTTCGACGAGCTGACGACCAAGACCGAGATCTTCGAGACCGGCATTAAGGCCGTCGACCTGCTCGAGCCCTACATCCGCGGCGGCAAGACCGGCCTGTTCGGTGGCGCCGGTGTCGGCAAGACGGTGCTCATCCAGGAGCTCATCAACAACCTCGCCCAGGAGCACGGCGGCACCTCGGTGTTCACCGGCGTCGGCGAGCGCACCCGTGAGGGCACCGATCTGTACCTCGAGATGAGCGAGTCGGGTGTTATCGACAAGACCTGCCTGGTCTACGGCCAGATGAACGAGCCGCCCGGAGCGCGTCTGCGCATCGGCTTGGCCGGTCTGACCGAGGCGGAGTACTTCCGCGATCGCGGCCAGGACGTCCTGCTGTTCATCGACAACATCTTCCGCTTCTCCCAGGCGGGTTCCGAGGTCTCGGCCCTGCTCGGCCGTATGCCGTCGGCCGTCGGCTACCAGCCCACGCTTGCAACCGAGATGGGCGACCTGCAGGAGCGCATCACCTCCACCAAGACCGGTTCGATCACCTCGGTGCAGGCCGTCTACGTGCCCGCCGACGACCTGACCGACCCGGCGCCGGCGACGACGTTCACCCACCTCGATGCCACGACGGTTCTGTCGCGCAGCATCTCGAGCCTGGGCCTGTTCCCGGCAATCGACCCGCTGGCGTCGACCTCCGACGCGCTCGATCCTTCGATCGTGGGCGAGGAGCACTATCGCGTGGCCGTCAAGGTGCAGGAGATCCTCCAGCAGTACTCCGACCTGCAGGACATCATCGCCATCCTGGGTATGGACGAGCTCTCCGACGAGCAGAAGCTCACGGTGAGCCGTGCCCGCAAGATCCAGCAGTTCCTGTCGCAGTCGTTCCATGTCGCCGAGAAGTTCACCGGCAACCCCGGTGTCTACGTGCGCGTGGCCGACACGGTGCGCTCGTTTGCCGCCATCGTCGACGGCGAGTGCGACGATCTGCCCGAGCAGGCATTCCGCTACGCCGGGACCATCGACGACGTCCGCCAGCGCGCCGAGCAGATGGAGGCGTAGTCGCCATGGCCATGCATCTGCGTATCGTCTGCCCCGATTCGTGCGCATTCGATGGTCCCTGCGCGTTCGTGACCATTCCGACGACGGATGGCCAGATCGGCATCGCCCCGCTGCATGCGAGCGAGATCACCACCATCGCCGCAGGCTATGTACGCGCATGCGATGAGCGCATGGGTTCGGTCGATCACGTGTTTGCCGTGAGCGGCGGATACGTCCAGATCGCCAACGACGAGATCGTCGTGCTCGCCGATCGCGCCGCCGACGTCGCCTCCGTCGATGCCGCTGAGCTTCAAGCCAAGATTAAAGGTTTTGAAGACCAGTTGAGCGTTTTGTCGGAGAGCGATGCACACCGTGCCTACCTCTATAATGAAATCGCATGGTGTAAGTTGCTGCTCGCTGCATAACGGACTCGCCGTTCAGCTCGAGCGCCAACAAAGAGGATAAGACATCATGCCCGGGGGCCTTGGCGCACCCGGGCATATTCGTATGTCGGTGTTGAAGGGAACGCGCTTGGATATCATTCGCGTTGAAGGAGGACATGCCCTACATGGGCGCGTCCACGTGTCGGGAGCGAAGAACTCCGCTCTCAAGCTGATGGCGGCCACCCTGTTGGCGCCCGGCAAGACCACGTTGGAAAACGTGCCGAACATCTCCGATGTTCATGTTATGGGCAAGGTGCTGAAGCGTCTCGGCGCGACCATCGACGTGGTGGATGAGCATAGCCTTCAGATTGATACCTCGAACGTCGATTCATGGGAAGCGCCCTACGAGCTCGTCGCCAAGATGCGCGCTTCCACGGCGGTCATGGGGCCGCTGCTGGGCCGGTGCGGCAAGGCCAAGATCGCCATGCCTGGCGGCTGCAACCTCGGTGCCCGCAAGATTGATATGCATATTCTCGGCCTCGAGGCGCTCGGGGTGAAATTCGACACCGATCACGGTTACATCTATGCCGATGCGGGCGAGGGTATGGTCGGCACGACGGTCACGCTCGAGTTCGCGAGCGTGGGCGCCACGGAGAACCTCATCATGGCCGCTGTCAAGGCACGCGGCACGACGGTTATCGACAACGCGGCGCGCGAGCCGGAGATTGTCGACCTTGCCAACATGCTGAACGAGATGGGCGCCAAGATTACGGGTGCCGGTTCGCCGGTCATCCAGATCGATGGCGTGGAGGGACTCCATCCCGTCACCCATCGCGTCATCGGTGATCGCATCGAGGCCGGTACGTTCATCGTCGCCGGCGCCCTGATGGCCGATGACGACGGTATCGAGGTCACGGGCTTCAACGCGAGCCATCTCGGCATGGTCATCAAGAAGTTCGAGCTCATGGGTATCCAGATCGACCGCCTGGCGAACGGCGTGCGCGTGCGCCGCGTCGAGCATATTCGCCCGGTCGACATCCAGACGCTGCCGTTCCCCGGCTTTCCCACCGACATGCAGGCGCAGGCCATGGTGCTCTCCGCTCTTGCTGACGGCAGCTCGGTCATCACCGAGAACATCTTCGAGAACCGCTTCATGTTCGCCTCGGAGCTGGTGCGCATGGGGGCCGATATCCGCATCGAGAGTCATCATGCGATGATTCACGGCGTGCGCGGCTTCTCGGGCGCCCAGGTCGTTTCTCCTGACCTGCGCGGCGGCGCCGCGCTTGTGGTGGCGGGTCTCGTGGCCGACGGTCGCACCGAGGTCTCGGCCATCCATCACATCGACCGCGGCTATGAGCACTTCGTCGAGAAGCTCGACGAGCTCGGTGCCGGCGTCGAGCGTGTAACCCTTCCCGATCCCATCGACGATTAAGCAGGTAGCCGTATGAAAAAGAAACCCGTACAGGATTCCCGGCGCCTGAATACCGGCGCGGCGAGCCGCGTCTACAGCCGCGAGAATGTGGGCCGCTACTCCGAACGCGCCCGGCAGCGCAGGACTGGCAAGCGCATCCGTCGCGTGATCGTGACGACGCTTGTGGCCCTGCTCGTCTGCGTGGGCACGGCTGCCGGCCTGTGGTTCACGAGCATCGCCAGCCGCATCAACAACGGCGAGATCATCACTTCGGACCTGCTGCTCACGCTCGTCGATTCCAACGTGACCAAAGAGCCCTTCTACATGCTGCTGCTCGGTACGGACGGCCGCCCGGGTGAGGAGAGCTACCGCGCCGACTCGATCGTGCTCGCGCGCATCGATGCCAGAGAAAAGGAAGTGACGCTCATCTCCATCCCGCGCGATACGGCCGTGGAATATGAGGGGTCGCTTATCAAGATCAATGCAGCGCATGTCTACGACGGGGCCGACGGCATGGTAAAGGCGGTCAACGACCTATGCGACGTGCAGATCTCCCACTATGCAGAGATCAACTTCGAGGGCATGCAACAGCTTGTCGACGCGCTCGGCGGCGTCGAAGTGAACGTGCCCGACCGCGTCGATGACCCCAAGGCGGGCGATTTCGTGATCGAGCCGGGTCTGCAGACCCTGAACGGCGAGCAGGCGCTTGCGTTTTGTCGCTCGCGCGCGTACGTTGACGGCGACTATACCCGCATGCGCCACCAGCGCATCTTCCTGGCTGCTCTCGCGAACACCATTCTGAATAAGATGGATGTGAGCAACCTCATGGGCATCATCGACTCGCTGTCCAATATGGTCGCGACCGATATGAGCGTGCAGGACATCATCAGCCTGGTCAACGCCATGCGCGGTATGGATACAAACAGCATCTGGACCGCGAACCTGCCGTCATGGGCGGGCGAGGACACCTACATCGACGGTCAGAGCTATGTCTTCGTGCACGAGGACGCGCTCGAGGAGATGATGGAGCGCGTGAACGCCGGCGAGGATCCGCAGGGACCCCAGACGATGGGCGAGGGCGGCGATTCCGCAACCACAGGCGACCTCGTGAACAATGAGGCGGACGACTGGACGTACGGTACGGCGACGACAAGCGGAACGTCTTCATCCGGGGAAGAATCCGATGGATCCGGTGAGGAAGCCGCCGAATAGAGGGGCCACAAGATAGAGCGAACCCTTCGTCTCGTCCGATATGCTTCTCTCTCGTCCGATATGCTTCTCGTGTAGTCGGGTAAGGAGAACGTGCGGGGAGGGTATCCCCTATAAGAAGCGGGGCCACGCAGGTAGGTGCGTGGCCCCGCTTCTTTGTGTGATGGCACGCTGTGGGAGCCTGTCAGGCCGTAAGGTGAAGGGCGCGCAGAAGCGGGCGCCTGAGCGTCGAGTCGATTAGCAGAAATACCGCGACGACAGCAAGGCTCGCGAGGATGCCCGCAATCAGGATGAGCGCACTGGCGAGCAGGGCGCTTGAGGACACAGCAGCTGCTACCATCATGGCTGCGTCGACGGGGCCGCGCCAGAGGGTTTGGAACATCGATTGCGCGATGTAGAACCCCAAGATGCATGAGGCCGCCCGCGCGACGAGACGTGCGCTCGCTCGGTCAGGGTCGATGCGGAGCGCATCGGGATGGGCGCAGACGGCAAGCGAAAGCCAAGCCAGGGCAAACGAGACGACGGATGTCGATTTGAACGAGGTAGCGACCATCAGGTCGGCCCGGCCTGCGCAGGCGAGCGCAACCTCGCCCACGAGGGAAACGGCGCACACGCCGAGCAGGCCGCGGCGCCATGTGCCCAGGTGACCCGGGCGCTTGCCGAACAGGTCGGCGAGCGCACCGCCTGCGAGATATGCGACAAGATAGCTCACCGCGCTCATGAGCTTGCGCCATTCCAGCAGCCCGCGCACCTCGTCTCCGGGAGAGATGAACGCGATGTAGGCGTTGACCGCGTAGACGATAACGACGATGGCCGCGACAGCGCCAAGGCGCGCGCGGCAACGTTCCCAGATCCACCCGATAAGCGGGGTGACGAGCATGATCGCAAGATAGACCCAGATAAATTCGAGTCCGCCGACCAGCCATCCGAATTCGCCCGGCGCGATGCCGGGCAGGGATACGATCCATCGGCTCACAATAAGCGCGATGATTGCGTAGAGGCCAACGGACACCCCGATGGTGGCGGCGCGCCGCGCGGTGCGGCGCGCCTGGGAGCGCACGTGGCCGTCTGCGCGGGATGCGCGCGCGGCGCTCGGGATCAGAAAGAAGCCGGATATCGCGAAGAAGACGCAGTTGCCGTAGGCACCCAACAGGTTGATGGCGCCGAGCAGCCCCGCCGCGACCGGCACCTGGACAAGCGCGGCGCCAACGCCGTCAACCGCCAGCGCGGGGTCGGCCATATGCGCGGTAACCGAGGCGAAGACCGGCTGAAAAGAATGGAAGATCGCGATGGCGCAGATTGCCACGAGGCGCAACGCCTCGATGCGAATGTTGCGCGGTCGGGCGGCGGGCTGCATAGGGCTCCTAGCGGGCGAAGCGGGCGACGAGCTCGGTTAGCACGTCGACCATGGCGACCAGAGCGCTCACCGGGATGAACTCGTTCACGCCATGGCAGCAATACACGCCTGTCGAGAGGTTGGGGCAGGGCAGCCCGCGGAACGAGAGCTGAGCGCCGTCCGTACCGCCGCGGATGGGAATTACGCGAGGCGTTACGCCTGCGGCGGCAAATGCCTCTTTCGCGACGTCGATCAGCTCGGGATGATCCACTACGACCTCTGCCATGTTGCGGTACTGCTGCTTGACCTCCATCGTCACGCGCTGCTCGCCGACACGGGCATTCACGAAGTCGCAGGCGCGCTGCATAAGGTCGATCTTCTCCTGGAAGCGGGCGGCATCATGGTCGCGGACGATATAGCGCGCGGTGGCGTGGGTCACCGTGCCCGACACCCCCTCGATGTGGATGAATCCCTCATAGCCCTCGGTGTGCTCGGGGCGCTCGGGGACGGGCAGCAGGTTGTGGAACTCGCAGAACAGATTCGTCGCGTTGACCATGCGGTTCTTGGCGTCACCCGGGTGGATGGAGAAGCCCTCGAAGCGCACGGTCACCTCGCAGGCGTTGAAGCACTCCCACTCGAGCTCGCCGATAGGACCGCCGTCAACGGTATAGGCGTAGGCGCAGCCGAACGAGGGGATGTCGAGCAGCGCGGCGCCGTGGCCGATTTCCTCGTCGGGGCAGAAGCAGATGCCGAGCTCGGGATGGGGGAGCTCGGGGTCGTGTGCGATGCGGGCGACGAGCGCCATGATCTCGGCGATGCCCGCCTTGTCGTCGCCGCCGAGCAACGTCGTGCCGTCCGTGCAGACGAGGTCCTCGCCGACAAGCTCGTTGAGCGCGGGAACCTTCTCGGGCGAAAGCTTGATCTCGATGCCGTCAACGACGCCGCAGACGAGATCTCCTCCCTCATAGTGGACGATATGGGGCCGTACGTTCGCACCGGGGGCAGCCTCGGTGGTGTCGAGGTGGGCGATAAGGCCCAGGGCGGGCAGGTCTTCCGCCCCGCGACTTGCGGGGATATGGGCGCATACGTAGGCATGCTCGTCGACGGACACATCCTGGGCGCCGAGCGCGCGCAGCTCGTCGGCGAGGAGGTTGGCGAGGTCGAACTGCACGGCGGACGAGGGGACCTGATCGCAGTGCTCGTCGCTCGACTGGGTGTTCACCTGCACGTAGCGCAAAAATCGCTGCAGGACATCGGGGGCTTCGGTGATGGACATGGGCATGCTCCTTATTGAGGGGATAGCGCGCCTGCGTGCGCGTTGTCTTCACGGCTACTCTAGCACGGTGCGGCCGCATGGAGTCGCGGGGCGAATGCGCTACACTCTACGGTGTGTACAACGAGAGGATATATATGGACACCACCGACATCTCGCGCGAGCTACATCTGACGGTTGCCAACGAGGACTACCTTGAGTGCATGGTTCGCCTTGAGCGTGAGGGCGTGCAGGGCGAGGGAATTCGTTCGGTCGATATCGCCCAGCAGCTGAACGTCTCGAAGGCGTCGGTCAACAAGGCCGTGACGGTGCTGAAGGAGCAAGGGCTCGTCGAGCAGTCCCACTACGGCAAGGTCATGCTGACCGAAGCCGGACGCGAGCTTGGCAACGGTGTCTGGTACCGCCACCGCCTGCTCCGCACGTTTCTCATCCAGGAGCTCGATGTTCCGTTCGAGCGCGCCGATGCCGAGGCGTGCATGATGGAGCACGCGCTGTCCGAGGACACGATGAAGCGCTGGCTCAACTATCTCGAGGGCCAGGGCATCACGGTCGGCGAGGAGTAGCGATGGCGGGCGACGTGCGACAGGCGGCCGCTGACGCGTCGCGGTTCGATGCCGCCGGGTCGACATGGCTGCGTGAGCGCCTAGACGCGGGCGATATTCTGCTGATGCAGGGTCCGATGGGCTCTGAGCTTATGCGTCAGGTCGGCGCGGCGGATATCCCCGCAGCCCTGTGGAACGTCGCCGACCCGCATGAGGTCGAACGCATTCACTGGCTTTACCGCATGGCGGGAGCCGACATCATGCTCACGAACACATTTCAGGCCTCGGCGCCCGCCCTGGTGCATGACGAGGTCGATGCCGGCATGGAACGCGTGAACCGTGCCGCCGTCGCCTGCGCGCTTCATGCGGGGGCGCGCTGCACGCTCGCCTCGATCGGGCCCTGCGGGATCGCATGGGTGAGCGAGGACGCCCCAGAGTACCGCGAGGCGGCCGACGCCTACCGCGACCAAGCCTATGTCCTGCTCGATGCGGGCGCGCACGGCATCGTGCTCGAGACGTTCACCGCCCTGCGCGAGCTCGAGCTCGCCCTGCGCGCGGTGCGCTCCGTGGCGTGCGATCTGCCGGTGCTCGTGAGCTTCGCCATCGACGAGGCGGGTAACCTGCTCGGCGATGGGGTCAACATCGAGGTCGCCTGTATGCTTGCCGAACGAAAGGGGGCGGAGGCGGTCGGCGTGAACTGCTGCTCGGTTGCGGCGGCAACGCATGCGGTGCCCCGCATGGCGCGTGCGGTGTCGCTTCCCCTTATGGTCAGACCGAATGCAGGCGATCCGCAGCGCGATGAATACGGCTCGCTTACGTGGGATGAGCGCCCCGAGGCGTTCTCCTCCGCGTTTTCCGCATGGCGCGCGGCCGGCGCGCGCATCGTGGGCGGTTGCTGCGGCACGGGAGTGCGCACGGCCAGCGTCCTTGCAGGATGTCTTGACGAGGGATCCTTCCGGTAGGGAGGTCCTCGATCCGGCCGGCGCGGCAGAAGCATCTCGCAAGTGGGGCCGATTTGGCCGTTGTCCAATCTGTGATGCCTGTCTGTTGCGCGAACAGAGGGGTATAGAGATACCGCGTTGAAAAACACCCACTGGCAAGACACGCGCACGGGAGCACTGAGGCAATGGGCGAAATGATTCGCTTTGGAACAGACGGATGGCGAGCGCGCCGCGACGAGGCGTTCACCGAGGACAATGTCGTTCGCGTCGTTGACGCGGTGGCGTCGCTGTGGGCGCGGTCCAAACCGGGTTCCATCATATATATAGGATTTGACACACGACCGGACGCCGACCGTTTCGCACGCCTTGCGGCGCGCGTTGCCGCCGGACGCGGTCTGGTTGCGATGCTCAGCGACCGCTACGTGCCGACGCCCGCTGTATCGTGGACCATTGCGCACGACCCGCGTGCATGCGGCGGCCTTATGGTCACGGGTTCTCACCATCCGTCGGATTACCTCGGTATAAAGTTTCGCATGGCGGACGGCGGTGCCGCCTCGACCGACTTTGTCGATGAGATCGAGCGGGCGATCGAGCCCGATCCGACAGATGCGCGCGGCCCCATCGAGGTCGTCGATATCGCGACACCCTATTTCGACTCGCTCGTATCCGTCGTCGATGGCGATGCCATCGCACGGGCGAACCTGCACGTCGTGTACGACCCGATGTACGGTGCGGGACGCGGCGCCATGCCGGCTGTCCTGGGTGCACTCGGCGTGAGCGTAGCGGAGATTCACGGCGAGGATGACGAAGGCGTAGCCGAGATGCGCCCCGAGCCCATCGAGCCCTGGGTCGACGACTGCGAGCAGATGGTGGTGGAGATGGGTGCGTGCTGCGGCCTGATCAGCGACGGCGATGCCGATCGCTTGGGGGCGGTGGACGAAAAGGGCACCTATGTCAACTCGCATAAGCTCTTCAGTCTGCTGCTGTGGCATCTCGTCAACAATCGCGGTATGGGCGGGCGCGTGGTGCTCGGGGCAGCCTCGTCGCTGCTGACGCGCAGGATCGCGCGCGACCTTGATTGCCGCTATGTCATCAAGCCCATCGGGTACCGCTATATATGTGAGGAGATGCGCAAGGGCGGCGTGATGTTCGGCGGAGAGGAGACGGGCGGCTTCGGTATACCCGAACACTTCCCGGAGCGCGACGGCCTGCTCATGATCTTGCTGCTCTGCGAGCTGATGGCCCAGACGGGGAAAACTCTGGGCGAGCTGGTTGCCTCGATGGAGGAGAAGTACGGGAAGACATGGTACGGACGGCGCGACATCAGGCTGCAAAACGAAGACATCGAGGCGCTCCGGACGCTGCTGCCCGGCATGAATCCCAAGATCGTCGCAGGATGTAAGCCGGAGCGGGTAAGCCATGCGGACGGCATGCGTCTTGAGTTCGCAGACGAATCGTGGGTTATGCTCAGGCCAAGTGGAACGGAACCGCTGGTACGCGTATATGCAGAAGCGTTTACGCTCGAGCAGCGAGACGAACTCCTTGAAGCGGGTGCGCAGATAGCTCGACTCAAAGATGACGCATTTGTGTAGAGGATGTGAAGCGATAGAATCCCGCCCCCGGGGCCGCCCGGGAGTGGCAATATATCTCCCTGCCGCGCGGGTCACACCCGCGGCGGGCACCTTGAGAACCGGATACCGCGGGCGATGCCGGAAGGCAT
>NZ_JACJMB010000026.1 GCF_016902615.1 Collinsella tanakaei
GCCTTCGGGGTTGTCAGGACCTTCGGGGTTATCGGGCTCATCCGGACCCGGCTCATCGGGTTCCGGCTCACCAAACTTGGGCTGGGACACCACGCTCCAGTCCAGCTGACCGCCGTCCGCCAGGGGCACGGTGATGAGTAGCGGATCGCACGCATAGCCCGCGTTGGCGTCCGCCGTCGCGATGCGCGCTACCAGGTAGAGGCCCGGCTCGAGTCCCCAGAACCCCACGCTTCCGGAGGCGTCCGAGACGGCCGTGCGCTCATAGAGGTTCTTCTCGCCAGCATAGGAGGCCAGGGACTTGGCGGCCTCGTCCAGCTCGGAGGACTTCATGTTGGGCCAGTCGTAGCCAAAGGAGGCAAACGCGTCGCGCGTGGCGTAAGACGTTATGACGCCGGCAGCCGAGTCGTAGGTGACGTCGGCCACGCACACGAGACCGTAGGTGTCGCCCGCCAGGGGCATGCCGTTCACGCGGCAGTCGAGCGTGATGGAGCCCACCGGCGCCGCGCTTGCGACGAGCGGACGCCCCGCCGCCGCAAGGGTGACGAAAAGCGCCGCCACAACTGCCGCGAGGCGTACGAGAAACGTTTTCCGTGGTATGTCAACGCGAGTGCCTGCCACGCGCGTACTCCCTTCTGTCCTTCCGCATGGTCCGGATCTTGAGGACTGTGACAAAGACCGCCAGCGCGGCCAGCGCGATGAGAAGCGCCAGGTACGGCAGCGGGATGTTGATGAAGCCGCCGACGGAATCGATCTCGTCTTCCATCTCGGGCACGTAGGGGATGCGGTGCGCGTGTACGAGCAGCCGATGCGAGTTGATGCCATACGGCGTGCAGGTGATGAGCGTCACCAGATCCTCGCCGGGTTGGATGGCGAGCGATTCGGTCTCGGTGGGCAGCACCGTCTCGATGCTGTGAACCTCGTAGGCGAGGGTTTCGCCCAGGATCTTGATGTAGAACTGGTCGCCCTCCTCCATTTGGTCGAGGTCGGTGAACAGCTTAGCGGACGGCAGCCCGCGATGGCCGGAGAGGGCCGCGTGCGTGGACTCGCCGCCCACGGGCAACGAGGTTTCGCTGAGGTGACCCACGCCCACCTGGAGCACCTTCTCTTCCACGCCGTGGTAGATGGGCAGCTCCACGTTCATTTTGGGGATGATGATGTAGCCCATCATCCCGTCGCCGTTCAGGTTGAGGAGGTCCTCGTAGGCCTCCACGGCCTGAGCGGGCTCGCCGCCCTCGGACGCTGTCGGGGCGCCCGAGGATGCGGCAAGCGCGTCGTTGTATGCGTGCGCGCGGGCGAGCATGAGCTCGCGCTCCTGCGCGGAAAGGTCAACGGTGGCCTGGTCGTACGAGGCCACGGCACGGCTCGCATTTTGCTCGATAAGGTAGTTGCTGATGGTCGGATACAGCAGGACGAGCAGACCGGCCAAAATGACCAGCACCGGCAGTATGTCGCGCACACGCTTCACAATGACACCTAGTTTAGGAAGGCGTTACGCCATGTGGGAGCCGTTGGAAGCAGCGTTGCGACGGTTGCGCTGAACCATCCAGATAGCGCCACCGGCCACGACAGCCACGCCGACAACGGTGAAGATCACGGTACCCATGCCACCGGTGCCGGGGAGAAGGGTGCCCTTGTTGTTCTCGACGGTGATCGAATCCTGTCCGTTATTGCCCTGGGAGGGAGTCAGCTCCTGGCCAGCCTGATCAAAAATGCTGACCGTCCAATACTGGAGCGTTCCATTAGTGTTGTAGGTTGCAGCGATCTTGATGTACTTGGGCGCGCCGAGCTCGTTATATCCATCGGGCGCCTTGGTCTCTACGAGCTGGTACTCGCCCTCGGCAAGGCCGACGAACACGAGCTTGCCGTCATCACCGGTCGTGACCTCCTCAACCCAGGCCTTGCCGTCACCGGTGACGGCGGCCTCGGCTTCAGTTGCCGGGCGATATGCGCCGGATGCAGTCTTAACGAGCTTGATGACCTCAGTACCGTCAGCGGACTTCAGCTGGAACGTGGCACCGGGAAGAACAGTCCCACGGTCCGCGCCATCAACCTTGGTCAGGTCGAAGCCGAAGGTGTACTGATGGGTCTGGACATCCTCAGACTCGCCAGTCGACTCGCCATCAGGAGACGTGCTGTACTCAACCTTTGCGCTGTTGAGCTCGTCATCAGCATTGACGATGGCGTTTTCGTTCACAGTCGCGGTATAGGTGACCGTAATCTTCTGGCCGGCCTTGCCGGTGAAGTAGGTCTTGGCATCATACGTTGTACCGCCATCGGTGGAGGTGCCAAAGTGAACGGTCATCGAGGGATCCTCGGCGGTGCCAGCACCGAACTTAACCTCATAGTTTCCAGCATCAGCATCAGTACCGTCAACCTGTACCTTGACCGAACCCTGGTCCAGCGTCAGACCATCGGACAGGGTATCCTGCAGGTTGAAGATGTACTTCTCGTAGTTGGTGACATCGGGAATCGTGGCCTCGAGCTTGAAGTGGAGCTTATCGCCAACCTGAGCGGAAGCGTGATTCTGCCCTTCCTCAACGGTCTTGTCGACGGTCGGATACTCGCTCTTGAGGTTAACGCCGACCTCGTCCTTCAGCACATTCACGAGAATGGCATTCAGGTTAATGGAGGAGTGCCCCTCGGCATCCTTCGGCGCATCGCCCGGGTCAACAAGATAGTAGCCATAGGAAACGTTGTTGAACGTAGCGGTGTAAGGCGTCTCACTGCTGGCAGTCTCAGTACCTGCGACAGTAATGGAGTGGCTGCCCTCATCGGCCCAATCACGTGCGTCGTTGGCGAAGGCAGCAAGCTCATCGCCCTTAAGTCCGCTCACATAGTTGAACGCCTTCTCAGAAAGCGTGTCACCCTCCTCGCTTTTGACCTCGGGAATGGAGTTGAAGAAACCCTCCCACTGAGTCTCAAGCTTATACGTGGCGGCAGAGCCTTCCGCGTTGGCCGCAGCAGAGAACATCTTGTAGATCTTCACCGTCTGGCCGGCAAAATCCGCATTCGTGCTCGACACGGTAACCGTAGAAGTGGCGACGTCCACTTCGGGCTCCGCATACGCGGGGAGGGCGGTGGCGAGGGCACTCACCACCAGGGCAACAACCGTCAAGGCTGCTACCAACTTTTTCTTGATTCCTTGCATCTTCCTTCCTTTCATCCGGGATGCATTGCCAACATGTATCGAAAGCGCGTCAGTCGACGAAGCGTCAATCGCGGAAATGGGTGCCGGTCGGGCGCCAAACGGTTTGGGCAGCGGCGCGTCTGCGGCGCTGCTGATCGAGCCAGATGCCGCCGAGCGCGAGAGTCGCAAGGCCAGCGAACAGGAACAGGGTAGTGCCCATACCGCCTGTGTCAGGCAGAGGCAGGGAGTTGGTGATAGTAATCACGTTCTCCTTGCTGTCCGTCTCGTAGGAGGCGGTGTAATTCCCTCCGAGGCCCTCGACCTCAGAGGCGGTGTAGGTGTAGTAGTGCAGCGTCCCGTCCTCGTCCCGGAAGGCAACGGGAAGGTCCTCGACCACCTTGCGCCAGGTTTCGGACCATACCGAGGCATCCTTTCCGCTGAGCGTCACCGTCATGGGATTGGAGATGGGCTTCCCCACCGGATTTCCGTCCAAGTCCGTGCGCTGAATCTCCTCAGGCACGACGGTCTGGTTGTTCGCATCTGTGTAGCTTGCGGTGAGCGTCACAGTAATGCTCTCCGGGCGCGTTCCCCCGCGGTTGCCGCCGTCGTTCCAGACCTTCTGGATGGTCACGTTCACGAGCGCCTCGCACGGATCCTGACCGTCCCCGGGCTCGGGCGTGAGGCCGCCGGTGTTGTCGCTCACCGCGGCGTCGTCCATGAGGACGGCCTTGCCCGCGGACGCGTAGACGCCCAGGGGCGCGCCGCCCACGGTGGCACCCTTCCAGTCTTCGTGGTTGGTGCCGTTCACGGGCCGGTGCCCGCTCACGTCAAAGCGCGCCCACACGGCCTCCGTGGACGACTGGTCGGCCGGATCGCCGCCATCGGTTTGTCCTGCGGAGACGTTCATTGCGTCGGGGTCAACACCCTCCACGTTCTTCTGGGCAAGTGAGGGGTCACGGTAGACGTGATAGGTGTTGCCCTGCTCGATGTTCGTGACGTCGTTGAACCACCAGTTTGAGCTGTAGCTGGTCGCGCCGGTGAAGGGTCCCGTCTTGTCTGCGGACCCGCTCACCACGTCGGCGTAGCGCATGTCATTCTTGAAGAGCCGTCCCTCGTTGTTGTGGCCGACAAAGCCTCCGGCATAGCCGCTCGTCGCGCCCTCCTGGGCCTCCCCGGTCTGCGTGGCACCGCCGCCAAAGACGTCGTAGCCATCGGAGATGCCCGTCACGGAGCTCTTCTCGATGACGGTGCGGTTGCCCTTGATGAGGTTGATCTGGAGCTCGGCCTTGGCCTGGTCCGTGTCTATGGTGCCGTCCTCGTTGACCGGCAGCGTGATGGTGGAGTCGCCAATGGTGACGTTGACCACGTCGGTCTGGCCGTCCCCGGTGCCCTTGACCAGCGAGACCTTGACGTCGATACCAAGCAGCGTGACGGAGAGCGTATCGCCTTCACTGAGCACCTTGAGCTCGAGAATCTCGCCACCGAGCGAAATCTCAATGACGTCGAGGTTTTCCAGGTCGCCTACCCTCAGCGCCTGAAGCAGCTTGGTCACCACCTGGAGCAACGCGTCCACGAGCTTAGAGTCCACCTGAGCGTTAACGAGGTAGGCGTAGCTCGTCGTTGCGGCAAAGCCGCCGGCCGCCTGGGGGCTCTTGACCAGCTTGAGGTTGGTCACGTTGGACCCCGTGACATGCGAGACGTCCGCATAGCCCACAAAGCCGCCGGCCATCTGCTCGCCCGCGCCCGTGGCGCCGTTCTCCGGCGTGGCACCTCCCGTGCCCTGGGAGACCACGGTGAATCCGCCGGACTTTCCCGCGACCGAGCAGTCCTCGACCGTGGTGCCGATGACGTTCGCCACGCCGGCGGTGACCCCGAGCAGCTCGCCGAGCGCACTAACATCCTTGACGTTGGCGATGCCCGTCTTGCCCGTGTAGCCCACGAAGCCTCCGCTGTAGTTAGGCGCACTCACGGAGCTGAGACCGCTCACGCCGCAGCGATGCATCATGCCGCCCATGATGGTCCCGGCAAAGCCGCCCGCATTACCGCTCACGCGCTGGGAGCTGAGCAGTCCGCCCTTGTCCCAGGTGTGGGCGCGCACGGTCACGCCGTCTGCCACGCCGCTCGTTGCGGCGTCGTAGATGACGGGCTGGAACGCCTGGATCACGCTCACGTCGCCAAGCTTGAGAAGATCGAGGATCGAGGTCTGCGAGCCCTCCCCGGTACCAGCGGAGACCTCGGCCACGCCGCCCGTCTGGGCGACGCCCACAAAGCCGCCGGCATAAAGGCCGCCGTCGACGCCGCGAAGGTCGCTCACCGTCACATGGGAGCTTGGGTCGCTCTCGCCGTCCCGCGAGCCGAGGACCGTTGCCTGGTCCATGCCGACGAAGCCGCCCGCGGCTATTGGGTAGGTGACCGTGTCCGTGCGGACGCCCTCCACGGTGAATCCCCATGCTGAGTCCGCCGCGCTCACGGAGGCGCCGCGCACGGTGGACATGGTTGTCTGGAGCACGCTGACCAGGTTGTCGATGCCCGTACCGCCGATGATCGTGTCAAGAAGCTCCTGGAGGAAACCATCGGAGACCCCGCTGGTCCCCACGCTGGCCGCGGAGCCCGAGGTGAGCAGGCCCGCGTAGCCGCCTGCATAGGCCGAAGCCTCAACGCGCCGCAGGTTGGAGGCGCGGCAGGCGGCCGCGTCCGAGGCACCGTCCTTCTCGCCCTCGGCGGCCTCCTGGGCGTCGCCCCAGATCTGCGCGCCCGCGCCGTAGCCGATGTAGCCGCCGGCGTTGCCCGTTGCGTGCGCGGTGTCAGCCTTGCGGCTGCCCGCGCCGGGAGAGGTAACGGTCATGCCAGCGCGATAGCCCTCGACCGAGGAGGACTTAATCACGGGGACGAAGACCTGGGCCACGCCGAGGAGCTGTCCAAAATTGAGGCTGCCACCCAACAGATCGACGCTGCCCAGCGTTGCCGCCCCGCCAGCTTGGGCGCTCCCGGCAAAGCCGCCTGCCGAGCGCATGCCGCGCACCTGGCGCACGTCGTGGGCCTGCCCGTTGGTGACGGTTCCTGACACCATAGCACCCACGTAACCGCCGGCGCTTCCGCCCTCGAGCGGGTTTGCCTCCCCCGCATCCGCGACCGCCGTGCGGCCCGCGACCACGCTCATGCCGTACACGTAGCTGCCAAGAAGGGCGTCAAGCGCCACCTGCGAGTCTACCTTGCCGGCATCCGCCAGCTCCTCGCCGTAGCCGCCGTGCTTGCCCACGTGCTCGACCCAGCTGTTCCAGGTATCCGGGTCAAGCTTGGCGAGCGGACCGTAAACTGCGGTGTTCTCCTCGGTGGGATAGGCCACGCCAAGTGCTCCGAGCAGGTTGTCAACGCTGATGAGGCCCCAGAGCAGGCCGAGGCTGCCCGTCTTGGCCGTATCAGCCGCCTCCATGAGACCGGTAAAGCCGCCTGCAAACTCCGCGCCGTAGACGGAGCGGATGCGCACCGCCGCGGCCTCGCGCTGCGGGCCGGTGTAGGGGTCCGTGGCCGTCTTCCAGGGGTCGCCGTTGTTGCCCCAGATCTGCCCGCCCTCGTTGTGACCCACGTAGCCGCCGGCCATGCCGCGCAGGTGGCTCGCGTCAGAGAGCGCCTGGGCGCGCACCACGCCGCCGCAGGGGACGGCCGTGGTCTCGCTGTTGCGGACGGAGGGGACAAAGACTTGGACCAACGAGAGCAAACTACTGACGTCAGCAAGACCATTGAGAATGCCGCCCTCGCCCAGCACGTCCGCGACGGCACCGGGCGCGATCTCGCCTGCGTAGCCGCCCGCCGACCTCTGGCCGATGATGTGGGAGAAGTTGTAAGCGTTGGCGTCTTGGATGTGGCCGCCCAGCACGATGCCGGCAAAGCCGCCAGCGTCGCCCTGCGCACTCGCGTCCTGCGCGGAGGCGCGGACCGAGAAGCCGCCGGCAGCGCCGGTGACGTTGGAGTGCTCGATGGTGGAGGTCACCACCTGCAGCGCGTCCACCAGGTCGGTGAGCTGGATGGAGCTGCCCAAGATCCCGATGCCCTTGCCCACCGAGGCCGCGCTTCCGATGTTCATCATGCCGATGTAGCCGCCGGCATAGCGCGCGCCCATGACGGCATACTCGCTTTTGTCGTCATCAAAGTAGGTCGGGGCCTCCGTGGCCTCGAGGTCCTCCGGCTCCGTGACGGTGGTGCTGCGCAGAACGCTCACGTTGCTTTCGCTTATCTGCACGCCCGAACCGCAGCCGATGAAGCCGCCGGCTGAACCAGAGGAGGAGTCACCGTCGCGTACGATCGTTGCGCTCACCTTGAGGCCGCGCTCCGAGGAGCTCACGCCTGCACCCTTGATGGTGGGGACGTAGGCGCCGATGAGGTTGAGAAGCTGAGCGACGTCGACTTCAAGCCCCGAGATGTCGCCAAGGATGCTGATGCCCTTGCTCGCGTCTGCCAGCGCGCCCGAGTAGACGTTGCCGCCAAAGCCGCCCGCATAGGCACCGCCGAGGACCTCGTCGATGCCGTAGACGGCCCATTGCCGCGCCTCCTCGCGCTCAGAGTTGTCCACCGTCCCGGCCTCGAACGTCCCGGCAAAGCCGCCGGCGCTATCCGCCTTGACGCTGGCCTCGCCCACAAAAGAGACGTCCACGTCCGTGTAGGTTGGCAGGAGGTAGGTCACGGCGCCGAGGAGGCCGTTGATTTTCACCAGATTGAGGATGCTGTCCTTGTCCGCCACGTCCGCGAGCCCGGACGCGGTGGACTCGCCGACGAAACCGCCGGCTTGGCCGTTGGCGGCGATCGCACCGTCGTGGACGTTTGCGCTCACAGACGCGAGGTTGGTAACGTGCGCCGAGCTCACCGCCGTGGCGCTCCCCAGCGCGACAAAGCCGCCCGCCGTGACGGGCTTCTCGCCCGCGTCGGTCGAGGTGCCGTCTCCCGTTGCCGTGACCTTCATGCCGGCGCCAACGCCGCTCACGGTGACGGTATCCACGGTTGTCTGCACGGCCGCACCCACCTGAAGCAGGTTGTTGATCTGAACAAGGTTAAGACCGAGCAGGTTAATGCCGCCGCCGCTGACCACACTTCCCGTTCCCGAGGCGCCAAAGAAACCGCCTGCGTAATTGGACGCGGTAATGGCCGAGACCCCCTTGACCTCAACGTCTCGAACGTGGCCGCCCGTCACGACGCCAACGCCTCCAGCAGCGTAATCACCGGCGGCACTGACGGTAAAGCCATCTCCGGAGACGTCAACGCTGTCCATAACAAACGGTATGAGGTTGTTGAGGCCAAGCGTGTTGTTGACAAGGCCACCACCGCTGGCGACGTTCAAACTGCCCGCGATGCCGCCGGCGTTGGCGTCCGAGGCGGAAACGGAGACAAGCCCCGACACCACAACGCCTTGATCGACCGGATCGCCGGAGAGTCCCAGGTGCTTCTTGAGCTGGTTAGGAACCTCAGAGTTCCAATAGGTCTCTCCCTGCTTGCCACCGTCAACAGCCGCATGAGTGCTCGCGATGACGGTGCCATCGCCCTCGCCCAAAAGACCGCCGGCATTCTTTTGGGCAGAAACGGATATTCCGTTCGCGCGCACCTGAGTGCCAAGGAGCTCAGTCTCCTTGATGCCCACAAGTGAAAGCAGCGGGTCGGGGTTGGTGCCGGGGTGCTTACCCGACAGGATTGCAGACAGCAGGTCGTTAACCTGACCAAGAAGCGAGCCAACCGTCGTGCCGCCACCGTCGCCCTTGCCAAGGTCAACCTGCCAGCCAAGCGACGCTACACCCGCAAAGCCGCCGGCACCATAGCGACCCGCCGTCACGTTGACGGGATTCTGGGTGTCGACCGTATCGTTGACCATGTAGGCATTTGCGAGTCCGCCCGCAAAGCCGCCCGCATAGTCCTCCTGAGCGGAAGCGGAGACGCCCGAGTAGACGTGAGAGTCGTATACCAAGCTCTGTGGCGTATAGTCCCAAAGCTCGAGCTGGGCGAGCCTGCTAAGGTCAAGCGTTCCTTCGACCGACCCGTTTCTCACCACGCCCGCAAAGCCACCGGCGTAGCTCTTTGCCACGACGCTGATCGCGCCGCCGGAAACGCTTGAGCCACTCGTCACCGTTCCAATGAGCGCGCCCGCGAAGCCTCCGGCAAAGCTGTTTTTCTCATTGCCAACGGCCGAACCGTCGCTGTTGAGATCGATTACCTTGCAGCCGGAGATCACCGGCGCCTTGTACCCAACGGGTATGAGCTTGGACACATCGACGAGGCCGTCATCGCCAAGCAGGATTGTAATGAGGTCTCCAAGACCCAGGCCGGGGATGATGTTGAGGATGTCGGCAAGAATCTGAGTTAGATCCCCGAGCGCCTCAGAGAGGCCTTCGTACTGGGTTGACCCCGTCGAATACCCGACCAGGCCGCCCGTGTAGCCCTTCGTGTTGTTTCTGACCGTGCTCGAAGCCACCTCAACGCCCTCGAGCGAAACCTCTCCCACCACACGGCCGGCCAAGACCCCAGTCGCATAGTGTGAGGAGTCCTCGCTCTTACCCAAGATCAGATCGAGGAGCCAGCCAACGAGCCAGCCAACAAGACCGCTTGCATCGGCATCCACTTCTGTGGCGTTGCTCGTGACCTTCGCGTCCTTGAGGATAAAATTGGCAGCAACCGCTTTACCGCCCTTAACCGTAAGGCCCCATTCGTCGGTCACGTTGGTGATCGTTCCAAAGAAGCCAACGCCGACGTAGTCGTTCGACTTGATGGTCGAGTCCTGGTTGACGGTCATGTTGGATATGACCGGCTTAGCAACGTCATCCGAGGTGACGCCCGAGCCGTCCTGGGAGACCAGCGAGAAGAGGCTGCCGGCCACGTCAGACTGCGAGCTCTTGGCGCCGATCATAGTCCCTGAAAAGGTAATCGGAGTCCAATCGGTACCATTCAGGTCAATGTCGCGGAAGATGATGTAGTTGGCGTCTGAGGCGTAGCGGAGACCGGTATTGTGACTTACACTCGCGTCCATTTGGCCATCGTTGCCACAGCCACAGTACTCAGTGGTGAGAGCAACCTCATTCGGCGTTTTACCGCTTAGCTTGACCCCAGCCGCTAAGTCAGCATCACCGACGTAATCGAGCTTCCAGTCGCCAAAAAAGCCGGCCACTCCCGATCGCTTATACGTTGCCCCACGCACATCCTTGTTGCTGCCAATCGCACGCAGCTGTTGCTCATTGCCGATGAGGATGTAGGTCTCGTCGCCAATCTGCTTGGTGACCTGACCCACGTAGTCGCGGCCGGAGAGGCTGTTGTAGGCTTCGGTCTCATCCCCGTCCGCCAGCAAATCAACCTCATCGGATTCGGTGCTCTTCTCAGCAGAGTCCTCAGTGGGCTCGGTCTCCACGACGTCCTTCCCGGCAGCGTCGTTCTTCTCAACCGGCTCGTCCTTCTCGGCCTGCTCGTCCTTCTCGGCGTCGGACTCTTCCTGGTCCTCTGGCTCGTCACTCACGACAACGTTGTTGTTATCGCCAGCGTCTTCAAGCCCCTCGTCCCAGCCGTCAGCGTACACGTAGGTGTGCTCGGGGCTGTAGGTGAGCGGCTCGTCGGAGCCCGCGGCGTAGATGGGCTGACCGGTGCCGAAGGTCTTCGCATCGCCGTCGCCGGTGAGAACGGGCTGGTCGGCCGCGTCCTCCTGGCGGGAGACGGCGGTCTGGAGGGCATTGTAGATATAGATGGTATCGGACGCGCTCTCGTAGAGCGGGCGGCCGTCGGCGGTGTAGGTGACGCCGGACTGCTCGCCGGCGGTCTGGACGGAGGTACCCCCTAGCTCAGAGGCAACCCCCCCCCATTCGCTCTTTTGCACGAGGGGGTTGAGGGGCTGGGCATAGGCCATCACGGGCGCAAACGCAGAGATTGGCACAGACGTGAGGGTGACTACCGCCGTAAGGACAACGCTTACAAGGGGCTTGCCCCAAGACTTTATGGCTTGTCGTGTGTGTTTAAGCTGCATTAGATCCCCAAGCCCAAGCTCGTGAACGCCCGCTGACCAACGGAAGTCCGGATTTCCCCGCCAAGCGGATAGTCAGCGTCTTGCCACGGGGCTTTTTGACAGGTATGAGGGAGGTGTTTTGTGTCATATGTGCGCACAAATTCACACCCCTCCCTTCGAATTACTTTCAATACCTTAGGCCGGTAAGATAGCTGAGTCAACACTGAATCTCTGAGATGTAATCGTTTTAATGTACCTCCCCCCGTGCATAAGAAGTTCTAACGACCACGGGCGGAATGGGTACGTCTGCGGGATCCTCGCAGGAAAATGCTACTTTTCCGGTTGCGCTTTCGGCGAACGAGGGCGCCGCGACGGGCGAGAACGGGCGCTGATCGTATGTACATTTCGATGTACATTTCACCAAACGCCCGACACGGCCCTAGCGCAGAAGCCGCGCGAGGTGCTCCCTGCCCTCCGGCGAGAGCACAGGGGCGGCGTTCGCGATCTGCCGGGCGAGCCGCCGGACGAGCTCGTCCTCGGTGACGACGCGCTCGCGCGACGCGACGCGCGCCTCCAGGTCCTCCACGCAGACCATGCGGAAGCTCCCCCGACGGAAGCTCCGCACGGAGGCGTCCTTCACCCACCGCATGATCGTCACGCGGCTGCCGAAGCCGCGCTCGACGGCATCCTTGACGCAGATATAGCTGACGTTGTTGGCGTTTGCTGACACGAGGCACCTCGGAATCCCGTCCGCAAAAGCGGACGCAACGGATTCCGACGCTCGACTTGAGCCGGAACGGCGGGGCTCGGGTGCCTTCCTCATGCCCGTGATTCGTGACGACCGGAAAGGCCGTGTCGGGCGCATGGCGGCTCACCTGCCGTGACGAGCTCGGACTGACGGTGAGCGGATTTTCGATATCGAGTCTTCGCGGGTTGTCGTCCCGCTGCCCCTATGTCTAATATCGACTATCAAGGTATCACATGTATACCCAGGTGAGCATTAATGGCTACAGATAAGGCCCCGTGACGACAGGCATGCCGCGCACGTACCCCACCGTGGCGTTCGTCATGCGCTCCTGGTTGACCAGGTGGCGCCGCATCTTGTCTGTGATCGACTTATTGGAGAAGCCCGCCGCCTCGACGCCGAACGCCGCGACCGCGCACGCCACCGCCGCCAGGCCGAAGCGCCAGTCGAAGACGAAGAGCAGCACCACGATCGCCACCGGCGCGGTGAACGCCGCCGCCATGTCGGGCAGCGAGTGGGCCGAGCTCCCACTTGGACACCGCCGCCTTCGACACGCCCAGATGGTCGGCCAGCTGCTCCTGCGTGATGCCGACCCGACGGCGCTCGCGCGCGATGGTGCGTCCGATGTTGACCACGGTGTTCATGATGCGCCCCCTCGTTGCACGTTGCTGAATGGCTCAAAGCCGCCATCTCCAGTATGAGGTTGAACGCCGGTAGATTCAAAGGAGCGTCGGTTGACCTTTCACGCGAATCGTCAACCAAAGCTCAACAGAAGCGTAGCGGCTGCGTCGAAGTCTGAACGGAACACGTCCCCAACCAACCGAAACGCTTACCTTCGTGTTACACGAGCCGTATGCCATGCGGTTAACATAGATGCATCTCCAACGAAAGGATGCCCGACATGGTCGCGTTCGCAAGCCCGCCAACGCCCGACGAGATGCAGTACGCAGGCGATGTCATCCGCGGCAAGCGCCCCCTCGACGTCAAGGTATTCATCGCGTTCGCCCTGGTCGGAGCGCTGCTCGGTTTCGCCGTCGGCATCTCGGCCGCTCAGGCGAACGAGCAGCCCGTCGACATCGTCTTCGCCTTGGGCTGCACCGTCGGCTTCGGCGTGTCGTTCATCATTTTCGCGATGCTCATCATGAGCTCCATTCGCTACCTTCAGGCGATTTGCCGCGTCTGGCTGCCGGCGCGCATCATCGTTGCGATCGCAGCGGTCGCGTTTGCCCTCAGGATGCTCGACACCGTCCAGTTTGTGCTCATCGTCGGGCCGAGCGCAATCGCCTCCAAACTCGCCTTAAGCGGACTGGGGTTCATGTTCGCGCTGCTATTCCTCACGCTCGGGGTGCGCCTGATCTTCGGCATCTACTGCGCAGTGACCGGGCGCGACGAGGACGAGATCGCAACGCGGAGCATCAGCGCAGATTGCGAGCGGACGCGCGATGAAGATGGGGATACTCCGGATGACAGCCCGATTATCGAACCGAACCATCGAGTTCACTAACAGCTGCCAGCAGCACCCGCGCATCCCATATCAGTCTCCCCTCGGCGTCACAAGCCACGTGCCGAGCAGCATGAGGATGAGCGCGATAATGAATGACGGCGCAAGCGGCGTGCGGAACAGCACGAACGCCAATGCGCTGCCGATGAACGGGTTCACCGCGTAAAACGCGCTCGTGCGCGCTGCACCCAGATCGCGCTGAGCGCGCACGTAACAGGCAATAGACAGCCCGTATGCGACGAATCCCAGCAGGAGCGCAAGCATCGCATCAACAAGCGCCGGCATCGCGTCACCCGCACCGAGCGCCACGATAAGCGCACCTACACCCGAGCCCCAGCCCTTGATGATGACGATGTGGGCGGGGTCGCAATCCGACAGCCTGTTCGTGCAGTTGTTCTCGATGCCCCAGCACACGCATGCCGCAAGCGTCAGAAGGGAGCCGGCGGAAAACCCCCATGCGCCCGCATCCCACGACAAAAGGACGCACGCCAGGGTAATGGCACCGATGCCTGCCGCCGTACGCGCCGCCACCCGCTCGCCGAACGCCAGGCGGGCGATGAGGGCGGTCGCCACGATCTCGAAGTTGTTCAGCAGCGACACGCTTTCCGCCGATGAGCGAGAGAGCCCCGCCATGAGCAGCAAGGGGGCGGCGATGTCGAGCGCTACCATCGCCGCCGCATACGGGATATCAGCACGCTCGAGCGGTCTACCCTGAGCCCCCGCCCTATCACCTCGCATGGCACGCGCAAACGCCAGCGCCGTCATGCCGGCACCGGCCCCCAGATACAACAGCGCCGCCAGCATGTTCGGCGCGATATCCGCAAGCAGCACTTTGGAAAAGGGGGTGCTCAGCGCATAGAGTGCAGCGGCGGCGAGAGCAACGGCAACGCTTCGTCCCGCGCGGCCAGCTCCCATACGCCACCCCCCTTCCCGAAGGTGACCACATCTACCTCATCGTTTGCAAGGTCATCGAGCGTCACGCCATAGAGCCGCGCGAGCTCCGCAGCCTTGTCGAGGGCAGGCGACCCCTGCCCGAGCCCCCAGTTGCCCACCGTCTGGCGCGTCACGCCGATGGCGCTCGCCACCTCCTGCTGGCTCATGCCCGAGCGCTTGCGCAGCGCAAGCAGCTTGTCGGATATCATCGTCGTCCCCCTCTGTTCGGTTCACGGAAAGGATGCCTCGCTTCATTCCATTCTCCCGAAGAGGGTGCCCGCATGCCAGCAAATCCATTTGCCATCTTGTCAAATGCGCTTTCGACAAGTTTGTACCTGGCACCAACTTGTCGCTACGCGCGGGCACGCGCACGGGCGATTGCTGCGCCGGCGACGGCGATGGCCGCGGCGAACAGCAGCACGAGCCCCGTCTGCGCCGCAACGGAGGCTACGAGCGCACCGGTTGCCTCCGTCGCTGCGTAGACCTCGCCGAGCGCATGGATCACCCACCAGATGGGCGTGAGGCGCGCAACCGCCGTCACCGCCGCGCCCATGCTCGCCTGCGAGACCCACGTGCCGCCCAAAAACGTCAGCACCATCGAACCCATGTTGCCCGCAGCGTGCACGGCGTCGCCCTTGGCCCCAAGCCCCCAAAGCAGGTACCCGTAGGCCGCCCCCACGCACGCGAGGGCGAGCAGCGGTACCTGCGCAAGCGCGATGAGCGTAGGGTCCGATCCGCCAAGGCTGCCAGAGCACCACAGCACGCCGAGGACGCCCATGGCAGCCCACACTGCGGCGCCGATGCCCAAGCAAGCAAGAGCCTGCTGCGCCTCGCGCGACGCATCGGGGATTCCAGCGGCGCGCAGGCGCGCGTGCACCGGCTGGTCGGACGCCAGCGAGCGCATGCCGCAGGCGATGAGCACCGCCGTTCCGCCGAAAAGCGCGTAGGTCGAGAACTGCATGAAGACAAGGTAGCCCCACGGGATGCCCGTTGTCGGGGACTCGGTGACACCGACCTCGACGCGAGCAGACTGCGCCTCAACCGCCCAGGAAACGACCTCGTTCGGCGCGGCGTCGGTGCACTCGAGAAGCGCGAAGAGCCGCTGCGCGAAGGCGTGCACATGCTCGTCCATGAGCGACCCTTGGGCACCCTGAAAACTCACCGAGCGCTCGAGGATGGGCATGGCGCCGCCCTCTCGCGCGGCGCGAACGAGCGCGTCGCCGTAGCCCTCGGGAATCACCAAAACGTAGGTCGCCAGATCCTTCGCCGCGGCATCCTGCAGGGCGTAGGCGGTGTCGGGAAGCTCCACGGGCGTGCCGGCTCCGAGCACGAAGTCGGCGATCGCACCCGAGAGCGCAGAACCATCGCGGTCGATGACGGCGACCGTGGGGCGCGTCTCCTGATAGGAGGAGGTGTCGTTCCCCACGTAGGACGCCATGAGAAACCCGAAGGCGGCCATCATGAGCACATAGAGGGCCAACAGCCCGCGATGGCGGAGCGTCACGCGCCCGGCAAGCTTAAAGATATGCATAGCGCTGCCTCCTCATGAAGAGAGCCGCCACGGCGAAGAGCACCGCGGAAATGGCGACAAGGGTCGCAAGCGAGCCCGCGAACGGAACGAGCGAGTCGTAGAACGTCAGCCGGTAGAACGCCTCCCCCACCTGGACGGCAGGGTTTGCAAGCTGCACCAACGGGAAATTGGCCGAAAGCCAATCGCACAGGCGCTGGGAAGGCGTGCCGAAAAGGCCGGCCGGCAGCGAGAGCCCCATGGTGAGAACGGTGCAGATGACATCTTTCGTCTCGCTGGAGAGGCGCGGGATCGCACCGATAAACGTGCCGATCGCGCAGCTCACGAGCGCGCAGGCGGCACAGGCTGCCACGGCGAGGCCCTCTCGGCCGCCCAGGCTCACCCCCGCGACCATCCTGATGTAGACGAGCGACACCACAAGACAGCAGAAAACCACGATCCACGAGGCAACAAGGCCCGAGGCAAGCTGCGTGGCGGGCCCCGCCGCGGAAACCTGCCTCCGCATGCCCGCAGGGGAACCGTCCGCCCGCTTGGAGATCACGAGCAGAAGGGCGACCTGCGCGCCCATGAGGCTTGAGAACCCCAGCATGGCGTAGTAGTAGCGCGAAAACTCGCTCGACTGCGTCCGCAGGACGGAGATGCGCTCGCTCACGATATCGTCTCCGGAAAGGGAGGCGGCGAGCTCCTCGACGGCGCCGGGAGCGGCAAGCGCAGAGGGATCCTTCTCGGCAACGACCTCGATCGCCTCACTCACCTGCAGGTACCGGTCGAGCACGATCTGCACGATAGCCTGGTCCGTGCCTCCCGCCGAGCGCGCGGGCACCACCATCCGCGGGTCCTCGCCCTCCTGTGCCACCACATAGGCGCAGATGTCACCGGCGTCCGCCGCCAAGGCAGCCTTGCCCTCGTCCGCGTACGGCGTGACGTCGAGCAAGGCATCCTCACCCCGCGACACGCCCTCGAGCGCCTCCGCGAGCCCGCGAGCTTCGGACGAGCCGTCCTCAACAAGGCCGACGGGAACCCCAGCGATCGCCTCCCCGGACTCGTAGCCGTCGAACATGAACATGAAGACCGTTGAGAGCAGGATGGGAAAGACCATGACCCAGATGACGACACCGCGGTTGCGCAGCGCCTGAACCAGATCGAAGCGCACCAGGCGAAACGCGGAGCGCAAACCATTCGAAACGTTCATGGCGCACCCCCTAGTCGCGCAGCTCGCGGCCGCAAAGCTCGAGGAACACGTCGTTCAAGGTGGGCGGCTCGGACCACACGCGGCCGGGCTCAGCACCCGCTTCCTCGAGAGCGGCGAGCACGTCGAGCAATGCATGGGCCGCCGGAGCGCAGTCCACGCGAAGCTCGCCATCCGCATAGGAGGCGCGCGTGACGCAGCGCAGGTCGCGCACCCTCGCGAGCAGAGATTCGCCGGGGGCATCGAGCTCGACCACGATCCTTTCGCCAAGGTCAATCAGGCGCTTGAGCTCATCGGGCGTGCCCTCCGCAACCGACCTGCCCGCGTCCATGATCATCACGCGCTCGCAGATCTGCTCGACCTCCTCCATGTAGTGGCTCGTGTAGACCACGGTAGCCCCTTCGTCACGCAGACGGCAGATGCCGTCCAGGATGGCGTTTCTGCTCTGCGGGTCCACGGCAACGGTGGGCTCGTCAAGAAAGAGGAGCTCGGGCTTGTGCGCAATGCCGCAAGCGATGTTGAGGCGGCGCAGCAGGCCGCCCGAGAGCCTGCGGGGCCGCTGCCGCGCGTGGTCAGCAAGGCCCACGAAGTCGAGCGCGTCGTCCACGAGGCGACGCCGCTCACGGGAATCGGCAACATAGAGCGCGCAGAAGGCGTCCACGTTCTCGCGAACGGTGAGCTCGTCGAGGACGGCCACCTGCTGCGGCACCACGCCGATGCGGCGCTTGAGGTCATAGCGCGCGGGCGTCATCGGCTCGCCGAAGAGCTCGATGTCGCCGCGGTCGTAGGTGAGCAGCTGGAGCATGCAGTTGATGGCGGTGGTCTTGCCGCAGCCGTTGGGGCCCAGAAGGCCGAAGATCTCGCCGCGGGCGATGCGCAGGTCGAAGTGGTCGAGCGCGAGCTTCTCGCCGTAGCGCTTGACGAGCCCCCGCACGTTCACGATGTCGGACATCGCTGCCTCCTTCTCGTTCGTTCGTGACACCACCTTATGGCGCGAGGCGAACATCGGGAAGTGAGCTTTGTCACGAGTTATCGCGGGGCATGTGACATTTGTCATCTATGAAGGGCGGGCGCCCTACCTTAGACTTGTGCTATGGAGAGAATCGTCGACAAAGTCATCGCGCTCGCGTGCTGCGTGCCCGCGCTGGCGCTCGCGGGCACGGGCTTCGCGGCGACCGGCGCCCTTCTTGCCGCCGTGACGTGCGCGTTTCTTGCCGAGCTGCTGCCCGAGCGGACACGGATCGCCCCTGCCGCCCTGTACTGCGTGCTCGCATGCGTTCTCCCCGCCGGCTCCTTCTTCACCGCACCCGCTGCGCACGACCTCGCGCGCGTCTCGCCAGCTGCCTCCTTCGCCGCCGCAGCCCCCACCGCCATGGCCTTGCTGACGGGCGCAGTCGACCCGGGTGCTGGCGCGTGCGGCCTGCTCGCCTGCGCGATTGCCGTCGTGCTCTCGCTGCGCACCGAATCGACCCTTCGCGCCCGAAGCCAAACCCTGTTGCGCGCCGACGAGCTGCGCGAAAGGGAACTCGCCCTCGAAGCGAAAAACCGCGAGCTCCTGAACGCACAGGACTACGAGGTCCGTCTCGCCACGCTCAACGAGCGCGCCCGCATCGCCCGAGAGATCCATGACAATGTGGGTCACCTGCTCACGCGAGCGACGGTGCAGGTGGAGGCCTTCCGCGTCGTCCATACCGGCGAACCCGTTGAGCAGGACCTCGCCGCCGTGGCGGATACGCTGCACGAGGCGCTCGATGAGATCCGCACGAGCGTCCACAATCTGCGTGACGACGCCAGCGACCTCTCGGTGCAGGTGCGCGCCGTCGTGGAGCGCGCCTGCGCGGGGACAGGCATCTCGTCCTCGGTGAACGTGGAGGCTGAGGAGGCACCGGCAGCCATAGCGGGCTGCCTCACCGCGGTCGCACGCGAGGCCGTGTCCAATGTGCTGCGCCACTCGAACGCAAACCGGGTTGCGGTGGAGCTCGTCGAGCACCCGGGGCTCTGGCGCCTCACGATCGTCGACAACGGGACGGGAACAGCGCCCGATGATACGGCGGGCGGCATGGGACTCGCCTCCATGGAGGAGCGCGTGCGGGCGCTCGGTGGGACCTTCCACGCAGGCACCGGACAGCATGGCGGCTGGACGGTCTTCGCGAGCATACCCAGACCCGAGAGGAGGCCCGCATGAGGGTCATCGTGTGCGACGACGACGCGGTGGTCGTGTCGTCGCTGGCTATCGTGCTCGGAGCGCAGCCCGACATCGAGGTTGCAGGCACCGCGTCGAGCGGCGACGAAGTCGTGCGCCTCGTAGCGGAACTTGCCCCGGACATCGTCCTTCTCGACATTCAGATGCCCGGCACCGACGGGCTCACCGCTGCCGAGCGGATCCTCGCCGCGCCGAATCCGCCACGTGTGGTGTTCCTCACCACCTTCTCGGATGACGAGTACATCGTGCGCGCCTTGGCACTCGGCGCCGCGGGATACCTCATCAAGCAGGACGTCGCTGGCGTGGCACCGGCCCTGCGCGCGGTCGCTGCCGGCCAAAGCGTGCTTGAGGGAGAGGTGCTCGAGCGCGCGGTGTCGCTTAAGGCGACAACACCCGGCAAGCCCGACATGGGAAGCCTGTTCCCGCAGCTCACCGAGCGCGAGCGCGAGGTCGTGGCGCTCATAGCCGAAGGCCTCGACAACCGGGAGGTCGCCGATGCGGCCTACATGGGAGAAGGCACCGTACGCAACCATATCAGCTCTATCTTGGCGAAGCTGCACCTTCGAAACCGAACGCAGATCGCCATCGCCTACTGGCGCGCCCTGCGCTAGCGACAAGTTGGTGCCAGGTTCAATCTTGTCGCCTCGCGGAGCGCGCGAGCCAGGCCGCAACGACGACGGTGGCGCCGGCTGCCGCGAGCGCGATGGCCCATGCGGGGACGAGGTCGAGCGCGACGCCGTAGCCGAGCTGGCCCAAGGGCGTGGCGAAGTTAGCCAGCATGAGGGCGAGCGCCATGACCTTGCCCACGAGGGTGCCGGGACTCTCGGTCTGGAGCCAGCTCGTGGCCACGACGCTCATGCACATGCAGGCTGCCATCGTGGGGAGGTAGAGGGCGGCGAGCGCCGCGAAGGTCCCGAGTGCCGGCAGCGGGGCGGCAAGCGCACCGGCGATGAGCGCCTGCGCACACGGCGGCGACCTCGTTCTCGCCAATCTGCCGGACGGCGGCGCGTCTGCCGCCCTCTCCATCCCCCTCGCCGGGATGAAAGGGGGTCCGTTTTAGCAAGAAGTCCGGACTTTGGACGCCTAAAAAGGACCGGGCCCGCATCGACGACTTTTTCTATCTGCGAAAACAAGAGGTCAAAAAAGGCGCTTGTCTGGACCCGGAGCTTAAAACCCATCCGATGTCCCCACTTTTTGCGACAGGATGGCGACAAGATTGAACCTGGCACCGTCCTGTCGCCATCTTGTCGGCTACCTGCGCGGGCGGTACCAGGCCAGAAGCTCATCCGCCGCGTCGGCCGGCAGATCGCGAAGGGAGAGGCCGCCGGCATCGCTCGCCGCGGTGCGGACGGAAAACGTAGCCACACCGGCACGGCGCTGGAAGGGGTTGGCACGCACCTCCGCGCGCTGCAGGTGGGAGCGCACCGCGATCACGGTGAGCCGCGTAAGGCCACCGGTAACGAGCACCAGCTCGCGGACGGTATGCCCGTAGCGCGCCGCGCCCCAGGCTCGAAGAGCATCCGCCACGAGCCCCACGAGCAGCACCACGCCCAGCAACATCCCCGCCACAAGCATCGGCTCCAGCAACCAGCCGACATTCGCAAGCAGGTCGGAGAGACCGAACAGCCAATGCACGCCGAAAAAGATCGCCGTCGCGAACGGCCACCAGATCACCGCGCGCACCACGGCGCGCCTGCGCGCAACGCGCCCCAGACGCCCCAGCTCGGCATTGGCAAGAACGCCCGCGTAATCCGGAAGCACCTGGGCAAGAAACGCGTCGATCTCGCTCACGCGAATGAACGGATGCATAAGCACGCTGCCCGAGGGCTCCCCGTCGGTCTCCCCCGGAGCGGAAACCACCTGCGCCGAAACCTCGGCATACCCGATGAGCTGGCGGATGATACCCTGGCGCACCACCACGTACTGCACGCGGCCCATCGCAAGCGCACGCGACGACCGAGAGAGCAAGCCATGTTCGACTACGACGCGGTCCGCATAGCGCTCGACGCGATACCCCGCGTAGCGCACGAGATTGGCTGCAAACGAAACGACCGCACCCAAGAGAAACGCGGTAGCAAGAAACGCCAGGACCACGGGCACGATCATCGGGGCGATGCCGGCCATGAGCTCCGAGCCCTTCCCAACGACATCGAGAAGTTCCCACTCGATCAGCTGATTGACCCCGTTGACGAGGAGGACCACGAGCGCGATTGCCTGGCCACCGGCGCTCATCTGCGACGCCGCGGCAAGCACGAGCTCGCGGCCTGCAAGCGAGAAGGTGGCAAGCGGTTGCTCTTCGAGCCGTCTGTCGGCCGCAGCCGAACCCTCTTCACCCACCATAGCCCGTCCGTCGGCAGCGCGCCTGCGGCGAAAGAGTTCCTCGCGAAGATCTCCGGCCTCTCCTGCACGAAGGCCGGAGATCTTGGATGCCTCTCCCTCCGAAGCAGCAGCGCCCGTGTCGAGGTCAAGGGATATGAGGCCGAAGACGCGGTCGAGCAGCGAGGAGCTCATCGTAACCGTGTGGATGTGCTCGTAGGGAATCGTGAGGCTGCGTCGGTTGAACAGACCCCGGCACAGGCGAACGCCCTCCGCCGTGAGCTCCCAAGTCCTGAAACGCCAGGCGACAAGGCTCAAAAGCAGGCAGACCGCGAAGATGGCCGTAGCAGCCAGGACCAGCTTGGAAAGCGTCCCCAGATCCCCGGCAAAGAAGTCGGGCGCCAGGAAAAACGCGGCAAACGCCACCAAGCCGGACGACATCTTGAATGCCTCGACGACCACCGAGAGCGGGTTGGCGCGGTGCGCACCAAGAAGCGCCGCCGGGGTGGCATCCGCGTCCTCGAAAAGCGAGTGCTCCGGGACGGCCAGCCGCTCGAGATCTTTCTCCAGGCCATTGACGTCAACGCCCGGCGTGCCAAGCGCATCTTTCTCGCCCGCGCTCACACGTCCTCCTTAGCGAGGCGCGCGAGCTCGGCCACGCGGTCGCGCAGCTCGTTGGCATCGTCCTCGGCAAGGCCGGGAATCTCGAAGCTCTCGCCCGCCGTGGAGACGGTGACCGTCGCCAAGCCGTGTGCCCGGAGGATAGGCCCTTGCTTGGTCTGCACATGCTGGACGCGCACAAGGGGCACGAGCACGCGCTTCTTGGTGAAAACGCCGTGGTAGAGGTCGACGTCGGTGGGCGTGACATCGTAGCGCCACGTTGCGTACTCAACACGCGGGGAGATGAGAAGGTCGCCCACGCAGATGGCCTCGATCACACCGGCCACCAGGTAGACCCAGAAGACGTCACCGCCCAGATGGCGAACAACAAACCAAGCGACAACGGCCAACACGGCAACCACCGCTATGCCGATGACGTCCGAGATGCACCACACGCGCAGCATGCGCGGATCGAGACGGTGCGAGGGCAAATTACTCACGGGGCTCCTTCGGTCGCGAGAACAGAACCATTCTCGCATGCGCCGCCGCACACGGCAACGCGACGAAACGCGGTAAAGCGAGTGCCCGCTCGCCTCCATTGATGACAAGAGCATTTCTCTCACAAGCCCCTGTCACATTCCCTTCCTTCCCGTGTGTAATAGGCGAAGGGGAAAGACAGCTGCGACACCGAGACGCCTGACGAATCACGAGAGGAGGCTGCCGATGACAGGACCGAACCGCGCACCCGACCGCGACCCCGAGCGGCTCGTGCGCGACTACGCTGACCTCGTCCTGCGTGTGTGCTACACCTACCTGCGCTCGACGGCCGACGCCGAGGACGTCTGCCAGGACACGCTCGTGAAGCTCATCTGCCGCGAGGAGCCGTTTCGCGACCCCGGCCACGAGCGCGCCTGGGTCATACGCGTGGCAGCCAACGCCTGTAGGAACCTGCTGCGCGACCGCGGCGCGCACCCGGCGGTGGGGCTCGACGACGTGCCGGAGCCGGCGGTGGCGCAGGCGCCCGGAGAGGACGCGCTCCGGCGGCGCGCCGAGCGCGTGCTCGGCGCCGTGATGGCGCTCCCGCTGCCGCAGCGCGAGGCGGTCTACCTGCACTACTACGAGGGCTACCCCACGCGCGAGGTCGCACGGATCGTGAGCGCCACCGACGACGCCGTGCGCCAGCGGCTGAGCCGCGCCCGGGCAAGGCTGAGAGACGACCTGGAGGGAGACTACGATGATTTCCCCGCTTGATTCCTACACCCAATCGATGGATGAGTTGCATTTCTCCGATGAGACCAAGGCCCGCATGACCGAGCGCCTGCGCACGGCCGCGGCGGCAAGGGCCGTCGAGAAGGGTGGGCAGACCGGAGCTCCCGCCGCGGTCCCGACCATGTCCGCACGCCGTCCCAAGCGTCGGATGCACCGCTGGGCGCGCGTCGCCGCCGGGCTCGCCCTGGCGCTCGCCCTGGGCGGGGGCGGTACCGTCGCCGTGGCGGCGGGTGTGCTGCCCAACCCGGCCGACGTGCTCTCCGACGTCTTTGGCGGTGCGCCTGCCCAGACCGAGCTCCTAAACGAGGTGGGACGACCGATTGGCGCGAGCTGCTCCTCGAACGGCGTCACCGTGACGGCCGAGGCCGTGGTGGGAGACCAGTCGAATTTCACCGTCGTGTACGACGTCCAGTTCGACGATCCCTCTGTACTCGAAGGGATAGAACCCGGGGGCGACGGCACGCTGCCGCTCGTGGCCGACGCCACCCGCCACGTCGATGGTGTCAGTGGCGGGGGCGGTGCGTCCCGGTTCTACGACGCCGACCCCGGCGACGGCACCATCCAGTACGCCGAGACCATGGGCTTCACCACCTGGAACGGCGCCGGCATCATCGGGCGCACTATGCGTTTCTCGATGTGCGAGATCAGGGCCTACGATGCCGAGGCAGGGTACACGACCCTGGTGACCGGCAACTGGAGCCTCAAGTTCGAGATGAACTACGTCGACACCACTGTCGACCTGCCAGCCGGCCAGAAGACCACCTGGCAGGGCGCAGACGTTACGGTCGACGCCGTAAAGGCGTCCTCCGTCGGCGTCACGGTCGACTACACGATCGACCGCCAGATCGGCAACCTTGGACCCACGGGCAAGATGACCGACGAAAGCCGGACCGAGGTGAACGCGGTCACCGGCCTGCCCGTCACCGTAACCTTCGCGGACGGCACGACCTTCGACGCGACCAACGCCAACACCACCGCCATGGAGCAGGACGACGGCACGAGCGCCGTCACCAAGACAGTCACCTACGACCGCATCGTGGCCGCGAGAGACATCGCGAGCGTGACCGTGGGCGATGTGGAGATCCCCGTGAGCGCCGCGTAGAATCGAGACAGCCTACGAGAAGGGGTGAGCCGCCGCTGCGGCTCACCCCTTTCTTGCAATCATGTTCATTCCACTCTCCGCAGCCCCATCCGGGGCTGCTCCTATTCCTACTCCCCGTGCGCCACGCACTCGACGCGCATGGCCCCGTAGGCGACGGCAACGCGGGCGTAATGTGCGCCCACGTAGGTCACACATGAAAAAGGCGGTGCGCCCCGAAACCCCGGGGCGCACCGCCACGCAAACGATGCCGCGCTTCAGCTGAGCGCCTTATGCGTCGACGTCGTCGGTCGACTCGGCGCCGGCCGCCGCCTCGGCGGCATCTTCCGCCTCACAGCGGTCGCGGTAGTTCCAGCAACCGACCGTGATGCCCAAAACGATAGCCACGGGCACCGCGATGACGGCCATGAGAATCGGCGGCACGCCGATCATGATGATGGGATCCATATCCGCCTCCTACACGAACAGGCCGCCGGCGATACCGGCGACGCACGTGAACGCCAGGCACACGAGCGACGCCGTCACGAGCGAGATGGGCAGACCGCGCAGCGCGGGCGGCACCATGGTCTCGTTGATGCGGTTGCGCAGCGTGGCGAACACCACGACGGCGATGAACGCGCCCATGCCGGCACCGATGGAGCTGCCGCATGCGGCGGCGAACGTCAGGGTGTCGGCCACGACAGCGTTACCGAGCGGCACCGCGAGCACCGCGGCGTTGAGCGACAGCAGCGTCGCCGCGACGAGCATGCGCTCGCGCACCTCGACGCCCTTGCGGATGCAGTACAGGGCGCCGATGAAAAAGATGGCGAACGTGCTCACGAGCACGTAGGCGATCGGCGCGAGGTAGCCCACGCCCCACGGGGCGAGAAAGCCGGCGTACAGGGGCCAGCCGAGAAGGCCGGACAGTGTGCAGGCGACCCACAAAAGGCCACCGAACTTGAAGGCGTCCTGCGGGCGATAAGCCACGAGCAGCACCGCGACCATGCCCACAAGCTGGGCGAACACGACGTTATTGTCGAGCGCGGCGGTAAAGAGGGAGCTCAGGAACTCCATTAGCGCTCACCTCCCTCAGCATCCGCGCGCGAGATCGCGACGGCATGCTCGATGGACTGGACGAAGACCGCGACAAGCGCGAGCACGAGCAGCGAACCGGCCGGCTTGCCGAAGATGGCGATCGGGCTCGCGGCAAGCTCGCCCATCGTGAGACCGAAGATCTCGCCGGTTGTGAACATGCCGTTCACGAGGCCCACGAACGACAGGGTCGCGACGGTGCAGACCGCGGCGAGAAGCGCCGTGACCACAGAGGACTTGGGCGCCGGGCTGGCGGCGAAGCCGTCGGATGCCACGAAGGCCATCGCCAGGGCGTTCACTGCGGCGAGCGGCACGTAGATGCCGAGCGCCTCGTTCACGACCGGGTCGATGACGCGCACCGCGAAGCCGAGCAGCACGGCGATGGCGGCGCTCACCATGAGCGTGACGGGGATGTAGGTGAAGCGGCCGGTGATGGCGCGCAGCGGGCGCGCCAGGATGGCCATGGCCACGATGCTCACAGCGGACACGACGCCGATGGCGAAGCCGTTCGTGAGTGACGTGGCGACGAACAGACCGGGCAGCGACCCGGCGACGACCAGGAACGTGGGCGTGTGGGTGAGCGCACGCACGCGCTCGTCCTGCTCACGCTGGATAAGCTCGTTCAGCGCCATGTTAGTTACCCCCCAACTGCGCATAGGCCTCGAGCGCGATGTTCACGCAGCCGATGACGGCATTCGTGGTGAACGTCGCACCGGAGACGCCGTCGACATGCGTGGCGTCGCCGGAGGCCTCCTCGGTGGTGACGGAGCCGGCGGCCTCAAGGCCCGCGAACGAGCCGAGGTACTCATCGGTCAGCGCGTTCGTGCCGATGCCGTCGGTCTCGTCCTCGGCAACGACCTGGATGCCGGCGATCGTGCCGTCGGCGTTGATGCCGACCATGAGCTCGACGTCGCCGTGATAGCCGGTCGCCGAGCAGTCGAAGATCCACGCGCCGTCGTTGGTCTTGTAGACGGAGTTGAGCCCCTCGATGGCAGGCGCACTCACCTGCTCGAACGAGGAGGCGTCCGGGAACAGCAGCGCGCGCTGGGCGCCGCCCTTCGCCTCGTCGAGACGCAGGTCCGCCGCGGCGAAGGCGTCGTGGCCGGCATAGTTCACGCCGGCGACCACACCGCCGCACACCACGGCCGCGAGCGCCACGATGACCAGCGAGTACCAGGCGCCCTCGCGATGGCGGGCGAACCAGGAGTTAGATGAGGGCATTCTTGACACCTCCTGCCGGAAGCGGGCGGGTATAGCGGTCGATCAGCGGCACGAACATGTTCATGAACAGGATCGAGAAGGCGACGCCCTCGGGGGACGACGCGAAGAAGCGCACCAGGCCGGTCACAAGACCGCAGCCCACGCCGAAGATGATCTTGCCCGCGGGCGTCATCGGCGTGGTGGTGTAGTCGGTCGCCATGAAGAACGCGCCCATGGCCAGACCGCCGGAGAGCAGCTGGTAGACGACGTCCTGGCCGCAGAACGCGGAGATGATGGCTACGACGCCGATGAACGGCAGGGTCGCCCACGCGTCGACGACGCGCACGATGAGCAGGAAGATGTAGCCGATCAGCAGCGTCAGGATGCAGGTCTCGCCCAGCGCACCGGCGTGGTTGCCGAGCAGAAGGTCGAGGTAGCTGTAGGGCATGTCACCCGAGGCCGCCATCGCGAGCGGGGTGGCGCCGGTGATGGCGTCGAGCGGCTTGCCGGCCACGTCAGGATAGGACGACAGCGCGGCGGGCAGCGCGACCATCACGAACACGCGCGCGGCCACGGCCGGGTTGAACAGGTTGCAGCCGATGCCGCCGAACAGCATCTTCACCACGATGATGGCGAAGGCCGTGCCGAGCACCGCCACCCAAAACGGGCAGTTGGCGGGCAGGGTGAACGCGAACAGCATGGCCGTCACGACACAGGACATGTCGCCTGCGGTCGACTCGCGATGCATGGCGATGCAGCACAGGTGCTCGCAGACGAGCGCCGTGGCGACGCAGACGAGCACGAGCAGCGGCGCGCCGAGACCGTAGAGCACGGTCGCCGCGATGAGCGTGGGCACGAGCGCCAGGCACACGCAGCCCATGATCTTGAAGGTGGAATCCTTGCCGGCAAAATGCGGCGAAGCTTCGTTGATGAGATTCATAGCGCTCCCTTACGCCCCCTTCACCGGTTGAGTGAGGCGCTGGACCTCGCTTTTATAGAACGCCTTGCCCTCGCGGATCGCCGCGACGATGCGACGGTGCGCCGGGCAGGTGAATGCGCAGGAACCGCACTCCATGCAGTTCATGACCGCCTGCTCGTCGAGCGCGATCACGTCGTGGCTGCGCGAGGCGGCGTCGAGCGCGAAGGGCATGAGGCCGAGCGGGCAGACGCGCACGCAGCGGCCGCAGCGAATGCACGGCGTCTCCTCGGGGAGCACCGCCGCGTCATCGAGGCACAGGATGGCGTTGTTCGCCTTGATGATGGGACAATCGACGCTCGTGAGCGTACGGCCCATCATCGGGCCGCCCATGATAATCTTCTTGGGCTCCTTGGTGAGGCCGCCGGCAGCATCGATGATGTCGCGCACGCTCATACCGATGGGCACGCGGTAGTTACCCGGGTTCGCCACGCAGTCGCCCGCGAGCGTGAGCGTCTTGGTGACGAGCGGCATGCCGTTGCGGAAGTAGTGCTCGATGCGCGAGGCGGTGGTGACGTTCACCACGAGGCAGCCCACGTCGACGGGCAGGCCGCCGGCGGGCACGTCGCGCCCCGTCGTGGCGCTGATGAGCACCTTCTCGCCGCCGGCCGGGTACTTCGTCGGGATGGACATGACCTGGATCTGGTCGCCGAAGCCCTTGTTCGCCACGACCTCGCTCAGCTTCTCGATGGCCTCGGGCTTGTTGTCCTCGATGCCGATGACCGCCGCGGGAATCTCGAGGGCGGTCGCGATGCGGTGCACGCCGTCCACCACGCGGTCGGAATGCTCCATCATCTGGCGATAGTCGCTCGTGATGTAGGGCTCGCACTCCATGCCGTTGATGATGAGGAACTCGAACTGCTTGCCCTCGGGCGCGCGCATCTTGAACCACGTCGGGAACGCAGCGCCGCCGAGGCCGACCGCGCCGGAGGCGCGCACGCAGTCGAGGAACTCCTCTTTCGTGGTGTAGGTGGGCAGCGTGATGGAGGGGTCTTTCTCCATCTTGCCGTCCGACTCGATCTCCACCACGGGCGCCGTGGCGCCGGTGGGCAGCTTCTCGGTATCGGTCGAGACGACCGTACCCGAGATACTCGCGTGGACCGGAGCATACAGGCCCGATCCGTCACCGATCAGCGTGCCGACATAGACGTGGTCGCCAGGCGCGACGACCGGCTTGCACGGCCCGCCGATATGCATGTTCAGCGGTATGCGAACACGCGTAGGTGGTGTAAGGGATGTGCAGGCGTATTCCCGCAAATCCTTACACTGGGGCGGATGCACACCGCCCCGTGTCTTGTGCAGAGAGAACATGGGCTCCCCCTCTTTCTGCCTCTCCCCTATTTATTCTGCAGTCAGAATAAATATTTCCCGACTGCACGTTAACGCCATAAGTTTAGACGCTTTCGTCCACGGCGTATACACAAATATGGGGAAAGCCCCTAGAGAGGCGGGTTGCCCGCCGGCTTGCCGAACTCGACCCCCAGCGCTCCTACTCCTCGACGGTCACCTGGCGGTAGGTGATGCCGCAGCGGTCGAGGATGCTCTTCGAGACGAGGTTGTCCTCGGTGCCCTCGTATTTGTCGGACAGGTAGACGACCTCGCCGATACCCGCCTGGACGAGGGTCTTCGCGCACTCGTGGCAGGGGAAGAGCGTCACGTACACCGTGGCGCCGCCCATGTCCTTCAGCGAACCGCGATAGTTCAAGATGGCGTTCGCCTCAGCGTGGATCACATAGCTGTGCTTGTCGTGCAAGGGGTCGTCGACGGTGTCCCAAGGGAACTCGTCGTCGTTCAGTGCCGAGGGCGTGCCGTTGTAGCCGACGGAGAGGATGCGATGGTTCGTGTCGGCGATGCAGGCCCCCACCTGCGTGTTAGGGTCCTTGCTGCGCAGGGACGCCGCGATGGCGACGCGCATGAAGAACTCATCCCAGCTGATGACATCGGTGCGTTTGCCAGGCATAGGGCATCTCCTCTCCTCGTGTCCTGTGCGCCCATTCTACCGCTCATGATGTCCTCGTTGGGGACGGGGCGGTTTGGAGACATCCTGCGCCCGGCCGGGCGCAGGATGTCTCCAAACCGCCCCGTCCCCAACG